>JACPCK010000020.1 GCA_016179845.1 Chloroflexota bacterium | reverse complement strand
AACGTCGCTGACCGTGACACATACCTTGATGCCTATCTGCTTGGCTGCCTCAATAGCCCCGTCTGCAACGAGCTGTGCCTCCGCCGAACTCACAGTCATTATACTCGGTCCACTAGATGGCATAACCGACCTCCTCCATAGAATAGATTGGATCACTAAAGTTGTCACGGACGATGGATTCCCCGGTGGACTATCCCTTGAACCTAGCTACTCCGGCGCGGGCACACTCCTCGTCCTGGGTACCGGTCCCGCCTCCCACTCCGCACCCGCCTATGAGGACACCACCGTGATAGACAGGGACGGAGCCTGGGCCGAAATTAAGGTGTCTGCCCTCTGCCGCACGGACACCCTCGAATTCAATGTCGCCTTCAGGCGATTGAGCGCGCTCAGCTAGCGTTGAGCCGGGCACCCCAAAGGCAGAGGCCGCTGCTGCCTTTCCCTGGCACCCGTAGTTGGCGGCCCAGTTGGCGCCGTCCATTCGGTGGAGCACCACCGTCTGCCCGCCGTCGTCGCAGACTGAGACGCTTATCCTGATCTTGAGCTCCTTGGCTTTCGCAACAGCACCATCGGCAATGCGTTTCGCCTCTTCCAGGGTCAAGCTCATAAACACCTCCCTCCGCTGTTAATCAGGTATCCTGTAGCTGGTTGCTACGAGCCTGCCGTAGTGGATGGTAACACTCCGGGCGTCCGAGCGCCAGCTTGATAAGATCGGGCACTTGTTTCCGCAAGAACCCTCTCCAGACGCACCAGAGACCACCGCAGTATTTGATACCCCACATGGACGGTGTCGCCAAGAAGCAAACCCATCATTTCCCTGGTGCTTCTGCATCAATCTAATGTAACTGCCCTGGTCATGTCAAGGCTTTCTGCTGCTTGTTAGGTGAGGCATAGGCCGTTCCGATTCCTGGCCAGGAAGGGGGTGGAAATCACATCTGGGGGACACCACCAGACCCCCGGCAATCCCGACTTGTCGGGATCTGTGCTCCCCTTTTTCAGCAGCTTGCTAGAGCTTTCGAAAAATCCCGCCGAGGAGCGACCCATCATCCCTCCCCAAGGGGGGGCTGGTTACTACTTTCTTGTGCCCGAAGAGGTCTCCTTGAGCCCCAGGCACCTGGCGGCATTGCCACCCATGATGAGGTCCATCTCCTCCTGGGTGAAAGTCACGCCGTATTTCTTGGCGCGAGCGGGGAGGTCCCGGAACCACTGGGCCCACTTGACCAGGTGCTCGCGGCCGCGGAACCGGGGGCCTGAGAAGTGGTCGCTGCCCCAAAGGATCCGGTGAGCGCCCAACCGATTTCGTGCCCGAGCCAGTTGCCTTATGAAAGCCTCTTCCTCCTCGTAGGCCGTCTCCTCCCAGTTTGATAGCTCCAGGTAGGAGTTTGCTCCATTGGCAGCTACGGACACGGCCTCATCCCACCACCATCTGCCGCCCGCGTGGCCGAACCACAGCACCAGGCGAGGGAAGTCAGCCTGGACGTCCTGTAGGAACACAGGGTTGGCGAAGCGAGGCCGCAATAGCGGAATTGTCCCCCCAGTATGGCAGAGGACTGGCAGACCCCAGGCTTCGCAGCGTTCGTAGAGGGGGTAGACCCGCTCCTCGTAGGGATAGAAGCCCGTGGGTGGGTAGAGCTTCAGGCCACGCATGCCCAGTCGCTGCACAGCCCACTCGAGCAGCTCCAGGGCGTTGGGACGCTGTGGGTCAACACCGGCAAAGGCAATAAGTCGCCCCTCATGTTTCGCTGCCATCTGGGCGTACCGCTCATGGATCTGCTCAATGGACACCATCGGTTTCTGTTTAAAGCCCAGCTCCCAGTCCATGGTCAGGATCACCCCCAGGTCAACACCCGCTGCATCCATGTTGGCCACCATGGCAGAGCCATCGGGGTCTACCATCCCGGCTTCGATTCGGGGGCGTATGATGGCCGGGTCCCGCTGCTGGGGCGGCGTGTAAGCCCACCGATATGCTACGTTGTCAAACCATCTTGGTGCCCAGAACCCCTGGTCGTAGATGTGAATGTGGGAATCGATAATCATTGCCATTGGGGCCTCCGCAGAGCGAGGCTATCGCATCTTCCAGACGGGCTTTCTCTTCTCGGCGAATGCGCGGATCCCCTCTTTGGCGTCCTCTGTTTCGCGGAGCTGTTTCAAGAGGGGTGCAGCCTCGGCGTCAAGCGCTGCCCATGGCTGGCTGATGCCCCTATACATGAGGCGCTTTGCGAGCTGAACAGCCAGGGGTGAGCACAGCTTTATCTCCTCAGCAATACGCAGGGCCTCCTGCATAAGGGACTCCCGATCAGGGAGGACCTTGTAGAGCAGGCCCATACGGAGGGCCTCCTCCGCGGGGACCAGGGCGCCGGTCACGAGGAGGTATTGGGCGGCTGGCATGGGTATGATCCTGGGGAGGTTAAGGTGGCCCGGCCAGCCTATTCGCGGCTCCCCATCACCGATGCGGGACCTGGCAGTAGCGATACGGACGTCGCTTTGTAGCATGAGGAGGAACCCGCCGCCGGCGACGTAGCCGTCGATGGCAGCAATAAGGGGCTTATACACGTCGAAGCGAAGGGGCTGGCTAAGGCCTCTGGTGCCCGCGGCCTGACCCTTGGCCCTCATCTCCTTGAGGTCTGCGCCGGTGGAGAAGGCGCGACCGCCAGCCCCGGTGACGATGGCCACAAGGAGAGAGTTGTCATTCTTGTAGTCGATCCAGACCTTTTCGAGGGCTTCGTTCATCTCATCGTTGAACGAGTTCATTGCCTCCGGCCGGTTGAGGGTAATGTAAGCGATCCCGTCCTTCTTTTCGTAGATAACCACTGACATTGTTTTCCTCCTTCGTGAATTTGCCTGCAACTCCCTTTTTGCTACATGGCGAGGGTCTCCAGAGACTCTTATGGGCGGGTGGGCAGCGGGTCAGCGTTGAGCCGGGCAAGCACCTGCTCGGCGCCTGCCGCTATCTCCTTCACCACGTCCTCGGCGTGCTTGATCTCTCTCACGAGGCCAGCAACTGCGCCCATGTACATTTCTCCCCACTCCATATCCGCCATAAAGTAGGCCCCCTCGCGGCGTTCGAAGACCTTGCCCGATGGGTCTTGGTAGCTTCTTATGAAGGCCTGTAGCTCCTGAGGGCTGGCGCCGCTCATCTCCATTTCGATGTACTTCTGGGTGAACCTGTTCTTCAGGGTCCGGCCCAGCCCCCTGCCTATCTTTGTGCCCCAGGCGACGGTGGCAGTGTCATTGGCGTCCACAACGGCCTGCTTGGCCTTGAGGCTAGGGCGGCTCTCGTAGGTAGCCAGGAATCGGGTCCCCATGCACACGCCCTCGGCGCCGAGGGCCAAGGCGGCGACGAAGCCACGGGCATCAGCGACGCCACAGCCTGCGACGACGGGTATCTTGACCGCATCCACAGCCTGAGGCAGCAGCGTGAAGAGCGTGGTATCGCCCCTGCCCGGGCTGTGCCCTCCCGCCTCGTACCCGGCACATACGAAGATATCTACCCCAGCCTCTTCTGCCTTCTTGGCGTGGTGCACCGTCGTGCCTATGTGCATAAGCTTTACTCCAGCCGCGTGGAGCCGTTTGACAATTGGCTCTGGGCTACCCAGGGAAGAGTAGACGACGGGCACCCCCTCCGAGAGAACTATTTCCATGATGGCCTCGTAGGGGGGAACGCCTGTGGGCCGCGTGACCGTCACTATGTTGACACCGAAGGGCTTGTTGGTGAGCCTCTTGATCTCCCTGACCTCTTGGAGCACTTGCTCCGCTAACTTCTCCGGCTGAGCCTCATTGACGCCAAGCTGCTTACCCGGATTATAGGCACATATACCAAGGCCTCCAGCGTTGGAGACCGCGGCCACCAGTTGCGGCGTCGTGATGTAGTTCATGGGCGACTGAATGATCGGATATTCTATTCCCAGGATGTCACACACCCGAGTGTGCAGCATTTTACGCTCCTGCTCCGGCTAGTATTGTACACCTGGGGCACAGAATCGGTGGCGCATATTGACCGTTACTCGACCAGAGAGCTGGTCTTACTGACTTGCAGCTATGGGGATCGAGGAACAGCCCCTGGCACTGGCCGATTATCTGCCCTTTTGTAGAAAGTCGTGGGCCAGCCGGACGAACTCGTCCGGGCTATCGTTATGGGGAGCCCCTACCCCTGGTACTACGACCAGGGTGGAGCTCTTGATCCCTTCCTTGGCCCGCTGCTCCCCCCTGCGGAGGGCGTCGCGTTCGCCATAGATGAGGAGGGTGGGTGCTTTGACGCGTGGGCCTGCCGCCTCAACGTCGTAGGTGGTCATGGCCTGAAAGCTATCCCTGATCCAGCGGCGGCTCTTTCGGGCTATCTCCTCCTGCCGCTCCCAATGGTCTCGCTCAAGGTGGGGGTTGTGCCTGGACACCTCCTCCCAGGTCTTCAGGGGGATCACGGGGACGTCGTAGGAGGTGGTGTCCGTGAACATGGGCATCCACCACTTCTCGAAGACGGTGCGTCCCCGCTCCTTGTTCCAGTAGGGTAGGCCATCGAAGACCAGCTTGTTGACCCGGTTGGGATACGCCACAGCCATGTCTATCCCTACCACACAGCCGCCGTGGCTTCCGACGATGTGGGCCCTCTCGATGCCGCAGGCGTCCAGGACATCCACTATGGCCCTGGCATAGTCCTCCAACCAGTAGGTCCTGGGTGGTATGTCCGACCGGTCGTGGCCTGGGAGGTCTATGTTGTAGCAGGTGAAATGCTGAGCGAACCTGTCCAGCGCCTTGGCCCAGATATACCCGCTCAGCTCAAAGTTGTGCAGGAAGATGACGGGCTCACCCCTACCGACCCTGTAGAGATAGACCCTTCCGTCTTTCCTATAGACATAGTGGTCTGTGCCCAGCATTAAGAGCCCTCCTTAGCTATGATGAAAAGCTATGTCCTGACCTTGTCGAGGGATAGCGCGCTCAATCTTTACTTGGTGTGCCTGGCGTATTCCAGCCTGCTGGTGATTGTTTGGCCACGCTGGGTAGGCAACCAATCCACCCTGGGACTGAGTGCGTAGATACGGGTCCCAAAGGCTACGGGTAGCATGATGTAGTTACGGAAGATCCAGTCACCTAGCTCCGTGGCCGTGGCCACCCGCTTCTTGAAATCCAGCTCAAGGTTCATCTTGGCGCAACTCTCATCTATAAAGGGATGTTCTGTGTGGTGGATGGTGGTGGTACTGGCGCCGAGCACGGTACATACATGGCCCCACGGCGTGTTGTCTGTGGAGTTGCCTACCATGTAGGTCCAGCCACCGGTCTTGCGGTCAATAAGCTTCTGGCGAACCTGGGGCCGGTAGTCGGTTGGCAGTCTGTTGGGCTTGAGGCCAATGGCTTCCCAGTAGGAAGCCATCGCCTCGGACACGTCGAAATCGTAGGGACCGTTGGTGGTGGTTGCCGGGTTAACCAGCCAGATACCGAGCTCGAACCCATTGGGGTATCCGGCTTGGGCCAGAAGCTCCTTGGCCTTCTTGGGATCATAGGGATAGGGCTTCGAGCTAGGGTTAGTCCAGGCGGCACCGGGCGTGTAGGCGAATCCGGCGGTGTTGGTGGCCTCGCCCTCCCCAAACATGAGCTTCTCGACGATGGTCGTGCGGTCGAGAGCCAGGTTCATTGCCTGCCGCACGGCAGTGGGCTTGGGATCGAGTATGTCCTGCCCCACCCAGGGGACGGTGGGGTCGTAGGTGGGGCGGTTCTTGAGCCACATGCCGCCAAACCAGCCGTCGGAGCTCAGGGCCAGGCTCAGCCTCGTCAGCCGCATGCCGGCGGCCTGGGCCTCCTTCAAAGCCTTATGAGGAAGCTCCATCATGTCAGCCTTCCCCGTCCTCATCACGGCTACCTCACTGGCCACCTCGGGGACGACAAGGATGTTGACCTCGGCAAACTCAGGGACTATCCGCCAGTGCTCCTCCAGGGCGCGGAGCTTGAGGAACTGGGCCCTCTTGTGCTCGGCGAACTCGTAGGGGCCGGTGAAGGAGGGGTTCTCGGCAAAGCGCTCCTCACCCACCTTATCCATGTACTTTTTGGGATAGATAGGGGGAAAGCCACGGTTGAGCAAGAGGTCCTCAACCTGCACCATCACCTTGGGGCTGTGCACAACGAACTCGTAGTCGTTCACGATCTCAATGTTCTTAGGGTCTTTCCCATACCAGTCAACAAGCACACTGGCATTGACGGCAAGGGAGCCGGGCTTTTGGAACTCGGTGAGGCTGAACTTAATGTCCTCAGCGGTCATCTCGCCCCAGCCCTTGTGGAACTGGACGCCCTTGCGCAGCTTGAAGGCCCAGTCCACCGTGCCGTCCGGCTTCAAGGTGGTCTTCCATTCGGTGGCCAGGCTCGGGATGGAGGTCTTGGTGACAGGGTCCTGGTCGAGCAACCCCTCGGTTGTAGAAGGAGGGATGCCTTGATCTCGTGGCACCCATCTTTCGGAGGTGAAGGCCGTAACGAGGACGACTAGCGTGCCTGAGGGCTTGCGCTTTGCCACCGCAGTTGCGGTGGGTGGTGCCGTCGTCGGTGCTGCTGTAGGCGTCGGAGCCGCAATTACTCGGATGGGAGTGGCTGTGGCAGCCACGGCGGCGGCCTGGGTAGGAGTGGCAGTGGGAGCGGCTGTGGGGGCTTTTGTTGGAGTAGCTGTTGGCGCGGCCCTGGCGCAACTCAGCAGCAAGAGTAACATAATAGGCAACACGCCGATTGCGAGCATCGCTTGTCTCAGCATCCTCCCGCCTCCATTTCTGGCATTGCCCCCATAATAGGCCCATTGTGTTTGGGGGCATAGTCGTAATTACACGGTGCGCAGCCCGCAGGTAGTGTGTATCGCAGATGAGCAGTTGCAACTTCGCATAGCGAAGTGTATACTCCGCATGTCGCATATAGTGGTGCAACCTGTTCTGATGGCATCGTGAAGGAAAGATAGACTGGGTTAGAGATGAAGGAAAACGCCGAAGTGAAAGCGAATCGTATGCGATTGCTGCTAATTGGGCGGGGGCTAATTTTTCGCCAAGCCATGCGTGTGTTGCTTGAGCAGGCATCGGGAATTACTGTAGTGGGTGAATCAGACAACACGGAGGAGGCCCTTGTTCTTGTATCTAAGCTGCGCCCTGACGTGGTGCTATGCGGTGCCGTGCCGCCAGACGTGGACCCGTGCGTCCTAGCCCGCCGAATGGCCGAGGAGCTCCAGGCCACCATCCCTGTAGTAGTGATTACCAACTATCGCGATCCAGGGTTCATTGCGGAGGTTCTCCGATCTCCTGTGGCTGGCTATGTGCACGCGAATATCAACCTCGATACCCTGATACATATCATTGAAGTGGCGCGCGCGGGACTCACAGTCCTGGCTCCGGACGCAAAGAACATGGTGATGCGAGGCCTTACCGCCTCGACCAATACTGATTGGGACTCCCTGGCCGATAGTGGCCTGACGCTGCGGGAGCTAGAGGTGCTGCGCATCATGGTTGAAGGGGCCACGAACAAGGCTATAGCAGAGCGCCTGGGGATAAGGCTGCGGACAGTTGAGATGCATGTAGCTCACATAGTGAGCAAGTTGAAGGCGGGGTCCCGCACTGAGGTCGTGATTAGAGTTCTGCGGCAAACGTCGGCTGGGTAAAGGTTTCCCGAACTGCTTTTAGTGTCCTGAGTCAGAGATTCGCTGACGAAGTGAAGCATCTGGCGGGGAGGCAGCCTCACCACCAGATTCCTCGCTGCCGCTCGGAATGACATTTGTAGCGGTTTTCTGATTCACCACACTAGTCCCACTTGTAAAAGCCCTCACGGCTCTTGCGGCCCAGCTTTCCCTGGGCCACCATGTCGGTAAGTAGCTGCGGGGGCTTGTACTTGGGGTCGCCTAGAAGCTGATAGAGGGAGCTGGCCAGGTCATGGAACTGGTCGAGCCCGACCAGGTCCAGCAGTCGTAGCGGACCCGCAGGGTACCCGCAGCCCAGCCGCATGCAGGTGTCTATGTCCTCCTTTGAGGCCACCCCTTGCTCTACAAGGCGCACGGCGTCCAGAAGGTAGGGCGCCAGTAAGCGGTTGATGATGAACCCCGGCGAGTCCTTCACCACCACCACGGAGAGACCCAGGGACTCGCAGAAGGCCCTGGACCTCTGGACAGTGTCCTCGCTGGTCAACTCGCTCCGTACCACCTCTACGATCTTGCTCAGAGGGGCCGGGCTCAGGAGGTGCATGCCTATCACCTTGTCCGGGCGGCCCGTGGCCTGGGCCATCTCCCGTATGGGCAACGTCGCGGTGTCCGAGGCCAGGATAGTCTCCGGCGGGCATAGCTTGTCCAGGCGCTGAAAAAGCTCCTTCTTCACCTCCAGGTTCTCTGCAATGGCCTCGATAACCATGCCGCTCCGTTTCACTGCGTTGAGGTCCGTGGTGCCCTGGACCCTTCCCAGCACCTCCTCCATCGCCTGCGCCGTCATCTGCTTTCGCTCCACCAGGCGGCCCAGCCAGGCCTTGACGGAGTCCATCCCCCTGGCGACAGACTCTGGCCGCCTCCCCACCAGGGCCACGCCGTAGCCCGCCTGGGCGCAGAGGAGGGCAATGCCCGAGCCCATGATACCGGTGCCGACTATGCCCACGTGAGTTATCTTGCTCAAAGGGGACCTCCTCACATGCTGGTATGCTTTTCTATAGGAGGCTCTTCACTGCCTCTCAGGCCGCCTCGAGGTAAAGGCCTGCGCCTGCTCCTGAATGTTGCCGGCAGTAGCGGCCCAGCAGGCGTAGGAGTAGCGCAAGGCGTCTCGCCGGTCCATATCCAGAGCAGCGGCAATAGAGGCCTTGGCCAGCCTCAGCCCAGAGGCGCTCAGGGAGACCATCTTGCCACCCCATTCCCTGGCCTTCGCCATCAGCTCCGCGGGCGGCGCCACCACGTTGGCCAGGCCAATGCGGTGGGCCTCCCTCCCATCTATGGGCTCACCCATGAAGATGATCTCCTTGGCCTTGGCCGGCCCCACAAGGTGGGTGAGGCGTACCGTATTGCCGCCGCCGCCCACCACGCCCAGGTTCTTCAAATGCAGGTCGCTTATCAACGCCGTCTCCGCCGCGATGCGGAAGTCACAGCACATTGCCAACTCAAGGCCGCCTCCGGTGCAAATACCATCGACGGCGGCTATGGTCGGGCGGGGGAAGCTCTCCAGCCTGTCGCACAGGGCCATAAAGGCATTCTCCACCGGGCCCACCACGGCCATTCCCTCCAGAGCCGCCTCACCCAGACTGCCCGATCTTGCCAGGGGAGGCAGCCCCTTCTCGGCAATCTCTCGTACGTCCAGGCCAGCGCTAAAGCAGGGCCGCCCATCGGGTCGCGGAGCGCCCGTGAGGATCAGGACCTTCAACGTCCCATCAGCCTCTACCGTGTCCAGCGCTTGGCGTATCTCCTCCAGCCCGTGTCGAGAGAGAGAGTTGAGCCTCTCGGGCCGGTTAAGGGTAATGATAGCCAGGCCATCGCCTTGTTCAAGCTTGATGTCGCTGTAGGCCATAGCCCCCTCCTCAAGCTAGCAGAGTAGCCCTACCGGACAGGCGCACCGAACAAACAAGGATTCCCCGATCTCATACCATGAAAACAGGTCAGCGGCCTACAACCGGACTGACGTAACGGCCGTAGGGCGCCTGGCGCACGGGATTACCCTTATCTGTCACCTGCACGCCCCGAACAAAGGTCTTCACCGCCTGCCCTGAAACCCTCTCACCATCGTAGACAGAGAAATCGGAGGCCGAGTGCAGGGTTGCCGGGGTTAGCACCCACTCCTGGTCCGGGTCTACTATCACAAAATCGGCGTCAGAGCCAACCGCCAGGAGCCCCTTCCTGGGATAGACGCCGAATATTCGGGCCGGGTTCTCCGATGTTATCTGGGCCAGCCTCTCCCAGGAGAGCCGTCCCTTCCTGACACCGTGGGTCACCAGGAGGGGCAGGGTGGCACTGACGCCGGGGAAGCCAGGCATGCACTCCCAGAGGCTACCCGCCTTGTGGTGCCGCTGGTAGGTCGCATGGTCGGTGCCGATAGTGTCAACTACCCCGTTCTGGATGCCCTTCCACAAGGCATCGACGTCGTCCCTGTCCCTGAGGGGAGGATTGACCTTGCCATAGTTGCCTATGGGGGAGTTCCTAGTCAGAGTCAGGTAATGAGGGCACGTCTCCGCATACACCGATACGCCGAGCCCTCTGAGGAACTGGACGGCCTTGAGGCCCATCCCGGAGCTGATGTGCGGGAAGTACAGGGGCACCCGCGCCTGGAGGGCCAGGAGTCCTGCCGTGGTCACGTCTATGGCCTCCGCCACCACCGGCCGTGATTCCGTCCAGGCCCCCAGGTCCCCCCGCCCCGTGGCGGATATCCGCACTTTGAAGAGGTCAATGACCTCTGCCGCCTCCGCGTGGACCATGGCAATACCCGGGGGCGACACCCTGGCGATAGCTTCAAACCCCCGGAAGGCAAACTCCCAGTTTATGTCCTGGGCACCCACCTGTCGCCCTTCCTGGCCCCTGTAGGCCATGAGGAACTTGAAGGATGTGACCCCCGCCTCCATCAGGGCAGGGATCTCTCCGACGTGGGTCTCGTTCATGACGAAGGCGGTGAGCTTGAAGTCCACCAGGCTGTTCTGGCTGCCCAGTTCCTTGGCTCTTGTGATGCACGGGAGGATGGACCCTCTTCCGGCCCCAGCAAACAAGGCAGTGGAGATAATAGTGGTGACCCCGCCGGTGGCGGCGGCGATGGACTCCGTGCTCAGGTCGGAAGCAAACTTCTCCTCGGACTTGCCCCGCTCCGCTCCCAGGCCCAGATGCAGGTGCGGATCGACGAGGCCCGGCAGCACCACCAGGCCCCCAGCATCGACCTCCCGAGCAGCGGCCGGCAGCTCCCTCTCGCCACCTAGCGCAGATATAACCCCGTTTTTGACAGTGAAGCCCCCAGCAACTATGCCGTCGGGCGTGACCAGCTTCCCGTTCTTGACCTTCAGATCCTCCATCGGAACTCACCTACTCCTGCGCTCTTGATATTTACGGCCCCTTCAGAACCCCGCCTCTCACATTGAGGCCCATAGTAAATGACCCTACTCCTCCCTGTCAATTCACTCGAATAGAAACGGGCCTTGCCATCGGGGCTTCACCAGGGCTATGCCCCCTGCCAGGGTTTTCGTTGGCCATTGGCGAGAGGCTGCTCGACATTCATTCTGGGCGAGTGTCTTCCGAGCAGCCTCCACAGGAGTACAATAGCAGCGGAGGAAGGGATCGTGTCATCAGCGACGGCGGTGATTCTGGGAGCGGCCCGCACGCCCATCGGCAGGCTGGGAGGGGTCCTCTCGGAGGTGCCAGCCCCCGCGCTGGGAGCAACAGCTATCCGCGGCGCCCTGGAGAGGTCGGGCGTACTGCCGCAGCAGGTGGACTACGCCATCATGGGCAACGTCCTTTCGGCTGGGGTGGGAATGGCTCCTGCCAGGCAGGCAGCCATCGGCGCCGGGCTCCCTGACACCTGCCCCGCCCTCACCGTTAACAAGGTCTGCGCCTCGGGAATGATGGCCGTCGTGCTGGCGGCCCAGATGATCAAGGCGGAGGACGTAAGAGTAGCCGTAGCAGGCGGCATGGAGAGCATGAGCCGCGCACCCCATCTCCTTATGGGCAGCCGCACCGGAAAACGCCTGGGGGACTGGGAGCTGACTGATGCCATGGTCCATGACGGGCTGTGGTGTCCCTTCAACGACTGTCACATGGGCACCCTGGCCGGGGCCACCGGCTCAGCCTTCGAGACAGGCCGCGAGGAGCAGGACCGCCTTGCCCTGGCCAGTCACCAGCGGGCAGTGCAGGCGGCCCGTGACGGGGGCTTCCGCGCCGAGATAGCCCCCGTACATGTGAGCAAGAGAGGCGAAAGCTC
This sequence comes from Chloroflexota bacterium, assembly GCA_016179845.1. Classification (GTDB taxonomy): domain Bacteria; phylum Chloroflexota; class Dehalococcoidia; order Lucifugimonadales; family JACPCK01; genus JACPCK01. Next base: position 13,104 of record JACPCK010000020.1, on the reverse strand, counting down.
CCTCGTCAATTCCGACGAGGGCCCCCGGCCCGACACGTCTCTGGAAGCCCTCGGCAAGCTCCCCCCCGCCTTCCCGGGGACGGCCGTCACTGCGGGCAACTCTTCCCAGATTTCCGACGGTGCCGCCGCTCTGCTCGTGGCCAGTGAGGGATACTGCCGGACCACGGGTCTGAGACCCCTGGCCCGCATTGTGGACTACGTGTTCGTGGCAAACAGCCCGGCGCGCCTTTTTGAGGCCCCTGCCCTGGCCATCGGAAGCCTGCTCGAGCGCACGAAGCGCTCCCTCTCAGAAATCGACCTCCTGGAGGTAAACGAGGCCTTCGCCGCCCAGGTCGTGGCCAATGGAAGGGCCCTTAACTGGGACTGGGACAGAGTGAACGTGAAGGGCGGCGCCATCGCCCTGGGCCATCCCATAGGGGCCAGCGGCGCCCGCATCCTGGTCACCCTGCTTTCTGCCCTCAAAGAGCGCGGCCTACAGCACGGTTTGGCCGCCGTCTGCCACGGCGGTGGCGGCAGCGTCGCTATGATGGTGGAGCTGCTCTAGGCCGACTTGACCGTCCTTTTGAGATGTCTGAGTAAAGGCATCCCGCTGTCCCCCTCCCTGGCCTCGCCACATGGCTGTGCTTCAACGGTGTGTCTCATCCTCGAGAAAGCTGCGGAAAAGGGGGAGTCCAGAGTCCCGAGGCCTCGGGACTGGGGGTATCCCCCAGATACGAGTTCCGCCCCCTTCCTGTCCAGGAAGGGGGCTAGGGGGATGGTCGAAAAGAGGGGGTCATCACCCTGCTAGGGAACCTCCAGCGCTATCTTGCCGAAGTGCAGGCCCGCCTCCAGCCGCTGATGGGCCGCTGCGGCCTCTTTTAGAGCGAAGACGCTGTCTATCACAGGCCTGATGCGGCCCTGGTGCACCAGCCTCATCCCGTTGTCGAAGTCACTGCGGGTGTGGGAGCCCGAAGCCAGAATAGATATCTCGCTCCTGTACAGGTCAAAGATGTTCAGGGGATGGAGGGCTCCGCTGGTGGCTCCCAGCGTGACCATGCGGCCCCCTTTCCTCAGGGAGCCGATGCTGAAGGCCCAGGTCGCCTGGCCCACGTGGTCGATTACCAGGTCTACCCCTCGCCCCTCCGTTAGCTCCTGTACCCGCGTGGCCACGTCTTCGCGCCTGTAGTTGATGACGTGGTCCGCTCCAAGCTCCTTAGCCTTGGCCTCTTTCTCCGCCGTGCTTGTGGTGGTGACGACCACGGCGCCCGCCAGCTTTGCCATCTGGCTGGCAAAAACGCTGACGCCGCTGCCGGCGCTGTGGATCATGACCCACTCGCCAGCCCGAAGCTGCCCCTTGGTAAAAAGGACCCGCCAGGAGGTGGTGATGCAGATGGGCAGCGTCGCCGCCTCAATATAGCCCATTCCCTTGGGGATGGGCCTGGCATTTATAGCCGGTGCTATCACGTACTGGGCATAGCCGCCGTCAAGCTGGGTCCCCAGGAGCTTGTAGCTGGAGCACCAGTTGTGCTGGCCGGCGTCACAGAACTCGCAGTTCCCGCAACTGATCCCAGGGTAAATTATCACCCTGTCCCCTACCTTTGGTCCGGCAACGTTGGGGCCCAGGGCAGCCACATCTCCGGCCGCGTCTGCTCCCAATATCCGCGGGGGTGGCCATCCTCCGGAGCGCATCCGCGTGTCCATCCGGTTCAAGGCAGCAGCCCTGACCCTGACCAGTATCTCCTGCGGGCCGGGCTCAGGGTCTCTCACGTCCTCGAAGACCAGCACCTCTGGCCCGCCGTGCCTGTGGTAACGTACCGCTTTCATATACCCTCCCTTAGCAGGCTGATGAAAAACCCCTTTCGACCATCCCCCTATACCCCTTCCTGGCCAGGAAGGGGTAGAAATTGTATTTGGGGGGCACCCCCAGACCCCCGCCAATCCAGACTTGTCGGGATCTGGACTTCCCTTTTTCAGCACCATGTTAGGTGTGAATCAGGCTAGAGACTAGAGCGTACATCCGCAAGAGCCGTTGCGGCAAGTCTATCTATACTATAGAAGAGATGAAGAGAAGAGGTTCCGTTCTGTGGTGGTTGACGATGCACTCCCTCCGTGATAAGATGTCCCTATGAAGAACATAGTTATCGTTCTTGGCATCCTTGGAGGTATTGTTCTAGCACTTGGAATCTCCTCAATAGGAGCTGCAAAGCTAAACCTTCCTGGTTATGCTCAACTATTCGCAGGTCTTGTGGTTTTCCTTGTCATAGTTGTTTGCATCGTCTTTGTAATCTATGGATTACGAAAAGACTGAGCATCAAAGCTACCCATAGGCCTAGAGCAATTACCGCAAACCACCAAGCCATTGCGTTCATATTCCACCTCTCCTTACTCTGAACGTTCTGTCTCTCAGATATGAAGGCTCCGCTTTTAGCGCGGTGTCCGTGCGAAGCGTCTTATCTTCCAACCGTGCTACCTGGCCCCAGTCTTTGAGCGGCGATTCAATACCCAACACGCTAGCTGGCGTCCGATTCCCCAGCGATTCGTGGGGCCTGAAGTAGTTGTAGTCCACTCGCCAGCCATCTAGGAACGCCTGAGCGGTCTCTCGGTTCTGTAGGCCCCGCATGACCTTAGTACGCTCTCGGACTGTCCCTTGAAGGCGCTCTACTAGATTATTGTTTATCTTGGCTCTGATACCCCCTGATTGGACGTGGCGGGCCTCTGCGCCGAAGATAGACTCAATGCCTTCTGGGTAAGCCTTCAGCCTGTCCGTCACTATGAAGCGTGGAGGCTTCTCCGCCCTTTCTAACGCCTGGCGGAACACCACCTGAACATCTCCGATGGTCCTGTTGGGTGTTACATAGGATGCAAGGAAGTAACGGGACTTGGCGTCCATGATGTCGAATAGCCAAACGTTCTTACCATCTATGCGTAAGACCATCTCGTCGGCTACCCATGTAGTCCCCGTGGGAATCCTTTGTCGGTCTAGCTGTTCCCCTGCTAGTTTGGAGTATTGAGTGACCCATGCGTAGAGCGTGGACTTGGAAGGCGCTCTCCCGTACATCTGCCCCATCTGCTCTTGGATGTCCTTATAGGAGAGGCCCTTATAATACATTGCGACGGCAGCGCCTACCCGTTCGGGGGGAATCTTGCGGCCTGGTAAAGCATCGTTTCCCGCAAACTTGCGCCTGCAGGATTTGCACCAGTAACGGGGTATGCCCTTGTAAGAGCCGAAGCGGACTACAGCCTCGCCCTGGCAGAACTTACAGCGAATGACCTTCAGCGTTTGCTCTACGGTCATATTCATAGTGTAGCCCTTCAATCACCCCAAACCAATCTCAACCATGAGAGAACGATACCAGAGAAGAGATAGCCTTGTCCTCCGCGCGGTGGGGAGTTAACATGACATCGGCTCCAAAGGCAAAAAAGCGCGTGAAGGGAGAAGCTATGGTAGGACCCCTTGAGGGCATCAAGGTCCTGGATTTCGGCATGGAGGGTGTTGGACCCTGGGCCGCCTCTCTCCTGGGCTTCCTGGGGGCCAATGTCGTTAAGGTAGAGCGGCCCCAGGGCGATACCCAGTGGGGCCAGCAGCCCTTTCAAAACGGCTTCCCCATCGGCTATACCTGCTGGAACATGAGCAAGCGGTCCATCGTCCTGGACCTGAAGGTCCCGTCGGGAAGGGCCGCCCTGAAACCCTTGGTCCAAGAGGCCGATGTGGTCATGGCCAACCTGAGGCCGGGCAAGATGGCCAACATCGGCATGGGCTACGAGGTGGTGAAAGCACTGAACCCGCGGATTATCTATGGCTCCTGTCCCGGATGGGGTAACCAAGGCCCTATGGCCGATCTACCCTTCGCCGACCCCCAGTCCCAGGCCTTCTCAGGCTTCGCCAGCCTCAACGGGGACCCCGGAGGCAAGCCGGAGCTCTTCCGCCACAGCTACCACCTTGACCTGGTTACCGCCACCTTCTTCACCTCCACCATTCTTCTTGGCCTGCTGTCCAGAGAGCGCACGGGCAGAGGGCAGGAGGTGGGATGCAGCCATCTGGCAAGCTCCATCAACGTCCACATCAGCCGCATGGCCGAATACTGGACGACCGGCCAGGTGCCGGGGCCCCTGGGCTCAGCTTCTGGCAGCACTGCTCCCCACCAGGTCTTCCTGTGCCAGGACAAACGCTACCTGGCCGTAGGGGTAGAGACCCAGGAGCAGTGGCAGGGCCTGTGCAAGGCCCTGGGGCAGCCAGACCTCCTGGAGGACCCGCGGTTCACCACAAACGTGGATAGGGTAGAACACCGGGACGCGCTGGCCCAGGTGCTGCAGGGCTGCTTTATTGCCAAGCCTGCCCGGTGGTGGGCTATTCAGCTTGAGAGGAACAGCGTCCCCTACGGCTATCCCTACGACTTTGAGACCCTGAGAAACCATGCCCAGGTTTTAGAGAACCGCCTCATCGAGTACATGGACATCCCTCACCAGGGGATGGTGTACGTGGGTGGCGTGCCCTGGCGCTTCAGCGAATCGCCTGCCACCCTGTACGCCGCGCCGCGGCCAGGCCAGCACACGGAGGAGGTGCTCTCCCTGGGCTGGAAGGCTTTCGGCAACCACGCTGAAGGGCCACCAGGAGAAAGGAAGGGCCTGGAGGCCATCGCGTATGGGCAGCGTCCCCTTGCTGGCCTGAAGGTTGTCGAAGTCGCCCAGGGGCTATGTGGCCCCTACACCGGGCTCCTCCTGGCCGAGGCTGGCGCCCACGTGATCAAGGTAGAGCCTCCCTCCGGCGACTACTCCCGCCAGTTTGCCCCCAGGGGCAAGGACGGCGCCAGCTCAGTCTTCCGTCTCCTCAACCGAAACAAGGAAGGCAAGGTGATGGACCTGGCCACAGAGGAGGGGCGCCGCGCCCTGCACAGCCTCCTGGGAGACGCAGATATCTTCATCGAAGACTGGGGCCCAGGGAAGGCCGAGGAGATGGGCCTTGGCTACGAAGACCTGAGGCGGAGCAACCCGCGCCTGGTCTACTGCGCCATTAGCCCCTTCGGGGAGAAGGGCCCCTTCGCGCAGCGACCCGGCTCCGAGCTGGTCGTGCAGGCAATGGCCGAGTACTGGGCTTCCCTGGGCGAAGTGGGCGGACCTCCCCTTCGGGTTGGCGCCGATGTGGCAAACCTGAGCACATCCGTCATGGCCTTTCTGGGAACCCTGGCAGCCCTCTTCCACAGGGCCAGGCGGGGCCGTGGTCAGCGGGTAGCCGTAAGCATGCTGGGCACTTTGCTGACCTATCGCGAGGCCGCCTGGTCTGTCCTCAGCGGGCCCGATACCTGGGATGGCACCTTCACCTCAGCCTATACCAGCCCGCGCAACCACGGCTTCCTTGTCGGTGACCGACGCCTGTACCTCGCCATGGGGCAGAGGACGGACTGGGTAGCCCTCCTCCGGGACCTGGGCCTGGAGAAGGATGCCGAGGCCATAGCCGAGGGGTTGCAGGCCCACCGGGGCGCCCTCCACTACGTCCTGAAAGACGAGGTCTTCAAGAGCCGAAGCTACGATGAGGTGCTGAACATTTTTCGACGACATGATGCCAATGCCGTCCCCCTCAACGGCCTGAAAGACGTTCTGGAGCATCCCCAGACGGCGGTCCTGGACATCGTCGACACCTTGGAGGACCCCCAGGCAGGTCCTATGAAGGCATTGAGGCCCCCATGGACCGGCCCGTGGCCAAGGGCTAGTCTTACCCCGGCGCCGGAGCTGCCCAGGGCTTAGGGGCTGCAGAAAGAATGGATTGACACCTGGCGTAGTTGTGGTATCTATAATGTCGTCTGTACTACTGCTAAGGAGGGCGCAATGATCATCGATACCCACATCCATCCCTACTGCGGCACTCCGGACAGGAAGTATTTCCCCTGGCGGCAGTCCTGGCACATATGCATGCGGTGGGCCTACGGCGGCGGCCTGACGCCTCCATTCCAGAGGGACGCCAGAAGCCTCGTGCCCCGCCAGGAGCAAAGGATGTCCGACCCCGACGGGGCCTACACTATCGCCGCCATGGACCACCAGGGCATCGACACCATCGTGGCGCTGCCCGTTGACTACGACATCAACTGGGGGCAGGAGAGCCAGTTCACCGTCGACGAGAAGCATGCCTACCTGCAAATGCTACAGACCAAGTACCCGGGCCGTGTCCTGGGCTTCTCCGGACCGGATGTACGACGCCCCAACTCCTTTCAACTGTTCAAGCGAGGCATAGAAGAGTACGGCTTGAAGGGCTTCAAGATGGTGCCGGGGTGCGGATATTACCCCTGGGACGAGAGGCTCTTCCCTATGTACGAGTACTGCCTGGACAACGATCTACCCGTCTTTACCTGCACCCAGTGGGGCAGCGGTGGAGGATACCGCTACGCCCGTTTCAGCGACCCCATGCACGTCAACGACATGCTCTGCGAGTTTCCTGACCTGAAGGTGGTGCTGCTCCATGCCGGCCACTCCAAGCTGGACTGGTTCGAGAACTCCATTCGCACCATCGCCGGCTCCCGCGGCGGCTACATAGAGCCCGATGCCTGGCTCTTCGGTTACGGCCTGGAGAGCCAGAAGTCCCTCATGCCCTCCAACGCTTTCAATGACGAGGCGTCCATTGTGACGATGCTGGCCAAGGCCAAGTCAGTCGCTGGCACCTTCAGGATCCTCTTCGGCACCGACAGCGGCACTGGCCCAGCGTACCAGGGAGACCGGTCGGGTGCCCATTTCGGATGGCGGACGTGGGTCAACTGGTGGCGAAAGCTCCCGGAGACTGCGGCCAAGTACGGGCACAGCTTCACGCAGCAGGATGTAGAATGGATCCTGGGAGAGAATGCGGCTCGCCTTTTCAAGATCAAGCCTGCCCCCGAGTGGGAGTGGCCCTACAAGTTCGGCTGGCGATACCGCAATCCGGACTATAACCGAGGTGGAAACCAGGAGTGGAGCCCCTTCGGCCCCGATGTAGAGGCCAAGCGTTCCTAGCAGGGCGCTCGCAGTTTCACTTTCGGGCGAGCGCGGGTCCCAACTGCACCATTTCGCTGGCCGAAGCCAGGGCCAGGGTCGCCTCCTCTTGGACCCAGGGGTCGTGCTCCTTTTGAAGGGCCTCTTCGAGGGCCGCTTGGGCCGCTGCTCCTCCAATGAGGCCCAGTGCCCAGGCGGCGTGGCCGCGCACCAGGGCTGCGCCCTCTCTCAGTGCCCTGGCCAGGGCCGGGACCGCTGCCGTATCGCTGATATTACCTAAAGCGATGCAGGCATTCCGCTGCAGGCCCACCCGGGTGGCCCGCCTTATAGGGCTGCCCCGGAATCGCCCCTGGAAATCCTCTTCCGTCAGGGCAAGGATGTCGAACAGGCCAAGGGTGGTAAAACCCTCTCGGGGCTGGAAAGCGGGCTCCTTTGTATGGGCCACCCGGCGGTTGACAGGGCATATCTCCTGGCACAGGTCGCAGCCGAAGACCCAGTCGCCCATGAGGGGGCGTATCTCCCTGGGGATGACCCCCCGGTTCTCGATGGTGTGGTAGGAGATGCACCGCCGGTTGTCCACGACATAGGGGGCCACAATGGCTCCCGTAGGGCAGGCGGGAATGCAGGCGCGGCAACGCCCGCAGGACTTTCTCAATGGCGTATCAGGCTCCAGCTCCAGGTCTGTCAGGACCTGGGCCAGGAAGACCCAGGAGCCCAGGCGACGGGTCAGGATGTTGGTGTTCTTGCCGTACCAGCCCACTCCGGCCCGATAGGCCACAGCCCGGTCCAGCATGGGGCCGTCGTCCACGTAGACCTTGTAGCGGATTACACGGCCCAGACAGGCGGACAGCTTTTCTATGAGCACCTTCAGGCGCCCCTTCAAGACCTGATGGTAGTCCATACCCCAGGCGTAGCGGGCCACCCGACCGAGCGGCTGGCCGTCCTGTCCGGGCGAAGACGTCGCCACGTAATAGCTGACGGCAAAGGAGAGGATAGACTTGGCGCCCGACAAGAGACGCTGCGGGTCTGCTCCGCGGCGGACCCGCTCCTCATGGAACCAGGGGAGGCCGTCCATGAGCCCCTGGTCCAGGCGCTTCAGGGCCACCTCCGCCTCTCTGGAGAAAGGCTCTGTAGAGGCTACACCGAGGAGCTCCAGGGCTTCCTGCCGGGCAAGTATCTGAACCTGAGCCTTGAGGAGCATAGGGCATTCCTTGAAAGGGGCTTCCCAGGGAGATTATGGCACAAAAGGTGCTGGCGGCGCATGAAGAGAAACGCGGCCGGTTCAGATGGAGAAGGCCATCCGGGATGCTGGTTGGCGGGCTTGAGTTAATGGGACGGTGGAATGGATGAGAGGTTTGCTATTATAATGGCCGCCAGGAAATTGTCCTTTCGGAGGTCTCATGGATCTGGCTGTCATTGGAGCTGGGCATGTGGGGCTGGTCACCAGCGCCTGTTTTGCTCAGATGGGCCATCGGGTCATCGGGGTGGACAAGGAGCATAAGGTGACTCAGCTCCGGGAGGTGGACCTGGGTCTCTACGAGCCCGGGCTTGAGGAGATGGTGAGGCGTCAACAGAAGGAAGGTCGCCTCATTTTCACATCGAGTATCGGCGAGGCGGTGAAGGCCAGCCAGGTCATCTTTATCACGGTGGGCACCCCCTCAAATCCCGACGGCTCTGCCGATGTGTCCAGCGTGGAGGAGGTGGCCCAGCTGATAGCGCGGCACCTAGAGGAGTACAGGCTTATCGTGGAGAAGAGCACGGTGCCTGTAAGGACGGGGGAGTGGCTGAAGAGGACACTGCGCCTGTACAACACCCGTGGCGTCGAGTTTGATGTGGCCTCGGTGCCTGAGTTCCTGCGGGAAGGGTCCGCCATCAAGGACTTTCTTCATCCTGACCGGGTCGTCTTGGGCGTTGAGTCCCCCAGGGCGGAGCGGCTCCTGCGGGAGCTGTTCGGGCCCCTGGGAGCTCCCCTGGTGGTCACGGACATCCGCAGCGCCGAGCTGATCAAGCACGCCTCCAACTGCTTTCTGGCCATGAAGATCTCCTACATCAACACCATCGCTTCCATTGCCGAAAAGGTGGGCGCCGACGTTGATCTGATAGCCCGGGGGGTAGGTCTGGACCACCGAATTGGACAGGAGTTCCTGCAGGCTGGGATAGGCTATGGCGGCTCCTGCTTCCCCAAGGATGTGGCTGCCTTCATACGCATCACCGAGGAGCTGGGCTACGACTTCCGGTTGTTGAAGGAGGTGGAGGAGATCAACAGGGGCCAGCGGCTCCGCCTGGTGAGGAAAGTGAAAGAGGCCCTCTGGGTGCTGCGGAACAAGGAGGTGGCAGTGCTGGGCCTGGCCTTCAAGCCTAACACCGACGACATCCGGGACTCCCCCAGCATAGGTGTGGTCCAGCTGCTTGTGGCTGAGGGGGCGCGGGTCCGAGCCACGGACCCGGTAGCCATAAAGAACGCCAGGCAAGTCTTGGGAGAGTCAGTCCGCTTTTGCCAGGACCCCTATGAGGCCGCCGAGGGGGCCCATGCGCTGGTCATCGTGACGGACTGGGACGAGTACAAGGATCTGGACCTCGCCAGGCTCAAGGCGGTGATGGCGATACCTGTGATAGTGGACGGGCGCAATGTGTTGGAGCCTCAAGTCGTGCGGGCGGCAGGGTTCGAGTACTACGGGGTGGGAAGGTAGCGGCGGTGCGACTTCTGATCACCGGCGGGGCGGGCTTCATTGGCTCTCACCTCTGCGACATGCTCATGGAAAAGGGGCACGAGGTTATCTGCATTGACAACTTCGCTACGGGCACTCCGCAGAACCTGCTCCAACTGGAGGGCAGACCTGGTTTCTCTCTCGTCAGGCAGGACGTAACGGAGCACTTGGACGTAGAGGGGCCCCTGGACTACGTGCTGCACTTTGCATCACCGGCCAGCCCCGTGGACTACATGAACCTCCCGATCCAGACCCTCAAGGTGGGGGCGTTGGGCACCCACAAGGCCCTGGGGGTGGCCAAGGCGAAGGGGGCCCGCTTTCTCCTGGCCTCCACATCGGAGGTGTACGGCGACCCGGAGGTAAACCCCCAGCCTGAGGGGTACTGGGGTCACGTGAACCCCATTGGCCCGCGCAGCGTCTACGACGAGGCGAAACGCTTCGCCGAAGCCCTGACGATGGCCTACCACCGGATTCACGGCATAGATACTCGCATCTCCCGTATCTTCAACACCTACGGGCCTCGAATGCGCCTCAAGGATGGCCGGGTGATCCCCAACTTCATTATGCAGGCCCTCTCTCAGCAGCCCATCTCCGTCTTCGGTGATGGCTCTCAGACGCGGAGCTTCTCCTATATTTCGGACATGGTAGCTGGGATATACGCCCTCATGGGCGCCGACTATCACCTGCCGGTGAACCTGGGGAACCCCCAGGAGATGACTGTTCTTGAACTGGCCCGGAGGGTGCGGGATTTAACGGGCAGCAGCAGCTCCATCGTCTTCAGGCCTCTGCCTCAGGACGACCCCCAGCGACGAAAGCCAGACATAGGACGGGCCAGGGAGCTCCTGGGCTGGGAGCCGAAGGTGGGCCTAGAGGAGGGCCTGACAAAGACCATAGCCTGGTTTCGCACCGTCATGACATAGCTTCCGGCCTGCTGGTCTGGTCTATGGAACCCCTAGGGCGACCCTTCAAGCTCTCCATCATAGTGCCCGTCTTTAACGAACGCCCCACAATCCAGGGCGTTCTGCGTCAGGTGAAGGGGAGCCCTTACGCGAAGGAGATACTTGTAGTGGACGACTGCTCCACCGACGGCACCGGTGACTTCCTGGAGCAGCTTGCAGACGATGAGATACGAGTGATCCGGCACGACACGAACAGGGGGAAGGGGTCTGCCCTACGTACCGGCCTACGTGAGGCCTCGGGGCAAATCGTCCTATTCCAGGATGCGGACCTGGAGTATGACCCTGCGGACTATCCCAAGCTGGTGGAGCCCATAGCCGATGGCAGGGCTTCAGTAGTGTACGGCTATCGAATCTGGGCCAAGCGGGATATCCGGGGCTCTGTGGTAAACTATCTGGGGAACGGTTTTCTTACAGGGGTGACCAACCTCCTGTATGGCTCTCGGCTGAAGGACATGGAGGTCGGCTACAAGTGCTTCCGCGCTGACGTGATAAAGGCCCTTCCGTTGAAGGCCTCCCGGTTTGAGATTGAGCCCGAGATAACGGGAAGGCTGCTACGGCGGAAGGTCTCCATCCTTCAGGTGCCCGTATCCTATCGCACCCGTACGGCCCGCGAAGGCAAGAAGATACGCTGGCGCGATGGCCTCACAGCCTTGAGGGTGCTGCTGCGGCTGCGCTTCGGCGAGGACTGGTAGCTGGGGCCCGATGGAGTCGGGAAGCGTTGTGCTGCGCCTTACCCTTGGTGAGATGAACTCCCTGGGAGAATGCGAGGCCCGCGCTGCGGCGGAGACCTTCTGTGTTTCGGGTGGAATACCCGGCGAGGAGGTCCTGGTCCAGGTGATTGCGAGGCGCAAAGGCGTTGCTTTCGCCCAGGTGGTGGAGGTTCTGAAGCCTTCGCCCCACCGGACCGCTCCGCCGTGCCCGTACTTTGGCCCCTGTAGCGGGTGTCAGTGGCAGCACATAAGCTACCAGCACCAACTGGAGCTGAAGCATTCCCTTGTGAAGAGGGCCCTTGACAGGGTGCCCCAGCTAGGGGACGTTGCCATAGGGCCCGTATTGCCTAGCCCTCAAACCCTGGGGTATAGAAACCACGCCCGCTTCACTGTCCGACGGGGGCAGGCGGGCTTTGTTCACCGGCGCACCAGGCGGTTTCTGCCCATTGACCGGTGTCTCATCATGGCCGACGGGATCAACAGCATCCTCTCCCAGCTCCAGGGGCGGTGCGCCGAGACAACCCAGCTCTCCGTTCGCTACGGTGTCAACACTGGAGAGCACCTCATCCAGCCTCGACTGGATCAGGTGCCTTTGGCTACGGGACAGCCCAGCTACCATGAGGCCCTCCTGGGGCGGCGGCTGCGGGTGTCTTCGCCGTCCTTTTTCCAGGTGAACACGGCCCAGGCGGATAGCATGGTCTCCCTGTTGCGCCAGGGCCTTGGCCTGTCCGGGAGACAGTGGCTGGTGGACGCCTACAGTGGAGTGGGCACCCTGACCATTCTGCTAGCACCCTACTGCCGTCGGGTGACCGCCATCGAGGAGTCCTCGGCGGCTGTGAAGGACGCCCGGGGAAATGCTGAGGGCATCGAGAACCTGGACTTTTGCCTGGGAAAGGTGGAGGATATTCTGGGGACTATGGAAGGGACGCCGGATGTTCTGGTGCTCGACCCGCCCCGCGCGGGTTGTCACCCCAGGGCATTGCAGGCGGTCTGCCGACTCATGCCAACCCGGGCAGTTTACGTCTCCTGTGACCCGGACACCCTGGCCCGGGACCTGGGGTTCCTCTCTTCGGCGTTCCAGGTTGAGGCTGTGCAACCCCTGGACATGTTCCCCCAGACCCACCATGTGGAGTGTCTTGCCTTTCTGAGGCGCCGCTCCGAGCACAAGCCCATCATACTGGCGTCGGCCTCCCCAAGGAGGAGGGAGATCATGAGCCAGATGGGCATCCCGTTCAACGTAGTGCCGTCGGAGGGCGATGAGATAGCGCAGCATGGGGCGTCTCCTGAGGAGATGGCCCAGCAGATTGCCCTGGCCAAGGCCCGTCAAGTAGCAGAGTCCCTTCACGAAGGGGTAGTCCTGGCAGCGGACACAGTGGTGGTCCTTGAAGGAGAGGTGATGGGCAAGCCCCAGAGTGAGGAGGAGGCCTTCCGTATACTGATGAGGCTGCGCGGGCGCACGCACCGGGTTATCACCGGCGTGGCCGGTGTGGACGTGTCCTCAGGGGCGTGGCACATCGCTTTCAACGAGAGCACTGTGACCATGCGCAGCTACAGAGAGGACGAGGTGAGGGCCTACGTGGGGTCGGGCCTGGCCATGGACAAGGCAGGCGCCTACGGGGTCCAGGACGTGTCCTTCAGCCCCGTCGAGGAGGTCCGCGGGTGCTACCTTAACGTGGTGGGGTTGGCACCCTGCTTGGCTGTGGAGGTGCTGGAGAAGGTGGGCGCTCGGGTTGTCGTAAGGCCGGGCTGGCTACCTCCCAAGGAGTGTCAGCAGTGCCCGTTAGGTTGGAGGCA
>JACPCK010000001.1 GCA_016179845.1 Chloroflexota bacterium | reverse complement strand
GTGAAGTTCCTGGAGAAGGAGCCCGACCTTAAGGTCGATGTCCGCCTCCGGCTCCCCAAGGAGGAGCTGCTCCAGATCATCGGCGACTACGACGCCCTCGTCGTCCGCAGCGAGACCAAGGTCACCGCCGACGTCCTTGAGAGGGCCAAGAAGCTACAGGTCGTGGCCAGGGCCGGTGTCGGCGTGGACAACATAGACCTGGAGGCCGCCACCCGCCTGGGAGTGGCCGTCGTCAACGCCCCCACGGGCAACATCATGGCCGCCGCCGAGCACACCGTTGCCCTCCTCTTCGCCCTGGCCCGTCATATCCCCCAGGCCGACGCCTCCATGCGCCGCGGCGAGTGGCGCCGCTCCGACTTCATGGGCGTGGAGGTGCGAGGCAAGACCCTCGGCATCCTCGGCCTCGGCCGCGTCGGCAGCGAGGTAGCCCAGCGTCTCCAGGGCTTCCACATGCGCCTCCTGGCTTTCGATCCCTTCGTATCCCAGGAGTACGCCAGCCGCCTCAACGTGGAGTTGGTGGAGCTGGACCGGCTCCTCCGCGAGTCCGACTTCATTACCATCCATACCCCTCTCACCAGCACCACCCGAGGCCTCGTCAGCGGACAGGAGATCGCCAAGATGAAGCCGGGCGTGCGCATAATCAACGTCGCCCGTGGCGGCCTGATAGACGAAGCGGCCCTGCTAGAGGCCCTGAACTCAGGCCACGTGGCCGGCGCTGCCGTGGATGTCTTCTCCCAGGAGCCTCCCAAGGACAACGCCCTGGTGGCTCACGCCAAGGTCATCGTCACTCCCCACCTGGGCGCCTCCACTTTCGAGGCCCAGCGGGACGTGGCCGTGGAGGCCGCCGAGCAGGTCCTGGCGGTGCTGCGCGGCAAGGCCGCCCGCTACACCGTGAATGCACCCTCCGTCGTGCCCGAGACCGAGGGAGTCGTCGCCCCCTACGTCCAGGTGGCCAACACCGTCGGCAGGCTGGCGTCCCAACTGGCTGACGGCCCCATCAACTCGGTAACCCTCACCTATGAAGGGGACATCTCCCGCTACAACGTCACCATCCTCAAGGCCGCCGCGGTCATGGGCCTCCTGCAACCCGTCACCGCAGAGCGCGTCAACCTGGTCAACGCCCTCTTCGTGGCCCAGGAAAGGGGCCTCAAGATTCTGGAGCAGAAGGGCCCCGCACCGGAGCAGTACTCCAGCCTCCTCACCATCGAGATCGACGCCAAGGGAGGCGTGGCCCGCCTCTCCGCAACTCACATGCGCGGCGAGACCCACGTTGTGCGGGTGGGAGAGCACTGGCTAGACCTGGTGCCGTCTACCCCCTACATGCTCTTCATCGACCACCGGGACCGCCCGGGCCTTATCGGCGCGGTGGGCACCCTTACCGGCCAGCACGATATCAACATCAGCTTCATGGAAGTGGGCCGGTTGGAGCCCCGCGGCCGCGCCACCATGATCCTCGGCCTGGACGACCCCATGCCAGAGGAGGTCCAGAACAAGATCCGAGCCATCCCCCACATCTACGGCGCCCGGCTGGTCCACATCTAAGAGAAGCTTACCCAGAGTCTGAAGGAGCCCCTGCTCCTCTCCCGCTCATGGTTGGATAACGTCGGTATACCAATTAGCTTTGCAGGTATTGGAAAGCTTAATGGGCCTTCGTCCACCCTTGAGCGGGACCGCTGCATAATGGTAGAGTAGCCAGGAAGGTTCGAATCCCTGACGGCCCACCAAGAAACTTCCGCTAAACTAGTGCGAGCAGCCATATTCTAGTTCGGCCTTTAAGGCGCTTGAGGTTACACTGGGACAAAGTCTCATGACTCATCAGTTCGTCTTCCACGAAGTCACGCCCGACCGATGGGGTGACTTGGAGCGGCTCTTTGAGGCACCAGGAGGACCCAAGCACTGTTGGTGCATGGTATGGCGTTCGATGGACCGAGGAGCGAGCCGGACCGATAGTCGAGCGAAGAAGGCTGCCCTGGAGAGTAGAGTGCGGGAAGGGATACCTGTGGGCATCCTTGGGTACGTGGATGGAGAGCCGGTTGCGTGGTGCTCAATTGCTCCCCGTGCCACTTATCGGGACCTTGGCGACAAAGATGATCCGGCTGATGACTCTAGCAACGTTTGGTCGTTGGTGTGCTTCTTTGTGTCACGGAAGCTTCGCCGCCAGGGAGTTACTCGACGGCTTATCGCAGCCGCTGTGGAGCGCGCCAGGGCGAAAGGCGCAACCGTAGTTGAGGCCTATCCCGTTGATCCTGACTCGCCGAGCTACAGGTTCATGGGGTTCGTCTCCTCCTTTGAAGCTGCGGGCTTTCGAGAAGTAGGGACTGCAGGAACCCGGCGACACGTGATGCGTCTCACTCTCTAGGGGCCTTGACCAAGACCTTGGGAAGGTGCCGGAAACCTCCGGTTTCCTGCCGGGCTCTGGGGCGGGTGGGTGGGGAAGCAATCGCTCGTGCCTGAGGGACTTTTGATGCAAAGCCCTCCCTAGGCCGCTAGTTTGGGGTTATCTAAGGCAAAGCCAAAGCTACCGAAAAGGTTCTGCCTATTGTTCCCGATGCTCCACCAATGGGGATTCGAACCAGAGTAAGCCGTGGGATACGTACGACTCGCCTCTACGGACCTTAGGCTCGTGGCTTCGTGCAACGGGTGCAGGATTGCAGGTATTGCCCGCCTCATGGTACCTTAACCCGTGCAATCCCTGCAACCTGACCAGAAGTAATGCAGGTATTGCTGAGCTTGCCGAACCATGAGCGTCCTTTCACACCCTGCCACTGGCAAGCCCCGACTTCAGTCGGGGGAAAGAATCCCGAGCTAAAGCTCCCCTACGCTGGCCCGCAGTTGGCCGATGGCAGCCTCTATTCCATCCGGAGCGTCAAACACCGCTGAGCCCGCCACCAGTACCGTAGCTCCAGCTTTAGCCAGCATGGAGGCATTATGCGCTTTGACGCCTCCGTCCACCTCCAGCTCGGTAGAGAGCCCCCTCTCGTCCAGCAGGCGCCGCATGCGGGCCACCTTCTCCTCCATTCCCTGAATGAAGGCCTGGCCGGGGAAGCCCGGATTCACCGTCATCAAAAGCACCATGTCTACGTAGGGCAGTACATCTTCTGCCGCAGATACGGGTGTGGCCGGGTTGAGGACAACGCCGGGGCGCATGCCTGCCTCCCGTATCTGAGACACTACCCTGTGCAGGTGCGTCACCGCCTCCACGTGGATCGTCAGGATATTCCAGCGGAAGGTGAGTGTAAGGACGTATGGCTGCCACCACAGAGGGGCCGAAGGTGATGTTGGGCACGAAGTGGCCGTCCATCACGTCCACATGGATGTAGTCGGCGCCGCCCCTGGTGGCTAGGGCCACGGCCTCCCCCAGGCGGGCAAAGTCCGCCGACAGGATAGAGGGCGCCAGCTTGATTGCCGGCCTAGTCAAAGGCTTTCTCCACGGTCTTCCTGGCTTGCAGCAAGGCCGCCCTCACCCTCTTGGGCGCTGTGCCCCCGGGCACATCCCTGGCTGCTATCGAGCTCTCCACCGTTATGGTAAGCACATCCTCCTGGAACAGGGGCGAGAAGCGCTGGTACTCCTTCAGGCCGATCTCCTTGAGGGCCTTCCCCTCCTTCAAGGCGTAGCCGCACAGCTCCCGCACAATCCCATGGGCCTGGCGGAAAGGCACCCCCCTCCTCGCCAGGTAGTCGGCCAGGTCCGTGGCCAGCATCAGGCCCCCCTCGGCGGCACGACGGCACCGATCCGCGTCCACCTGCATGGTTCGGGCCATCCCCGTGAAGGCCCCCACAGTCGCCTGGAGGGTGTCCACCGTGTCGAAGAACCCCTCCTTGTCCTCCTGGAGGTCCCGGTTGTAGGTCAGGGGGAGGCCCTTCAGCACCGTAAGAAGGGCCATCAGGTGCCCGTAGACCCGCCCCGTCTTGCCCCGGGCCAGCTCGGCGAAGTCCGGGTTGCGCTTCTGCGGCATGATGCTGGAGCCGGTGGTGTACTCCTCGGCCAGCCGCACGAAGCCCAGCTCCTCCGACGACCACAGCACCACCTCCTCAGCCAGGCGGGAGAGATGCATCATGCACGTGGCCGCCGCCGAGTGATAGTCCAGGAGGAAGTCCCGGTCGGCCACCGCGTCCATGCTGTTCTCTGATATGCGGCTGAAGCCCAACTCCCCGGCCACGAACTCCCGGTCGATGGGATAGGGCACCCCGGCCAGGGCGCCGCTGCCCAGCGGTAGCACATCGGCACGCTGGTAGGCCTGGCGGAACCGCTCCACGTCCCGCTCCAGCATGTGGAAGTAGGCCAGCAGGTGATGAGCAAGAAGGACTGGCTGGGCCCGTTGCAGGTGGGTGTAGCCCGGCATGACGACGCTGAGGTTTGCCTCGGCCTGGTCCAGGAGGGCCTTCTGGAGGGCCCGCAGGCCCTTGGCCGTCTCCTGGATGGCCTCCTTGGCAAAGAGACGCATGTCCGTGGCCACCTGGTCGTTGCGGGAGCGGGCCGTGTGAAGCTTGCCTGCGGCATCGCCGATCCTCTCGTGGAGGCGGGCCTCAATGTTCATGTGGATGTCCTCCAGCTCCGGCCTCCAGGGGAAGGCCCCCCCCTCTATCTCCTGGCGGATGGCCGTGAGGCCCATGACGATAAGCTCGGCGTCCTTGTCCGAAACGATGCCCTGGCGGGCCAGCATGCGGGCATGGGCTACCGAGCCGGCGATGTCCTGCCCATAGAGCCGCCGGTCATAGTGGAGGGAGACGGTGTAGTCTTTAGGAGTGCTCAAGGCCAAATGCAGCGATCACTATCTTTGCGCCGTCTAATATAACATGTTTCCGACAGCAAAATACTCCACGAGCATGCGGCCAGGTTTGCGGCCAGGACATTTCCGGGAAAAGCCCGCCCCGCTTACGGTTGCGCAAGCGCGGCATAGCTTTGCGGATTTCGAGGGGCATCTGCGTTGGTAAGCTGAATGCACTGATTTCGCGAAAATTCGTATGCCGAGCTAACTCCCCTTGAGCGAGATTGCGGTATTGCCAACCTGGAGCCCGATCTGGCCCGTTCTGCTTGTATAATCACCGAGGGTTCAACTACACTGTGGCAGGCTAACACTCGCCGTGGAAGTAGGCACATGAGAACTCGCGCTTCGTCGCAGACGGTGTGCATCCTGGTCCTCATGGTTAGCGTACTACTAGTAGGATGCCAGCAACCTCAGCCCACACCGACGCCTGCACCTACCGCTACGGCTACGCCTACTCTAGCTCCAACGCCTACGTTCACTCCAATGCCTACTCCTACACCTACACCAACCCCTAGATCAACTCCAACGCCGACTCCGATTCCTACGCCTACCAGGACACCTAGCCCGACCCCTACGCCGACGCGCACACCTACCCCCACTCCAACCCCCACACCCATTCCCACCCCCACGGCAACGCCGGTGGCGCAGCCCTCCGGAGCCGAGGTAGACCAGGCGCGGCAGCGATATGAGGCCAACCTTACTGGGGGGGTCTTGCTCGGCACCATCTCGGTACCGGCAGGATTCGACGGCTGCGCCGCGGGCCTCATCGGCCAGGCAAGGCTGGAGGCCTTCCGGTCAGGGCGCGAGGCGGTTGGCGGCAAGGACAATGACATGGCAGCCGTTTGTCTGCTGCGGCTCGGCATATCGCCTGCCTTGTTGTCGGCACAGTGGGCCTCCACAGCCGAGGTGGAGCAGGCGCGGCAGCGCTATCCGGCTGGCGTTGCCGACTGGGTCCTGACCGGGAGAATCCCTGCGCCGGCAGGATTCGACGGCTGCGCCGCTGGCTTCTTTGGCCAGGCGAGGCTGGATGCCTTCCGGTCAGGGCGCGAGACCCCCGGCGGCGGGGACAAAGACAAGGCTAATGTATGTTTGCTGCGCCTCGGCATATCGCCTGCCCCGTTGTCGGTACAGGTAAAGCTCGTGGATTCCACCTACAAAGTAGCCAGTGGCAATACCTCCGGCTTTTTCAAGACCGGCCAGAACGCCGACACCCTGCTGTCGGGGTTTGACTTCAACAACGCTGGCGGGCCTCTGATGTTCAACCACCCGTCAGGCATCGCCAGCGATGGAACTCGCCTCTTCCTGTCAGACACCTTCAATAACCGGGTGCTGGTATGGAACACCCTCCCAACGGGCAACGTCCCTCCGGACCTGGTGTTAGGGCAGAAGGACTTCATCACCAACAACCCGGGCATAGGGCGGGACCAGATGAACTGGCCAGTGAGTGTCTCCAGCGATGGCAAGCGCCTGGTGGTGGCCGACTCCTACAACTATCGCGTCCTCATCTGGAACAGCATCCCAACCAAGAACGGTCAGCCCGCCGACCTGGTCATCGGGGGATTGGCCAATTACGAAGGCGGCATAGAACCGAGCAAGAGCCGGTTGATCTGGCCGTGGGGAGTCTGGACCAACGGAGAGAAGCTGGCCGTATCAAGCTCTCGTAGCGTTCTCATCTGGAACACCTTCCCAACTAAGGACAACCAGCCCGCGGACCTCTTGCTGAAGGGCGGTGGGAAGCTGGGCACCCCCAGGCAGGTCACTAGCGATGGCAGGTCCCTCATCGTTGGCGACCATAATGCTGTAGTCGAGGGGCAACCCCCGACCGGGAGTTTTTTCTGGAAGACCTTCCCCACCGCCGACGACCAGCCTTTCGACTTCTACCTGACCTATAACACCGGCTGGTTCCGCGGGGCTTTCACATCAGATGGGAAGCTTGTCACTATGGACAGTACCCTGCGCATCTGGAATTCCTTGACGCAGGATGCCAACGATGCGCCTGACCTCACACTCACCAGATTGCCCTGCTGGGGTCCGGGGGACTACGAAGGTGTAGCGGCCGCGGGGAACAGGCTTTACGTCTCCTGCGGCAACGGCAACATGGTGGTGGGCTACAACTCTATCCCTACACGAGCGGACCAGGCGCCCGACTTCGCCATCGGTAGCCCAGACCTCGCCACCAATACCCTGGAGACCAACTTCATCATGCAGAATGGCGTCGTTGCCTCCAATGGCAAGAGCCTCTTCGTTAGCTCCGGCTTTGACGGGAAGCTCTATGTGTGGAAGAACCTGCCTGACCAGAGCGGCGCCCACCCCGACATCGTCTATGACGTGGCCGGTGGGACAGAAGACATAGCCCTCTGGAAGGACAACCTGGCCCTGGCTGGCGAAAGAACAGTCTACATCTGGAAGCAGCTCCCTGTCGCTGGCGGCTTGCCGGACCTCATGTTCGTCGGGGCGGTCGGCAGTGTCCGCTTCGGGCATCTGGTGGGCGTGGCCATGGACGACAAGTACTTCTATCTGGCCGACTCCGGCACCAACAAGGTCTACGTCTGGAAAGGGATTCCATCTCAGAACTCGGAGCCAGCCTTTGTCCTTGATGTTGAGGAGCCTGGGAAGCTGTCCAGCGATGGCGCCTACTTGACAGTGCCGCAGCCCTTCAAGCACAAGGCCCTTATCTATCAGGTGGACACCCTGAGCGCGGTCGCCAAGCCGGTCTCTATCGGGGGTGCTGGCATCTATAACGGTGTAGGGGCGGCAGGCGCGGCCGGAGGCCACTTTTTCCTGCTAGACGGCAACAACCGCGTGCACATCTGGCGCAACATCCAGGACGCCCTACGATCTTCTTACCCTTCAGCTTTGCCTTCGACGGAAGCTACCTGTGGGTGGGAGAGGTCAAGTTCTCCACACGCCTTCTCCGTTTCAGTCCGTCGCCCTAGGTTCGTTTCAAATCTTGCCTGCGCAGGTATTGCTTCGTTTGTCCTTCTCTAAGCTCGGCAATACGATCAGCTTTGCGGATCGGGCGTTCTTAGCTTTGCAGGTATTGGCTACCGCCTGCTACCCTTGCTAGGCCCTCCGCGGCACCAGGAAGCGACGATCTTTTGCAATCATGAGCGGGATAGGGGAGAACGCCCATGGTAAGGGTGTGTAATGGGAAGCTGGCAAGCTGCGCCGGGCTAGGCTCTGCGCAGGCTGCCGATGCGAAGCAGGGCCACCACGGCGATGATCAGGCTGAGCAGGCCGAAGATTGTGAGGGCGTTGGGTGTGCCCCATTCTTCTGCTATCAGGCCGGCTATGAGGCTGCCCAGGGGCATGAGGCCCCAGTCCAGGTTGTAGATGCTCATGATGCGACCGCGCAGGTTGTCGGGGATGATGGTCTGGATGATGACGTTGTTGGTGGACATGAAGCTCATGGAGAAGGCCCCCAGGAGCATGAGGGAGACGATGGCTACAGGGAGGATAGTAGAGCGGGAGAAGAAGATGAGGCCAAGGGACATCAGTACGCCGCACCACAGGATCAGCAGGCCCTTGCGACGGACATCGCCGAGAGAGGCCAGAGTCAGCATGCCAACGAGGGCGCCAACGCCGGCGGCTGCCATGAGGAAACCCAGGCCCTCGGGTCCCTGGCCCAGGGTATCCTTGGCGAAGGCTGGCATCAGGGACATGTAGGGCATGATCAAGATAGAGGGCATGAGTCCCAGCAGCACCAGGGTCAGGATGAGGCGCTCCCGAGTCACATAGCGAGCTCCCTCCGCCAGGTTCTCCATCATAGAGCGGCTGCGGGCCTCCTGGCCCACAGGAGGGATTCGGATGGGCAGCACCATCAGGATGACCAGCACGTAGAGGCCTGCCTGAAGGTAGAAGTTCCCCGCTGCTCCCACGAAGGCTATTAGAAGACCCCCGACAGCAGGGCCGATGATCCTGGTGACGTTGAAGGAGGCGGAGGTGAGGGACATGGAGTTCATGAGCTGGGCCCTGGGCACCAGGTTGGGCAAGATGGCCATGCGGGCTGGCTGGTTGAAGGTCCAGGCGACACCAGTGAGGAGGGAGAATAGGAAGATGTGCCATACCTCAATGCGGCCGGTCTGGACGCCGACAGCGAAAAGGATGGCCAGCACGCCCAGCGCCACCTGGGTGCCGACCAGGAGACCTCTGCGCTCAAAGCGGTCGGCGAGGACACCGGCGATGGGGCTGACGAAGAGGAAAGGTAGGGCCCTCACGCCATTGATGGCTCCCAGAAGGAAGGCGGAGCCCGTCATCTGGTAGACGAGCCAGCCTATGGTTATCTGCTGGATCCACTGGGCAGCGCTGGCGAAGAAGGTGCTGGCCCAGAAGTAGCGGAAGTCCCGGTGCTCCAGGGAGCTGAAGGTCCGGAGCTGGAGATGCCCCCTACGTTCCTGGGCCGTGGGTTCAACAGTGCGGGCCGGGACAGCCTCTTCAGTAGCCCTTTCTGTACCTTCTGTACTCACAAGGCTAAATTGTACGTCTCCAGGTAGGCTGGCGCAACTGCCTACTGGGGGCTGGGGCAAGGTGTTTTCATTGTTCCGCAACATCGTGTGAGCAGGGTGCGGATTCTTCGGTCGCTGCGCTCCTCAGATGCCGTCTTGATTGT
>JACPCK010000019.1 GCA_016179845.1 Chloroflexota bacterium | reverse complement strand
GCTGCAAGGGTGTGAGGGAGACCTATCTGAGCAACGGGCTTGCTGCCCTAGAATGACACCGGTCTTCCCACCACCCTCTTCAAAGATACAAGAATGACATTTTGCAGCGGTTTTCTGATTCACCACACTAGGTCTTGCCACGGCGGGTGATCCAGCGGCGGCGCTTCTCCTCTCTCTTGGCCACCTTTTCCGTGGGCTTCGGTGGGGGAGATAGGGCCTTCCGAGGGTTGGCCCGCTCGGGGCGGGCCTGGCGGAAGGTGCGCGGGGCGCGCGGCATGGCGGCCTCAGGGCACAGCGATGGGGAGTTCCAGGCTAATGCAGCCCAGTTCTTTAAGGGACATCCTCTCCGAAGCGCCTATTATCTCAATCCCAAACACCTTTCCATCTTCGTCGAAATCGACAAGGAGGCCCCCATCTAACTTGCGTGTCTGCTTGGCTTTGCCCTTCTGGAACTGGATATAGAGGGCATCAGCTTTGGGATCGTAGGTGATCTTCATAGCCTTTCTCCGGGTAGCCAATAGGCCGTGATAACGATGACCACTCCAACCTCTTTAGTATACACGACTTCCAGTATCCGGTGGCCGAAGCTCCGCCTGGCCAGTTTTCTGTTGCGGAGGCCTTCAAGGGTTTGTTCAGGACCAGCTAGAGCTTCGACGACCCGCGCTTCTCTAACATCTCTTTGAGCCATCCTCGCCTTTGCGTGAGGGGAGAATTCTATGTTCAGCGGACTTGCTGCCAATACGGCTCAATCCTTAGCTACTAGGCGCACGTACCGAAGCTTTCCGACCCTAATGATTTCAGGATACTGAAAGGATACGTCGGTTTCTCCTCGAGTAATTGGATACACGGATTGTTTCACTACCTTGCCGTCAATCTCCACTGCCCCTTGCTCAAGGCGGCGTTTCGCTTCGCTTCGGCTGGAGACTACGCCGAGCTTGACCATGAGGCGTATGAGATCGATGTAAAGCCTATCAGCTTTATCCCGAGGCTCTGGCCGGCCAATGCTAGCCCCCGGTCCCCGGGACGAGGCCCCTACCGCTGCAATCAAGTCGTTATTGGGGCCTTCGAGAGGTTTGGTGCGAGAGAACTCTACCTTCGGAACTCCTTCAGGAACCTCACCCTTCTGAACCGTCCGCTCAAAGTGGCGCTGGGCGGCCCCGGCGGCCTCTTTGCCGTGGAACTGGGCCACTATCTCCCAGGCCAGGCGCTTCTTGGCCGCCATGGGGTTCAGGGCGCCACCCTCCATGTCGAGCTTCATCTGGGCCAGCTCCTCGTCTGGCACGTCGGTGAGGAGCTCGAAGTAACGCAAGATTAGGCTTTCTGTGGGCTGTGGGCCTAGTGGTCTGCTAGCCGGCCTTTCATCTGGGGCAACGGCGAAAAGAGCATTATCGAGTTTCGCCTCCAACCCTGGGAACCAGTTATCGGGAAGGGACATGACCTTGCCGTACATGTCGTTGGGGGGCAAGTCGACGGCTATACAGTAGTTATCTCGGCTCTTGCTCATCTTGTGGACGCCGTCGGTGCCCACCAGGATGGGGACCAGGAAGCACTGCTGGGGGCGCTGGCCCATCATGGCCTGAAGCTCCCGGCCCACCAGGAGGTTGAACTTCTGGTCCGTGCCGCCGAACTCCACGTCGGCCCGGACCATGACCGAGTCGTAGGCCTGGAGGAGGGGGTAGAGGAGCTCGGTGACGGCGATGGGGCGGCTGGCCTCCCAGCGCTTCCAGAAGTCGTCGCGGTGAAGGATCTGGGCCACCGTGAATTTGCTGGTCAGCCGCAGCACGTCGGCCAGGGTGAACTTGCCGAACCACTCGCTCTGCCAGACGGTCTGGGTTTTCTCCTGGTTCACGACCTTGAAGAACTGGCGCATATAGGTCTCGGCGTTGGCGCGGACCTCCTCGGCGGTGAGCATGGGGCGGGTGATGGACTGGCCGCTGGGGTCGCCGATCTGGGCGGTCCAGTCGCCGACGATGAGGATGACCTGGTGGCCCAGCTCCTGGAGCTGGCGGAGCTTGCGCAGGCCCACCACGTGGCCCAGGTGTATGTCGGGCCGTGACGGGTCGAAGCCCATCTTCAGGCGCAGCGGCTTCCCCTCCTGGAGGAGGCGGACGAACTCCTCCTCGGCGATGATCTCGGGCATGCCGCGGCGGGTTATGCGGTGCAGGGTTTTCTTATCCAGGGGCATTATGATTCTTCCGACTTTCTAGTCCCGATAGGTCGGGACTAGTGTTACTATACTGCTTCGTCTAACGAATTATCTCATTTAGAACCTCCGGTTTCCAAACGGAACCTACATCAGCAGACTCATGTATACGACCGCTGTAAATACCTAGAAACCGAGTGGCATCCGAACCGCCCTGATAGCCCTCAGAACTGAGATACCAGCCATATCTACGGGCTATTACTGGGGAACCAGACATGCCTGGTTTGGTAGTCGCATCGATCAGAAAAATAGGTAGGCCATCGTAGTCGAGGTCGATGTCGGATGCCACGTGCCCAGTCTTCCAAATCGGGAACCTACCACCTGCTGAGAGCCCGAATGGGAAGCCTATAATGGAGACCGCCTCCGATGGGGAGATCATTAGGTCAGTGTTAGCCAACCCGAGATCAAGGGGATATAGTGTGACCTCCTCGTCCACAGTTAACGGCAATGCAACGACATCAACTTTTCTACTAAGGGAATGCTCTAGCCAGGCAGGGGAGCCGTCCGGACGGGTTAATGGTACGAATCTCCTCCCCCAAGTACCTAGTTTATCCCTAATGTGGTGCCAAATAGCTAACTTGTCGGGTATCTCTCCGGTCTCGGCCAGGGGTCTAGAGGTCCGTGGATCTCTCCCTGCTAACATGTGCCAGTTTGTTACGAGAAAAGATCTCCCACTCTTTTGCACAATAAAACCTGTGCCACTTGCGAGGGAACGTTCACCACGGCACGCCTCGATGAAAATTGAGACAAAACTCATTGGGTCAATTCGGATTGTCTTTCCAACCACTGTCATTCTCCCTGGATGCGTTTGGGATCGAGAGTCAGAGCACTTTGTTTCTGTTAAGTACTCCCCTCGCCTGGGCCACGTCTTCCCGCATCTGCTCCACCAGGGCCTCGGCCAGGGCCTCGGCGGAGTCGAACTTGCGCTCCTCCAATTATACTTCTTGTCGAGCACCGCCTATTCGTTAGGGACTCATCAGCGGTTTTCCGTTCTGATCTAAAGAGAACACCTTGACCCCCTGGTTGTTATAAAGGGCCATATCCCCATTCGGCTCTAGTTGCCAATAAGCCTTAACTATTCCTCCCTGAGGTGTTTTAGCAGCGTATTCGAGCTTGTAGCTTGGCCACGGACCACCATCCGGATTTGAGGGATACAACTTTAGGGCTCGTTCATCGAAGCTGAAACATCCCATTCGGCCTTCTCCTGTGTATATATCTGCACATACCTTCCGTCCTCGGAACGACCAGTATCCTCCACTGCCGTCGTAGGGGATTTCCACTTGCATTATCCTTTGATCAATACCGTCAGGCATTAAAGGAGTAGGTGGCGTAAGAAGGCCAAGGTTCCACTCAACTAGGCCTTGATAACTAGCTTCAAAGGCCATCCAGAAGGCGTGCTTTTTCGGGTCTATCTTTGTCGAAAACCCAGGAGGAGGATTGACATTATATGCTAGATACATTACGGGATCATCGGTACTACTATGGTAATAGGCGAATGAACGCCAACCGTGGCCATAGTCTATAATCGGACCTTCGGATGTAGTCAGTTCTGGCCTTTGTTGCAGGGTTTCTACACGTATGAAGAGAAACAAAACCAGCAGGGCTTGGACTACAAGAACGACCCAAAGCTTTATCATGATGCCTCCCTCTTCCTCAGGTTCTCCATGTTTGTGGGAAGGGCCCCCTCAGGATCGCTCCAGCACCTCTCGCGCCTGCTCCACGTCCTTGTGCATCTGTTGCACCAGGGCCTCCACGGAGTCGAAGCGCTGCTCATCGCGGAGGCGGGCCATGAACTCCAGGGACATAGGCTGGCCGTAGAGCTGACCATGGAAGTCGATGATGAAGGTCTCAATGGTGCGGTCGCCGGGGCCGAAGGTGGGGCGAGTGCCGATGCTGGTGGCCGAGGGCAACCGTTTGCCTTCCACAATAGCCCAGGTGGCGTAGATGCCGTCGGCGGGGAGGGCGAGGGAGGGGTCTGGGGCCAGGTTGGCCGTGGGGAAGCCCAGCTCTCGGCCGCGGCCCTCGCCTTTCATGACCTTTCCCTCCAGGAGGTAGGGGCGGCCCAGCATGCGGGCTGCTGCTGTCACGTCCCCCTGGGCCAGGGCACGGCGGATGGCGGTGCTCCTGACCTCAGCGCCCTCTAGCTGGAAGGTACGGACTACCTTGAGGGTGAAGGCCATGTGCCGGGCCATGTGCTGGAGGGCCTCCACGGTCCCTTCGCGGCGGTGTCCCATGGCGAAGTCGGGGCCCACTACCAGGCCCTTCATGCAGAGGTGCCTTCTGAGGAGGGCGACGAACTCCGAGGCGGTGAGGTAGGAGAGCTCCCGGTCGAAGGGGATGGGGAGGACCAGGTCGAGGCCCGTTTCCCGCAGGAGCTGGATACGGCGCTCCAGGGTGGTGAGGAGGGATGGTCTGAAGGCAGGGTCCAGGACCTGGCGAGGGTGGACGGTAAAGGTCAGCACCGCGCTCTGGCAGCCGAGGCGGGCGGCCTCCTCCTTCACGTGCTGGAAGAGGTGGCGATGTCCCAGGTGGACGCCATCGAAGACGCCCAGAGTCAGGACCGTGGGCTGGTCGAGGCGGGTCTGGGAAAGCACCTCCAGCGCCTTCATACCAGGTATTATACGGGCATAGGCAGGAGGCTGCATCCGCAGGGTCTAGCCGGGGTAGTGTTTCTCGGAGTTCCGTTTGCCAGGTGGTTGTCGACGGCGCCACCACCCGAGTAGTCATCCTAAGGAAGTCCCGACCTATCGGGACGACCGAAGGATCCGTAACACTCGAAGGGGCACGGATTCTTCGCCTCCGCTTCGCTACGGCTCAGAATGACAACCAGAAGACCTGCCGGGGGGAGTCTATGCTGTATGATACGGGTATGAGGTGGGCCAGGGCTTTTCCTATCGTGTCGGCGCTGGCGTGGACGGGCTTGATATTCTATTTCTCATCTCGCTCCGAGCCGCCCAGCGCTGTGCCCACAACCCTCTTTCCCGGCGCTGACAAGGTGGCCCATCTGGGGGAGTATGCCGTGTGGGGTTTCCTGGCGTACCGAGCGGCCTTATCCATGTTTCGGCAGGGGTTTTCGCTGCGGTGGGTGCTGCTCGCTGGCCTGGTGGTGGCCGGCGCGGACGAGGCCTTCCAGTCCCTGGTTCCGGGCCGGGACGCCTCCTGGGCCGATTTCCTGGCCGATGGCGCGGGTGCGATGATGGGGGCCGCAGTGGGACGCGCCTGGTGGCGAAGGTCCAGCCGGCCCGCTGTGTGAGCGTCCACTGAGGCACTGCTTCGCCACGCACTCAGGGAAAGCAAGGCTCTATGCGCTCATGATGGGCTTGGATAACCTCAAGCTAAGCAATACCTGCACTACTTTTGGGCCAGCAGCAGGTATTGGGCGGCTTAAGGTGCCTTGAGGAGGGCGATACCTGTGGGCGGGCTCAAAAGCATTACCTATTGGAGCTAGAGGGCTTAGCGTGGAATGGAGGCCACCAGGTGGTTTGGCAAGGCATCGTCAGGTGACATCTGGCGATCCCTCGGTCGACAGCCTGATTGTTCATTCGGGTCAACTCCCGTAGATTAAGTTGAGTACGCGTTTCGCAAAGCCAGTAAGCTCTGCATCAACTATTGGGATTGTATCAGCCTGGAGTTTCGTATCGTGATGGAATTTGCCCGCATATTCGTTAACTTCCTTAAGTTCTTTGATGACAGACGCCGAGTGCGGCAAGGGGATAGCTGCTGGAGCACGTTCAAAGAAGCCAATAATCTGACCAAGGGTCAAATTCCTAGGAATCAACCGTGGGAACTTTCGGTGGTAGTAGCCTTCTAGGAGAGGTCGAAGTGCGGTTGCGACTGTCCTCTCATCAAGGGCACCGCTGGTAACATACTCATCGACGAGACGGTAGTTTCGGTAATAATCCGACTCACATATCTCATCTATGGGGCAGTCTGCGAAAACGGAGTATTCGGCGGTACCTCTTGCGATCATCCACATCGCAGCCGTTGGCATTGGCGGCTTGATTAAACCGATTTGTTCTTTGAGATCTCTAACAAAATAGGGATCGTGCGAAAGGACAATCAGTTGCCGGCACCGTTCCGATAGCGCCGCTATCTGGCGAACACTTTCAAGCCGCCGAGATCGGTCCAAGCTGGCCACCGGATCGTCAAGTACGATGATTCGCTTTGCGAGATTATTGTCGGCCAGAATCCTGGCCATGAAGAATGAGAAAGCCAGAGTCCTTTTGTCACCTTCGCTGAGGGTATTGGCGAACGAGGGCCGAACAAGCTTGTCTGCCCGGGCGCCAAGCCTTACCGACTTTAGTCGGACGTTTAGTCCATAATCTGTCCTTGGCTCGCCGCTGCCGACATAAGTAGGCTTTAGTTGCTCGATGGAGAATTGGGCTCCGAACGATTTGAGCAAGACGTTGATGGAGCTCTGGTACTGCGTCAACGTCGTTTGCATTTGGGTATCAATCTGTTCTCTGGCTTTGAGTTTTTCAGCTTCGAGGCGAAGTTTCTCAGAACCCGCAGCATTGTACTTCGCTAGCGCTGCGGATACATTAGGATTATCCAGTCTCTCTAGTGCCTTAAGTTGCTCAATCTCTTGTTGAAGGGAGGCAAGACTTTCGTTAGCAAGTTTCTTTTTGTAGGCGGTGATCTTTTCAAGCAGTCCCGCTAAAGAGGAGTTGTAGGCCGAAATCCGTTGGTTGAATGCAGCCAGATTTCTCTCAGCAGTCCGATATTCCTCCTCGGACCCGACAACTTCCAGAAAGGCCTCCTTTTTGCGTGAAGCCATTCTTGCCAATTGGGTTCGCAGGGTCTCTGCTGATTCCAGGACCTGATCTTTGGGCAGAACGGGAGGTGTAAGGCCTAGCTGCGTTTTCCAGGCATCTACTAAGGCTGTGTTGGTGTCAGCCGTCACCAGAAGTATCTGGAAATTGGCTTCAGCTAGGGTTTCCTCCAATTGGAACGCAATGGCTGAGACTTCGGCCTTCAGTTGCTGATATGCCACGTTGAAGAACTTCTGATAAGCCCTGATCAGCTCAATGCCTTTGAGGGATGTCCCGCAAAAGGGGCAGGTTTCCGCCGTCGCGTATTTCTGACCGTTGCTTATCCACTCTTCAAGGGATGCATGTTTGTGGGATCTTAGATGGTCGCGGACGATTTTCTCCGCTGCTTTTTCGACGTCCGCAGATGTCTTTCTAAGGAGGCCAAACGCCTTTTCAAGGGGGAGTTCGAGCAACAGCAGCACGGCCGGATCGCGCCTATTGGATAGGTCAGCAGCGTTTCTTACCGCCTCTCGTCGACCTTCGAGCAGGGCCATTTGATTCTTTGAGTCGGCGGGCTTCTTTGACACGGCGTATTGGGCTACCGTGAATGGCGTCGCCGCGATTTTCAAGGCGGATTCGGCCTGGGACCGGCTCTTCGTCTGATCATCAATTTCTTTGGTGATTTGGTCCAACTTATGTTTGAGTTGAACCGTCTGCTCTCCTAATGCGAAGCTCAGCAAAGACTGTTTTTGGTCTGTCCGCACTTCAAATCCCGAATAGACGTTGTCATCACAGAACTCGGAGTCGAACACAACGATGTCAGGTCGCGTTCCAGTCCAGGCGCCATCGGCGAATTCGGCGTTTGAGTTCGCCTTGCCATCGTTTACTAGGAGGTTGACTTCTGGTGGCCCAGCCGAGTCGATGGTTTTGTGAGCCATGATACGCTGCGCATCGCCCAGCGAGCACGAACGCATGATCGAAGCCAGTGTTGACTTGCCCCTTCCATTCTCGCCATAAATCAGAGTCACGCGGGACAATTCAACAACCCCGTTTACTGTTGCGTCCGCTAAGAGACCAACATTTCTAATCCTGATAATCTTCGTCAGCATTGGACGGTTCGCCTTCGTTATGCAGAAGCAAGCCCTTTTTACCATGCCCTTTATAGCACTTTTGTTGTTTGAGGGCAAGCGACTTCCCTTTTGGAGCCGCAGCAGGGCTGCCCGGTACGCCCCGCTCAACCAACCATTAGCGGGGTATTGAACCGCTCACCCTGAGCTTGCCGAACAGGCTGAAGGGTCACCCTTAGGCCGCCCTGGCCCGTCGAAGGATTGAGCAGTCTACTTTTGAAAGGGTTCTTTCTCTGATGCCTAGCGGGTCTTCATTCGGTGCGTGCTCTTGAGGCAGGCGGCACAGACATACAGTTGCCTGGCCTGGTTGTCAACATAGAGGGTAGCCCGGTGGACATTGGGGTTCCAGACTCTCCTCGTGTGTCTCTTGGAGTGACTCACGTTGTTGCCGGTGTGGGGCTTTTTGCCGCAAATGTCGCACTTCGCCACTGTTTCACCTTTGACAGGAGTAAGCTGCGTCGTTACAATCCCCAAGAGACGATACCAGAAAGCGAACGGGCGGACAAGTGCCCCCGGGATCGTCCCTCTCCTTTCAGACCAGGTAGGAGTCGGCGGTAGCCAGTGGCCAGGGAAGACAGCAAAGGAGAGAGCCCAGCAGAGTTGGACGGCGCCGTCTTCCGGAGCATGCTGGCGGCAGCCGAGGCTGTCCTTGAGCGGAACGCGGAGGCTGTCAACGCGCTGAACGTCTTCCCCGTCCCCGACGGCGACACCGGCACCAACATGTTCCTGACCCTGAAGGCCGTCACGAAGGGGCTCTTTCAGGTCCCGGGGGACTCCATCGGCGATATGGCCCGGGTGGCGGCCCAGGGCGCTCTGATGGGAGCGCGGGGGAATAGCGGCGTCATTCTCTCTCAGTTCTTTCGAGGGTTCAGCGCAGGCCTTGAAGGGAAGCGCAGGGCTGAGGCGAGAGACCTGGTGCTGGCGTTACAGCAGGCCGCCTCAGCGGCGTACAAGGCCGTCAGCCAACCTGTAGAAGGGACGATGCTCACCGTCATGAGGGAAGCTGCGGATGGCGCCAGGGCGGGGGTGGGGGAGGGAGGGCAGAGCCTGGTTGCCGTCTTATCGGCTGCGGCGGAGAGGGCCCATGAGGCGGTGGTCCGGACGCCGGCGCTCCTTCCGGTGCTGGCAGAGGCCGGCGTGGTAGACGCCGGGGGTCAGGGATTCGCCCTCATGCTGGACGCCTTCCTGGCCTGGCTCGAGGGTAGGGACCCCGAGGCCATCCTTCTCCAGGCCAGTACCCCCGCCTACGGAAGCGTCAGGGAGGCTTTTCTGATAGCAACTGAGGAGGAGGTGTACGGCTACTGTACCTCCTTCCTGGCCAAAGGCCAGGACCTCGACCCGGACAGGGTGCGGGAGCAATTGAGTTTGCTGGGCAAGTCGGTAGTCGTGGTGGGCGACTCGACTATGGTGAAGGTGCATGTCCACGCCCCTGATCCGGGTCCCGTTATCGGCTACGGTGTATCCCTGGGCGTCCTCTCCCAGGTTCAGGTCGACAACATAGACGAGCAGCACCAGGAGTTCCGCCAGGCACGCCGGCAGGCAGTCAGGATGGCCCCTGTGGGGGTGGTCTCGGTTGCCTGGGGCCGCGGGGTGGCGGCCCTCATGGCAGATCTGGGGGCCATCGTGGTCAACTGCGGCAGGACTATGAACCCCAGCACCCAGGAGATGCTGGACGCCCTAGCACGGGCCCCTGCTGAAAAGGTCATTCTCCTGCCCAATAACCCTAACGTTATACCGGCGGCCAGGCAGGCTGTCTCGCTCTGTGCCAAGCCCTGTCGGGTCCTGCCGGCCAGAAGCATATCTCAAGGGGTGGGTGCGCTGGTGGCCTTCAACCCCGAAGTGAGCCTGGAGGAGAACCTGCAGGCGATGGCAAGCGCCATAGGACGGGTTCAAGGTGGGGAGGTGATGACTGCGGTGCGAGACGCCCAGGTAGATGGATTCTCTGTGCGCGAGGGACAGCTTATGGGTTTCCTTGATGAGGCCCTGGTGCAGGAGCTGGCGGCCCTCCTGCGTTCCCAATTTCCTGGAGTAGAGGTGGAGGTGGTATTTGGGGGCCAGCCTCTCTGCCACTACATCATCTCGGTGGAGTGAATATCCTGATGGCTGTGCGTGTGGTGACCGATAGCACTGCGGACCTGCCTTCTGGACTGGCGCAGAAGCTGGGCATCGCGGTGGTGCCCCTCAATGTCCACTTCGGCTCCCAGGTATTCCAGGATGGGGTGGAGCTGTCCCATGAGGAGTTCTATAGGCGCCTGGTGAGCGAACCGAGGTTGCCCACTACGTCCCAGCCGTCCGTTGGAACCTTCCTCGATATCTACCGGTCCCTCGCAGAGGGGGCTGAGGGTATCGTCTCGATTCACATATCTGCCAAGGTAAGTGGGACATGGAACTCGGCCCACCAGGCCGCTCAAGAAATTCAGGGCAGGTGTCCCATAGCTGTGGTGGACAGCCGGCAGGTCTCTCTGGGGGTGGGGCTGGTGGCCCTGGCGGCGGCCCGGTTGAGTCAGGCCGGCGCCTCCTATGACCAGGTAGTGGCGGAGGCCAACAAGGCTTCTGGAGAGGTGGCGGTGCTCTCTCTTCTGGACACCCTGGAGTACCTTGAGAGGGGCGGTCGCATAGGGAAGGCGCGGGCCTTTTTGGGCTCCCTCCTCCACATAAAGCCGATCCTTACGGTGAAGGAAGGGGAGGCCTATCCCCTGGAACGGGTACGAAGTCGTAGCCGCGGTGTTGAGCGCCTGGTCGGACTGGTGAAGGAGGCGGCGCCCCTGGCAGACCTGGCAGTGCTGCATACCACCTCCCAGGAGGAAGCGCAGGCCCTGGCGGAGCGCGTGCAGCCCTTCCTCCCGGACAGGCAGGTGCATGTTGCCCGTCATAGCCCGGTCATGGGCACCTACCTGGGGCCCGGCGCCCTGGGAGTTGCCTATAGGCAGGCAAGGTAGCTTACTCGGCCTTGGTGGGAACTCCTTGAAGACAGCTCGCCCTTCCCCGTTGCAGCTTGTGCTTCGCATATTGGACCAGGAGCTGCGCAAGGGTTGCCCTGACAAGGCCGTGGTGGGCGGCGTAGACCGCTTTCTGGCCCAGTGGCTGCGGAGCCTGGGCGAGTCTTCAGAATGGCATCCGCTGCTCAATAAGTTGAACGAAGCGCGTCTTCTGCCCGTTTCCTACGGCGAGATGACCCCTGCCCAAAGAAAGGTCTGGATTGGCCGGTTCATGGCCGAGGTGCAGTCGGCGGTCTCAGGTGGTGTACCTGGCCAGCCGGCCTCGCCCAGCGCCCCTCCTTCCCCAAAGAGGTTGGGGCACCGGAAGGCGGAAACGGACCAGGAGACTACCATTGAGGCGCCGGTCCAGGTGATACCGGAGGTAGGCCCTTCAATCGCCAGGAGCCTGGCCCTCGCCGGGATAGGAACCGTTGGAGACCTACTCTACTTCTTTCCCAGGCGGCATGTTCCGGTGACCACCGTGTCTCGCCTCACGCCGGGAGTGGAAGAGGGCGTGGTGGGCACCGTCTGGGGGGTAAATGTGGTGAGGCTGGGTGAGAAGAGGATGGGGAGCACTGAAGCGGCAGTGGGCGACGAGACGGGCAATATCCGGGTGTTGTGGTTTAACCAGCCGTTTGTGGCGCGGAGCCTGAAAAAGGGGGCTCGCATATTGGTGACCGGGCGACTGGAGCTTTTCCAGGGGCGCCGCCAGCTTCAGGCGACTGATTACAGTGTCCTGGAAGAGAACGTTCCTGCCGAGCTAAAGCCCGGCTTCCTTCTGCCTGTCTATCCGTGGGTGAGACGGGCCGAGGCCAGGGGTGGACAGAGGGTATACCTGCCGCCCAGGCTGGTCCGGCGCCTGGTGCGGCGGGCCATCGAGCTGGGGCTCTCTCGGCTAGAGGACTTTCTGCCCCTTCCAATAAGGGAGGGGCGCTCTCTCATGGCTCTGCCGGAGGCCGTTCGGGACATGCACTATCCTGCGGACCCCTCTCACAGGGAGGCGGCGCGACATCGCCTGGCCTTCGACGAGCTGCTCACGGTCCAGCTTGTCCTGCAGAGGCGGCGGCTCCAGTGGCGGGAGGGAGCGAGGGCCATCCCCATAAAGGCAGACTACAGGCTTCTGGAGAGCTTCCTCCAGTCTCTCCCTTTCACGCTGACGAAGGCCCAGCGCCGGGCCCTGGCCGATATCCTGAAGGATATGGAGGGGGAGGTGCCTATGGCCCGCCTTCTCCAGGGGGAGGTAGGCAGCGGCAAGACCGTGGTGGCCACGGCAGCCATGCTCGTAGTAGCTGCCACGGGGCGCCAGGCGGCGTTGATGGCCCCCACGGAGATCCTTGCGGAGCAGCATTTCCTCTCGGTGACCCGGCTGCTGATGGGCCTCGCCAGGCCGCTCCAGGAGGGCTACATTCAGGCCATCTACCTGGAGCAATACCCCCGCCCCATAATGCTGGGCCTTCTCCTGGGTAGCATGCCGAAGAGGGCCAAGGAGGATCTCAGGGAGCGGGCCGCAGCCGGCGGTGTTGATCTGATGGTTGGGACCCACGCCCTGATCCAGGAGGAGGTGGCCCTGCCCCGTCTGGCCCTGGCGGTGGTAGATGAGCAACAGAGGTTCGGCGTCATGCAGCGGAAAGGGCTGAGGGAGAAGGGGGGGCAACCCCACGTCCTCGTGATGTCGGCCACCCCCATCCCGCGAAGCCTGGCCCTGACCCTGTACAGGGACCTGGACCTATCTACCATCAATGAGCTGCCACCGGGCCGCCAGCCCATCAAGACCCGGTGGGTGGCGCCCTATCAGAGGGAGGCAGCCTACCGGTTCGTGCGGGAGCAGGTCAGCAAGGGGCACCAGGGCTTTGTGGTGTGCCCCCTGATCGAAGAGTCGGAGGTACTTCAGACGCGGGCGGCCCAGGAGGAGCACCGCCGCCTCTCGCAGGAGGTTTTCCCGGACCTGCGAGTAGGCCTGCTGCACGGGAGAATGTCCCTGAAGGAGAAAGAGGCGGTGATGGAGAGCTTTCGGCGGGGAGAGGTAGACCTCCTTGTGTCGACGCCCGTGGTGGAGGTGGGCATCGACGTGCCCAGGGCCACCGTCATGATGGTGGAGGGCGCCGACCGCTTTGGCCTCTCCCAGTTGCACCAGTTGCGGGGCCGCGTGGGACGCGGCTCGTCCCAGGGCTACTGCATGCTCCTGGCCGACGACCCTTCGGAAGAGGCCAAAGAGCGGCTTCAGATCCTTGAGCAGCTATCGGACGGCTTCGCCGTGGCAGAGGCGGACCTGAAGCTGCGTGGCCCCGGAGACCTCCTGGGGAACCGCCAGAGTGGTCTGCCGATGCTAAAGGTGGCTAACCTTCAGGACCTGCCCCTCGCGGAGGTGGCCCGGGAGGAGGTCCTCAAGCTGCTGGGCCGGGACCCAGGCCTTGCTCTCCCGGAGCATCGCCTCCTGGCACGGCTCGTAGAGGCCTACCTGAAGGGTGTCGTCGCGCCTGTGGAGATAAGCTAGAGCCTTACTCTGGCAGGGGCCTTGGTATACACTAGTAGTCCGTGAAGAGTCTTGTGGATAAAGGCTAGCGGTAGGGCAGCGATGCTGGGCCTCAAAAAGAAAATACTGGAGCAGTTGAGAGGGGCCGTAGAGCAGGCCCAGCGGGAGGGAGCGCTGCCTCCGGGAAGCCTCCCCGATGTAGAGGTAGAGCGGCCCCAGAACCCGGGGCATGGGGACCTGGCCACGAGCCTGCCCCTGCGAGCAGCTCGCGCCTTCAGAGTCAGCCCCATGGCCATTGCTGAGGCAATTGCATCCCGCCTTCCGGCACTCGAGGAGCTGGAGCCGGTAACGGTGGCGCCCCCAGGTTTCATCAACTTCACCCTGAGAACACGGTGGCTTCAGGAGCAGGTGCACCATATACTGTCTCAGGGAGAAGCCTACGGGGACCTGGAGCTGGGGGCGGGACAGAGAGTGCTGGTAGAGTTCGTCTCCGTTAATCCCACGGGGCCCGTGCACGTAGGTCACGTGAGAGGGGCAGTCCTGGGCAGTACGCTTGCCAGGGTGCTGGAGGCTGCCGGATACAGGGTCACACGGGAGTACTACGTCAACGATAGCGGCAGCCAGATGGAGGTCTTTTACAGATCCGTGTGGATCCGCTACCAGCAGGTCCTTGGCCGGGACGTGGAGATGCCTCCCGGCGGGTACATGGGCACGTACGTCGTTGACCTGGCGCGGGAGATCCATGGGGAGAGGGGCGACCACTTCCTTCGTCTGGACGAGACGGAGGCGATCAGGGAGATCGGTGAGGTGGCCCTGGAGAGGATGGTCCAGGCCATAAGGGAAGACCTGGGTCTGATCGGGGTGGACTTTCATGTGTGGTTTCGGGAGCGCGACCTGTATCAGGACTCTGCCTATCAGAAGGCCATGTCGATGATCAGGAACGGTGGCTATGTGGCCGAGAGGGAGGGGGCCCGGTGGTTCGTCTCTACGGCGCTGGGAGAGGACAAGGACAACGTCCTGGTTCGAAGCTCTGGGGCGCCCACCTACTTCGCCTCCGATATTGCGTATCACTACGACAAGTTTCTGACGCGCCGCTTTGAGCGGGCGATCAATATCTGGGGTGCGGACCATCAGGGGCATGTCTCGAGGGTCAAGGCGGCGGTGGTGGCCCTTGGTGTGGACCCCAGGCTGCTGGATGTGATTATCGTCCAGATGGTGACCCTCAAGCGGGGTGGGGAGGTAGTTCGGGCCTCCAAGAGGACGGGCGAGCTAGTGACCCTTCGGGAGCTTGTGGAGGAGGTGGGCCGGGATGCCTGCCGCTACTTCTTCTCCGCCCGCTCCGCTGATGCTCAGATGGAGTTTGACCTGGACCTGGCCAAGAGGGAGTCCCAGGAGAACCCGGTCTACTACATCCAGTATGCCCATGCCCGCATAGCCGGCATTCTCCGCAACGCCAGGGAAAAGGGCCTTCAGTCCGAGGAGGGGGACGTCTCCCTCCTTAACACCGGCGAAGAGATGGACCTGATCCGGAAGCTGGTCTTACTTCCTGAGCTGGTGGAGACCGTGTCGGCCACCCTGGAGCCCCACCATCTGGCCTACTACGCCCTGGAGGTGGCCACGGCCTTTCACTGGTTCTACGACCACTGCCGGGTCATCGGAGAGGACCCGGCGGACCAGGACCTCGTGCGGGCCCGGCTCAAGCTGGTGGAGGCCTGCCGCATAGTGCTGGCCAGGACGCTGCACCTGATGGGTATGACTGCCCCTCAGCGCATGTAGGAAGAGGCCTCCAGGTTGCCTTCCTTCTTATAGCGCTGTCCCTTTCTGACGTAGTTCTGGGCAACCCGCTGGATGAGTGCTATGTGCCTCTCCTGAACCTGGCCCACAATCCGGGCCGGGACCCCCAAGACGAGGGAACGGGGTGGGATCTTGGCGCCGTCCACCACCGCGGCTCCGGAGCCCACCAGGGAGTATTCGCCGATGTGGACGCCCCAGTTGACCACGGCGCCGTTCCCGAGGAGGACGTTGCTCTCTATCCGCTCAGCATGGCAGATGACGCCGTGGGCTACAGTCACGTTGTCGCCGATGTACACATCGGCGTCGCCGTGGACTACGGAGTTGTCCTGAACGGTGACATTTCTCCCTATGACTATCTTCCCCTCGTCACCACGGATGACGGCCCCGGGCCATATGTTGGAGTTCTCCCCTATCTCCACATCGCCGACTATGTAGGCGGTCTCGCTTATGAAGGCCGTTGGATGGACCTTGGGACTTTTACCTTCTAGGGACCGGATCACGCTTTGCCTCCAATCTTTTTGCCATATTTTACGCCTAAAGGATAGCCTGTCATGGGATACTTCCTTCTGAGAGAGGCTGGCCGTTGGGCAGGATATTCCGGTTGTCATTCTGAGTCGTAGCGAAGCGGAGGCGAAGAATCCGTGCCCCTTCGAGTGTTACGGATCCTTCGGTCGTCCCGATAGGTCGGGACTTCCTCAGGATGACTATTCGGGTGGTGGCGCCGTCGAAAACCACCTGGCAAACAGAAGTGAGAAAGGCTGGCCTTCTGGACCGTGCCTTGTCCGCAGCGATAGCCCAGTGCTACACTCTGGCTGAGAACGTGAGCGCAGGACAGCGAGTCCCAAGAGGGGCAACGGATTCAGTAAGGCGCCAGGGGCTGCATGGGCTCAAATGGGCGGGCGTGGTCCTTCCCATGGCCTTCTTGCTCCTGGTAAACTTCGTTGTCCACTTTCTTCTTCCTTCGATAGCCCACACGTGGTGGGGCTTTCTCCTCCTCAACCTGCTGTTGCTTGCCGCGGTGGCCATCTTCTCTCAGGTGGTTTTCGCCCTCATCGAAAGGGTGCAGGAGCAGCTTGCTCGTCTGTATGAGGAGCTGCGGGACAGGAACCTGGAGCTGGCCCGGACCCACGCTGCCAGCGAGAGGCTGGTGGAGCAGCTACGGGCCTTGAGCACCGCCAGTGCCACCATGACGGAGGACCTGACCCTGGAGGTGGTGCTCCAAAAGGTGGTGGACCTGAGCCGCGAGCTCCTTGGCGCGCAGTACGGGGCCCTGCTGGTGCGGGCCGAGCGGGAGACAGGCTGGTTCCTGACATCGGGCTTGGACCCTGCGCAGAGGGCTGCCATAGGTACACTGCCCACGGGCCGCGGCCTGCTGGGGGGCATCCTCACGGGTCAGGTGATTCGGGCGCCGGACGTCGCCCGAGATGACCGATCGGTGGGCTTCCCGCCCAACCATCCTGCGATGAGGAGCTTCCTGGGGGTGCCCATCATGTACCGGGGGCAGATACTAGGAGGGCTCTACCTTACCAACAAGCTGGGGGTCGAGGAGTTCTCGCCTGAAGACCAGGATGTGCTCACCCTTTTTGCCCGCCATGCGGCGGTGGCCATAGAGAACGCCAGGCTGTACCAGCAGGCCCAGGACGTGGCTGTCCTGGAGGAGCGGGAGCGTATCGCCAGGGAGATGCACGATAACTTTGCCCAGGTCCTGGGCTATGTGAATACCAAGACCCAAGCCGCTGTAAGGCTCCTGGCTCTGGGAGACGGCCCAGGGGCCCAGGAGCAGATGACCAAGATGGAGGAGGCGGCCCGGCATCTCTACGCAGATGTGAGGGAGGCTATTCTGGGCCTCAGGAGCCCCCTGGGGGTCGGCAGGCCCTTCCTCGGGGTGGTGAAGGAGTACCTTAGCCGCTTTAGCCAGATGAGCGACATTGAGATTAATCTGGACGCGGCTGTCGCCGAGACGATGGTGGAGCTCACGCCCAGGATGGAGATACAGCTTTTCCGTATCATTCAAGAGGCCCTGACCAACGTGCGGAAGCATGCCCAGGCTACGGAGGCCCGAGTGCGGGTGGAGGAGAACGGGCAGGGCTGGCTTGCGGTAACGGTGGAAGATAATGGGAGAGGCTTCGATGCATCCCGACCGGTGCGAGACGACTGGCCTCACCTTGGCCTCCAGACGATGCGAGAGCGGGCGGAGGCCGTAGGAGGGAGCTTCCGGGTAGAGTCTAACCCGGGACAGGGGACCCGTGTGACGGTTACTATGCCTCTGCGCAGGGCCGGCTAGGGGCTGCCGACATGAGGGTCCTTCTAGCTGATGACCACGCCCTGTTCCGGGACGGTATCGCCAGCCTGCTGAGGGCATGGGGCTTCGAGGTGGTGGGGCAGGCCAGCGACGGCCTGGAGGCCCTGGAGCAGGCACGGCGCCTCCACCCTGATCTGATCCTCATGGACATACGCATGCCCCGCTGTAACGGCCTGGAGGCCACGCGCCTTGTCAAAGCGGAGATGCCCCAGGTGACGGTGGTCATTCTCACTGTCTCTGAGGACGAGGAGGACCTGTTTGAGGCCATCAAGAGCGGGGCCCAGGGGTACATCTTGAAGAATATTGAGGGGGAGAAGTTCGGGGAGCTGCTGACTGGCGTCAGCCGCGGGGAGGCGCCCATCCAGCGGCACCTGGCGTCCAAGATCCTTGATGAGTTTGCCCGCCAGGCCTCAAAGCGGCGGGGCCCTGACGCCCCTCCCGACGAGAAGCTGACGGCGCGGGAGCTGGAGGTGCTGCGTTTGGTGGCTAGCGGCCTCACCAACAAAAACATAGCTCAGGCCCTGGTCATAAGCCCGGAGACGGTCAAGTTCCATCTCAGCAACATCATGCAGAAGCTCCATCTTCAGAACCGGGCTCAGGTCATATCCTATGCCCTCAGGCGGGGGATGGCCCCTGAGAAGCCCCAGGCCTGATAGCCTCCACTGGCTTGTCTTGACGACCGCCGCCCTTCGCTGAACAGAGGGTTCTCCGCATAGCCTCCTTTTCAGCCCTCCGTGCCTCTTGCAAGGTAATGGCAAAACCCTTTTCGACCATTCCCCTGCCCCTTTCCATTAGTGGCGGCCATCAGGAGCACCCTCTCTATAGTGGGGGGAAGTCCCGAAGGTTGACGTCTGGGAAGAAGCACACCCGGCCGGCGGAGCGTGTCAGGATTATGAGAAGGAATTAGGTAGCTGATGAAGGCATAGCTCAAATCCATGGGCTATTCCCGTCAGGAGTCACCAGGTCTAGTGTCCTGTCTTGGAAAAACATTGAATAAGTCGTGGCCAATCCGGGTGCAGGGGCGGAGCCCCTGCCAGGGGTCTGGGGCCTGCCCTGAGCGAAGCCGAAGGGGTGTCCCCCAGGTTTCTCTTTTTCCCCTCTCCAGCAGGAGAGCGGGCCAGTGGGGCGAGGCATCTGTCTCCAGAGAGGACGTGATTTCTCGGGAGGCAGCGTCCACTTTTGTAGAGAACCAAGGAGACTCCACATTAGTCACTCCTTGAAAAAGGGCGCAGCGAGGGTCACCGCTGACGATGTGCGCCCTTGGGCGGGGCTGCTGCGGTCACTTTCTGCATGGCCCGATAGCCAGGGTATGAGCGGGGGCCATAGTAACTTTTCGTTGACACCTTTGAAGAGCCGATGGTATAGTATGGGCAGCCGGCGGGCAGGAGGGTCTTTTGCCTGAGAGCTACGCCCTTAACTACACCTCTGTCGCTCTGGCTGCTGTCGTCGGTTTTGTGGCTCTCGGGCTCATGTTTGTGGCGAACCTGGTGCTCTCGCCGCGGCGCCGCACTGAAATGAAGGGCATGGCCTATGAGTGTGGCATTCCGCCGGCCCCCTTCGTCTGGTCTCAGCTCCACATCCGCTACTACATCTTCGCCATCCTATTCCTGATCTTCGATGTGGAGGCAGTTTTCCTGTTCCCCTGGGCCGTTGTGTTCAACAACCCTGCTGCCATCCCAGAGGTCTTTCGCGGCCCTGTCTTCTACGAGATGGTCATCTTCCTTGGCGTCCTCCTGTTCGGCCTGGCCTACGGCTGGCGGAAGGGCGTCCTGGTTTGGCGATAGGGGGGAAGTTGCCCGACCAGAAGCCTTCCCCAGTCGTCAGGGCTCCCCTGGAGGTAGCCGTTGGCAGGGGCAACCTTCACCCGCCCAGCCTCTTACAGAGGAGTGGACTGCCCGGAGTAGTAACCGCCAGGTCTGAGGAGCTCTTTGCCCTGGCTCGCAAGAACTCACTGTGGCCTCTTACCTTTGGGCTGGCCTGCTGCGCCATCGAGATGATGTCCACCTACATGGCCCATCACGACCTTGACCGTTTCGGCGTGGTCACCTGGCCCTCTCCGCGCCAGTCCGACGTGATAATCGTGGCGGGGACCGTCGTCAAGAAAATGGCTGAGCCCATAAAGCTGCTTTATGAGCAGATGCCGGAACCCAAGTGGGTCATCGCCATGGGCTCCTGTGCCACCAATGGCGGCCCTTACTACCGCTCCTACTCGGTGGTCATGGGGGTAGACCATATCATACCGGTCGATGTTTATGTGCCAGGGTGCCCTCCGCGGCCTGAGGCCCTGATGGAGGGCATTCTTAAGCTGCAAGAGAAGATACAGCAGGACGCCAGGCACCGTGGCGGAGCAGCCTCCCAGACCTCATAGGCGCGAGGAGGCCCCCACCGCAGGCCCTGCCCTGGATGAGAGGGGCACGGCCCTCATGGCGCTTCTTGCTGATAGGCTTGCTACGTTCCAGCCCCAGACGGCTGCTGTACTGGACGAGGTGGTGGTCACTGTTCCCAGAGAGCGGCTTGTGGAGGTCCTGGAGCTCTTGAAGGGCGACGAACAGTTGGACTTCAATTACCTGCGGTGTCTGTCGGTAGTAGACTATAAGACCTACTTTGAGGTGGTCTATCACCTGTGGTCCCTGGCGAAGCGCCACAAGGCGGTGGTGAAGGTCAGGGTGCCCTACGAGGATGCCAAGACGCCTTCTGTGATCCCGGTCTACCGGGGGGCTGACTGGTACGAGCGGGAGGGCCATGATCTCTTCGGCCTAATGTTCGAGGGCCACCCGAACCTGAAGCCTCTCCTGCTCTACGAAGGGTTCGACGGCTACCCAGGCCGTAAAAGCTTCCCCTTCCATGAATACAATGAGTGGTGATCTCACGACCACGCGCCCCCTAGACACCCTCGAGCTCATGATAAACATGGGGCCACAGCACCCCAGTACCCACGGGGTCTTCCGCATGGTGGTCTGGGTTGACGGGGAGCGCATCGTTAACATGGAGCCCTACATAGGCTACCTTCACCGGGGCTCCGAGAAGCTCTCTGAAGGGGAGCTATACAATCAGGTGATAACCCTTTTCGACCGGCTGGACTACGTCTCCAACTTCAACAACGAGCTGACCTTCTGCATGGCCATTGAGAAGCTCATGGGTGTCCAGGTGCCGGAGCGGGCCCAGTACATAAGGGTCATCATGTGCGAGCTCAACAGGATCGCCTCCCATCTCCTCTTCTACGGCACCTTTGGCCTGGATGTGGGCGCCATGACCCCTATCATGTACGGCTTCCGGGATAGGGAGCGCATCCAGTCCATCTTTGAGGCTGTTTCAGGGGCTCGCTTGATGCACAACTACTTCCGTGTCGGTGGGCTGCGGCAGGATGTGCCTTCCGACTTCAGGGAGCGGATGGAGCGATTGCTTCCTCAACTGGAGCAGGGAGTTGAGGAGTGTGACCAGCTCCTCAGCTATAACGAGGTGTTCCTGGCCCGCACCAGGAGTATCGGCGTCCTTACGAAGGAGGAGGCCATCGCCTATGGAGCTAGCGGCCCCGTGCTGCGGGCCTCCGGTGTACCTGAGGACGTGCGGGTTAGCGAGCCCTACTCGGTGTACGACCGCTTCGACTTTAACGTGCCGGTGGGCAAGAAGGGCGATTGCTGGGACCGGTACTACGTCCGCGTTGAGGAGATGCGCGAGTCTCTGAAGATCATCCGCCAGGTCCTGGCCCAGCTTCCCGATGGGCCCATCATGGCTGCTGGGGTGCGGCGCATCATCAGGCCTCCCAGGGGCGAGGTCTATGTGCGCACAGAGAACCCCAGGGGTGACTTTGGGGTGTTCCTGGTCAGCGATGGCACGGACAAGCCCTACCGGGTGAAGATACGCCCACCCTCCTTCTTGAACCTTCAGGCCATGCAGGCCATGATGAGGAACGCATACGTGGCAGACGTGGTGGTGATCCTGGGCTCTGTGGACATAGTCCTCGGGGAGGTGGACCGGTGAGCCTCGCTGCGACGGTGCTCGTCCCCCTGCTGGGACTGCTGGCCCTTTTCACTTTCCTCTCCGCGGTGGTCCTTTCCCTGGTGTGGATCGAGAGGAAGTTCCTGGGGCGCATCCAGATGCGCCTGGGGCCCATGAGGGTAGGGCCCTTTGGGCTCCTTCAGCCTGTGGCTGATGCCGTGAAGCTTGTGACGAAGGAAGACGTGATGCCCTTTGGGGCCAACCGCGCCCTCTTCTGGGTGGCCCCGCTGGCAATGTTCATACCCGCCTTTATGGTCTGGGTCACTATCCCCTTTGCCAGGGACTGGGTCATCCGGAATCTGGAGCTTGGCCTCTTCTATGTAGTGGCTGTGTCGGTCCTCTCCATCGTGGGCCTGGTCATGGCCGGCTGGAGCTCGGCCAACAAATACGCCGTCCTTGGTGCCTTGAGGGCTGCCGCTGGGCTCATCAGCTATGAGATACCGGTGGTTATGGTGGCCCTGGCGGTGGCCATGCTGGCAGGCTCGCTGAACCTGGTGGAGATTGTGGAGAGGCAGGCTCCCATCTACGCTGTGGTGGCGCCTCTGGGCGCTCTGCTGCTGCTCTTTTC
This sequence comes from Chloroflexota bacterium, assembly GCA_016179845.1. Classification (GTDB taxonomy): domain Bacteria; phylum Chloroflexota; class Dehalococcoidia; order Lucifugimonadales; family JACPCK01; genus JACPCK01. Next base: position 8,926 of record JACPCK010000019.1, on the reverse strand, counting down.
AGGCCTGGCGGAGACCGGCCGGACGCCTTTTGACATATACCATGCCGAGTCGGAGGTGGCGGGAGGTCCTTACATCGAGTACAGCGGCGCCCACTGGGCCGTCTTCTACCTGGCGGAGTACGTCAGCACCTTTGCCCTGGGCGTCCTGATCTCTCTTCTTTTCCTGGGCGGCTGGCGGGGGCCCTGGCTTCCGCCTGTCTTGTGGCTGTTGATAAAGGCCTACGCCGTGATCCTGGTCATCTTCTGGATGCGGGGGACCTTCCCGCGGCTACGCATCGACCAGTTGATGTCCCTGGGGTGGAAGGTCCTGGTGCCCCTTTCCTTCGCCAACATTCTCATCGCGGGGGTGCAGCTCTACTACCGCTGGCCCTGGTGGGCCCTGACCCTCATGTCTGTAGCCCTGATCGTGGCCGTCTCCTTCGAGGTATATCGCCGGGTGGTGCTGGCTGGCGGGAAGCCTGAGGTAGAGCTGGTGCCGGCCCGAGAGCTGAGGAGGAAGGTCCCCGTTAGGGAAGAGTTCAAGACCACAAAAGTTAGCTCGGAGGGGCAGCAGGGGTGATGTATGCTCAATAGCCTGAAGGGACTCGGGGTGACCCTCAAGACTATGCTGCGGAAGCCGGTCACAGCCCAGTACCCCAAGGAGCACCTCCCTGTGAACAGGCGGTACATGGGGTTCCCGGCCCTGACGTGGGACTTTCAGGTACAGGAGCCCTACTGCGTGGGCTGCATGGTCTGCATTCGCAACTGCCCTACCCAGTGCATGACGGCCACCCTTAAGGACAATCCCCTCCACAAGGAAGGGAAAAGCACACGGCGGAAGATTGTAGACATCTTTGAGGTCAATCTGGGGCGCTGTATCCTCTGCGAGATCTGCGTGGAGGTATGCAACTTCGACGCCATCGTGATGAGCCACGAGCATGAGCTTTCCAAATACGAGCGCAACGGCAATCGGGTAGACCTTCAGGCGCTCCTGGAGATGGGGAAGCAGTACCAGGAGGATACAGGCTGGGAGCCGGAGCAGGCCGCTGCGCCCAAGGAGGGAGTCCAGGCTTGAGCCCGACCCTGGCCGTCTTCTACCTGCTGGCCGCCATAACCCTTGGCTCTGCCGTCGCCGTCGTATCTTCCCGTAACGTGGTGTACGCCGTCCTTGCCCTCCTCCTTTCCCTGGTGGCTGTGGCTGGTCTCTTCATCCTGCTGCTGGCGGAGTTCTTGGCCCTGGTCCAGGTCCTCATCTATGCCGGGGCGATCATCATCGTCCTTCTCTTTGCGCTGATGCTGACGCGGGTCGAGGAGTTCGCGCGAGTGCGGGACAACCCCCAGCGGCCCATAGCCCTGGTGGTGGCGGGGGCGGTGTTGGGCATCCTTATAGCGGCCTTTCTGCGCTTTAGCCCGGCGACCCAGGAGCTGAAGCACGTGGGCGTTACGGCCCTGGGCAGCGAGCTGTTTACCCGTTGGGCCATCCCCTTTGAGGTGGCCTCCCTGGTGCTGCTGGTGGCCCTTATAGGGGCCATTGTCATAGCCAGGGCTGGAGGGAGGGAGTGAGCCTCCTCCACTTCCAGGTTCTCAGCGCGGCCCTTTTCTCCGTTGGTCTCTACGGCGTTCTGGCCCGGCGCAATGCTGTACTCATCCTTTTCTCCATTGAGCTGATGCTCAATGCGGTGAACGTGAACCTGGTGGCCTTCGGCGCCTTTCTGGACCCAGGCAGGATCATGGGCCAGGTCCTGGCCATATTCGTCATCATAGTAGCTGCCGCAGAGGTGGGGCTGGCCCTGGCTATTATCCTGAGGGTCTACCGTAACCGGGGCACGGTCAACGTCGACGAGATCGATCTGATGAAGTGGTGATTAGACCTGGGCTGACAGGGTAAGTAGGGCTGCCCACTATCTGGGCGGCCCTCTATGAAGGGAAGGAGCCAACAAAGGAGGCTATGGAGGTACTGAACGCCTCACCCGGCTGGATGACACTGGCCTGGCTGGCGCCGGCGGTGTGCGCCGCAGCTTTTCTTGCTATCGTCGCTTTCCGCCGGGTTCTGCCCCGGGAGGGGGCCTACATCTCGGTCCTGGCTATTGCCTTTGGCTTTGTCCTATTCTGGCTGGTCCTGGTGGACTTTCTGGGCTGGGACTTCTCGGAGAGGGGCGCCTTTAGCCGGGCCATTACCTGGCTGAGGGTAGACGACACCAGGCTGACCTGGGGCATACTCATCGATCCCCTGACGGTGGTAATGCTGGGCCTGGTGACCTTCGTGGCCCTTCTGGTACAGGTCTACTCCTTGGGGTACATGGCCCACGAGCCGCGGTTCGGCTGGTACTTTGCGGTCCACTCCCTTTTTGCCGCCGCCATGCTGGGGCTGGTCCTGGCGGACAACTTCCTCTTCCTCTACATAATGTGGGAGCTGGTGGGCCTGTGCTCCTACCTTCTCATAGGCTTCTACTATGAGAGGCGCTCCGCAGCCGAGGCTGCCAAGAAGGCCTTCATTACCACGCGCATTGGCGATGTAGGGCTCCTCATCGGCATTATCTTCCTCTTCCGCGAGACGGGTACATTCGAGATGTCGGCCATCTTCCACGCTGCCGAGGCTGGCGAGCTGTCCAAGGGCCTCCTTCTGGCCGCAGCCCTGCTGATCTTTCTGGGGGCCATGGGTAAGTCGGCCCAGTTCCCGCTCCACGTATGGCTGCCCGACGCCATGGAGGGCCCCACCCCTGTAAGCGCTCTCATCCATGCAGCCACCATGGTTGTCGCCGGTGTCTACCTGGTGGCCCGGGCCTATCCCCTATTCCTGGCGGCGCCTCCAGCACTGCTCATCGTGGCTGTCATAGGCCTGGTGACGGCGTTGCTGGCTGCCACGATGGCCCTGGTCATGACAGACCTGAAGCGGGTGCTGGCCTACTCTACGGTGGCGCATCTGGGATTCATGATGCTGGCCCTGGGCGCTGGGGGCTTTACCGCCGGCATCTTCCACCTGCTGACCCACGGGTTCTCCAAGGCTCTGGTGTTTCTGGGGGCGGGAAGTGTTAGTCACGGGACTGGCGGCAAGACAGACATACGGGAGATGGGGGGTCTGAGGCATCGAATGCCTATCACTTTCCTGACCTTCTCTATAGGCGCCCTGGCCCTTGGGGGCGTGGCCCCCTTGAGCGGCTTCTTCAGCAAGGATGAGGTGTTGCAGGCTGTCCTGGGAGGGCGTTCGCCGGTCTTTTTCATCGCGGCGCTGGTGGTGGCCTTTCTCAGCGGACTGTATATGGCGCGGGTCTGGTTCCTGGTCTTCTTCGGGCCACTCAAGAACGAGAATGCCCATGCTCACGAGGCGCCCTGGGTGATGGCCCTCCCACTGCTGGCCCTGGCCTTCCTGGGGGCCACTGCGGGCCTGCTGGCCATCCCCTGGGGCGGCAGCTACAAGGGCCTGGGTTCTTTTCTGTACCATGGGCAGCCGGAGGTGGCCCACTTTAACCCTGCCCTTATGGTGGCCTCTATGGCCCTGGCCTTGGGCGCCTTCGGCGTTGGCTACCTGGTCTATGGGAGAGGGGCTATTTCGCCGGCACGCCTGCGGGAGCGTTTCCAGTGGCTCCACCGGCTCGTCGCCAACAAGTACTACATGGACGAAGTGTACCAGTGGTGCATCAACCGGATAGTGCTGGCCTTCTCCAATCTCCTGGCCTTGTTCGACCGGCTGGTGGTGAACGATGTTGGCGTCAACGGCACTGCAAGGTCGGTGGTCATGTCGGGCTACAAGCTGCGCTTGCATGTTACCGGCAAGCTGTACAACTACGCCCTGGTCATGGTACTGGGTGTAATCCTGGTAGCTCTGTTGTGGTGGGTGGCGGTGCCTAGACCTTAGCTTTGTAGAGGACGAAGATGTCCCTTCTGGACAACCATCTGCTCACCCTCATCGTGGCGGTACCCTTTGGCGGTGCCCTGGCCCTGATCTTCTTTCCCAGCGACAGGCCCAGGGCCATCCATTACTTTGCGCGGGCCGTAGGTCTTCTGACGCTGCTCCTCTCCGTCTACACCTTCGCTACCTACTGGTCAAAGGATGGGGGGTTCCAGTTTAGGGAGAGCTATCCCTGGCTGGAGGGGCTGGGCATTGGCTGGAAGGTGGCCGTCGACGGCATCACCGTCCCCCTTATTCTCCTGACCGGAGTGGTGCTGCCCGCCGGGATATTTATGTCCTGGAACGTCAAGCACCGGCCAAAGGACTTCTTTGTCCTCCTCATGCTCCTGGTTACAGGAGTCCTTGGGGTGTTTGTGTCCCTGGACCTCTTCTTTCTCTTCTTCTTCTATGAGCTGGCTGTGCTACCCATGTACCTCCTCATAGGGGTGTGGGGTAGCAGCAGCGATTTCGGCACCTTCATCCGGACCAAGGAGTACGGGGCCATGAAGCTGGTCCTGTACCTGGTGGCCGGGAGCGTCCTGGTCTGGGTGGCTCTCGTGGCCATGTGGGTGGAGGCCGGCATGGTCTCCTTTGACCTGGAGGTTCTGGAGAAGGCCAGCTTCAGTCCGGGCTTCCAGCGCCTCTTCTTCCCTCTGGTGATGGTGGGGTTCGGTGTGCTGGCGGGCCTGTGGCCTTTCCATACCTGGTCCCCAGACGGGCACGTGGCGGCTCCCACGGCCGTCTCCATGCTCCACGCCGGGGTGCTGATGAAGCTGGGGGCCTACGGCATCCTGCGGGTGGGCATGGTCCTGCTTCCTCAGGGCGCTCAGGACTGGATGCCGGTCCTCATCGTCTTCGGCACGATAAATGTGGTCTATGGCGCCATCTCGGCGATGGGCCAGCGGGACCTGAAGTACGTGGTGGGCTACTCCAGCGTGAGCCACATGGGGTATGTTCTCATGGGCCTGGCTACGCTGGAGCCCCTGGGGGTAAGCGGAGCTGTGCTTCAGATGTTCTCCCACGGCATAATGACGGCCCTCTTCTTTGCCCTGGTAGGGGTCATCTACGACCGGACCCACGTGAGAGACATAACCGTACTTGAGGGCCTGTCCAAACGGATGGGCGTGACCGGGGCCTTCTTCGTGGTGGCCGGCCTCACCTCGCTGGGCCTTCCTGGCCTGAGCGGCTTTGTGGCGGAGATCCTGGTGTTTATCGGCACCTTCAGGACCTATCCCCTCCTGGGGGTGTTGGGCGTCATCGGGGCGGCCATAACGGCCGTCTATATCCTGCGCCTCATGGCCAAGGTGTTCTTCGGCCCCCTGGGCGATAGATGGAAGGGGCTACCAGACGCGGCGAGAATCGAGACGGGGGCCATGGCGGTGCTGGTGTTCTTCCTGGTCCTGGTGGGCCTCATGCCCTGGCCCCTCCTCCGCCTCATAGACGTGGACGTGGCGACACTCCTCCAGCGGATTGCGGGGGCCTAGAAAATGCAAGCCTTGCCCAACTACGCCCTTCTCTGGCCCGAGCTTCTGGTGACGGCGCTGGCCCTTCTGGTGCTGGCCCTGGACTTCCTGGTGCCGAAGCTGAGGAAGAGGGCCCTGGGCTATCTTTCGGCCGCGGGCCTGGCGGCTGTCCTGGCCCTGAGCCTGGCCTTCCTCTGGGGACGGCAGGAGAGCCTGTACGAGGGCCTGTTCCTGGTGGACAACTTCTCCCTCTTCTTCAAAGCACTCTTCCTCATCGTGGGGACCTTCGTCATCCTGATGTCTGTGGACTACGTGGACCAGCACCTGGAGCACCCTGGGGAGTTCTATGGGATCATCCTCTTCTCCGTGGTGGGCATGATGGTTATGGCGGCCACGGGGGAGCTTCTGACGGCATACATAGCCCTGGAGCTCCTTAGCTTCAGCCTTTACGTCCTGGTAGCCATCGCCAGGGACAACCCCAAGTCCAACGAGGCGGGGCTCAAGTACGTGCTGCTGGGGGCCTTCTCCACGGCCCTTCTCCTCTACGGCATAAGCCTTCTCTACGGAGTACTTGGGGTGACCCGTTTCGAGGACATCAGCAGCAAGCTACAGGCCATGGATTCCATTAACCCAACCCTTCTCGTGGGGCTGACCCTGATCATCGCCGGTCTGGGCTTCAAGGTGGCAGCCGTGCCCTTCCATATGTGGGCGCCCGACATCTATGAGGGGGCCCCCACCCCGGTGACCGCCTATCTTTCAGTGGCCTCCAAGGCGGCTGCCTTCGCCCTGGTCTTGCGCTTCTTCGCCGTGGCCCTCGCCCCTGCCGTCGATCAGTGGGCCTTTCTTCTGGTGGTCCTGGCGGCTGTCACAATGACGGTGGGCAACCTGGTGGCCATTGCCCAGAGGAACATAAAGCGGCTCATTGCCTACTCCAGCATTGCCCACGTAGGGTACCTGCTCATGGGAGTGGCGGCCCTGTCGGCCCTGGGCTCCAACGGGCTTCTGTTCCACCTGGTGGGCTACGCCGTCACCACCAACCTGGCGGCCTTCGTGGTGATCATCGCCTTCTTCAACAGGACGGGCAAGGAGGAGATCAGCGACTTCGCGGGCCTGGCCGACCGGGCCCCCTTCCTGGCCATGGCCCTTAGCGCGGCCCTCTTCTCTCTGGCGGGGCTGCCCTTCTTCGCTGGCTTTACCACCAAGTTCTATCTGTTCACAGCAGTCGCCAGGGAGGGCTACCTGTGGCTAGTGGGCATAGCTATGGTCAACAGCCTGATCTCCCTCTACTACTACCTGATGGTGATCCGCCAGATGTACATCGAGCCGGCGAGTGACGCCTCCCGACTGAGGGTCCCGGCCCTTCTTAGCGGCCTGCTGGCGGTGCTGGTGCTGCTCATAATCCTCATTGGCATATACCCGTCGCCGCTGCTCAGGGCCATCGAGGCGGCCACGCGGGCCATCATCCCGGCGTAGGCCCAATGGGGCATGCGCACAACGGCCGGCGAACATAGGTAGCTGCCTGTGGTGAGCCTGTCGAAGGACAAGCTCAGCAATACCTGCACTATTTCTGGGCGTGGTAAGCAGAGTTTGGACAGCTTAAGGGGAAATAAGCTCGGCAATACCTGCTGAAGTCACGAACCTAGCGTTAGTTAGGTTCTAGGTTCGTCAGTGAGCAGCCGGAAAAAGGGCTGGAGGGTCCCGATGGCCTGAACCAAGTGATCAGGAAAGTCTCGGTCCCCAAGCACTTTCTCGCACCGCCCGTATGGGTAGTGAAGGCCAACTTGAACTTCAATGTTGGCCTGGCTGGATGTCCGTATTAGAGAAGGCACGACTGAAAACCACTTCTCGTTGTCTTTCACTTTCCCATCTACTTTCAACGAGCTGGCCAGAGTGTCTAAGGTAAACTCCACCTTGCCGTCCACTGTTGGGGCCCCCTTCCGAGTGATCCAGTGGCGTTGCTCAATTAGTACATACGGCACAGGCTTTGGCGCCTCTTCCAACCTTAGGATTGCCTCGAGGATATCAGCAAAAACTCGCCGCCATGCGTCCAGGGTCGCCTCGCTGGCACGACGTTTATACTCGTGTCGAGCAGCGTGGGGCAAAACGATGAAAGCAGAGAATTGAGCCTCCTCGAACTCAATCGTCAAATGTGGGTGTTTGTTGAAGGGGTCGCTCCTCTCCTCTTCGCTAGCCGGACGAACAAGACCGATGGACGTCCAGTAGCTAGATTGTTTCCTTCCTAGCTGAGGGTTCAGTCCTGGGAACTGTTGTCGCATCGCTCCAGATGACTCAATATGCCTTCTAATATGAGCCAAGAGACTACGGGCCTGGCTGTCATCACGTACGCCCTGTTTGAAATCTATGCCGTCAAAAGTTGATAGCATCACGTCATTCCCCTCCTTCTGTAAGACACCTTCAACCTGGCGAAGGTACTCGCAAAAAGCGAGTGCTATGGCGGCAGTAGGCTTCCGCCTGCCTAGTTCCATCATCCACTGATACACCTGTTGCCACGGGACCCAACGGATGTTTGCGCCGTCCTGCCTCATGCCTTGTACTTCTTTTGGCTCGTGTAGGTCTGGAGTAATAACCAGTACACAGCCAGATTGCTGCCCACCATAGGCGACCCTTTTCCAATGGCGGGCCAACTGATCAGCTTCGACGGAATCTAGCTGTAATTTGTTTTCCATGGTAATCCGGAATCCTGACTCATCCAGGATTGTTAAGTCAGGTACGCTGTCTCCTTGTCCTGAGCGATCTTGAACAATGATAGCTGGCTTTCCCATGGTCTCATGCCGAGCGGCCTGCTGACTGAACGCCGTCCTTAGTGACATGTCAGACACCAGGGCATGGGCGAGCGCATGGGTTACGCGATTTTCCAGCTGCGAGTACTGGTCGAAAATATTGCGCAAGCGGTCTGCCACGGCTTGTATAGGACCTCCGCATGCATTGTACAGCAGAGCGTTTGCCGAGCCTATGTAAAGGTCAGCGCGCTGACATCGGTCCAGCCAATTGCAGGCCAGGTAGCTCAAGGTGTCTCAAGCTTTCCAATACCTGCGGCTTCTCAGATACGAAAATAGTATACCGAGCTTAAGCAACCATGAGAGGGAAATATGGTCCAGGGGGCTAGGCGGCGTCGGCCGGGTTAGCCCAGGCCACTAGAAGAGGCCGGCGTAGAAGACCCAGTAGTAGATAAGGTAGGCCCCCGCCCCAAGAAGGAACAGGGCGCTGACCCGGTGGACATAGGGGAGGGCGACCCGAAGCCAGCGGGCCACGGCCCCCCGGAAGAGGGCAGCCCCCATTGTAACGGCTATCAGAATGGTGCCCATCCCTAGGGAGTAGCCGATGAACTGGGTGAAGGAGCTGAGGAAGCCTCTGCTGGCCAGGGCGCTCCCCACGACTACCAGGAAGATGGGCAGGGTGCAGCTCAGGGAGCAAACGGCATAGCCGATGCCAAAGAGGAGAACGTTCCGCAGGTTTCTGCCGGGTGTAACCATGACCCTGCCGGCGACAGCGATGCCCAGACTCCTGTGGGTGACCAGGAGCCACAGGCCCAGGGAGGCCAGAAACACGCCGATGGCGACCCCGGCATAGGGGA
>JACPCK010000036.1 GCA_016179845.1 Chloroflexota bacterium | reverse complement strand
CTCGTCCAGCTCACCTTCCAGGACCTTCTCTAGGCCGTGGAACGTAACACCAATACGGTGGTCCGTAACCCGGTTCTGCGGGAAGTTGTATGTCCTCATCTTCTCTGCCCGCTCCCCGGTGCCCACCTGCTCCTTGCGGGCCTCTGCTATTTCCCTCTCCTTCTTGCTCCGCTCTAGCTCGTAGATGCGGGCCGAGAGGACCGTCATGGCCTTTTGCTTGTTCTGGAGCTGGGATCTCTCATCTTGGCACACAGCCACGATCCCCGTGGGGATATGAATGATCCTCACGGCTGTTGCAACCTTCTGCACGCTCTGGCCTCCATGGCCGCCGGCGTGGAAGATGTCGATGCGGAGATCCCCCGGGTTTATGGTTACTTCTACCTCTTCCGGCTCGGGCAGAACGGCCACTGTTATGGTAGAAGTGTGGATACGGCCTGACGCTTCGGTTACGGGCACCCGCTGGACTCGGTGGACTCCTCGCTCATACTTAAGTCGGCTGAAGGCCCCCTTGCCACGGACCTCAAGAATGACCTCTTTCAGGCCGCCCAGTCCCGTTTCGCTCTTGTCGATCAGGTCCACGTGCCAGCCCTGGCGCTGGGCGTACCGGGTGTACATGCGGTACAGCTCTCCGGCAAAGAGGGCCGCCTCTCCACCACCTGCCCCTGCCCGTATCTCTACGATGACGTTGCGGGTGTCGTTGGGATCCCTGGGCAAGAGGACCAGGCGTAGCTCCCTCTCCAGCCGGGCCCTCTCCCTTTCCAGGTGGTCTATCTCCTCTTCTGCCAGTAGCTGAAGCTCCCTGTTTTTCTCTTCCGAGAGGATGGCCCGGGCCTCATCCAGCTCTTTCGTAGTGCGCCGGTACTCACGGAAAGTGGCGACGGTAGGCTCCAGGGAGGCGCGCTCCCTGACCAGAGCCTGTACCTGGGCCTGGTCCCTCAGCACCTCAGGCTGAGCGAGGCGCTCATCTATCTCTTGAAGCCGCCGCTCGGCGACCTCCAGCCTGTCCAGCACCTTCGAAAGGGTCATGGGAAACCCTACGCCCTCGACTGACGGTATGGCATCTCTACAAGGATTATATCAGCCTATCGATGGAAGCTCTCGCCCCAGACGCTGAGTGAAACGGAGGGTGACATCTCCGGGACTTCTGGCCTTCTTGTGCAAAGCCTCTGGAGGCTAGACCGTTCCCGAGGTGAGGTAACCGAGGAGCGCCGCCCGCTCTACCGGCTTCTGCTCGCCTTTGGCCATCTCCCGCACGACGACGGTCCCCTGGCTAAGCTCCTCCTCGCCCAGGATCAGGACGTAGCGGGCCCCCTGGGCCGAAGCGTAGCGCATCTGTCCTTTCAGGCTCTTGGATGTGGGCGCCAGAAGGGTGCTGATGCCCTGCCGCTTCAAGGAGGCCGACAGCTTCACAGCCTCCTGCCTTGCAGCGTCTCCGATCCAGGCTACGACTGCCTCTACCCCTTTGTAATCGGTGGGTGTTACGCCTTGAGCCTTCAGGTTCTCGATGAGACGCTCTATGCCAGAGCCGAAGCCTATACCAGGGGTAGGGGGCCCTCCCAGCTCCTCGATAAGGCCGTCGTACCGGCCGCCCGCCAGGACGGTCCCCTGTGCCCTGGCTACCAGGGGCTGAATTTCAAAGACGGTGCGGGTGTAGTAGTCCAGGCCCCGGACCAGGCGCGTGTCTACCTCATAGGGTATCTCAAGGGAGGCCAGGTAGCCCAGCAGGGCCTTCCAGCGGTGCCCACAATCGGCACAGAGGAACTGGAGGGAGTTGGGCGCCTCCGCAGCCATCTCCTGGCAGGCGAAGTCGGTCCGCTTGCAGTCAAGGACGCGCAGGGGGCTCCGCTCAAAGCGCATGCGACAGTCAGGGCACACATCTTTGAGACGGCCCAGGTAGTGGGCTTTCAGGGCCTCTACATACGCCGGCCGGCAGGACCGGTCGCCGATGCTGTTGATGCAAAGGACTATTCCTCGCAGCCCCAGGCTGGCGACAAAGCTCCAGGCCAGCTCGATGACTTCAGCGTCTACCAGGGCGTCTTCATCTCCTAGGCACTCCACACCAAACTGGTAGTGCTGGCGGTAGCGTCCTGCCTGGGGCCGCTCGTAGCGGAAGATGGGGCAGACGTAATAGAGGCGAACGGGCTGGGGCAGGTTGTACATGCCGTGCTCCAGGTAGGCCCGGCAGACGGGGGCCGTTCCTTCGGGACGCAAGGCGAGACGGTCACCCCCGCGGTCCTCGAGGACGTACATCTCCTTCTCCACGATGTCTGTTCCCAGGCCTACTCCGCGGACAAAGAGGGCGGCGTCTTCAAAGAGAGGGGTATCCACAGGCTGATAGCCGAAGAGGCGGGCCTGGGCCTCCGCCCTCCCTTTCACGTAGCGCCAGTAGGGTTGCTCGGAGGGCAGGACGTCTCTTGTGCCTCTGGGAGCCTTGAACCTAGCCAAAGATAACCCTTCTTGAAGCAGGGGTACCCAGTAGAATAACCCAAGGCTCCCTAGAGGTAAAGGGCCGTGGTCAGAGGGTCCTGAAGACGGAGCGCGAGACTACCTGCAACCCGTCAGTGTAGCGGCCTGCCGCCAGCCAACGGGGCCGGTGAACGCCCAGGAGCTCTTCCGCTGCCCTCAGGGAGTCTTCGGCGTCCGTCTCATAGAGGGCCAGGTATCGGGCCTGTCCTGGTTGGGGAGAGACGGCCTCAAAGCGGTAGGCTGTGTGATACAGCCCTGTGGCCAGGATGTCCGGCACGTGGGTGCCATCGTACCAGCGGTTGAACGCCTGCTCTCTGCTGGCGTCGGCGCAGTTGGTCTGGGTAAGGAAGAGACCAGTAACCCTCGCCCGGCCGGTCCTGGCCGTCTTGAACTGGGGACCTATGCTTCGCCACATGGTGGCGCTCACCATCTCCAGGGCCTCATGGATGCGGCCCTGGTTCCTCCAGCCCTGGACCAGGGCCGCCAGCTTCTGTGGTACGGTCTCCAGGCTGTCTCTTTCTATTTCATAGATGGCCAGGTACCTGGGCTCGCCCGGCTTAGGAGAGGCGTCCTCATATCTTATGGCGTGGGTCACCAGGCCGGAGGCCAGCATGTCCCCCAAGTGGGTGTAGGTGTACCACTGGTTGAACTCCCGCTCTTTAGCGGCATCGGCGCAGTTGGTCAATACAGCGCGGATGCCAAGGGGAAAGCGGCCCTCCATGTTCCCTCCACGCTGGACTGTGCTAGGCGCAGATGGTCGGGGCTGGGCGATGGGACACCATCACTTCTTGAAACGAGATGGGTCCCTCTTCTTCCCTACCCTGGTGAAGTACTGCTCCGGGACCTTGAGGGGGTCTTTGTAGAAGTAGACCCGGCAGGGCTTGTAGGGGTCCTCAGACCACTCGTATACCTTGACCGGATAGCCGATGTCCTCGATGCTCATGACCTCCCACCAGAGGCAGTTGTAGGCGCAGAGGTAGGGAACGTTGGCCTTGCCCCAGGACCAGGGGTAGGCCTTGGAGGTCTTCCCCAGCTTGAGCCCTTTGGCCTCCGCCTCGGCGCGACGGAGCCTGCCACAACTCCCGCAGGGGTTCAGCTCCATGACGTACCTGTCAGCCTCCTCTGTCACGTCGAAGCGCCGCCCGTTGGGGCCGCTGTAGTCGGCCCTCTCCATCTCGGCGTGGTACTGGAGGCGCTCCAGAGGGCTCATGTCGTAGGTGGGCTCGTGGCCTGCCTCAATGAGCTTTCTGCGCCACCAGCGAAGGGCCTTCTCCACGTGCTCCTCCCCGTAGGTCTCGACAATATAGGAAAGCTCGTGCCAGATGGTCCTGGCGGGGCTTATCTCGCCGCCCGACGGCTTGACGTAGTTCTCCCCCTCCTTGATGTACCTCAGCCACTCCAGGGCCTCCTCCGTTTTGCCCTGGAGGATGGCCTCCCGCACCAGGTCCCAGGTAAGGACTCCCTGCTCTTCCACCGGCTCAGTCCGGGTTTTTCTCCCCAGGTACTTGGACCACTCCAATTTCGGTGGCATTGTTCCCCCCTTTCCCGACTAGGTAAAGCTGGCCAGGGAAGGCCTGCTACTCACTGCGAGGTATGACCCTCTTGAACCTGGCAGGGTCCTTCTTGAGGCCCAGGGCGTGGAAGTACCTCTCCGGCATCAGGTCGGGGTCCTTGTAGAAGATCATGGAGCAGGGGTCAAAGGGATGAGCCTTGTCAGGGTTGAAGCCCTCGCCGGGAGGGCCATAGACCCTGATGGGGAAGCCACGGACCTCGGAGACCATGATGCCGCGGCCCAGGGAGCAGTGGAGGCAGTAGACCGGCTTGCCTGGCTTGCTCCAAGCCCAGGGGTGAGGCTTGGTGATCACCGCTAGGCCCCACTTCCCCTCGGCCAGGCCACTGCGGAGCATCCTTCCACCGGAGTTGCAGGGGAAGTTGTTGATTACATACCGGTCTTCCTCTTCCACGATGACGATGGCCCCCCTTGGAGGCCAGTGGCCCCGCATTATCTCCGCCTGCTTCTTCACCATGGCTTCCACGTCGGTAAGCATCTCCACGGGGAAGCCGCCCAGCCTGTTATCATGGAGACCCCATGTCACCTCGGAGCGGAACATCTTCTCGTAGGCTTCCTCTCCGAAGTTCTGTGCTACGTAGCTGAAGTTGCCGTACATCCAGTCGAAGTAGAAGTAGTGCCGGGGCGCGGTCTCCCCCTCATGCAGGTACCCCAGCAGCCTGATAGCCTCGGCCTTATCCCCAGCCCTTATGGCTGTCTCCAGCAGGTCCCATGTAGACTCCCCCAGGTGAGAGGGCTCATCCCTGCGAAGGAGCCGTCCCAGCTTCTCGGACCTTTCAATCTTGACGGCTTGTAGCGAAACGGCCATGGTCTCCTCCCTGGCCCAAGATCGGCTGCCGCGGCAACAGCCTAAGTATAGTTGGGCTCTATGTTGTGTCAAGCCTACGGCAGACAAGGTCGTTGCGACGAATCAACACCAATTAGTCAGTTCACGTTACGAGACCCCACGTGCTTTGGCAGCGACAGCCCACCTTTCACGGATTCCAGGGCCAAGGCGGCCGGCGAGATTTTGAAAGACCCTATGAGATAGGCTATACTCAGTGCAAGGCCCAGCAAGGGGTAGGGCTTGTCATGGCAGAGATCAAAGAGCTGCTGGAAAAGGCCAAGGAATATATCCCGGCTGACAAGCTGGCCCTTGTGGAGAGGGCCTATAGCTTTGCGGCCCAGGCTCACAAGGGCCAGACGCGCCTCTCCGGCGGGCCCTATATCGAGCACCCTCTTCAGACTGCCCTCCTCCTCGTGGAGCTGCACCTAGACGCCACGACCCTCGCCTCTGCTCTGCTGCACGACGTAGTGGAGGACTGTGGCATAGCTGTTGAGGAGCTGAGCAAGGGGTTCGGACCGGAGGTGGCGCGGCTGGTGGATGGGGTTACCAAGCTGGCGAAGATAGACCTGATGGCCACCAGGGAGCACCACCTGCAAGACTCCTCTGAGGATGGCCGCGCCCAGGCAGAGAGCATCCGCAAGATGCTGGTGGCCATGGCGGAAGACATTCGGGTGGTGCTCATCAAGCTGGCAGACCGCTTTCACAACATGAGGACCCTGGAGGCTCTTCCCGCCGAGAGACGTACTGCTGTAGCCCAGGAGACCCTGGACATCTATGCCCCCTTGGCCCATCGGCTGGGCATGTGGGACATGAAGTGGCGCCTGGAGGACCTGGCCTTCCGCCATCTCCATCCTGAGGAGTACCGCAAGATATCGCGGCTGCTGGTAGCCAAGAGGGAGCAGCGGGAAAGGTTTGTGAACCGCGTCTGTGGAATCCTGCGCGCGGAGCTTGAGAAGGACCAGGTCAAAGCCGAGGTCTATGGGCGGCCCAAGCACATCTACAGCATCTACCAGAAGATGATCCGCTACTCAGAACAGCGAAAGGAAGTAGATCAGATCTACGACCTTTTCGCTGTGCGGGTGGTAGTGCCCACCAATAACGACTGCTACGCGGCCCTGGGGCTCATCCACAATCTGTGGCATCCCATGCCGGGACAGTTCGACGACTACATCGCCAATCCCAAGGAGAACCTCTACCAGTCCCTGCACACTACCGTCATGTGCGAAGGGACAACCCCCCTGGAGATCCAGATACGGACGCAGGAGATGCACCAGATAGCGGATTACGGTGTTGCCGCCCACTGGCGCTACAAGGAGCGGCTGGCCAAGGACGTGCGCTTTGAGGAGAAGATGACGTGGCTTCGCCAGTTGCTGGAGTGGCAGCGGGACCTCTCAGCGCCCGAGGACTTTCTGGAGTCCGTCAAGACCGACATATTCCGGGACCAGGTCTTCGTCTACACACCGAAGGGCGATGTCAAGGAGCTGCCTGCGGGGTCTACTCCCATCGATTTTGCTTATCACATTCACACAGAGCTTGGGCATCGCTGCGTAGGGGCCAAGGTCAACGGCAAGCTGGTCCCCCTGAGCTACCAGCTTCAGAATGGGGACACGGTAGAGATCCTGGCCAGCAAGGCGGCCCGTGGCCCCAGTCTAGACTGGCTGAACCTTGACCTGGGCCACGTGCACACTGCGGGGGCCCGGCAGTCCATACGGGGCTGGTTCCGCCGCCAGGAGCGGGCTAGCAACATTGCCCGGGGGCGAGAGCTACTGGCTAAAGAGATGAAGCGCCTGGTCATGTCCATCGATGAGGAGCAGGTAGCTCACCTCATGAAGTTTGACACCCTTGAAGAGCTCCTGGCTGCCCTGGGAAGCGGTGGTATTAGCATCAGCCAGGTCGCCGCTCGCCTGACGCAGGTGGATACGGAGACTCCGGAGGAGGCCCCCATCGAGGTGCCTGCCACGGGCCCCGCCGCAGGCATCCAGGTCCTGGGAGCGGGAGACCTCCTCACCTATATGGCACGGTGCTGTGCCCCCCTGCCTGGTGACGCTATCATCGGCTTTATTACGCGGAGCCGCGGTGTCTCCGTCCACCGCAAGGACTGCCCCAACATCCTCAACGAGGATGAGAAGGAGCGCCTCATCAAGGTCTCCTGGGGGCCCACTCATGAGGTGCATCCGGCGCGCATCCGCGTAGTGGCCTGGGACCGCGTGGGTCTCCTGAGGGACATAACTACGCTGGTGTCGGGAGAGAAGGTCAACATCGCCTCGGTAGTGACCACGGAGAACCCGGATAACACGGCGACCATCGAGCTGACCGTCTATACGACCGGTCTGGCCCAGCTTTCGCGCCTCTTCTCCAAGCTGGAGGGTATCCGGGGAGTCGTCTCCGTGACACGGTCCTCTCTAGCCAACAGTGTCACACAGCCCACAGGGAAAGGGTGAAGCTGTGACCCTTTGTTCCACAGATCTCTTTCAGCATGCTAGCTCAGTCGATTGAGGGGCTCTTGTGCTATAATCAATGCCCTATGCCCATAAGGAGGTAGAGTTGCCTAGCGAAAAGTCGGCCAGGGTAGCAGAGGGGAGGAGATTAAGGAACCAGCCCCTTCACACCCGTGCTAAGTCCTATGTAGCCAAGGCGATGAAACTCGTGGAGGAAGGTCAGCGCCAGGAGGCGGAGGCAGCAGTCCAGGCGGCCTTCTCTGCCCTGGACCGGGCGGCGCAGAAGGGGGTCATCCACCCGAACAACGCCTCCCGTCGCAAGAGCCGAATAGCGGCCCGTTTCAAGAAAGCCTTCGAAGCTCAGGCGGCCTCCTCCTAGGGTAAAAGTAGCAGGCGACCCCCGTCTAGGAGGCTTGACAAGGCGGGGGAGAGGCTGTATCTTTTGACACAAATGTCGATAAACTATTCTTTTAATTGTTGCTGTAGCCTATAGGGGCTAGCGGGCGCTAAGGAACGCTGGGCCCCTCTCGGCATTGGCTGAGAGGGGCTTTTTTGTTAGGCAATTCCAGGATGGGAGGCAGACTATGACGGAGCGAGACGCAAAGGTGCGGTTCGTGGGGAACGGCCATGCGGTGATGAAGGAGGTCATCCCCTATATACCCGAAGAGGTGGACGAGTTTGAGGCGATGGCCAAGAAGTTCAAAGCGGGGGACCTGGACCCCCTGGAGTTCAGGGTCTTCCGGCTTCGCAGGGGGGTCTACGGGCAGCGCCAGCCAGGCGTCCAGATGTACCGCATCAAGATCCCCTACGGCCGGCTGACAGCAGAGCAGCTTGAGGCCCTGGGGATCATCTGCCGGGACTTTACCCCGCTGGGGCGGGGTCACTTTACGACCAGAGAGAACCTCCAGCTCCACTTCGTCAAGCTAGAGGACACCCCGCAGATCATGCGCATCCTGGGTGAGGCGGGCCTAACCTCTCGGGAGGCCTGCGGCAACACCGTTCGCAACGTGGCAGGCTGCCCCATGGCTGGCGTCTGCCCTACGGAGGCCTTTGACACCTCTCCCTACGCGGCCGCCTTCGCCCGCTACTTCGTTCGGCAGGAGTTCGATCAGAACCTCCCGCGCAAGTTCAAGACGGCCTTCTCCGGCTGCCAGAGCGACTGCGCCATGACGGCCATCCATGACCTGGGCTTCATCGCTCAGGTCCGCCAGGAGAATGGCACTGCCCGCAAGGGGTTCAAGATGGTGGTGGGCGGCGGGCTCTCCATCATGCCCCGCCTGGCACCGGTCCTCTACGAGTTTGTGCCAGTGGAGGAGTACCTGCGGATCAGCGAGGCTATTCTGCGGGTCTTCAACAAGTCCGATGAGCTTCGGGTGAACCGCATGAAGGCCCGCATCAAGTTCCTGGTGGACCGCATCGGTGCCGATGCCTTTCGCAAGCTGGTGGAGGAGGAGTTGAAGGAGGAGTGGGCCAAGAGAGAGTACCCCCTCGACATTCTTGCAGAGGTGGACGATGAGGAGGTGGATGCACCCACGGCCGCGGCCTCTTTCACCCCTGCACGCGGGGAGGATGCGGAGTTCTCTCGATGGAGAGAGACCAATGTGCGGGACCAGAAGCAGCAGGGCTTTGTCGCCGCCCAGGTTACTCTCACCCTGGGCAATGTGACGTGGGAGCAGTTCTTCAAGCTAGCAGAGATAACAAGGCAATATGCGGGGGGCCGCTGCCGGGTCATGCAGCGTCAGAACCTGGTCCTGCGGTGGGTCCGTCAGGAGAGTGTCCATGATCTGTACCTGGCTCTCAATAAGATAGGGCTGGCCGATCCTGACGCTGGTCACCTCTCGGATGTGGTGTCCTGCCCAGGGACTGAGAGCTGCTCGCTAGGCATCACCACCTCAATGGGCCTGGCGGAACACCTGAAGAAGTACCTGGTGGGGCTGGACTATCAGGACCCCCTGGTAAAGCAGATCCGCATAAACATAAGCGGCTGCCCGGACGGGTGCGGCCAGCACAACACGGGTAATATTGGCTTCCAAGGGGCGGCTATGAGGAACAACGGCGCTCAGATTCCAGCCTACGAAGTGTTCATCGGTGGCAGCCAGACCAACGGCGTGCGTCTGGGTCGCCAACTGAAGGCCCGCTGCCCTTCAAAGCAAATACCCGCGGCGGTGAAGGGATTCGTGGATTTCTACGTGAAGCAGAGGCGGGAAGGCGAGACTTTCAACCAGTTTGTGGATCGCTTGGGCCTGGAGCCGTTCGAGCAGATCGTAGCCCCCCTTGGGCAATTGCCAAAGCTGGGTCCCGACTCTATTAAGTACTACATGGACTGGAACCGGACTGTCCTGTACCAGGTGCAACGCGGCGAGGGCGAATGCTCTATATAGCCCAAGAGTAGTAGAGGGGATACTCTTCGACTACCTGTGCAACCATCTGGCGAAGCGCTCCCACCAGCCTGGGGGCTTGCTGTAGCGGACTACCCTACCACGCCACCGTTTCTCCACCTCGGGCGTAGTCCGCGTGAAGAACATGGCGTAAGCAACTATAAAAAGGGATAGCCCCGTCCATGCCAAGAGCCCTACCAGAAAGGGGGCCCTGCCTCTGACCAAGAGGGCAGTCAAAAGTAGGAGGGCACCTGCCAGTAGTATGCGCCCTGGGGACAGGATGGCGAAGGCTCTTCTCAACATCCTCTTGAGGGTAGAGCCGCTCCTGCGTAGGGGCTCCTCTGACTCTCGCAGAGGGCTGCTTGTCCCCTGGCCTGCTTGCCGCAGGATGTCCTCGATCTCGTGTCGAAGCTTGTCTCTCATGGGCCTCTCCCCCAACCCTCAGCAACGTCGTCCCCGGGGGTCTTTTGGTCTCATATGGCGGGATCAATCTATTGAGGTGGGACCGCCTGTCCTTCTGTCCGATCCCTCAGGACCCGGGCGGTTTGAGGAAGATAACTCTTCTAGTATCGTACCTTGCGGGAAATCGGGGTGTCAAGGAGGTCTTGTTCTCTCAGGACTTATGGTACAGGTTGATGGCCTCCTTTGGAGTTAACATATTGATGCCCATATGGGGACGGGTAGTGTTGTAGGTGTCCAGGAAACGCTGGTACCAGGTATTCAGCTCCAGGTGGTCTTGAGGTGCTTTCTCTAGCCAGAAGAAGAATTCCTCCTCATCCGTGCGAAAGCTCCGTTCAATCACCGCATTGTCATTAGGGGAACTCTTGTGAATATAGAAGTGCTCTAGTCTCACCTCCTCACACTTAGCGTGAAAGCGCTTCTGGAACTCCAAGCCGTTGTCGGTCTGCACGTAACGCACGGGAAAGGGCAACGTCTGGATAGCATGGTACAAGGCAAGTAGCGATCCCGCTTCGTCTACTTTGGGAAGTATAAGCCCTACCTTGTAGCGTGTGGAGATATCCAGGGCGGCATAGAGGTAGCATGTGTAGGGCAACCCGGAGAGCTCCGGAGTCACGTACTTCACGTCCATCTGGAGATAGCCCAACCCCGGACAGTTACTGGGTCGCATGACTTGGCCGTTCTGAAAACGGGGCCGCCGCCGCTTGGTACTGGGGCGGATGAGGCCGGCCCGCTGCAGCGTGCGGTGGATAGTCGACGCCGACACGGTCAGCCCCTGGGCCTTGGCCAGGAAGGCCAGCTTCTCCCGGCAGAAGCCCGTGGCTTCCCGCCAGGCGCGTACCTGGGATGTCGCCTCGTAGGAGAGCGCCAGCGTGGGGTGTTTGGGCGCCGTGGAGCGGCGCTGGACCCCCTGCCAGCGCACGTAGCCCCAGGGTTGGCGTCCACGATCCACCCAGCGTTTGACGGTGCGCCGGTCGATGCCTAACCGGCGAACTGCTAACGAGATGTTCTGACCACATGTTTTCCACGTTTCTATGATAGTCCGTATCGGTACTCTTGGCATGGCTTATTGTACACGCCCTGTACCATATGTTGTGAGAGAATAAGGGAGGTCTTAGAGAAGAGTTTGACAGCCTGGGCGGGGAGACCGAAAACCAGCCCCTACCAGCAAAAGGCCGGGTTATGGTATGTTACTATTGCCGGTAGCGTCTCGGTCCGAGGCTAGGGACACTTGGTCGGGGGGTGCATTATGGTAACTAGGGCTTACGTCTTGATTGAGTCTGTGCCGGGAAGGAACAAGGATATCCATGGTACCCTTCATCGGCTACCGCAAGTGAAGCTGATTGACAGGGTAACGGGCCCCTATGACCTGGTAGCCGTTATCGAGGCTAGTGACCTGACTTCCGTAGCGAACTTCGTCTCGGACCGGGTACATACGATAAGCGGTGTGGTGCGGACCCTGACGTGCCTGGCGGTACCGGAGACCTCTGACTGACGGGGTGCTGAGGCCTGTCATCAGGGCATCCATTCTACTCTCTACAACGGCTTCCTGCGGGGCCGCGCAGTTGACCACCCGTGCGGCCCGACGTATCATAATGGTGTCAAAAGGCCTCAAGGAGTACAAGTATTACGGCTTCCTTGACCGGCTCCCGGGGGCTTAAGGGTGGATAGGGCTCGCGAAGCCTGCGGGGTGGTGGGGGTCTATGCACCAGGGGAAGATGTAGCCCGTGTGGCCTTCTTTGGTCTCTTCTCCCTCCAGCACCGGGGGCAGGAGAGTGCGGGGATCGCCACTGCTGACGGTAGGCACCTGCGAGTCCACACCCACATGGGGCTGGTTGGCCAGGCCTTCCGGGAAGAGGAGCTCCAAAGGCTTTCCGGGCACATCGCCATAGGGCACACCCGCTACTCTACTATGGGGTCCAGCCGTATAGAGAACGCTCAGCCTCTGTTGGTATCGGGGCCCAACGGTGAGCTGGCCCTGGCCCACAACGGCAACGTCATCAACGTCCTACAGCTTCGTAGCGAGCTGGCATCCTGGGGGTGTAGCTTCACCTCCAGCACAGACTCGGAGGTTATAGCCTATCTCCTGGCTCACGCGCCGGGCAAGGACTGGGGTGAAAGGGTAGGCTACATGATGCGACGCCTCCAGGGGGCCTACGCCCTGGTGGTATTGACTCCCGACTCCCTGATGGCTATAAAAGACCCCTTGGGCGTGCGTCCGCTGTGCCTGGGGAAGCTAAACGGCGGGTGGATCGTGGCCTCGGAAAGCTGCGCCATCGACCACGTGGGAGCGGAGTACATAAGAGAGATAAGGCCAGGCGAAGCGGTGCTAATTGATGCCAGGGGTCCGCGAGTGATCTACCAGGCGCCGGAGGCCTATCGCAAGCTGTGTGTCTTTGAGCTTATCTACTTTGCGCGACCAGACAGCGTCCTGGACGATAGCCTCATCTACAACGTGCGGCTGAAGATGGGGGCCCAGTTGGCCCGAGAACATCCGGTGAAGGCAGACGTGGTCATCGGGATACCAGACTCAGCGACTGCTGCCGCCGTCGGCTATGCGCGTGAATCGGGCATACCCTACGCCGACGGCCTGATGAAGAACAGGTATGTGGGGAGGACCTTCATCCAACCGGACCAGCGCATTCGGGACCTGGGGGTCCAGCTCAAGTTCAATCCACTACCGGCCATCCTTTCGGGGAAGCGGGTGGTAGTGGTTGATGACAGTATTGTTCGAGGCACTACAACGCCCCATGTGGTGAGCCTGCTCCGCCGTGGCGGGGCCCAAGAGGTCCACATGCGGATCTGTGCGCCTCCCATCCAGTGGCCATGCCACTTCGGCGTGGACATGGCCACCCGCCGCGAGCTCATCGCCGCCAACAAGACCGTCCCTGAGATACGCGAGGCTATTGGCGCTGATTCCCTGGGCTACCTCAGCGTAGAGGGCCTGCTCAAGGCCGTTGGGGGAGGAAAAGAGAGCTTCTGCACGGCCTGTTTCACAGGCAACTACCCGATCCCCGTCCAGTTGGAGATGGACAAGCTGGCCCTGGAGCAGGAGATCCCTTCTGTAATAGGCTCCGAGGACTTGAGGCTGTCGTAAGGCCAGTTCCCGGTCTGTTATGATCTTCTCACCTTGGATTCCCTCACGATGTGTCTTTTGTGCAGTAGGAGGCAACCTCTCCTTCCTGGGTATCTAATTTGAATATTGACTGATGGAGGCATTATGAGGGGCGAAGCCTACAAGGCTGCGGGTGTAGACAGGGATGCTGCCGCCAGGGCCAAGAAGCTTATAGCCCGCCACGCGCGCACTACTTTCACATCGGGTGTCGTGGGCGACATAGGCTTCTTCGGCAGCCTGTTCCAGGTCAAGGGCTTCCAGGACCCGGTGCTGGTCTCTCACACCGACGGAGTAGGCACCAAGCTGAAGATCGCCCACTGGATGGATAGCTACGAGACGGTTGGCATGGACGTGGTGAACCACTGCATTAACGATATCTTCACCTGTGCTGCGCGTCCCCTCTTCTTCCTGGACTATATAGGCACTGGCAAGGTGGTGCCAGAGCGAGTCGAGCGGCTGGCGGCAGGCATGGCCCAGGCATGCCGCGAGGCGGGCTGCGCCCTCATCGGTGGCGAGACGGCGGAGCTGCCGGGCCTGTACCAGGGGGACGACTTCGACCTGGTGGGTTTCGTTGTTGGGGCCGTGGAGCGAAACAAGATCATCGATGGCTCCGCCATCCAGGAAGGGGACGTGCTGCTGGGCATACCCTCCAGCGGGCTGCACACCAATGGATACTCCCTGGTGCGCCGCGTCTTCCACCTGGACACAGACCAGCGGCCCCTGCGCAAGCACTACGCTGACCTGGGCTGCACCCTGGGCGAGGCCCTTATCGCTCCGCACCGCTGCTACTATCCGCTTCTGGAGCCAGCCCTGCCCTATATCAAGGGAATGGCCCACATCACGGGCGGCGGATTTCTGGAGAACGTCCCCCGCATCCTGCCCAAGGGTCTGTCGGCCCGGTTTCACACCGGGGCCTGGGAGGTGCCACCCATCTTCCGTCTCATCCAGCAGGCTGGCGATGTTGGGGAGAGAGAGATGTTCCGCGTGTTCAATATGGGTATAGGGATGGTGGTGGCTTGTGAACCTGGAAAGGAGACTACTGGTCAGGCTCAAGTCCCAGAAGCACGGGTAATAGGAGAGATCATAGCTACGGGGGATCAGGATAGCGTAATACTTGTGTGAGGGTCAGGCCTAGCATGAAAGCGATTTTGTCGGTATATGAGAAAACTGGCCTGGCAGATTTTGCCAGGGCGCTGCACCAGGCAGGAGTCGAGCTTATCTCAACGGGAGGTACAGCCCGCGCTCTGGGCGAAGCTGGCCTGCTCGTCCGCCAGGTGTCGGACCTGACGGGCTTTCCCGAGATCCTGGGGGGGCGGGTCAAGAGCCTCCATCCGGCCATCCATGGGGGCATACTGGCCCGGCGGGACAGGCCGCAGCACATGGAAGAGCTGAAGCGCTTGGGCCTGGCCCCTATCGACCTGGTAGTGGTGAACCTCTACCCGTTTGAGGCAACCATCCAGAAGCGGGGAGTCACCCTGGATGAGGCCCTGGAGAACATTGACATCGGCGGGCCTGCCATGGTGCGGGCAGCCGCCAAGAACTTCCCCTTTGTCACCGTGTTGGTGGACCCGAGTGACTACGGGTGGGTGGCGGAGAGGTTGAAGAGCACTAGCCCGCTCACCCTTCGACAGGCTCAGGATGAGCGGGGCCCGGACTTTGGCCTAACCCTGGAGGAGAGGCGTCTGCTGGCGGCCAAGGCCTTTCAGCATGTGGCACTCTATGACGCCATAGTGGCCCGCTACCTGCGGGGTGAGCAGGCGGACTTTCCCTCAGAGCTGACGGTGGGCTATCGGAAGCTGTACGACCTCCGGTACGGGGAGAACCCCCACCAGAAGGGGGCCTTGTATGGAGCGACCCCACCCGCGGGTGGTCTGGCCTTGGCCAGACAGCTTCATGGGAAAGAGCTATCCTTCAACAACATCCTGGACGCCGATGCCGCCTGGCGGGTGGTTGAGGACTTCTCCGAGCCGACAGTGGCCGTAATCAAGCACAACAACCCCTGCGGCCTGGCATGCCACCCGGACCTGGCAGAGGCCTATCGGCGGGCCTACGAGGGAGACCCGGTGTCAGCCTACGGTGGCATCGTGGCCTTCAACCGGCCCGTCACGGCCCAGGCTGCCGAGGCCATGCGCAAGGTCTTCTATGAAGTGGTGGTGGCGCCGGGATACGAAAACGAGGCCCTGGAGACCCTCCGCCGCCGGAAGGACCTTCGGGTCCTGGAAATAGGCGACACGTTAATAGAGGAGGGCAGCCTGGACCTCCGCCAGGTGTCAGGAGGTCTTCTGGTTCAAACAAGTGACGTTCTGCCGGAGGACGCAGCCACCTGGAAGGCGGTCACGGAGCGCCAACCGACGCCTGAGGAGATGGCGGACCTGTCCTTCGCCTGGAAGGCGGCGAAGCACGTCAGGTCCAACGCCATTGTCCTCGCTCAGGACAGGGTGCTGGTAGGCATGGGGACGGGCCAGCCCAACCGGGTCACCAGTGTTCATCTGGCACTGAGGGTGGCGGGTGAGAGGTCCAAAGGGAGTGTGCTGGCCTCGGATGCCTTCTTTCCCTTCGCAGACGGCCTGGAGATGGCGGCTCAGGGTGGCGTGACTGCGGTGGTGCAGCCTGGGGGGTCCATCCGGGACCCGGAGGTCATCGCCGCCGCGAACCGGTACAAGGTGGCTATGGTGTTCACCAGCGTGCGTCATTTCCGGCACTGAAGCCTTTCGGAAATGGCGTCAGGGCGCAATCTATTGCTGCTGGTATCTTGATGGGGCGAGTGCTAGAGATGTTTGCGGGCTCTAGCGGGGCTTGTCTACAAGAGAAGGCTCTATGGAAAGGAAGGACTCTCGGACCCTGCGGGCCTGACTGTCTTTGATGCCTGCTGATAGAACGACAAGGTGTCTGAGTCCCTTCTCCAGGGCTGTGGTGGTCTCAGGTCTCCCCAGGACGTTGCTTCTTGACCCCTTCTCTATCACCTCCTGAGCCAGGGAGGCGTCGCCAGGGAAGGCCTGCTCCAACCTCCTGCCCAACACCTGGCCCAGCCCTGTGACGTCATACTTAAGGGGGACACGGCGCAGACGAAGTAGAGCACTGACCCGCCCCCCCAAGGAGCTATGGCCCTTGAAGACCATTGGAGGGATCACCTTTACGCGCTTGCCCTTGGGAGATTCGAACAGGGCGATCCACACAGGCACGTAGAGAGTGTTCAGGCTATCGCCATCGCCTTGCAGGATGCTGACGGTCTTCGCTCTCCCGTCCTCTGCGGAGCTGTTCAGACTCCGCAGTCTCCTCCTGAGCTTGTCGATCCGTTTCTCTGCCTGACTGGAGAGGTCTAGCGTCTCCTCTTTTATGGCCTTCAGGCCCTTCATCTGATGTTCCATTCCGCGCTCTAGTGACTCTAGCTTAGCCCACTCCTGATCGATCAGGTTGGCATAGCTATGGACGATCTGTTCGACCTCCTTGTCCCGCTGCGCCAGCACCCGATTCAGGCGGCGGGTGGCTGCATCCTTGGCCTTGGTCACACGGGAGAGGGACCTGGCGTATTCATCGGGCTTGTCTTTCCACTCCTCCTCAGCCCGTTGCCACTGGGAGATCTCTACTTCCAGACCGGATATAAGAGGCTCGTAGCCTTGTCGTACGGAGGCGGTCTTTGACGCGATAGACTCCTGATGGCTGCGTACCTGCTTCTCGACGCCAGGCCGGACGCCTTCCCTTTGTTGGTGGTGCCTCTTCATCAGCTCCACCTCCTCCTGGTCGAGCTGTGAGGTCACCTGGACACAGGACTCCTTGATTAAGGCGCTCAGGTCCTCCAGCCGCCGAGAATCGGTGTCTCTGCTGCCCTCAAGCAGTTGAGAGAGGGTCCGAAGGGTAACGATTGCTACCTCTTGGCTGACACGAGGGGAAAGAATGACAGACTGCGGGGCTGCAGCGTACTCAAAGGCTGCCTTGGAGTAGGCAATGAGCCGGGCTACTAGCTCACGATCAGCTATGTATCCGGCGACTGTATACGCCGTCTGTGGATAAAAACCCTGGTGCCCTCTGGAGAATTGGCGAAGGAGATCGATGAAGGCCTTGGGTGCTGACTCAGACTCTATGGCCTCCCGGAGCTGAGCCTCAAGGTCTTCCCAGGGAGCGAGGCTCTCATGTTTGAACTGGGTCTTGAAGAGTCCCAGCCCGTCGAAGGCTGCTCCTGTTTCAGATATATAGAAAGGCCAGAGGAGACGGGAGAGGAACTCAATGTGCTCTGGCGGTTGCTTGGCAAGCCATCCTCTCCATTTGGACCTGTGCTTCTCGGCCAGGCATAGGACGGCTGCCAGCTCCAGTTCCTGAGAGGCCTCTTGAGCCTCGTTACCAGGGCCTACTACTATGCCGAACGGGAGTACGCTCACGCCTGCATCCAGCTCCCTGCCGTACTGCGTCAGCGGGCAACAAGGGAGAGCCCGTGGCCATGTGGTGTAACCCCTGCTCTCCCCCCCCCCGCTCTATGCGCCATTCCACGATTTGCGGTTATATTTTAGTCATTGTACGAAAAGATTGCAATAACTAGTCTCAAACTTTTCCAGTTTTTCTTCGCAATGTCTGGATAAGAAGCCAAGAAGGGGCAGGGGTCATGGCTAAAGATTTCCTCTGCTACAATACCGAGCCCGCCCCTGTACCCTGGCTAATAGCCAGGTTGTATACTCATAGAGCACGATAAACCCTTAGGGAGGTGTGGCTGTGCGTGGCTCGGACCTGCTGGTGAAGTGCCTGGAGAGCGAACCCGGACATTGCTACCCTGGCCCGCTCCTTCGGCGCAGCCGGCTTCCAGGTCGCCAAAGGGGACCGCATCTCCGAGGTCCTGGAGAAGGCCTTCCGCCAGCAAGGTCCTGCCATCGTGGCTGTCCCTGTAGACCCTGCGGCCAACATGAAGCTGGCCCAGCACCTTTCCTCTTTCCATTGCGTCGACCCGGACCACTGCGTGGTCGGGCAGTCGAGGGGACTCCACTAGCGGCGAGGAGCAGCCTTGGCTAAGCCCAGACCAGCCCACGAGACGCCTCTGGATCACCCCGTGAGGGTGCGAGATACCTCTGGGGCGTCCCTGAAGATAGTCCTGGGGCGGATAGTACGCTCCGGCGCCCCGCAAGAGCTACAGGCCAGGCTCCGGGAGCTGGAGGAGTACCTCAGCCACGTAGAGGACACCATCATCTTGACCCAGGACCAGGGCCACGGGCTAACCGATGCCATGGTGGAGAAGGAGCGCCTCCTTTTCGAGGCCTATGATGCCCTGGCCCAGGGACTAAAAGGCGTGGCAGTGGGCCTGCTACAGCGGGTTCTTGGGCCTGAGAAGGCCCCCGGCCAGGTATCAGAGAAAGAGGTGGCTACAAGACCTGGCAGTTGTTCGGGCACATCTCCCTGGGAGAGCACAGAGAGGTGAGGGTATCTGAGCAGCTTCCAGGAATGCCGCAGCCATAAGGAGGAAACATGAAGCTAGACCCCAGCAGTACAGCCCTGGTAGCCATCGACATGCATAGGGGACACCTGGACCCCACGGTGGCCACTCTGCCCCTGGCTGCCGAGCGCTGCGGCCCCATCATCGAGAGGGCAGCCGCCCTGTTCCAGGACCTCAGGGCTCTGAAGGTGCCCATCGTCCACGTCGTCACCGAGTACAGGGACAGCCAGGAGATAGTCGCCAACCCCTTCTGGGCCGCAGTCCACAGCGACCCTACCAAGGCCAGGCGAGGCATCCTCAGGCACAACCTGGTGGGCTCCCCAGGAACGGAGATCATCCCCAGGCTCTACGCCGCGGGAGACATAGTGGTGCGCGGCAAGAGGCGCTACAGCGCCTTCTACGCCACGGACCTGGAGTTCCTCCTGCGCCACCGCCTCAAGGCTGGCACCCTTATCCTGGCAGGCATCAACACCACCACCTGTATCCTCTGCAACTCCTTTGAAGCCACCAACCGCGACTTCCGCGTCGTCATCGCCTCTGAGTCCGTGGACAGCATGGACGGCGAGGAGATGCACCAGTTTGCCCTTAAGCTCATGGCCGCCTCCACGGCATGGGTAATGACCAACAGAGAGATTACGGAGGCGCTGCAACCGCTTCAGGCTGCCGGTATCCCCCGCTCACCCTGAGCCTAGCCGCAGGGTGCTACTCTCAATACGGGTGATCACCGATGTCGTGCTTACATTTCTCATGCTACCTGAGAGTGTCACCCTTGTTTCATAGCATAAGAGTGAGCGATTACAACAGGGTTGACAAAATGGGCCCTGTTCCACTAATCTTACACACCTACAGCGGGGGATGATGTATATGCTAATATACAAGCAATGTCAATACTGCCTTACACCCCTATAGCGGGGGGCGATGGGTAGTAATTTCATATAGGTGGGGAGCTTGGACCCTGTACAGATAACTACCCAGGGCTGGAAAGACACAGGTATGACCATTATCTTCCTGTGGCTCCTTCTCCTATTTGTCATTGCCTTTGCCTCCAACATGCTTCTGGCCCAGGGCCTCATCCCTTCGCTTACCGCTACCCGCCACCTGCCAAGGGGTCTGGAGCGCCTGAGGCGATTTTTTTACCTCGGGGCCTCCCTGGCTCTCATCGGTATCGGCGTGGTTGTCTGGCGCATCGTATTGCAAGTACAGGTCATCGGCGACTTCTACGCCCGATGGTGGATATAGGCCGGTGGTCCACCTACCCTTCTTCCAGGTAGACGCCGGCGCCGAGCACCCTGGCGTACGGCATGGAAGGCGGTTTTGGCTGACATGGTAAGAAAACCAACACCGCCCCGTCCCTCCAGGCGCCTCTTGCTGGGAGGAGGCCTGGTTTCTGTGCTGGTCTTCCTCTGGCTGGTGGTCCCCGGCCCGTGGCCCATAACGGGAGGGCTGGCGCCAAGGGTCTTCGCCCACTATTTCTGGGGGGTGGAGAGCACCCTGTACCGGCCTGCCCCAGATCAGCCTCTTGCCTTTTCCCATGTCACTCACGCCGGCGCTCTGGAGATTAACTGTGCCTTCTGCCATCGGACTGTGGAGAAGGAGGAGACGGCCAGCGTGCCTGCCGTAGAGCAGTGCATTTTCTGCCACAAGATCATTAGCGGTACAGGGGATGCGGCTGTAGCAGAGGTACAGAAGCTGCGCGATGCCTTTCAGGAGGAGAAGCCCCTAAACTGGGTTCGGGTGCACCGGCTACCGGACCACGTCCAGTTTGTCCACGAGCCTCACATCCGGTTCTTCGCCCAGCAAGACCCGGCTGCCCCTCTTGAGGCAACATGCGCCACATGCCATGGGGACGTGAAGACGATGACCAAGGTGAAGCAAGTCCGCTCCCTCAAGATGGGAGATTGTGTGAACTGCCATAAAGACTACAACGCGCCTACCGACTGTGCGGCCTGTCACTACTAGCCGTGAGGTCTGAAGAGAAGAGATGGGTGTAACCAGGCGTCGGTTCCTGACGATGGCAGGGGTCTCAGCCATGGGGGCTGTGATCTTCGGCGGATGCCGCGTTCCGGACCGGGAGGTCCTGATCCAGAGCCCAGCCAGGCTCCCTGAAGACCTGGTGACGGGGATAGACAACTGGTACGCCAGCACCTGCCATCAGTGTCCGGCTGGGTGCGGCATCCTGGTGCGAGTAATGGAAGGCCGCGCCAAGAAGATCGAGGGCAATCCGGACCATCCGCTTAACCACGACCCGGTGTTGCATATGAGCAAGACCTGCGCCCGGGGGCAGGCTGGGGTCCAACTCCTCTATCACCCTGACCGAATACAGGGGCCCATGCGGCGGGACCGGGCCACGGGCGAGTTGCTGCCCATTAGCTGGGAGGAGGCCAGGGCCGAGCTCGTGGGCCGGCTCAGGGAGCTACGGGATCGCGGCGCCTCCGATACTGTGCTTGTCGTCACGGAGCCCCTCCGGGGACATCTGGGGTTGCTGGCCCGAGAGTTTGTGAAGGCATACGGGGGCCAGCATATGGCCTTTGAGGCCCTGGAGGAAACGGTTCTGCGGGAGGCCGTGAAGCGGGTCTTCGACCAGGACCGGCTGCCCGACCTGGACCTGGCCAACGCCGAGTACGTAATTAGCTTCGGTTCGGGCTTCCTGGAGACCTGGCTCTCCCCCGTGCGGTACGGTGTCGCCTACGGCCACCTCCGTCAGGGCAGGGAGGCAAAGCGTGGCTACTTTGTCCAGGTGGAGCCGCGGCTCTCCGCCACCGGAGCCAATGCCGACGATTGGGTCTACGTGAAGCCTGGCATGGAGGGCCTGCTGGCTCTCAGTATGGCCTATGTCATTGTCTCCCAAGGCCTCGGTGACCAGGAGGCGTCCCGCCTCCTCACCCGCGGCCAGGGTGCACAGTACCTGGCGGCCTACCGCCCGCAAGATGTGGCCGGGGCCATCGGCACGACCCCTGAGAAGATAGAGGAACTGGCCCTGGACTTTGCCGCCAAGAGGCCCAGCC
The DNA here is from genome assembly GCA_016179845.1 of Chloroflexota bacterium. GTDB lineage: Bacteria > Chloroflexota > Dehalococcoidia > Lucifugimonadales > JACPCK01 > JACPCK01. The sequence goes on along the minus strand of JACPCK010000036.1, from coordinate 42,383 downwards.
TGGCCATCGGAGGCGGATCGGCGGCGGCCCACACCAACGGCCTCTTCAACCTGACGGCTATCTATTCCTTGAACTATCTGGTGGGCAGTGTTGGGCAGAGGGGTGGCATCCTCTTCAATCCAGCTCCACCCGTAGCAGGGCTGCCCGTTGCGGAAGGACGTGTGCCCTTCGACCGTTGGCAGGAGCTGACTGGGCGGCTGGCAAGTGGCAAGCCCAGGCCTGTTAACCTGGTCGTGTTCCGTGGCGCAAATCCGGTGCACAGCCTACCCCAGGCTCTAGGTTTCGCTGACGCCCTGAAGAATGTGCCCTTCATCGTTAGCTTCTCTACTATGATGGACGAGACCGCGGCAATGGCCGACCTGATCCTACCGGAGCACACATACCTTGAGGACTGGGGTGATGATCTCCCTGAGCCCGGCCCGGGGTATGAGGTGGTCTCCTACCAGCAGCCTGTGGTCCGCCCCTTCCACAATACCCATAGCTTTGGGGACGAACTCATTATGGTGGCCAAGGAGCTGGGGGGCAGTCTAGCCCAAGCCATGCCGTGGAACTCCTTCAAGGAGGTGCTCCAGGCAGGAGCCAGAAAGCTATTTGAGCTAAATAGGGGTTCCGTTACAGCCCCTGACTTCGACTCCTTCTGGCGTGGTGTGCTGCAGCGGGGCGGCTGGTGGGACACGGCCCGGCGTGGCCTGGCGCGACCGTTGCCCAAGCCGCTGCCTGTAAGAGAGGACCCCCAGTTTACGGCGGGGGAGTATCATCTGCTGCCCTTTGCCTCCATATCCCTTACCGAAGGGAGGGGTGCGGCCCTTCCCTGGCTCCAGGCGACCCCGGATCCCATGACCACAGCGGTGTGGCAGACATGGGCTGAGATAAGCCTTGAGGACGCCAGGAAGCTGGGTGTATCTGAGGGGGATTTTTTGGAGATTACCTCCTCCAACGGTACTTCTCTGGAGGCGCCAGCCTACCCGAACCCTGCTGCGCCCCCGGGCATCATCGCCATGCCCTTGGGCCAAGGCCACTCCTCCCTCGGAAGGTACGCAGAGAATCGTGGGGTGAACACCTTCATGCTTTTGCAGCCTGCCACCGAAAAAGAGACCAAGGCCCTTGCGTGGGCCGCCACCAGGGTGACGGTGCGCAATACCGGAAGGCGCTCCCGTATCTCCAAGTTTGAGGGCAGCGTGAGGGTCGAAGCCCTCCACGAGGTTGAGATTGTGCGGGTCACCAAGGGCTAAAGGACATCTAGGTAGGAAAGAGAAGGGGTAGGATGGTACAGGAGAGGCCCAAGCACAAGTGGACCATGGTCGTGGACATAGACCGTTGCAGCGGCTGCCAGGCTTGTGTGGTGGCCTGCCAGGCGGAGAACAACATCACCATCAACGAGCAGCGAGACTTCCTTCAACGGCGGGCCAAGGAGTGGATCCGCATCGAGCGATACTGGGAGGCCATCGACCCTTCTAAGCCTGCTGAGTTCCCCAACGTGAAGGCCCGCTTTATCCCCATAATGTGCCAGCAATGCGATAACGCCCCCTGTGAGCCCGTATGCCCGGTCTACGCTACCTATCATAATAACGAAGGCCTCAACGTACAGGTGTACAACCGCTGTGTCGGCACCCGCTACTGTGCCAACAACTGCCCCTATCAGGTCCGCTTCTTTAACTTCTGGGAGCCCGTGTGGCCGGAGAGCCTCCGCAACCAACTGAACCCGGACGTGACGGTCCGCAGCCGAGGCATCATGGAGAAGTGCACCTTCTGTGTCCAGCGCCTCAGCCGGGCCAGGCGCACTATCGAAGGCCGGCGGGGCAAAAGGATCACTGACGAGTCCATGACCGAGGAAAATCTGATGCCGGCCTGTGTCATGGCCTGCCCCACCGGCGCCTTGGTCTTTGGCGACAGGGAGGACCCCAAGAGCCGCGTGAACGAGCTTCTCAAGGAGCATGACCCGCGGCAGGCCAAGAGTGTAGCAGCCCGGGGGTACCGTGTACTGGAAGATCTCACTACTGAGCCCAACGTGGTCTACCTGAAGAAGGTGGACCCTCACCTGAAGAAGGTTAAAGCTCATGCATGAACCCCGTGACGGTCGCCATGCAATAACGGAGACCTTGCCCGAGACGCCTCAGGAGGTCACGGAAAAGGTCCTTCATAATCATCTCGCGACAGGGCCTCTCTTCCGTGTGGCCGCCGTCTTCTGTGGTGTGCTGCTCTTGTTAGGTGTGGTGGGCTTCATACTCCGGGTCGCCGGCGGCTTTGACGACCGGACTAAGTGGGGCTATTACGGCGCCATCTTTTTCTATATTCTGACCACAGCCCAGGCGGCGCCTATCGTCTCTGTCGCCATGCGGATGGCCAAGAACCACTGGCGGCGGCCTCTGGCACGGGCAGCCGAGCTTTACGCCATAGTTGGCGTCCTGAACCTCCTGATCTTTATACCTCTTCTCTTCGTGCTCCCTTCTGCCGCAGGACGCCGCAGCCTGTGGCTGGACGGCGCTGCCAGGATGAACGCTGGAGGTTCCGGGTGGCCTCCTCTGGCCCCTCATCTCTGGATTGCGCTGATGCTGGCGGGCCTGGTTTTCCTAGGTCTTGCCCTCCTCTACACGGCGGCCTTGCCGGACCTGGCGACGGTAAGGGACCATTCCACCAGCAAGCGCCATAGTATGCTACGTCGACTCACCCTCGGCTGGCGTGGCACCCCCTTCCAGTGGCGGGCTCACCGGGCGGCGCTGGGGGTTCTGGGCGGACTCTACTTCATGTTCTACATCTCTACTCACTCCTTCATCGCCATAGACTATGGAGTGGCCCTGGTGCCAGGCTGGAAGGACTCCATCTTCCCTGCCTTTCAGGTGCTCAGCAGCCTCCAGTCGGCCTTGGCCATTACCCTGGTTACCATGTTCTTCCTCCGACAGACAGGGGGATACAAGGAGTTCTTCTACGTTGACCCCTTCTGGGCCCTCAGCAAGATCCTGCTGGCGACCACGATTCTCTGGTTCTACTTCTGGTGGGCCAGCTTCTTTACCTTCTGGTACGGGCGGACCCAGGCGGAACAGAACGTCCTTCAGTTGCTGATGTTTGGTCCCTACCGCCCTCTCTTCATACTTGCCTTTCTCTTCAGTTTCTTGCTCCCCTTTCTGCTCCTCATCTGGAACGCTGTGCGGAAGAGCATCCTGGGGCCCACAGTTGCCGCCGCCCTCGTTCTGGCAGGGAACTTCTTTGACCGGCTTCGCGTCTACGTGGCGTCCTTCTCTGTGGAGGACATCAGGGCCCACCAGTTGGAGTCTGTGCCGGCAGCTCATTTGCCCGATGGCGCCGACATCCTCATAATACTCGGCGCCCTGGGTGGGCTGGTGCTCTTCTACCTGGTGGGGACCCGCCTTGTGCCGGTCCTCTCAATGTGGGAGCTAAAGGAGTATCTGACCCTGAGGCGGATACGTCCCTTCCTGAAGACGCACGTGCGGGTCATGGCCAAGCCCGAATAAGGAGCTACTGAGGAGATGCAAGAGCGGCGACCACTTTCGGATGTGCAGATAAACAAGGCCCTCCTGCGGAATGTCCTGGCGGCGCCTCTGTGGTTCTGGGGCTTGGTGCTTCTCCTTGCCCTGGTGGTGGCTGCCGGGGCAGGGGCAGCAGGCTGGATGTTCAACCGAGGGACAGGTGTCCTGGGCGTCAACAGGCCGGCCATGTGGGGATTCCTCATCGTCAACTTCGTCTTCTGGATAGGGATAAGCCACGCCGGGGTGATGCTATCGGCAATCTTGAGGCTGGCCTACGCCGAGTGGCGGCGCCCCATGGTGAGGGCCGCCGAGGTCCTCACTGTCTTCTCCCTGATGACGGCCATGCTGATGCCCTTCATCCACTCCGGCAGACCCTGGCGCCTCGCCTACTGGGCCTTCCCCTACGATTTTGCCCGAGGAATATTTCCTAACATCCGCTCGGCACTTATCTGGGACCCCAGCGCTGTCTTCACCTACCTCATTTCCTCATCGCTATTCATTTTGGTCACTTTGCTGCCTGACATAGCGGTCATCCGAGATCGCACTACAGGCATCAGGCACAAGATATACTCAGCTATGGCCCTGGGGTGGCGGGGGACACCGCGGCAGTGGAGGCTTCAGGGCATAGCTGGCATTCTACTCTCTGCCATTATTCTCCCTATATTCGTTTCCGTCCACAGCATCGTATCCTGGGACTTTGGCATGGCTGTATCCGTGGAGGGGTGGCACGCCACCATCTTTGCCCCCTACTTCGTCATCGGTGCCGTCCTCTCCGGAGTCTCGGCTGTTGTAACGCTGATGGCCCTCATGCGCTGGCTCTTCAAGTGGGAGGACCACATCCGTGAGGAGCACTTTGATGCCATGGGCCGCCTGCTGGTGGTCATTGCTACGGCCTGGTTCTACTTCTTTGCCATGGAGTTTATGTTCGGCCTCTTTACGTTGGAGCCGCAAGAAGTAGCCCTTCGCCAGCTTCAAGTCTTTGAGTGGCCCTGGAGCGCCCTCTTCATCATCTTTATTCTTACAGCCTATTTTATCCCCGTGCCCCTGTGGCTCTTCCGCAGCGTCCGCCGTAACGTCGCTGCCATGTTCTGGATCTCCATCATGGTCAACATCGGCATGTGGCTGGAGCGCTTCATTATCATCGTGCCTGGGCTTCTCAGGAAGCAGCCCTTCACCTTTGTTTGGGGCAGCTACAGACCCAGCCCCATCGAGATAATCATCGTGGCAGCTACCTTCTGCCTGGTGGCTCTGGGCATCCTCCTCTTCAGCAAGGTGTTCCCGTTGGTACCCTTGGCAGAGGCGAAGGAGGGTCAAATCCTGGCGGATCAGATTAAAGTTGGAAAGAAGACCATCCCCGCGGTGATGCGGGAAGAATGACTCCACGGCATAAGAGGGGAGACCATGGCTAGAAGAGAGGTGCTGGGACTGTTCAGGGACGCCGAGACGGCGGCAGGCGCAACGACAGTTCTCCATGAGGCGGGTGTCCGCCAAGATGATATCGAAGTCCTCACGGGCGCTCCGTATCCAGAGGGCGCCTTTGGAGAGCACATCAAGCGCCACCGGATATACCTCTTCCCTATGATCGGGGCCATCTGCGGCTTCACAGTGGCTATCCTCCTCACGGCCGGCACTCAGCTAGCGTACCCTGTGGTCACCGGCGGAAAGCCCATCCTTTCCGTGCCGCCTATGGTCATAATCACCTACGAAGGAACGCTCCTGGGAGCGATACTCTTCACGGTCCTTGGCGTGGTATTCGAGTCCCGCCTTCCAAGGGGTAAGATCGGCCTGTATGATCCGAGGATCACGGAGGGGTTTATAGGGCTTGTGGTCTCCTGCGCCGCCGACCAATGGCTGGCTGTGGAGCAGGCCCTTCGACGGGCTGGCGCCTTTGAGGTAAAGCACGAGCAGGCATAAGGACGGGTCAGTGGGTACCCTTATGAAGATAGTGCCGGTCAAGGCCTCCCCCAAGAGCGGGCGGAGGCTCCTCTGGCTGCTCCTTGCGGGGGTATTGGCCTTGAGCCTGGCCGCCTGCACCAAGAGCGGCACTTACCCTATGGATATCTTCTCCGAGATGCACTACCAGCAGTCGACCCGCTTTCAGGAACCGCCGCGGCTCCTTCCCGGTGAGGGGGCTGTGCCCCGCTTCGGCGTCGCTGCCCTGCGCCCTGAGCGCAACGACCAGACGGAGGCCCGAGGGCAGCGTCTCTTTGAGGCGAACTGCGCCATGTGTCATGGGCTTGGTGCACTGGGCGATGGTGGCGTCGCCAAGCGAATGGTGGAGGCCAAGGTAGCGGCGGTACCTCCTCCCAACCTGACGACCGCAACCACCGTCAACCGTAGTGACGAGGAGATATTCGGCATCATCTCCCAGGGGGGCGCTCTGGCGCCTGCGGCGCCCCAGCTTACTATTATGCCTGTATTCCAGAAGCTCCTCTCTGAGGAGGAGCGCTGGATGATCCTTTACCACCTGCGGTCCCTCCAGGGCAAGTAGCTTCCGGGGAGAGCCGGCTTCCCAAGCCGGCAAGCTGCTTTACTGTATAATATCTCCTGATGCTTTTGACGCCTTTGAACTGGTCATCCCTTGGAAATCTTCTCAAGTTCGTCCTGCCCCTTCTGGTGCTGATGGCAGCAGGGTTCCTTATCTCCTGTACTGTCAAGGAAGGGGCCGTTTCCTTGGAAGAGCAGGCTCAGGCCCTGGACAAAACCCTGATATGTCCCGTCTGTCCAGGGGAGACCATCGACCAGTCCCAGGCGGAGCTGGCCAGGCAGATGAGGGCCATAGTCCGGGAGATGCTGGCCCAGGGCAGGTCCGCCGAGGAGATAAAGCAGTTCTTTGTCAAGCGGTATGGCGAGGGGGTGCTGGCTTCGCCGCCCAAGAGGGGCTTCAACCTGGTGGCTTGGGCTACTCCCGTGGGCGGGCTGGCGCTCGGGCTTCTGCTCCTGGCCCTGGTTCTCGGCCGGATGACCCGGGGCCGGAAAGCGGCCTCAGATGAGGAGCCGGACGAGGTTGCCCTTCGGCCTTACCTGGCCATGGTGGATGCCGAGCTGGAAAAGGAAGGGATAGGCACTCGCAAAGAGGGGTCCAGTTCTGAGGGGGAGTGACGAATGGCAGACTTGGGCACTATGGCCCTCATTATCGCTGCACTCCTCTGCTGCTATGCCATCGCTGGAAGCGTGCTGGGAGCCAGGGCAGGGCTTCCGCGCCTCATAGATAGCGCCCGGCGTGCCGTTTATCTGAACGCGCTGGTGCTGGCAGTGGCCACTGCCTCACTGGTGTCGGCCTTCCTTGCCAAGGACTTCTCTATTCAGTACGTGGCTGAGCACAGCAATCGGGCCATGGAGCCCGTCTATGTCTGGGTTGCCTTCTATGCAGGCAACGAGGGGTCGATCCTCTTCATAGCCTTGGCCCTATCCTGTCTGAGCGCCCTGGCGGTCTGGAAGGCGCCTAAAGAGGCTACTATTCTGATGCCCTACGCCTCGGCAATCATGATGGTTGTCCTCTTCTTTTTCATCACCGTAATGCTCTTCCTGGCCAATCCATTTGCTACCTTGGCGCAGGCCCCCCCCGATGGTCGGGGCATCAACCCCCTCCTGGCCCACCCGGGCATGTTCTTTCATCCCCCTTCCTTGATGACGGGCCTGGTGGCTGTGACCATTCCCTTTGCTGTCGTCACGGGGGCCCTTCTAGCGGGGCAGACGAGGGACCAATGGGTAGATATGGGACGGACATGGGGCCTCATCGCCTGGGCAATCCTGGGGGTGGGCAATCTTCTCGGCTCATGGTGGGCCTATACTATATTGGGCTGGGGAGGCTACTGGGGGTGGGACCCTGTGGAGAATGCGGGTTTCATGCCGTGGCTGGCCCTCACAGCCTTCGTCCACTCTGTGATGGTGCAGAAGCGTCGGGGCATATTCCGATTGTGGAACGTGGTCCTGGTAAGCGCTGCTTTTTTCCTGGCCTCCTTTGGAATGTTCATAAACCGGGGCGGGCCCGTCCCATCCGTCCACTCCTTCGGCGCCTCCACCGTAGGCTGGGTGTTCCTGGCTTTCCTGGCTGTGGCTGCCTTTAGCTCCATCGCCGTTATCGCCTGGCGGTACAACAAGATCAGTAGCGCCCAGCCCCTTGACTCCCCGCTCTCCCGGGAAGCAGCCTTTCTACTCAATAATCTCCTCCTTCTGGCCATTGCTCTGGTAACGATGTGGGGAGTGGTCTTTCCCTTGATATCGGAGCTAGCCCGGGGAGTGACGGTAACGGTGGCCCGGCCTTTCTACGACCAGATCAACGGGCCTATTTTCCTGGCCCTCATCTTCCTTATGGGTGTGGGGCCCCTGCTGCCATGGCGGTCGGCCTCCCCAAGTGATTTGCGACGCTCCCTCCTCCTCCCTTCCCTCTTGGCCTTAGGAGTTGTAGCCCTATTAGCCCTAATGGGAGTCAGCAACTGGTATGCGTTGGCCTCTTTTGGCCTGTGCGTCCTTGTGGTCTCATGCGTAGTGAGGGAGTGGGTTCGCGGCACCCTGGCCCGGTCTAAGCAGGGGCACAACCTGGTAGCGTCCTTTGTGCACCTCCTGGGGAGCAATCGACCCCGCTACGGGGGATACATAGTGCACTTGGCGGTAGTCCTGCTGGCCCTAGGGGTTACCGGTTCCTCTTTTTACAGCGTCCAGAAGGATGTAGTGCTAGCCCAGGGCCAACGCGAAGGCGTTGGCAAGTACGAGATCGAGTACGTGTCCTCCAGGGTGGAGCACAAGCCCGACCGGGAGGAGTGGACTGCCAACCTGATGGTATATAGGGGTGACAGACCTCTGGGAGCCATCCAAGCCGGGAGGACCTTCTACCCCGAGTTCCGCATGTCCTCCACCCGCGCTGGCATCCGGTCAACCCCTGTGGAAGACCTGTATGTCATCCCCAGCGAGTTCCTGGATGATGGCCGGGCTAGCTTCCGTATACTGGTAAACCCTCTGGTAATGTGGATATGGGTCGCCGGCCCGGTGCTAATAGTGGGGGCACTGGTCGCCCTGTGGCCTGATAAGGGGGGAGTCGCACTCTCCGGCAGAAGGCGCCCGGAGGCCGCCCCTGCCGTGGGCAGTGCGTATAGCCATGAGCTATAAGCGCCTTGATCTTAAGGCCATAAACTGGAGACTACTTTGATTCCCCTGCTGCTCGCCTCTGTCCTGGCTATCATCTGCCTGGTAGTTGTAGCGGGCCCCCTTTGGCGCCGCCAGAGGACTGAAACAAGGCTTCCTGGAGAAGAGCCGGTAGATATTGAGGCTGCCCTAAAAGCTGCCTACCAGGAGGCGCGGACTCTGAAGCTTGAGCTTGAGGTAGGCCAAATACCGAAGGGCCGGTATGAAGAGCAGCTCGGGTCCATTCGTCTGAGGGCAGCGGCGCTCCTGAGGAGAAAGGAGGGCCTTGAGGAGAGCATGAAGCAGTTGGGGGATATTCTGGAGAAGGAGGTTCGGACCTTCAGGGAAAGGCGACGCGCCATTAAAGGGTCCGTAGATTGCCCCCAGTGTGGCACAAAGCTGGGACCGGGCTCTGTGGAGCATTCCTGTGTTTCTGATACGTCTGCGGAGTGGTAGGCCGGGCGCTTCTATAGTAGCCCTGCTGCTTGCTGTCATTCTCATGGCCTTGCAGAGCTTTCCTGCAAGGGCCCAGGATGAAGGGCAGATCGTGGGTCGTGTGATAAGCGGGACAGTGGGCGCCTCCGTTCCGGCCAGCCTGGAGGTGGCCCTAACCATCACTCGCGGCGGCTCGGTGCTCTTCGACGACCGGAGCGAGTTGGACTCTGAAGGAGCCTTCAGGTTCTCGGGCTTTCCAGTGGGCCAGGGGCTACTCTATACGGTCAGCACTGTGTACGGAGGAGTCAACTACTCGGCGATAGTAGAGGGGTCCTCCATGAAAGAGCCGGTCACGCTTTTCATCTACGAGACAACCTCATCCATCGAGGGGATCAAGATACTGGACAACAGCCTCACGCTCACGGGCGTGGATGGAGGACGCAGAGAGGCAGGTTTTCTTCAATGGGTGATACTGGAGAACGGTGGTGACCGGACCTTTGTTCCTGACCTGTCTCAGGCCCCAACAGGACTCCTGCGATTTTCCATGCCCCCTGGTGCCGCCGGGCTGGACATTGTCAGCACTCTCAAAGAGGCGGCTTATCTGCAAGTGGACCGCGGCTTCGCCATCGCCTCACCATTGCCGCCGGGGCGCCACGATCTGATGTTTACCTACTCAGCTCCCTACTCTGGCCAAGGGCTGGAGTTCACTTACTCTTTTGCCTTCGCTACTCGGGTCTTCCGGTTCCTCGCTCCGGTAGGCGTGGGGGATGTCATCGTTCCGCAGGCAGTGGAACTGCCCACCCTCCGCATTGGGCAGAAAGAGTACCGGCTCTTTGAGGGCCGGGACCTCGGCCCAGGTGCCAGGGTCGAGCTCAGCTTGGCAGACCTGCCTCAGCCCTCCCTGCTCGCCCTTCTGAGACACGGGGCCACGAACAAAAAAACGGCCACGGGGGCTCTGGCAGCTTTCATGGCTGGTATCCTGGCCCTTTTCCTGCTTAGCGGCTGGAGGGGGTCCAAAAAAGTGCCGCCAGTAGAGGGCAGGGCTGCCTTAATTGAGGCCGTAGCCCATCTGGATGACCTGCTTGAAGAGGGCGAGATGGGGAGGGACGAATACCTGGGGAGGCGGGCCCAGCTCAAGAGGCTTCTCCTTCAAAATGCCCTCCAGGAGAAGCAACACCACGATGATCGAGGCAGGGAAAAGAGTTGAGAGGAAGGATAGCTCTCATCGCCTTCGGGCTGGCTTTCATCGGTGCCATTGTTGCCCTTATGGCCTGGGCCCAGGCCCGCTCCGGCGGCGCGCCAGGCCAGTTCGCCATCAAGGCCCGGCTAGGTGAGGTCCGAGTGTCTCCCGAACCCGCCCCCGATTTCACCCTAGAGCTCTTTCAGGACGGCACCCTGACCCTCTCGTCCCTCAGGGGCAGCGTGGTCATGATCGACTTCTGGGCTTCCTGGTGCCCGCCCTGTCGGCAGGAGGCTGCCCTGCTGGAGGCAGTGTATAGGGAGTACCGGCCCAAGGGCGTGGAGTTTGTTGGTGTAGACGTCTGGGATGATCCCCAGGAGGCCAGGGCGTTTATCAGGAAGTTTGGGATCACGTATCCCAACGGCATCGATGGGAGTGGGAAAATAGCCATCGACTATGGTGTGACGGGCATACCGGAGAAGATGTTCGTGGACCGCGAAGGGACCCTAGTCCAGAGATTCGTAGGGCCCATGAATGAGTCCACCCTCAAAGAGGTCCTTGACGGGCTACTCTCGCAGTAGTGGGTGTCAAATGGCATCCGCCAGGGGGAGACCCGCACCAAGGTTGTGCGAAATTTTTCGAAATGTTTGAGTTAGTAGGTAATGTAAAACGTCACACAGATGGGTTGGGCCAGGGAGTGTGAGCCCTCCCGTAGAAAAAGCCTCCGTTGACGCTGCGAAAGGGCTTGACAACGTGCCAATCATTGTTCAGAATAGCTATTTAAGTTCTAGCAGGCCCAAGAGGGGGTTGCTGGGGCTGGGTGCAGGGGGCAGGCCTTTAACCTCTCTTGCCGAAAGGGCAGCCATTTGGATAATGTATCATTGGGGCATACAATAAGGGTTCTTCAGGTTTTTGTGTTTCTTATCTCCCGTGAACAAAGAGGGAGCCTAGTTCTGTAATTATCCGGGGAGGGTCAGGCAGATGGGGCGATACATTATGGGCCGTGCAGTCCAGGGCCTCACGAGCATGTTCCTGGTGACGATATTCGTCTTCGGCATCGTGCGCCTTAGTGGAGACCCGCTTCAGATGCTTCTGCCGGAGGAGGCCCCTCCCGAGCAATACGCGGAGATGAAAAAGCTCCTCTACCTGGACAAGCCTATTGTGGTGCAGTATTGGAAATGGATATCTAGAGTAGTCAGGGGGGACCTGGGCACGTCCACCAAGCTTCGAATCCCTGTTATGGAGCTAATCGGAGAGCGGTTGCCCAACACCCTGCAACTGGCGGCTGTGGCCTTTGCTTTCACCCTGACCCTGGGGCTCGCTGTGGGGGTGTACGCGGCAGCGTGGCGGGGCTCTGTTGTGGACTATGTGGCCAGGGGCTTCGCGGTCATGGGGCAAGCCGCGCCCAGCTTCTGGTCGGGAATTATCTTCATCCTGATCTTCGCGGTCTACCTGCGCTGGCTCCCCGCCGGGGGCAAAGGGGGATTGAGCAGCATCATCCTGCCGGCGTTCACCCTGGGGTGGCTACCGGTAGCCGGCGTTATGAGGATGACCCGGTCCAGCATGCTTGAGGTCCTCAACAGCGAGTACATCAAACTGGCGCGCATAAAGGGTGTAAGAGAGACTCTGGTCCTCTGGAAACACGGCTTCAAGAACGCTGCCCTTCCCGTGCTCACGTACACTGCCCTGATCTTCATAGCCATGATAAACGGCTCTGTAATCATTGAGACCGTGTTTGCCTGGCCTGGCATAGGGCGTCTGGTGCTGGAAGCCGTACTCAACCGGGACTTCCCTATAGTCCAGGCCGTAGTCCTCATGTTCAGCACGTGGTACATCCTGGGAAACCTGTTTATAGATATTGGCTACGCTTACCTGAACCCCAGGATAAGGTACTAACTCCTAGAGGAGGGGCTCTGTGAACGGGTTGGCAAGGATCTTCCGGCGAGGCAACGCCAGCGCAGAAATCGCGGCTGCCCCTGCGGTGATGGCGGCCCGGCGCAGGGGGTTCAGGTTCCAGTTTGTCCCCATGGTCCCAGGCGCTATAATCCTGTTGCTGTTATTCACGGCTATCTTTGCGAACCTCCTGGCGCCCTTTAGCCCTGTGGGCACTACCCTGGCCGACAGCATGACCCCACCTTCGTGGGTCGAAGGAGGCACCACCAAGTACCTGCTGGGCACGGACCTCTTCGGGCGGGACCAGATAAGCCGGCTCATCTTTGGCGCGAGGGTGTCCCTCTCCGTTTCCCTGACCGTGATTATTCTGGGCATCGGCCTGGGGACCACTATTGGAATGATATCTGGTTTCTTTGCTGGCAAGCTAGACTCCTTTTTCATGCGGGTGGTGGATATGAACCTCTCCTTCCCCGCCATCCTCATTGCCATAGTAATGGCCGTAGTCTTCGGCCCTAGCTTCCGCAACGTGATCCTCATTATCGTGTTTGTCCAGTGGGCTAGGGTGGCCCGCATCATGCGGGGGGAGTCCCTGGCCCTCAGGACCCAGGACTTCGTGACCCTGGCCCGAGTTGCCGGGGCCTCCAACAGACGCATCATCATGAGGCACATCCTTCCCAACGTATTTCCCACCATGCTGGTGCTGGCCACACTGGAGGTGGGCTCCGTCATCCTCTTCGAGGCATCCCTCAGCTTCCTCGGGGTAGGCATCCCACCTCCTCAGCCCTCCTGGGGGGTCATGGTGGCTGACGGGCGGGGACAGATCGCCACAGGGTGGTGGATTTCCCTCTTCCCGGGTGCCTGCATCTTCTTTACCTGCCTGTCCATGAACTCCGTGGGTGACTGGCTCAGGGACAGGCTGGACCCCAGACTACGCACGCTGTAGGAGGTATCCTCTGGCTGAGAAAGCGTCACCCCGAACGTACAACGGGCACCAACTGCTGGAAGTGGAGGATCTGAGGGTCTATTTCTTCACCAGCCGGGGGATTTCCAGAGCTGTGGATGGTGTCAGTTTTCATGTGGGCGAGGGAGAGACCCTGGGAGTTGTGGGGGAGTCCGGGTGCGGCAAATCAGTGACCGCTCTGGGCATACTTAGGCTAGTCCCTGCACCGGGTCGGGTCGTCGGAGGCCGGGTCTTCCTGGAGGGGGAGGACATAACCAAGGTCAGCGAAGCCCACATACGGCACATCCGAGGCGCCAAGATCTCCATGATCCTCCAGGACCCCATGACCTCCCTAAACCCGGTGTTCAGCATCGGGTCTCAGGTAGGGGAGTCCATCACGATACATCAGGGCCTGAAGGGGAGGACACTGCTGAAGCGGGTTATCGAGATGCTGAAGCTGGTGCGCATCCCGGCCGCCGAGTCCAGGATCACCGATTACCCTCACCAGATGAGCGGCGGCATGAGGCAAAGGGTGGCGGGAGCCATCGGCATCTCCTGCGAACCCAGGGTCCTCATCTGCGACGAGCCTACTACGGCCCTTGATGTGACCATTCAGGCCCAGTACCTGGAGCTGCTCAAGGAGGTACAAGAGAGGACCGGAGTAGCTCTGATCTTCATTACCCACGATATGGGGATCATAGCCAGGATGTGCGACCGGGTGGTGGTGATGTATGCTGGGCGAGTGGTAGAAACGGGATCTGTGAGGGATGTGTTTCTTGATGCCAATCAGCCGTACACTATATCCCTCCTCAAGTGCCTGCCCAGGCTGGAAGGGGTAGCCCACCTGGAGAGCATCGAGGGACAGCCCCCAGACCCTCACACGTTCCCACCTGCCTGCCGGTTCGCGCCAAGGTGCCCCAAGGTCCAGCCGGTATGCAACGAGGTGTACCCCGAGATGGTGAAAGTAAAGGAAGGCCATATGGCAGCCTGCTACTTTCCAGGAGATTGGCACCGTGACAAGTAGTGATGGCGTTCTGCTTTCTGTCAGGGGGCTAAAGAAGTACTTTCCTGTTGTTAAAGGGGTTATGTTTAAGCACCTTCTCGGCAATGTCCAGGCTGTGGATGACATAAACTTCACCGTCAGGGAGGGGCAGACCTTTGGGCTGGTGGGCGAATCCGGATGCGGCAAGACCACCGTCTCCAGGTTGATTCTGATGATCGAGAAGCCCACCGAAGGGGTCATCGAGTTTGAAGGCAAGGACATCAATAAGCTTCAGGGGGCCGGCCTCCTGGAGTACCGCAAGCGGGTCCAGCCGGTGTTCCAGGACCCCTACTCTTCTCTCAGCCCCCGGATGCAGGTGTGGGAGATTGTCACTGAGCCCGTCATAGTGACTGAGAAGCTCAATACTGCCAAGGCCAAGGAGCGCGCAGCCCAACTGATGGAGACGGTGGGGCTTAGCCCCTACATGATAGATAGATACCCCCACCAGTTTAGCGGCGGCCAGCGCCAGCGCGTCGCCATTGCCAGGGCCCTCTCCAGCAACCCTAAGTTCCTGGTGCTGGACGAGCCTGTCTCCGCTCTTGACGTTTCTATTCGGGCCCAGATCATGAACCTGCTCAAGGATCTCCAGAAGCAGTTCGGCCTCACCCTCTTTATCATCGCCCACGACCTGGGTGTGGTCAGGTACATGAGCGAAACCATATGTGTCATGTACCTGGGCCATATTGTGGAGATGGGCCCGTCGGAGAAGGTCTACTCCAAGCCTCTTCATCCCTACACTCAGGCCCTTCTCTCCAGCGCTTTGCCTTACCATCCCGATGCGGAAAAAAAGAAACTCATCATAAGCGGCGAGATTCCAAGCCCGCTGAACCCGCCCTTGGGCTGCCGCTTCCATACTCGCTGTCCCCACGTCATGCCCCACTGCTCTGGTGAGCGCCCAGTTTTGAAAGAGGTAGAGCCGGAGCACTATGTGGCCTGCTATCTGTACTAGGGGGTGAGCTACACCCATCGGGGCCTGTGCTTCCAGAACTGAGTGCGAGAGAGGGGGCCTGGTGAAAAGGCTCCCTTTCTATGTCCCAAGCCCTTGCTTGGTCTCTCGAGCGGTGTTGGTCTGAGCCAAAAAAACGCGGGGGTAGGAGATGTCCTCTTCCATCCTTTGGGGAAAGTATCTTGTAGCTCGCGCCTATGACGACCGCAGCGACATCCTCTCCGATGGCGCCCTGTACCAGGAGGACGGGACGATCGTGGATGTGGGGCCATACTCGGAGCTTAAGGCTCGATACGCTGCCGACGAGGTAATCGGCGGGGAGCAGTTCGTGGTCATTCCCGGCCTGGTCAATGCCCACCACCACGGCCGCGGCTTGACTTCCTTCCAGATGGGAAGCCACGACGATCCCCTGGAATACTGGATCACCGAGGGTTGGGGCCGTAGGGGCGTAGACCTGCGCCTCAACACCCTCTACAGCTGCACCAAGCTCATCCGCTCAGGCGTCACCACCGTCATGTATAACCACCCCACTGGCCTGGCCGCGCGGCTCAAGGAGGAGTGTGAAATCGCCCTGAAGGCCTTTCGGGAGGCAGGTCAGCGGGTAGCCTTCTCCCCCTATGTCAGGAGCCAGTACCGGGTGGTCTATGAGGAGGACGATAGGTTCCTTTCACGCCTCCCTCGTGATCTGGCGGCGCGCGTAAAAGGCTTCCTTGACGGCGGCTACATCCCAGAGAGGGAGTACCTGACCCTCTTTGAGACCCTTCATAGGGAACACGCCAAAGACCCTGATCACAAGGTGAATCTTCTCCTGAGCCCTGCCAACGCCCACTGGTGCTCGGACGAGACCCTTAGGGAACTGAAGCGTTATGCTGCAAGGTTCAAGACCGGGATCCATATGCATCTGGTGGAGAGCATATACCAGAAGCTCATCGGTCTGAGGCTCTATGGTAAGACTCCGGTCCAGCATCTGAATGACCTGGGTTTCCTGGGCCCCGAGGTCTCCTTCGCCCACGGCGTATGGGTTAATGGTGAGGATATGAAGCTCATGGCCCAGAATGGAGTCTCCTTTTGCCACAATCCAACCTCTAACCTGCGCCTCAAGAGTGGCATCGCACCAGTGGCCTTTCTGATGCAAGAGGGTGTTAACGTGGCCCTGGGGAGTGACAGCTCCGCCATCAACGAAGACGAGGACATGCTCCAGGAGATGCGCCTGGCACACAAGCTGCACCGACCCCCGGGAGTGAACTCTCCGTCCCTTACAGCCGATCAGGTGATGAAGATGGCCACCGTCAACGGGGCAACAGCTACCCTATTCCACGACGTGGGAGCTCTGGAAAAGGGTAAGCGGGCCGACGCTGTCCTCGTGCGTCTCCAGAACCTGTTGGAGCCCTATTTGGACCCTAGCATGAGCATTGTAGATGCCCTGGTCTACAGGGCCCGAGCCCTTGACGTGGACACCGTGGTCATCAACGGGCATACAGTGCTCAAGGATGGACGCTTCACCCATTTAGATGAGCAAGGGATTATTCAGGAGCTGAAGAGGGCCCTGAGCCGGCCTTTGACCCAGGCGGAGCGAGAGCGTCTAACCCTGGTGCAGGAGCTAATGCCCTACGTCAGGCGCTTCTACGAGAGTTGGGACCTGGGAGAGCTTGCGCCCTTCTATTACTACAACAGCCAGAGGTAGCTCTCAGCCAACCCGCAAGCTTTTCCAAACGTTGGGCACCAAGGCTTTAAGCTCTCTCAGGCGTTCCCTATCCAGGGCCAGCAAAGCGACACTCAGGCCCAGGTAGAGGAAAGCAAAGATATATCGAGCTGCTGTAAGCCAGAGCTGGCCGCCCCAGAGGGCAAAAAGCATTAGTCCGCTTCTCCAGGTGAGCCGTCCGCCTAACAGCAGGACCATGGCCAAGAGGGACTGGGCCGCCGTCAGGAATATCTCCTCCACCTGTCGCGAGTCCAGGGGCAGGCCCAGAGGAAGCCCGTAGCCAGAGGCTGCCGAGGAGATAGCGTAGGCACCGGGCAAGGTGCCTATCAGGAGAGTCCACTGGTTTACCTTGGCAGAGACAAGGGCGATGAGCGCAGCCATGGCATTGCCCCGCAGGGTGAAGATGGCTGCTATGGCGATCTCCGGAGCCTCTGACGCTAGAGGCGCTACCCACTGGATTAACAGGTACTCCTCTACTTCAAACTGGTGTCCCAGGGCTAGTAGACCCTCCGTAAACGGCTCCACCGAGAAAATGATCACCGCTGCGGAAAAGATGAAAAGGCTGAGGGCCACAGCCCGCCGTTTCCTCTTGCTCAGGGAACCGATGAGGGCTGCCGGGCCGATGAGCTCTGGCTCCACGTGCTCGGCGCGGGCGCTCAGCCAGAGGTACGCGACAAAAAGGCTGACCAGGATGGCCCCATCCCACAGAGCCAGGCTGTTCTTCCAGGGGATAGTAAATGCGTAGATGGTGGCCAGGAGCAGTACCAGCAACTCCAGGGAGATCCCTCTACCTACCGAGATGGCACGCCTTGCCTTGAACCAGAAAAGGAGGGCGACCAGGGGCCACCCAAGGCCTACCAGGAGACGATTGGCGCCGGTCATGTTGGCCGTAGCGAAGTGGACGTAGTCACTGCCTGGGTTGGCCCCGGCCATCCAGGCCAGGTACAGGTCCACCGAGTATTCGGGCATGACGGTGATGAGGGCCACCGCTGCCAGGGCCAGAGCCTGGGAGATGTCCTTTTGTCCGGCCTCCGCGGCCCAGGCCACCAGGAAAGCAGCCGCCAGGATAGAGATGCCGAATACAAGTGAGGCCCAACTCCCCTGGATATGGATCCCTGAGGCAGTCAGCACCAGAGGGGGTAAAGCTACAAGTATGGCACTGAACAGAAAGAGCCAGTCTCTAACTCTGGATATCTCGACCCTCCCGCAGCTTGGCTAAGCCAAAAAGAGCCGCCGACGCAGCACTGGCTAGCACCGGCGGGTCACCCATTGACCAAGACGCTTGCTGTTCAGAAAGCCCTTCACTCGATGTTTACTATCTGGTACCGAAGATCCCCTCGCGGCGCTTTCACTGTCACCTCTTCGCCCATGCCCCTGTCCAGGATGGCCTTTCCCAGAGGCGATGATGTGGAGATCTTGGCCTTCAAGAGGTCTGCCTCAGTAGAATGGACCAGCCAATAGGTCGTTTCGCTGCCAGTAGGTATATCCTTGAGGGTGACCTTGGCGCCAATCTTGACCCGGTCCTTCCTACGGACCTCTGTCACTTTTTCAACAACGGCGGAGCGAAGGGTCAGTTCGCCCTCTCTGATAAGGGACTCGATCTGGCCCAGGCGTTCCCTTGCTGCCTCAAGGGGGGCATTCTCCCGGAAGTCCTTGTCGGCAGCCGCACGCTTTATCTCCCCGGCCAGCCGCACTCGCTCCTCCTTGAGAAGTTCCAGTCGTGACTGAAGCTGCGCAAAGCCTTCCCGGGTCAGTTGCACCTCCGGCAGGACATCATTGGAGACGTTCGCAAACTGGGACCTCCGAGAGGTAGTCTTGCGGGTAGCGAGATGGCGTGTCAGGTTTTCTTTCAGGTGCCCTTCCCTGTGGAGGAAGGACAGGAACCCGCGCACAGCCTCCACGTGCTGGAGGCCGTCCCTGGAGCCGCTGCCTGCTATAAGCTCTGCGTATTCCCCAATCTCAGGAGCGGCGAGACTGGTGAGGGCCCTCTCCCTCCCGAACCATCGGACAAACTTGCTGATCTCCTGCTGAGCCGTCGTCTTGACGCTCCCGTTTAGGGAAGCCAGGAATGGACCTACTGCCTCTCCCAGGGTAATGGTCACACGAAACCTCAATCTAACAATTGGCTCAAACAAATCTTACCTTTGGCTACTTGTACTGTCAATCTAAGATATCGGCAGAAACGACACCTGCTGGATAGGGGCTTCCGTTGACTCGCGTGGGTACGCCCGATATCATGCAGGTCGGTTATCGTAGCAAGGAGCTGCTATGCTCGCCAAAGTACGCACCTGTGCTGTAGTGGGCCTGGAGGGGCTCATAGTGGAAGCGGAGGTGGACGTCTCACCTGGACTGCCCTCCTTCACCATCGTGGGCCTTGCAGATACTGCGGTCCAGGAGGCTAGGGAGCGGGTCAGGGCGGCCATTCGGAACTCGGGCTACGAGTTTCCCGTGAGAAGGCTAACTGTCAACCTGGCGCCCGCGAACCTAAAGAAGGAAGGCCCTGCGTATGACCTTCCTATTGCTGTCGGGCTTCTCACCGCCTCGGAGCAGGTCCCCAACAACTGGGCGGATGCGGTTTTCCTAGGTGAGCTGGGCCTGGACGGCCATGTGCGTCATACGACTGGCGTGCTGCCCATGGTGGCTATTGCTAGAGACAGTGGTATCAGGGCCGCCTTTGTGCCTATGGCCGACGCAAAGGAGGCTGCCCTGGTGAGCGGCATCGACATCTTCCCGGTCAGCTCTCTGGGCGAGTTGGCCTCTGTGCTGCGGGGCGAAGGTGCTATCGACTCTTTCAAGGGCCCTATACCGGAGGGCAAGGCTGCTGCACTCTTCTCCGGTGGGGTAGAGCTGGCTCACGTGAGAGGGCAGGAGCACGCCAAGCGCGCCGTAGAAGTGGCCTCTGCGGGTGGTCATAACCTGCTCATGGTGGGGCTGCCAGGCAGCGGCAAGACCTTGCTTGCCAGGACCATTCCCACGATGCTTCCCTCTCTTACACCAGAGGAGTCCCTGGAGGTCACCAAGATCTACAGTGTCAGCGGCCTGCTTCCTAGCGATACCCCCCTGATCGCGAAACGTCCCTTTCGGGCTCCCCACTACACTATCTCTCAGGCAGGCCTGGTGGGTGGCGGCCGGCTGCCTCACCCGGGGGAGGTGAGCCTGGCGCACCGGGGAGTTCTATTCCTGGACGAGCTTCCTGAATTCGGCCACAGCGTGCTGGAGGTGCTGCGCCAGCCCCTGGAAGACAAGGTTGTCACCATCAGCCGTGCCCAGGGGACCCTTACCTTCCCTGCTAACTTTATGCTAGTTGGCGCCATGAACCCCTGCCCCTGTGGCTACTACGGCGATAAACAGAAGGCCTGCACATGCTCTCCCAGTCTGGTGGCCAAGTACCAGCGGCGAGTCTCAGGGCCCATGATGGACCGTATAGACCTGTTCGTGGAGGTTCCCAGGGTAGAGTACGAGAAGCTAATGGAGCCGTCGCCTGGAGAAGGCTCTGCGGGAGTAAGAGGACGAGTGGAAACGGCGAGGGAGAGGCAGAGGCGAAGGTTCCAGGGGACGGGCATCGTCTGCAATGCGGAGATGGGGCCGGAGCAGGTATGGCAGTGGTGCCAGGTAGAGGGGCCTGCCCGGAACCTGCTTCAGTTGGCCATGAAGCAGTTGAACCTGTCTGCCCGGGCCTTCCACCGGGTCTTGAAGGTCTCCCGCACTATAGCCGACCTGGCCGGCGCCGACACCATCGGCGTGGTTCACCTGGCCGAGGCGCTGCAATATAGGCCCAAGAGCATGGGGTAAAGATTGGACGAATCCCCCACGGCTTGTGGAGTTGCCATGGCGCAGGGACAGAGGAGGATAATAGCATGACGGAGACAATCCAGGTCTCGGCTGTGATACCTGCGAGCGTAGAACGCATCTACAAGGCATGGCTCAGCAGCAAGGAACATGGCGCCTTTACAGGCGGAAGCGCCGAGGTAGACCCCAGAGTAGACGGAGAATTCACCGCCTGGGATGGGTACATTCAAGGAAAGACTATAGAGCTGGAGCCATACAGTAGGATAGCCCAGACCTGGCGTACCTCAGATTTTCCTTCAGGGAGCGCCGACTCACGGCTTGAGGTCTTGCTGGAGAAGGCAAAGGGTGGAACCAAGATAACTTTGGTGCATACCAACATACCGGATGGACAGGGAAAGAATTACCAGCAGGGATGGTTAGAATACTACTTTGAACCTATGAAGAAGTACTTTAAACCCGGGTGAAGTTCTGACCGTAGCCCACATAGTTGGCTAGCGCAGCGAGGAGCGATTGGAAGTCCTTTCTCCAACCGCGCCTTCCTGATAAACTCTCCAGGGGAAGGCTTGATGAGCTTGGGGGCACATCTCCCAAGCCCCTTGCCAGAGTCCCGATGCCTCGGGACTCTGGACGCCCCCGAGGTGAGTTTTGAGACGGCTTCTCTGTCACAAAAGGATGTCCCCTAGGGTGCGATGATGCCCACGCCGTCGGCGATCTTTATCTCGGTGCCGAAGGGCTTGGAAAGGCGAGCCACCCGCTCCAGGGCTCTGCGGGCCATCTCCTCGTCGGCCAGGACCGGCCTGCCGTTGCGGGAACGGGGCTGGCCGTACCCCTGGTCAGCGATGTAGAGCCGCACCTCTTGCAGCTTCCAGCCCTTGAAGACGGGCTGGGCCACGAGGCCGTGCCAGTACTTGGGGTCTAAGTAGAAGCTGGCGGTGCCCTTGACGGTACGGGCGTCCCAGGCGTCGGCTGGGGTGTGCTCATAGCCGAGCCCGTGGGCCTCATAGGTGTCCTGGGGAGCCCACTTGTAGGTCTCGTTCTGGAAGACGAAGTTGCCCAGCCCGTAGAGGATGGGCTTGCCCTTGTATATCTCAACGCCGCGGGTGAAGTGGGGGCCATGGCCGATGAAGACATCTACCCCCTCGTCGATGCAGGCCCTGGCAAAGGCCTGAAGGAAGGCCGGGGGCGCCTCCGGGTCCAGGTCCTCCTCGTGGCAGTGGATGCTCATGAGCACCCAGTCGGCCTGGCGGCGGGCCTCCCGCACCCACTTCAGGATGTCGGCCAGGTCCTTCCGGTCCGGGATGGAGGTGACGCCGAACCCCTCTCCCAGCCGATATATCCGTCTGGGAGAAGGGTATCCCCTGTCGACGAAGTTGAATTCCGTGTCAGTGTCCTGGGGCACATCCCCGAAGGCGACCCAGCGGCGACGGCTCTCTTTGCGGGCTTCCAGGCCCAACTCCCGGCTGATGCGCTTGATCTGGTCGAAGGCAGGGCGGTCCACCGTGTAGATGAGCTGGTGCCGCAGTGGGCTGATGCCAGCGCGGCCCTTGTGGTCGGGCCGCTGGTGCGTGGCGGCGCCAGCCTCCACGAAGCTGCTGACGCAGGACAGGAGGGCTATCCTCCCCCTGGGCGTTTCCAGGTAGCCCGGGGCGCGGGCCTCAGCCAGGTTGTAGCCAGCCCCTGCATGGACCAGCCCAGCGGCCTCCACGTGCCTGGCGCTGGTGAGCAGGCCGTCGATGCCGTAGTCGTTGTGGTGGTTGTGGGCCATGGTCACCAGCTTGAACCCCATCCACTTGTACTCCTCCAGGTTCCTGGGGTCTGAGGAGGAGTAGGCCGGACTGGTGGACAGGCCAGGGGCCACCTCATAGTTGTGAAAGGTCATCTCCAGGTTGGCGAAGGCGGCGTCGGCGCCCCTTATCAGCTCCACCAGAGCCAGGTATCGAGGCTCCCGGTAGACCGAGAGCTTCTGGGTAACCATCATATCGCCGACGGCGATGAGGCTCAGATCACCTGCTTCAGCCTCGTACAGCATATTCCCCTCCTGGACCAGGCTGGCCTGATTTTAGCGCCAATCCTGGCGAAGGGCAATTCGCAGGGTCTCTCGCTATGACTTATACTTATAGATAGGGAGGTTTTCATGGCGAAGACCCTAAGAAGACTCTTCCTCCTGGCCTCCGTCCTCTTGCTGGCCCTGGCAACGGCTGGCGCAGGCATGGCCCAGGGGCAGCGCCATATCCTTTACATGGAAGTGGATGGCCTAATCACACCCGTCACCCAGAAATACGTGGTCAGGGGACTGGAACGGGCGGAACATCAGGGGGCCTCTCTGGTAGTCATACGCCTGGATACACCCGGAGGCCTCCTTGATGCCACCAGGGCCATTGTGGAAGGACTTCTGAACTCGCCGGTGCCGACGGTGGTCTTCGTCGGCCCCAAGGGGGCCAGAGCGGCCTCTGCCGGCACCTTTATCACCGCGGCAGCCAACGTGGCGGCGATGGCCCCGGGGACCAACATAGGGGCGGCGACACCGGTGGGTGGCGGCGGCGAGGACCTGCCCAAGACTCTGGCATCCAAGGCCACAGAGGACGCCGCCGCCCTAATCCGCAGCGTGGCCCAGGTGCGGGGCCGCAACGGCCAGAAGCTGGAGGACACGGTGCGCAAGGCCTCTTCTTTCACGGCCCAGGAGGCGGTGGAGCTAAACGTGGCGGACCTGGTGGCCCAGGACCTGCCTGACCTACTCCGTCAGCTCAACGGGCGAATAGTATCCACTCCCAGGGGCGATGTGACCATCGATACCGTGGGAGTAGAGGTGCGTAGCCTGGACATGAGCATGGTGGAGCGGCTCCTTGATTTCCTCTCCAGCCCCAACATTGTCTTTCTCCTGTTCTCTCTAGGGAGCCTGGCCCTGCTGGTGGAGATAGCGGTCCCCGGGCACATCGTGCCTGGCGTCGTGGGGGCCATGCTATTGATCCTGGCGTTCCTGGCGGCGGGCAACCTATCGGTGAACTGGGCCGGCGTAGCCCTTATCCTGCTGGCGATGGTCCTTCTGTTTCTGGAGCTGTTTGTGGCGGGGTTTGGCGCCCTGGGCATCGGCGCCGTCGTCAGCTTGATCCTTGGGGGGTTCCTCCTCTTCTTTCACTCGGGGTCCCCTTCGCCTACCATGCCGCGCATTGGGGTGAGCTTGTGGTTGCTTCTTCCCACGGCAGCCATACTTGTAGGAGGTGGGGGGTGGGTCCTCTCCACGATGGTGAGGTCCCGAAAGGCTCCTTCGGGGAGCCATGCTTCCCCCGTCCTTGGGGCTACGGGCTACGTGGTCAGCGAGCTGAGCCCCAGAGGCACTGTGCAGGTGGCCAGCGAGCTCTGGAGCGCCGTCTCGGAAGATGGCGTGGCCGTTGCTCCGGGGCAGATGGTGCAGGTGACAAAGGTGGAGGGAGCCCTTCTTACGGTGGCTGTAGCGCCGGAACCCCAGGGCAAAAAGTCGGCACCGGGCTAGGCTATAATAGGCCGGTAGATATCACCCGGCCAGGAGGTGCGCCATGGGCCTGAACATTATCAAGCAGTACCAGAGGCTTGCGGTCTTCCGCTGGGGCCGCTTCATGGGAATGAGAGGGCCGGGGGTCCGCTGGCTGTGGCCGATCATAGACGCGGGCCGGACCGTGGACCTGCGGGAGAGCTTCATGGAGATACCGCGCCAGACCTGCATCACCAAGGACAACGCCCCCATCGACGTGGACTTCCTGATCTACATGCGGGTGATGGAGGATAGGGCTGAGAAGACTGTCCTGGAGGTCAACGACTTCATAGGGGCCGCCCGTGGCATCGCCACCACGACCTTGCGGGCCGTTATCGGCGACATCCCCCTGGACGACGCCCTAGCCAAGCGGGAGCAGATCAACGCCGTCCTGCGCACCAAGCTGGATGAGGTGACCGAGCGCTGGGGGGTGAAGGTCACCACCGTAGAGATACGGGAGATACTTCCCCCCAAAGAGGTCCAGGAGGCGATGAACCGGCAGATGTCCGCCGAGCGGATCCGCCGCGCCCTGGTCACCCAGGCTGAGGGCGATCGCCAGGCCGCTATCACACGGGCCGAGGGGGAGAAGCAGGCGGCCATCCTCAAGGCGGAGGGGGACAGGCAGGCGGCCATCCTGAGGGCTGAGGGCAACCGCCAGGCCGCCATCCTCAACGCCGAGGGGTTCAGCTTGGCCCTGGAGAAGATCAACGCCGTGGCCCAGACGGCCGACGCCCGCACCATGAGCCTCCAGTACTTCGAGACCCTGAAACACCTGGGTGAAGGGGCTGCCACCAAGTTCATCTTCCCCATGGAGTTCACTTCCATGCTCCAGTCCTTCATCGGCCAGATAGGCGGCAACAAGGGCGGCAACCAGAAGCAGTGAGGCCCTGGGAAGCTGCCTGTCCTCAGAGAGGCTCACGGTTCGACAGGCTCACCATGAGCGCAATCACAGACCGCTCACCCTGAGCCTGTCGAAGGGGAGCGGGGGTCTGCTTGACACGCTCCTTGCGGGTAGTAACATGGCCCTGGCTTTCTCTTCTTGCAAGGAGGTGGCGTCATGGCACGCAAAGCCGATCTGGTGGTCCGCAACGGGCTCATCGTCTCGGGAGAGGGCATTCACAAGGGGGACATCGTAGTCCGCGACGGCAAGGTCAGCCGGGTGTACGAGCGGGAGACAGGGGTGCCGGCCCAGAGGGTCATTGACGCCAGCGGCAAGTACGTGCTGCCGGGAATCATCGACCCTCACTGCCACCCGGTCTACGCCGACAAGATGGACACCTTCTCTGCCAGTGCGGCCTTCGGCGGCATAACCACGGTAATCCCCTTCGTGGGCAACGTGCGGGCCTGGGGCTTCACGGGCCGCACGTCCGAGATCGTGAAGCGGTTCATCGGCGAGGGGGAGGCTGCCTCCCACCTGGACTTCTCCCTGCACGCCGCCTTCGTAGGTGACGACGATGCGGCCGGCGAGATCCCGGAGCTGATGAGGCTGGGGGTCATCTCCTTCAAGAGCTTCATGGCGTACCCACGGCGGGGCATGATGATGCCAGACGCCAAGCTTCTCCAGATAATGGGCATGGCGGCGGACCTGGGGGGCCTGCCCATGGTCCACGCCGAGAACGGCTATGCCGTCGACTACCTTGCGGAGCGGTTCGTGGCCCAGGGCTTCACCGACAACCGGGCCTTCCTCGCCTCTCAGCCCAACGTCCTGGAAGTGGAGGCGGTGACCCGCGCCTGTACCTACGCCGCCGTGGCCGGGTCCCCCATCTATCTGGTGCACCTGAGCGCCAGGGAGACAATGGGAGCGCTGCTTAGATACAAAGACGACGGCCTCACGGTCTTTGGCGAGACCTGCCCCCAGTACCTTACACTGACCAACGAGGAGGTGATAAGGCACGGGCCCCTGGCCAAGGTGGGGCCTCCGCTGCGGGAAGAGGGGGATACGGATGCGATGTGGGAGGCCCTGGCCTACGGCCTGCTGGACTCGGTGGGGAGTGACTCGGCGGGACTGCTGAGGGAGCAGAAGTGGGTGAGCCTGGCGCCCGCTCCCGCGGAAGGTGGCCTGCCCCGGGCGCGGAACATTCTGGAGGCCCGCTACGGTGCCTCCTGGGCCGAGCAGATGCTAGCGGTGGTCTACCACGAAGGGGTGAACAGAGGCCGGCTTAGCCTGCCGCGGCTGGTGCAGGTGATGTGCGAGAACCCGGCCAAGATATTTGGCCTCTACCCTCAGAAGGGGGCCCTGCGCCCGGGCTCGGATGCGGACCTGGTGGTCTTCGATCCATCTATCAGGCATACGCTGAGCGCGGCGGCGCAGCACTGCAAGGCTGACTATACCCTGTACGAGGGCAAGGAGGTCCTGGGCAAGCCGGTGGTAGTGGTCCAGAGGGGGAAGGTTGTGATGGAGGAGGGAAAGCTGGTGCGGCCCCAGGGGAGAGCGCGGTTCATCGCGGGAAGGCCGGAACGGGCGGCCTATGCGCCCGGTGGCCACGAGGTGGCGTGAGGGATAGGGAGCAGCAGGCAGGGCAGGCCCCACCTGCTGCTCAAGAAACGATAGCCGGGGTGCGAAATTAGCAACGGGGCCTTCAAGACAAAGGCGGTGATCCTTGTCCATGGGATGGGAGCACCTCGGAAGAACTCTCTGCTTTTCACCGTCGCCAATGCTGTCGCCACCTGGATGGACCAGCATCAGAAAGAGGGTGGCGGTTTTTCTCAGGGGCCGCGCCTGGAAGAGCACCTGAGCGATTCGGGCCCATCGTCGATTGTACTTGAGTGCAGGAATCAGCGGTGGAAGTTTGTGGAGGTGTGGTGGGCCAAGTCCTTCGAGGCGCCCCTATTCGACCCGATGGTGGGCTGGACTGTGCGGCGGTTCATCGAGCACCTGGCACGGCTCACCTGGGCGGTGTTCCACTACAGCCTGCAACCCTTTGTGCAGCTGGTCCTGCTGGCTCTGGCATACCTACTGATCCTGGCAGTCACATTGCCTGTCCTGCTCCCGGTACTGATCCTGTTTATACTGTTGCTGCCATATCTCCTAATCTTCTCACTGCTTGGCCAGCGACTCACCCGGCGAAGGGTGCTGGTAGGCGTCCTGGTCACCGCGCTGATCATGATATACGCTCTGTTCCTGGCACTGGGCACAGGAAGCCTTGTGCAAAACGCCTTGGCAGGTGGGGCGTTCCTCAGCCTTGGCGCAAACCTGCTGGCCCGTTTCGTTATTGAGAGGCAGCAGCCAGACACGCAGGCGCTAGCAGAGGGCAGGGCGTTCGCTCAAGTGTTGCAGGTCTCGACCAGGCCGGAGGACCTGCTGGGAAAGGACCGCCCCTGGGACCCCAGGTTCTATCTTTACAGGGGACCGGCCCTGCCCTTTGCGCGGTTTATTCTTCGAAGGCTTGCTCGGTCGCTGAGGAATGTGGACGAGCGTTTCCTGGTGCAAGGGATAGCCAGAACCACGTCCCTTGCCGAGAAGGTGCGACTCAGCGCCTTGCTCATCATCCTGGTGGTTTTCCACGGCTTGAACGCCCTTGCCACCATCCCCGTATATCTGGCAGGCGTACTCTTGATACTTCCACTGATGTTCTTTGTGTGGGTGCTGTCTCTGGTCGGAGGAGTACCCAAGATAGCTGACCTGGTCAACCTCATCAAGAAGCGCCTGGATGCGTTTCTAGTGGGGTCGCTGGGCGACATCAAGGTGTTCATGGACGATCCGGTCCAGGCGAGGCGGATTCGCAGGGAGGCAGAACGTGCCTTGCAAGAGATCAGCGGGGACCCCTGGTTCCGCAGTGCGGAGATCTACGTCGTAGCTCATTCGACGGGTGCTGCCGTCGCCTATGAGACACTGGCGACTGGATACCAGGGCACAGGGCAGGCGAAGGTGGAAGGGCTAATCACCGTGGGGTCCATCCTGCAAATGGTTTCGAGCACAACCTCAAGCAGGAAGAGCTTTGCAAGCGGCCTGCCTCCAGACCTACGTTGGCTCAACATCTGGACCCAGTATGATCCTGCCCTTGCTGGCCCCCTGTCCAGGAACAAAAGGTGGAGACGCAGGGTCATAGACATTCCGGTAAGCAATGAGGGGGACCCCTTTACCGACCACTCTGCCTACTGGGCCAATGACCATCAGGTGATACCGACCCTGGTCCGCGCAGTGTGGGGGAAGGATGTGTACGACCACTTTCGACTGGAAAGCAGCTTGAGATCGCTACAGCGCCTGAAGAAGCGAAAATACCGCATACTGGCCCTGTCTTTCCCACGTCTGCTGGCCTGGTCTGCCTTCCCACTGACCGTGTGGGGGACCCTGGCTTTTGTGAGCAGGCTGTCCGCGAAACCTGAGGGAATCTTTGAAGTATGGGCCAGCGTTTGGAAATGGATGGCCAGATACAGCAGCTATCCCGTGGTCGGCAGCGTCTTCCTGAAACCGGACGGCTGGTGGGAGCAGGCGTTGACCGCCCTGACGCTCGGCATAGTGGTGACCATTGCAGGCCAGATGGTCTACAAGTTCATTCGAGCTTTTCTGTGGGATGGGTTTATCCGCGAAAGCAGATTCTTCAAGGCTTGAGGCCAGAGGTGCTAAGCACCTCGCAGAGGTGAAACCGAAAGGAGTGGCGATGGCAATTGAGATAATCAATCCCAGGGATGCGGTCCGGCCCGCATACTACTCCCAGGCGGTGCGCGTTGACGACACGGTGTACGTGTCGGGACAGGTGGCCTGGGACAGGAAGGGGGTGGTGGTGGGCAAGGGGGACATCGCCGCCCAGGTGGAGCAGGTGTTCCAGAACCTGGCGGATGTGCTGAAGCTGGCAGGCGGCGGCCTGGAGAACGTGGTGAAGCTCACTGCCTTCCTCACGAACCCGCTGTTCTACCGCGCCTTCCGCGAGGCCCGGGTCAAGCGATACCCGGGCGATGCACCAGCTAGCACGGCCCTCATCGTGCCGGCCCTGGCCTCCCCGGAGCTGCTGGTAGAGGTGGAGGCCATCGCCTCACTTTCGAGGAACAGGCGTTACCTGAACCAGCCAGGGAGGCCTCTGGAGCAGCGGCGGAACTTTTCCCAGGCGGCACAAACCGGAGACGTGGTGTACGTGTCGGGCCATGCGGCGGTGGACAGGGAGGAAAAAGGTGTGGGTAGGGGGGATGTGGTGGCCCAGGCGGAGGCCATTTTCCGGGGCATCAGCGATGACCTGGCCATGGCGGGGGCGGGCTTGAGGAACATTGCGCTGCTGAAGAACTTCCTCATCAACCCAGCCCTATTCCCGCCCTTCTGGGAGGCCCACAATCGGATAATCCCTAGCAACTACCCGGCCAACAACGTCATCGTAGTGGGAGCGCTGGCCTCCCCTGATTTTCTAGCGGAGACGGAGGCTATTGCCTCGGCGTCAGGGGATGTGGAGCTCATCGAGCCGCCCTGGGAAGGGAAGCCGGTGGGCTACACCATGGCAGCCCGCATCGGAAAGACCCTGTACATATCGGGTCAGCTAGCGCGAGACCGAAACGGCATCGTCATCGGGCGGGGGGACATCAAGGCGCAGGCGGAGCAGGCACTCCTTAATATGGGGATCGTGCTGCGGAGGGCCGGCGTGGAGTACAGGGACGTGGTGAAGATAACGACGTACCTGACCAATGCCACGTTTTTTCCTGCCTGGCGGGAGGTGCGGACCCGCTTCTTCCCTAGCAGTCCACCGGCTTCTACGACTGTGGCAGTGCAAGGGCTGACCCGCGCCGACTTCCTGATAGAGGTGGAGGCTGTCGCTGTTCTGCACTAGCAGGAAGCGCGGCCTTTTTGAGGCCCTGGTTTTGGGATACACTGAGAGACCGTGCTTTGGAACTCTCCTATGCTAGGTACGGGTACCGACTGACTTGGACCTGAGATCTACCGTCTCCAGGCTGGGGGCGGGCTCCCTTTTCCGGAGTGTCGCCCGGCTGGGGACCTTCGCCGCCTTTAGGAATGTGGGCTTTCGCTACCTCTGGTTTGCCAGCGGCCTCCAGACGACTGCTCAGGCCATGGAGGTGCTGGTCCTGGGGTTCTTTGTCCTCAAGCTGACGGGCAGCGCGATCAACGTAGCTCTGGTAGTGGCCCTTATGCGGATCCCTACGTTCCTCATGAGCCCTGTTGGGGGAGGGCTCTCCGACCGTCTCTCCAGCAAGACCGTGCTGGTGATAGGAGCGTTGGTGATAGCTGCCTCCTGGCTGGGCCTGACGGTGGCCCTGGTCACAGGGAGCCTCAACTTGCCTGTCCTGCTGGTGCTGGTGCTGCTGCTGGGAATTGGATGGGGCCTGGACCAGCCGCCTCGGGAGGCGCTCATATATGACCTTCTTGGGGCACGAGGCATAGTTAACGCGGTGTCCCTGGACGCGGTGGGCAGGCATTTCAGCGGTGTGGGCGGCAGCCTGCTGGGCGGTTTCCTGATTGAGCTCTTTGGCTATGAGGCAACCTTTGGCACCATCTCAGCCATGTACTTCTTGAGCCTGCTGCTGATCCTGCCCATTAGGAAGATCCAGCCTGACGAAGGGAGGGGCCACAGGCCCTTCCTGGCGGAGGTGGTGGAGGGGATGAGGTACGTCCGCCAGCACCGGGTCATCCTGGGAGTGGTGCTAATTGCTCTGTTGCTGAACGGTTTCAGTTCGCCTGTAGGCCAGCTAATGCCTGTGTTTACCAGGGAGGTGCTGAGGATAGGGCCCGGCTTCACGGGGCTGCTCCTTGCGATGCAGAGGCTGACCAACTCCCTGGGTTCGGTCTTTATAGCCTCTCTGCCTGGGGTAAGGCGACCGGGCCTGTGGTACTTTGGTGGCATCTTCGTCTCCACCGCCCTGTACCTGGCCTTTGCCTGGTCTACCTGGTTCCCATTGTCCCTTTTGATCATGGCTGCGAGCGGGCTCGGCCACGCCCCATTTTCCTCCCTACAGACTCCCATCGTAATGAGGTCGTCGGCACCTGAGATGCGGGGACGCTCGGTGGGGATCCTGCTCCTGGCGAGGAGCATGCTTGTACCGCCGGGGATCCTGCTGATGGGCGCCGCCCTGGGCTTTCTGGGGCCTCAGTGGGGCCTGACGGTAGTGGTGACCGCCAACCTCTGTCTAATGGCCCTGGCGGCAGCGAGCCTGCCGGACATGCTGAAGGAAAGGTGGGGAGGGCCAGCAAAATAGGCTGCTGGCAGAGATTGGGCCAGGAGGGCCGCACGTTACGCCGTCGTGTCGATGACCTGCTTGGCGCAGACAATGATGTGGAAAGGCAAAGGCTCCCTCCTTGTAACTCACCTGAACCCGTTCCTGTGCAATATATCACAAGCCCTAGCGAGGAACAACCTGGCTCACCCCCCACTGCGACCGCCCCTCTGTGTTGAACTATTCGGTAGGGCCACTTTCTGATGACGTCTTTGTAGGGGACGTGCGTCCTGACCTGCGCCGCCGGCGCACAAATCTCCGAAGCATCCAACCTCCGCCTACCAAAGGACTGAACACCCCAATCCAAATCGCCAGGATGCCTAGTCCCTGGAGCACTGACGTAAACACGGAGACCGCGGTACGGAACGCTTCGTATGGCCGCAGGTTAATGACCCAAGGAATCGCCTGCGTAACTGTTACTCGTAATGTGACGCTCTCGCTTACTGGCCCGGCTTCGCTGCTAGCTTTAACAGTGAATGTAACAGTGAATGGCATAGGCCGGTAATTAGGGTAGACATGGGTTGCTTTGCTTGTAGTGGCTTCCCCCAAGATGCTTCCCGTAAGGGTCTCAGACCCATCGCCAAAGTCCCATGTGAATCTAAAATCCTTGAGCCCCTCCGGCCGTGTGAACGATGCTAGGAATCTGGCCTGTTGCCCTTCTTGAAGCTCAACATCATCCCCAGCGTACACCTCAATTCTAGGTACCTTCCTGACCGAAACAATCACGGTATCACTGCCCTCGACCAGGCCAGCTTCTCCCCTGCCCCTCATCTTGACAGTCACTATTAGGGGCGAAAGCGTCGCATCCTTGTAGGTGTGAGATACCGTCGCCGTAACTCGCCCCTGACCGTCAATTGTCAAAGCAGTCCGTGTCCCAGTTACAGGCTCTGATCCGTCGCCAAAATCCCATACATAGTCGAAATCGTCTGCCCAGGGCGGTGGGGTAAAAGACGCTCTGAAACTTCCCGGCGCTCCTTCCATCACCATCCTGTCGACCCCCGCATCTACCACCATGGACGAAGGAGGCAGCTTCAATCCCATGTTGATGAGTGAGAAAGCCGCCGTTTGTTCCAGAAACTTGAGGCGCCCCTGAGCCGTCTCAATCTCCCCACGTACTTTGGTTAGCTCCGTCTGCACGAGTAGCGCGTCCTGGACAGTCTGTGCCTTCTCCAATATCTTGACCAAGGCCGCCTCAGTGGCTCTCAAATTGCTCACACGAGCCTGAGTATCCACGTATTCATCTGTGAAGTCTTGGCTTGTAGAAGTCTCCGCTTCCACCTTGGCAGCAAGACTCCTGATAGCCCGCAGCGCTTCATCAACTCTCAAGGAAGGGACGCGAATGGATATGGAGCCGCTGTTTTTCTCCTGCTGTTTTCCTGCTACTACCCATCCCCCCAGCCTTACAGCCACAGCGCTGACATCTTCAATTGCCTTGAGCACGTCAGGAACCACGAGCTCGAGATCCACCGTCCTTACGATGACACGCTGCTCCAAGAGAGACGCCTCTCGAACTAGAAGGCCCTCGACTACTCCGGTTGCCCCCGAATCGCGGCTCTCTTTGCTCTGGTCCTGCATCAGCTCCGGCCGCGGCGTCGGCGGCCTCTCCGCAGTGGGCACTGCGACTGGACGGGATGGTACAGATGTAAGCGCAGGGGCAGCCCTAGCACAACCCAGCCAAGAAGCAACAAATAGGAATCCAGCCACGACGCAGAGCAGCGTACCTAGTTTTGCCATAAGCCCCTCCTTTCCCTGAGAGCACTACGACACCGCCTGCGTGCCCGTGCCCAGTAGGAACTTGGCGTGCCAAGATAGCAGCAAGTCCGGGTCTCAGACCATCAAAGCTGTTGGTTCCGCTTATGCCACTCGGTGGCCTGCTGGTAGGCGTGGCCCAAGCGGAGCACCAGGCCGTCCTCAAAGGGCCGCCCTATGATCTGAAGGCCCACGGGGAGGCCCTCACGGGTGAACCCGCAGGGGACCGAGAGGGCGGGGTAGCCCGTCTGGTTGGAGGGACGGGTGAGCCGGGCAGGAAGAAAGCGGGCCTCCACCGACTCGCCGCCAAGCTGCACCTGCTTGCTCCCGATGGGGAAGGCCGGCACCGCTGTCGTTGGCATTACGATCAGGTCCACCTGCTCCAGGGCCCGGTGGAACTCCCGCTGCGCCACGGCCCGCGCCATCTGGGCCTTCACATAGACGGAGCTGGGCATACTCAGCCCCACCAGGATCTGGTCCTGAACAGCCCGGCTGAACCGGTGGAACCGGGCCCTTAGCTCCGACTCGTAGATGGAGGCGGTCTCGGCCCAGGAGATAGCCAGGCCAATCTCCTGCGAGTAGGCTGCCGTGGGAAGGCTTACCCTGCGCGTCGTGCAGCCCATCCCCCGCATAACTCTCACGGCCTGGGACACGGCCTGTCGCACCTCCTTATCCAGCACTTCAAAGAAGGGGTCCAGGGGGATACCCAGGCGCAGGCCCTTCACATCGCCCCTCAGGGACCTCACATAGTTTCGCCGACGCACCTGCGCCGAACCCGAGTCCCTGGCATCGTAGCCGGCCACCGCCGTCAGAACGATGGCGGCGTCCTCCACGGTCTTGGTCAGCGGGCCCACGTGGTCCAGAGTCCACGAGAGGGCGAAGACCCCGTAGCGGCTCACCAGGCCGTAGGTCGGCTTGTGGCCCACCACCCCGGAGAAGGAGGCTGGAATACGAATGGAGCCCCCTGTATCCGAGCCCATGGAGGCCAGGCCCATCCCCGTGGCAACGGCAATTGCCGAGCCGCTGCTGGAGCCGCCCGGGACGTACCCCTCCTTCCACGGGTTCTGGCCGTTGCCGAAGAAGGGGTTCTCGCCGGTGCCGCCCACTGCCAGCTCATGCAGGTTGTTCTTGCCAATGACGATGGCCCCGGCCTCCTTGAGCTTGGCCGTGACTGTGGCGTCGTAGTTGGGCACAAAGTCGTCAAAGGCCCCGGTACCCGCGGTGGTGAGGACCCCCCTGGTATAGAAGAGGTCTTTGAGAGAGATAGGTATGCCGTGGAGGGGGCCTTTATAGTTGCCTGCCCCTATCTCTGCTTCCGCCTTCCTGGCCTCAGCCATCGCCTGGTCCCCCAGGACGGTGATGAAGGCCCTTAGGCGGCGGTCGAGGGCCTCTACACGGCGCAGCGATGCCTCCACCAGCTCCACTGGCGAGAGCTTCCTGGATCGGACCAGGCGGGCAGCTTCCGCCACTGTCAGGGCGACGGTATCCACTCTTGCCATGGCTACTTCCACATCAGGGGCGATATGAAGGCCGGCGCCACATCCTTCAAGTCCAACTCGTCCAGCCGCTTCAGGCGGTCCAGGAACTCCACGACCGACGGCGCCAGCTCCTGGACTCGCTCCGGCGGGAGGTCCAGGCCCGCTTGGCGAAAGAGGTACTGCAACGCCTCCACGGACAAGCTCTCAGCCACGGTCCACCTCCTGCCAGGATGTGTCCCACAATGGGCACGGCCCATTATAAGGCGCCTACGAGGGCTGTGCACCATTGCCGTGTTATCACTTCACTGGCCATTGACACTCCTCGGAGAAGGCCTGGGTGAGGAACCGCCGCTCTAAAGGCACCAAGACGAGCTGCTTCGGCTCGCCGGGCCGCCCCCATGCCATCGCCAACTCCATCGCCGTCATCCTCCACACCATGCTCAGCTATGCCATACCCTACGTCGATCTCGGAGGCAACTACTTCGACCAGCGGGGCCGACAAGCCATCCTTCAACCATCGGTACGCCGCATCGAACGGCTCGGTTACCGGGTGACGCTGGAGATGGCCTGACGCCTATTTTCATAGGAAAGACAGAAGGGGGACATATAAAGTTGAGGATTAAGGTGCGGTTGGCAACAGGCTCTCTCGAACAGAGTCCAGAGGTTCTACCCTGGGCATTCCCGGTTTCTACTCGAACACGCCTTCCTGGGCAAAGCGTTCGATCTCTTCTTCTGGCATCTTGAGTATTTCGGCCAGCACCTGATGGGTATGCTCACCCAGGATGGGGGCGGCGCTACGCATGCTCCAAGAGAGGTTCGAGAACTGGAAGGGCAGGCCCTCCAGTGCGCTTACCCCTGTGACCGGGTGCTCTACCTCCTGGTAATAGCCCCTGGCCTTTATCTGGGGGTCGCGTACCATGAGGTCCTCTATGTTCTGCACCACCCCTGCCGCCACGCCCGCCTTCTGCAGTCTCTCCATTACCTCCTCAGGGGGATACTTCACCGTCCAGGATTCCACCAGCCTGTCCAGCTCATCACTGTTGCTGACCCTGCCCTGTACGGTAGCGAACTTGGGATCCCTGGCCAGCGCTGGTTTGTCCATGACCTTGCAGAGGCTCTGCCACTCCGCGTCGTTAAACACCGAGATCACACACCACCTGTCGTCGCCCTGGCAGCGGTAGCAGCCATGCGGAGAGGCCGACGGGAGGCGATTGCCCATCCGCTGGGGGACGCGGCCGTTCGCCACATAGTCCATTATCTGGGGGCCCAACAGGCCGGTCACGCTCTCGTACTGGCTAAGGTCAATATGCTGGCCCTTTCCGGTCCTCTCTCGGCTGTCGAGGGCTGCCAGCACCGCGATGACGGCATGGACCGCGGCGGTATGATCGGGATACGAGTTCCCGATCCCGACTGGATCACGGTCTGGGAAACCCACGAGCACGCTCATGCCGCTCAGGGCCTGAAGAGTAGGGCCGAAGCTGATATACTCGCGGTAGGGGCCGGTCTGCCCCAGGCCAGCCATGCTTATCATGACGATGCGCGGGTTTATCTTTTGGAGCACCGGATACTGCAACCCGAACTTCTCCATTCCCCGCACACTGTAGTTTTCCACAACTATGTCACCTATGGCAATCAGGCGCTTGCAGATCTCCAGGCCACCGGGCGTCGTCAGGTCGAGAGCGATAGACAGCTTGTTTCGATTGTAGAGGTCGAAAAGGCCACACCCTAGCTCGGGGGGCGTGGGCTCTCCGCGCCAGGGACCGTAGGCACGAAGGCCGTCTATCTTCCGCCTGGACTCAATCTTGATGACCTGAGCACCCATGTCTGCCAGCATCCTGGTGGCGAAGGGTCCGGCCAACACCCAACTGAAATCGATTACTCTTATGTCTTCTAGGGGTAGCTTCGACATTTTTGACTCTCCGAAGAGTAGTTCAGACGACGCCAGACTTCGCCAGGTTGTCCAGCTCTTTCTTGGAAATCCCTAGTTCGTTGTAAACCTCTTGGTTGTGCTGGCCCACCAGGGGAGCCGGTCGCCCTGCTCTCAATGGCGTCCCATGAAACTTATAAGGAGCTCCCGGATACTTCAACGTGCCCAACTCGGTGTGCTCGATCTCTGTAAAGTACCCACGGGCTTCAAGGTGGTGATCATGCACCACATCCTCGATGGTGCTCGCTGGCGCCACCGGGACACGGCGCTTCTGTCCCTCGTGAAATATCCACTCCTTGGTATGCAGCATGCCCCATTCATTCAGGAGCGGAGTAATCTTTCTGTCGTTTTCGGGCAGGCGGCGAGTAGCCAAGTCCTCATACTCGGGCTTCGTGAGCTCCTCAACGCCCACCCCATCGGCGACTATCCAGGCGACGAGCAAATTCCACAGCGCCGCGTTGTTCAGGTTGGTGGTCCAGTATCCGTCTTTGCAGGTGAAGATCCTGCTGGGGTAGGCCAGTGGGTGCTGACTGCCTCTGCGCCGAACTATGCGCCCCTCGTAGACAAAGACTGGCAGGGTGGATTCCAGAATAGATGCCACAGACTCTTGAACCGAAACGTCCACATGATCGCCCTGGCCACTCACACGCCGGTAGTGGACGGCGGCGAGGGTAGCAATCGCAGCGAAGGATGAGGCCATATTATACGCCTGCCAGCCGTGACCAACGGTTGGCGGCCCGTCGGCCTCGCCGGTCTGGTACATGAGGCCACCCATGGCGCTAGCAACTATGTCCGAGCCTTTGTAGTCCCTGTGAGGGCCACTCTGCCCGAAGGGGGTGATGGAGGTCATTACAAGCGCCCGGTTCAGCATCTTGAGGTCGAGATAGCCGAGCCCGAGGCTGTCCAGGTATCCAGGGGAGAAAGTCTCGACCAGGACATCAGCCTTGTTGACCAAATGCTTGAAGATCTGCTGCCCACGTGGGTGTTCAAGATTGAGGGTGATGCCTCTTTTTGAGGTGTTGAGATAGGCAAAGTACAGGCTCTTCTCTGGATGGGGCTCATCGTGCCAGAAGGGTGCTATTTGCCTGGTTGCATCACCCCCCGGTTTCTCAACCTTTATTACGTCGGCGCCGAGGTCGGCAAGAAGCTTGGTGCAATACAGTCCCTTTTCATCAGCCAGGTCAATAACCCTGAGCCCAGCCAGCGTGGTCTCTCTCTTCGCCTGCTCTGTCAAGCTATCGGCTCCTTCCCAAGGCTGGTCTACACGAGCATCTCTGCTGAGGGGGCTGGCGAAGCCCGCAAAACGAAGCAGTCAGCACAGGCTGTTTGTGGACAGCAGAACCTATCTTTTAGCTGCTACGGCCGCAACCCCGAGCTTTTTGGACAGGTGAGCGATAAGCTCGTCGGTGTCCATGACTTTGCCGAAGATCCAGGCGAAAGCTTTCATGGCGGCCTCATGACTGGCCTGGTCCACCGTGGCTGACGCATCGTCGACCAGGATGGTCTTGTACCCGAGGTCGGAGGCGCCGCGGCCCGTGCTCTCCACACAGGCATTGGACAAAGCCCCTACTACGACCACGCTATCGATGCCCATCATCCTTAGGGTGTGGTCCAAACCGGTGCCGCTGAGCGCGTTCCGAGTGGTCTTGTTGACTACCATCTCTCCGGGCCTGGGCTTCAGTTCATCCAGCGTCTGCTGCTCGAAACTCCCCACGGAGAAGGCCGAATGCACGCCGGTTTCCCTCTTGATCTCTTCATCCCTCAGCTTCCTGAGAGGCAAGGCATCACTCCCATCCGGCAGGGTCGCGCCAAAGCAGGCGAAGAACACCCTTAGCCCGTGCCTCCGGAAGAAGTCAACCAGCTTTATGCAGTTAGGGATTGCCACGTCCTTTAGTCTGGGAAGATAGTAGGCTGCAAGCTCTGGATATCGCTCCTTTATGATCCTGCCCAGGCCGTAGTCCGGATGTGCATCGTAGTACTGCATATCAACGACGATCAACGCGGTCTTCCTGGGGTCAACTCCGAAATCAGCCACTATTCTGGGATACTTACCCAGACCTTCTCGCCAGGATTTCTTCTCGCTCATCACTACTCCCCAATATGAAGTGTTACCTATGAGTCTCGTTGGGTGGAGGCCGTTGCCTTGAGTGGCAAGCGGATTATAGGTCGGAGGGCCGCCGCTGTCAAGAAATTGCTGTGTTATCATTTCACTGGCCATTGATACTCTTCGGAGAAGGCCTGGGTGAAGAACCGCCGCTCTAAAGGCACCAAGACGAGCTCCTTCGGCTCGCCGGGCCGCTTCGGCCATGACTCCACCCGCTTCTACGCCAGCCGCCTCTACGCAGGCTTGCCCCAGGAGAGACGTGTGCCCTACCAGGAGAATCCCCTGCCGCCGGAGGCCGCCAATCGCATCCTCTGCAAGTCCAGCGAGCGTATGGAGGAGCTGCCCGACCGCAGCGTCCACCTGATGGTCACCTCGCCACCCTACAACGTGGGGAAGGAGTACGACGAGGACCTCACTCTGGACGAGTACCGGGCCTTCCTCAAGCGGGTCATGGCCGAGGTGCACCGTGTCCTGGTGCCCGGCGGCCGGGCCTGCCTGAACATCGCCAACCTGGGGCGCCGGCCCTATTTACCGCTCCATGCTTTTGTCATCCAAGACATGCTTGAGCTGGGTTTCCTGATGCGGGGCGAGGTCCTGTGGGACAAGGGAGGGAGCGCCAGCCGGTCTACCGCCTGGGGTAGCTGGCAGTCGCCGGCCAACCCTACGTTACGAGATACCCACGAGTATATCCTGGTCTTCTCTAAAGAGACTTCCACCAGGCCCCGGATCGAGGGCCGCCAGCCGACGATAAGCCGAGACGAGTTCCTGGAGTTCACCAAGAGCGTGTGGAGCTTCCCTGCGGAGCCCGCTAGCAAGGTGGGCCACCCGGCCCCCTTCCCTGTGGAGCTGCCCTACCGCTGCATCCAGCTCTACACCTACTCGGGCGAGGTGGTCCTGGACCCCTTCATGGGCAGCGGAAGCACAGCCCTGGCGGCCCTCCGGGTCGGTCGTTCCTACGTTGGATATGAGATAGACCCTGCCTACTGCGAGCTTGCGTCAAGACGACTAAAGGAGTATCAGCATAGCCTAGCTGGCACTGATGGGTACGATGGCAAAGAGTTAATTCAACCGGCGCTAATTCCTCGGGCCAAGGCACGACAGGCGAAGCTAGAGATACGGTAATCGAACGTGGTTCACGTTCCTCAACCAACCTCTGTAACATTAATGGACTGAACCGCCATGACCCGAACCTTGAGGCAACTTACTTCTGAAGAGCAGCAACGCATCATAGATGCAATTCATCAGGAGGCTGAAAAGGTAGGGTGGTCTCGGCTTAATTTCCAGGAGAGAGGTAAGCTCTACAGACAATGGGAGGAAAAATACGATCTTACACATGCAACGATCAAAGATCGCATCATGAAGGGGTTCGATGCCCAGCAGCAGATTCCTAAAACAGGAGAGGCCAAGATTAGGGAGGAACTTGGCGACCTCTTCCGTGGTGCAGGATTACATGTGAATCCTAGCGCACCTCTCTGGACCGGGCGGGAACGCGCAGATTTCCTTATTGGGTTTCACAAAGACTTTCTTACACACGTAGTAGAGGTAGAAAGGGCTGATAGCTGGGCTGAGGGACTACGGCAGGTGCTTTGGTATCGGGCGGCTTATTTCCAAGAGAAACAACGTCAAATCCAGCCCATGCTTATTTTGTTTGGGGCCGCGTCCTCAGATCGCTTCGATCAGATCAAGGCTACCTGCAATGACAATCACATAGTCTTGTGCACATACAAACTGCGGGTTGGGGGCAACGACGAACCTGTGCATTCCGTAACTGGGTACTTACAGCGGGGGTAGCCCGAGACCCCTGCCTCAGTCCTCTCGGTACAGCTCGTAGGTGATGGTGGGCTCACGGAAGAATCGGGCATTATAATGGTCGAACACTTTGCCAGGAGCAGCACAGCTATGGCCAACCACGATGCGCCTCGGGATGGGTATGTCCACGTCAACGGCCTGCGTCTCCACTACCTTGACTGGGGCAACCCCCAGGCACCACTCCTCCTCCTCATCCACGGCCTCCAGGACTGCGCCCGCTCCTTCGACTTCGCTGCGCCCTACCTGGCGAAAAAGTTCCGCGTGCTGGCCCTGGACCATCGCGGTCACGGCGACAGCCAGTGGTCCCGGGACGCCGCCTATAAGTACACCGACTACGTCAACGAGGTGGCCGCCTTCGCCGATGCCCTGGGGCTTCGCCGCTTTTTCCTCATGGGCCACTCCGCCGGAGGCCGTGATGCCTTCGGCTACGCCGCCATGCACCCAGAGCGTGTCGAGGGCCTGGTCATCATTGACATTGACCCCGACCCCGTGAACCCAGACACCAGCCGCATGTTCCGCCGTTACCTCACTGAGCCCGACGAGTGGCCAAGCCTGGCTGCCGTGGTGGAGCGCCTTCGCTCCCGGGAGCCCAACGCCCCTGAGGAGGTCCTAGAACACCACGCCCTGCACATGACCCGCGAGCTACCCGGCGGCAGGCGCCAGTGGAAGCGGGACCGGGCCCTCCTCTACGCCTATGAACGCCTCGACCTCTGGGGCTACTGGCGCTCCGTCACCTGCCCCGTCCTCCTCCTACGCGGCGCTCTCAGCGGGCTCCTCACCATTGAGCTGGCCAGCAAGATGCAACAGGAGGCCAGGAGTTGCAAGCTGGTTGAGCTGCCCGACGGCCGGCACTGGTGCTACGACGAGAGCCTGGACGCCTTTTTGGCCGCCCTCAAGGGCTTCCTGGCCCTTCCCTAGCCCAGTCTCAGCCGGTGGCCTCAACCGATTGCTTAGCCTTACCTAGCCCAGTAGCAAGAATCCGATTGACCAACCTGGCTTTCAAATCGGCTGCGTCCTTCCACACGATATGGTTGTATTGCCTAGTGTCGAAATGTGCTTCCTTTATAGCATCCTCCCGACAAGTCCAGACAACCTGGATACCCAGGCCTAAGGCGAATCCAGCCTCAAAGTAAACACCTGCCCGATGACCAGTAACATCTGCAATTAACAGTGCGCTACGACGAATCTCTGCGACAATCTGGTCGTCTATCTTGTCGTTGAATTGCTTCTCATCTATCCGAATCGGACTGTACCCGACCTCTTCTAACGCAGGCTTGATTCCTTCTTTCCATGCACTCTCAAGGTTAGGATCAAACCACATTGCGACAAAGGCTTGGTCTAAATCGATTCTCTTGCCGCGGAGCTCATTTACCCTGTCCCAGCCATTCCACGCAATCTTTGTGCCATACCCACTTTGCTCAAGCATACCTAGATTTATTGCGTCACTGATTACCGATGCGAAATCTTGGGGATTCCTTGCCACCGCAATTGGGTAATCCGTATCAGGATTCAATCTAACGGGGCTAGAAAAGCTTGACGCTCGTTCAGATATATACAGCAGAACACGGTCGAGGATTTCTTGGGGGCCTTCTGGAGGTGCTATCGAATCGAATAGTTGGTAAGA
Organism: Chloroflexota bacterium; assembly: GCA_016179845.1. Taxonomy (GTDB): domain Bacteria; phylum Chloroflexota; class Dehalococcoidia; order Lucifugimonadales; family JACPCK01; genus JACPCK01. Next base: position 496 of record JACPCK010000036.1, on the reverse strand, counting down.
GATTGTCCGGCGCTGCCTCTTTTCTGTAGCACGTCTCGTAAGCGCGGACAAAAGATAGCGTTTATCATGCCACTTTCCGCTTAAATCTTGAAGATCAGCAGCAATCATATCGTCTATGTCATATGTGCCGCAGGCAGGGCACTTAACCCTACGAGCTAAACTGTTCTCAAGAGGGATGATTTCTGCGGGGTGGCCGCTCAGGGGACATTTCCGGGCTCCTGTAGATTGCGTCATAGCTTACCTCACGGGCCTGAAGTACGGCACGCTTATCTCTTCCGTGGCCTTGACGAAGACCGCCTCCACGGGCATGCCAATCCTCACGTCCTGGGGCCGGCACTCGATGATGTTGGTCATCATCCTGGCGCCGCCCTCCAGCTCCACGTAGGCCAGGACGTAGGGCACCTCCTCGGCGAAGCCCGGCGAGCGGTTCTGGTGGGTGACGGTGAAGGTCCACACGGTCCCCTTCCCGCTGGACGTTACCCACTCCACGTCCTTG
>JACPCK010000035.1:60000-178299 GCA_016179845.1 Chloroflexota bacterium | reverse complement strand
CCGCAGACCTGAACTCAGGGCCTAGCACTCTTATCTCTTGGTGACCACGTTGACCAGTTTGCCCGGCACGTATATCAGGTCTACCACTGTCCTCTCACCGGTGTGTTGCTTCACCCGGGCGCTCTCCAGGGCCAGCCTCTTTGCCTCTTGTTCGTTTATACCAACCGATACTTGAAGCCGATCCCGTACCTTGCCGTCCACCTGTACCACTAGGGTGACTGTCTCTGCCGTCACCAGGCCCTCGTCCCACTTAGGAAAGGGCTGGCTGTGAACGCTGTATGGAAGCCCATTTTTCTCCCACATCTCTTCTGACAAGTGTGGTGATATGGGTGCTAATAGCCGCAAGAATACGTTTACGATTTCATCCCACGTTTCCTTAGATACAGCTCTAGCGTCCAAAGCTGACGGTAGAGCATTGGTGTATGTCATTAATGCTGCAATGGCAGTGTTGAATTTAAACTTGTCAAGGTCGTTCTCAACCTGTTTGACTTTCCTGTGCAGCTCTCTTCTTAGTAGCTCGTCTGTCTTGGCATAATTGTCATCCAATTCGGAACGTTTTGGCAGCTCTGGGTGTGGTTTGCTATAGATTTCCCACACCCGGTTTAGCCACCTGGCCGCCCCGTTGATGCCGGAGTCCGACCACTCTCCTCCTTGCTCCCACGGCCCCAGGAACATCAGGTAGCAGCGAACCACGTCGGCGCCGAATACCCTCACATAGTCGTCCGGCGTTGCTACGTTTCCTCTGGACTTGCTCATCTTGGCGCCGCCTGAGAGGATAGTGCCCTGGTTGTAAAGGCGCAGGAAAGGCTCTCCGAAGGTGACCAGGCCCAAGTCCCTGAGCGCTTTGGTGAAGAAACGGGCATACAGTAGGTGCATCACCGCATGCTCGGCCCCACCTGTGTACTGGTCTACAGGGCACCACTTCCCGGCCACGGTGGGGTCCCACGGGCCCTCACTGTGGCTGGGGCTGGTATAGCGCAGGAAGTACCAAGAAGAGTCGAAGAAGGTGTCCATGGTATCGGTCTCCCGCCGGGCCTGGCCACCGCACTGGGGGCAAATGGTGTGGGGGAAGACGGGGTGGCGGGCCAGGGGAGACTCGCCTGTTGGCTTAAACTCGGTGTCTTCGGGGAGGAGGACGGGAAGCTGCTCCTCAGGGACAGGGATCGGCCCACAGCGGTCGCAGAAGATGATAGGAATGGGGGTCCCCCAGTACCGCTGGCGGGAGATTAGCCAGTCCCTCAGGTGGTACGTAACAGCTCGGCGGCCCCAGCCATGCTCTTCCACGTGGTCAGCCACCGTATCTTTCCCTCTTTCGCTGGGCAGGCCGTTGAAGGGTCCGGAGTTGACCATCAGGCCTTCCTCTACGCAGGCCTCTTTCAGCTCCTCGCCATTCCAGTCTGGCGGCGATATGACCACACGAATAGGGATCCCATACCTCCTGGCAAACTCAAAGTCCCTCTGGTCGTGGGCTGGCACGCCCATCACGGCGCCGCTGCCGTACCAGAGGAGGACGTAGTCGGCGATGAAGATGGGCACCTTCTCTCCGCTAAGGCGGTTCACGCAGTAGGCGCCGATATTTACCCCTCTTTTCTCCTTATCTGTGCTCAGGCGCTCGATCTCCGACTCGCGGCGGGTGGCCTCGACGTAAGCCTCCACCTCTTGCCTGCGCTCCGGGGCGGTGAGCCTGGCTACCAGTGGGTGCTCCGGCGCCAGGACCATGAAGGTGACGCCGAAAATGGTGTCGATCCGGGTGGTAAATACCCGTATCTCCCTCTCGTCCAGCCCGTAGTGGGATATGTCGAATCCTACCTCCACCCCCTCGCTCCGGCCTATCCAGTTCCGCTGCATGGTGATGATCCTCTGAGGCCAGTCCATGAGCCCGGAGAAGTCCAAAAGCTCCTCTGCGTACCGGGTTATGCGCAGGAACCACTGGTCCAACTCCCGCCGCGTAATTGGCGTGTCGCACCTCTCGCACCGCCCGTTGATCACCTGCTCGTTAGCCAGGACCGTCTGGCAGGAGGGACACCATACAGCAGGGAACCGGGTCCGATAGGCCAGTCCCGCCTTGTAGAGCTGGAGGAACAGCCACTGGTTCCATTTGTAGTACTCAGGCAGGCAGCAGACGATCTCCCGGCTCCAGTCGTAGATGGCCCCTATCGTGCGGAGTTGCCTCCTCATGTTGTCGATGTTATCCATGGTCCACCTGTAGGGGTGGATGCCCCGCTTGATGGCCGCGTTCTCCGCAGGAAGGCCAAAGGCGTCGAAGCCCATAGGATGAAGGACGTTGTAGCCCTGCATTCGCCGGAAGCGGGCGTGGCAGTCAGACGGGGCTAAAGAGTACCAGTGCCCTATGTGCAGGTCCCCTGAAGGGTAGGGGTACATAGTTAACTCGTACCACTTTGGTCGGGGGCCCTCATCACTAACCCGGTATAGCCCATCTCGCTCCCACCGCTCTTGCCACTTCCTATCGATTTGAGCGGGGTTATACCTCAGCTCTACTTGGCGCACCCTGCTGGACATGGAGCAAGCCTCCGCAATCAGAGAGGAAACCCTGTGAAAAGTTTTCGACTCTCGTCCTCTTTCATGTGCAAGGATACGTTTGCCACTTCCGACCGTCAAGGTGAGTGAATGGCGCTGCTGGGCCTACCGGCTCTCCCTGGCAGGGCCTGTCCGTTTCGACCCATGTCCCGCCAGGACTGTCATCAGCTCCTTGCACCAATGTCTCCTGACGATCAGAATATAGCACACAAGTTCGCTCACGTCGCATAAGTGGACCTCTGAAGGGCGGGGCAAAAAGGAGGATATATGGGGCTCAGGCTAGCCGGTGAGGATGTCACCCTGGTCAAGGGTGTAGATACGTATGGTTGGCTGCGATCCGTAGATTGCAGCGATGCAGACCCTGGTCTTAAGGTGGACCAGAAGGGCAGCGGCCTCATCGCTGACTTCCAGGACAACGGGGTAAGCAAGCTGAGAATCCTGGATGGCGGTCGAGCGGTCCTGGCTGATACCCTGGAGCTGGGGACCAACCCTGCCAGTGCCGGACGCATAAGGCTTCCTAACAATGAGTGGATAGCGGCCCGCGACGGCGCCAATACGGCCGATGTGAACATGGTGAAGGTCGGGAGCGACGGGAATGTTCGGGTAGGAGCTCACCTGTTTCCCGATGTGAGTGCACAGCTCAGCCTCGGGACCACCGCTTCCAGGTGGCAAGACGTCATCCTGGACAGAGCCCTTGTCATAGGAGGAGCGCCATCAGCCACCGGCGCTGTGAGGCTGCAGAACAACGCCTGGGTCGCAGCCCGCAATGCAGCCAACACCGGGGACGTGAACCTGGTTCGGGTTAACGCCGTCGACGAGCCCGAGATCGACGGGAAGCTGGCCATCGTGGGAGGGGCAGCCTTCCTGAGTATGGGCTCCAACCCTGCCACGGGAGGGATGGTACGTCTTCCCAACAACCAGTGGATCGCAGCCCGCAACGGCGCCAACACGGCCAATGTGAACATGGTGAAGGTGGGTAGCGATGGGAACGTACGAATAGGAGCCCATCTCTTTCCAGACGCGGATGGGGACTCTGACATCGGCAGCTCTTCCCTCAGGTGGAGAGACGTGAACGCCTCCCGTAATCTGATGGTCAGGGACGCCTCCGGCAATGGGCTGGCGGGCCTCATCGACGCTCAAGGGGTGGAGTCCAAGGTGCGCGCCACAGCCATTGGGGACCCGGCACAGGACTACGGCAGGGTCTATTTCTATGACGACGGCGCCACGGTCCAGGTTCGGTTCGTGTATAACGATGCCGGCGTTCTCAAGTCGGCCTCCCTGAACCTCACATAGCCGCGGGCCGCACTGACATCAAATATCCAAGGAGGGAGACATGCCTAGGACAGTGAGTTTCGATACCCTAGTGCTGGAACACGCCAACTTAAGGACCCAGGGCACCACGGTATTCCTGGACGTGGTCTACCATCTGGAGGACTCTTCGTCCGGCAAGGGGATGGGGCCGTATACCTACTCCATCGATAGCCAGCAGCCGGCCTCAGTGCTAACGGATGCTTTTGCCAACGTGAGCCTGCCTCCTACTCCTAATCTGGCTGATGTGATGCTAGCCCTACGCGACTATATTCATGGCAAGCTAAAGCTACAGGAGGGGATATAGGGCCCGGCCTGCTAGTGTCCTGTCCCTGAAATACGCTTACGAATTGTCATTGCGAGGAGGCGGCAGCCGACGAAGCAATCGGGCGGTGGGACAGACCCCGCCGCGAGATTGCCACGGCCCTCCTTCGTCGGGCCTCGCAATGACATTGGAGGTGAACTTCGGAGACACCACACTAGGATGCGCGAAAGAGGCCCTGAATAGAAGAAAGGCCCCAGTTAGCGCTGGGGCCTTTCTTCTATTCAGGGCCTGAAATCGTGCTAGCGGGTGGGAGGCGGCAGGTACTCCAGCCGGTTGACTGTGGTTATACCAGGCGTAGGCCCCCATCCTTGAGCAATCCTGGGTCCTACCGCCCAGAGGGCATTAAGGCTGGCCATTGGCATGGAGATGTAGTTGTCATACAGCCAGTCCCCAACCTCGCGAGTCAACTTGAATCTCAAGTCAGGGTCAAAAGCCTTCTCAATCTCGGCAAACTTCTGATCCACCCACTCGAACTCCCAGTGGACTACCACACCCTTGGACTGGAAGCAGCATTGCATGTACAGGTAAGGCTCCTGATACTGGGGCTGGGTGAAGGCGTAGGCCCAGCCGCTGTGGCTTCGGTCCGCCAGCTTCTGCCGCCATACTGGGCGGTATTCAAAAAGCTGACGCTCAACCTTGAGGCCCAACTCCTTCTCCCAGGACCCGGCCACCGCCTCCATGATATCGGCGGTGCTGGGACCGTAAGGAAGAGAGAGGAGGGAGGCCTTTATGGGGAAGCCATTGGGGTATCCCGCCTGGGCCAGGTCTTTTTTAGCCTGGGCTGGATCGTACGGGTAGGGCTTCCAGTTTGCGTTGTACCACGGAGCCCCTGGGACATCAAAAAGGTGAGGCACCCCAACCTTGCGTCCTTCTCCAAACAGGATCTTGCTGATTATGACTTCCCGGTCCATGGACAGGTTCATCGCCTTGCGGACGAGCTTCGCTTTCTCGTCAAGGCCCACCCAAGGGCTGTTATACGGGGGCTTGGCGCCGTAGGTCTCCCTTGAGGGGAGGAACTGGCCTCCGAAGATAACGAAGACCTCTCCTCCAAAGGGGGTCGTGACGACACGAGTACCCGAGGCTGCCGCGACCTCGTTCTTGAAGCGGGCAGACATCGCCGCGATGTCCAGTTGCCCTGAACGTATCATGGCGATGCGCGTGGCCTCCTCCGGCACATTCTGGATGATCAGGGTCTCAAACCCTGGCACCTGCCTCCAGTGGGTCTTCTGTGCCTTGAAGGTCAACCGCTGATTCCTGGCCTCTTCCACAAACTCAAAGGAGCCGGTGCCCACAGGGTTATTTCTGAATCCCTCCCTGCCGCCGGCAGCGTCCCACGCCTTCTTGGAGATGACGGCGTAGAGTGCGCCACGGGGACCAAAGACGGCCTCCATGCCGGCAACGGGTTTGGTGGGCTTGATAACAACCGTGTACGGGTCTGGGGTCTCTACATACTGGACCTTGTCGCCCACAATGCCGCGAAGTGAGTTGGCATAGGGATTGACTGCGTCGGGCACTACGATGGTCTCGAGCGTGAACTTTAAGTCTTCAGAGGTCAACTCGCCGTATCCCTTATGGAACGGGATCCCCTTTCGCAGCTTGAAGGTGACGGTGGGTGAACCCCCTGTTACGTCCAGACGCCAGCTTTCGGCAAGCCCCGTGTCGTTCACGAGCTTGCTGCCCGTCGCGAGGTCGTAATCAAGAAGACGGTCCGCCATGACTGCCCACATGGCCTGCTTCTCTTCACCCGATGAATGGCTTACCAGCCAGATGTCGCTGCCGAAGCCGATGAGCCCCAGGTTAAGGGTACCCGTAGGCACCCGTACAGCGGGCGTAGGGGTCACTACCCTGGTTGGGGTCGCTGTTGGCGCTGCCGCGGGCGCCCTGGTGGGCGTGGCCGTGGGCGCTGCCCGCGCGCAGGCCAAAAGCGCCAGCAGCAGGAGTCCAGGAACAACCAGAATCATTAGCTTGCTCCAACCCTTTATCACTGGTGCCACCTCCTGTTTTTGGTAATTTAGGAAACCTTGCAACAATCCAAGCTGTTCTACGAATTGCGACTATTGCACCTCATGCACGCAAATCTCACAGAGCACGTTTTGTACCACGGATGCAGGCAAAAGTCAATAGGGCGGCCTGCCAGGCTTGGCTACCGGGACGGGCTGGTGTACTCCAGGCCCGTGAGAAGTGTGGAGCCCGCCGTGGGGCGCCACCCCAGCTCAATCTTGGAGCTCACTGCCCACAAGGCGTTCATGCTGGCCACGGGGACTGAGATATAATTGTCATAGAGCCAACTCCCAATCTCCTTAGTCACAGCGGCTCGCGTTGGCTGGTGATCGCTCCTTCTCAGCTCCGCAGTGATCCTCCGGTCGAGCAACTCAAACTCCCAGTGGGCTACGGGAGCTAGGGAGTGGTAGCAGCATTCCAGGTACATGTATGGCTCCGGGTAAGAGGCCTCGAATACCGGGTAGGCGTAGCCACTGTTCTGCCGTCGGGCCAGCCTTTCCTGCCATTCCTGGGTATAGTCAAATGGCTCCCAGCTCACTCGGATTCCTACCCTCTCCCAGTAGCCAGCCATCCTCTCCATGACACCTGCCATCCGACTGTCCGGCGCGGAAGAGAATCGCACCGCTTTTATGGGGAATCCCTCCGCATACCCCGCCTCTGATAGGAGCCTCCTGGCTTCGTTCGGCTGATAGGGATACGGCCGCCACCCGCTGTCGTACCAGGGCGTCCCTATCACGTCCATGAGGTGGGGAACACCCGTGATGCGCCCTTCTCCCGCTAGAGCCTCCTGTAGGAGGGCCTCGCGGTCCACGGCCAGGTTCAGGGCCTTGCGGACGGCCTTTGCCTTCTCATCCAGGCCCACCCAGGGGCTTTCATAGGGCGGTCTCCCTCCATAGGTTGAACGAGATGGGAGGTACTGCCCTCCCAGTATTACAGAAATCTCCCCAGCACGTGGCACACGGAGAATCCTTATGTCTCTCTCCGTCTCCACCTGGTCTTTGGAAGCGGTCGAAATCGGGGTCACGTCCAGTTGGCCGGCCATCAGCATAGCCACGCGCGTCTTCTCCTCCGGCACCCGCCAGACATTGACCAGGGAAAAAGAGGGCACCTTCCGCCAGTGAGAGACCACTGCCCTCAAGGCAATCCGTTCACCCTGCACATGCTCCACAAACTCGAAGGGGCCGGTGGAGACCGGCCTTTGGGCAAAGCCCTCTGCTCCCGCTTGCTCCCAGGCAGCCCTGGAGACCACTGCATAAAAGCCTTCCATGACGGAGAAGAACCACTCCATTCCAGTCTCGGGGATCGGTGGTTTCACCCTCACCAGATGCGTCTCTGGCAAGGTCACAGCGTCTGTGTTCCCCTTTAGAAGCCTGCGCAGCGAAGGGGCGGCAGGGTTCTTGCTACCCTCCTCAATCAATCTCTCTACAGTGAACTTGAAGTCCTCTCCCGTCATCTCGCCGAAGCCTTTGTGAAACTGGACACCCGCTCTCAGCCTCAGATCCAGGATATTAGGGGTTTCGCCTGGGCTATAGACCTTCCACTCGGAGGCCAGGCTGCGGGTAGCTGCTATCGCGGTTCCCGTGAGGCTTTCCACACCGAGAATCGGGTCGCCGGTGAGAAACCAGAGCGCCTGGGCTTCCTCCTCGGCAGCCTGGCCCGGTGTCCAGACCTCCCCACCCAGGCTCGGCAGCCCCACGTTGAGGACACTCTTCGATCCGTCCGAAGGCGTCCCGATAGGCCTCGCCGGCGTGGGCGAGGCCACGGAGGGTGTGGGCACGGCCGGTGTGGGCCGCGCCGAGGCCTGGGTACAGCCAACCAGCAGCCAGAATGCCGCCACTAGAAACAGGAGATGCGAGAGCCGGTGTCTTCTCATCTTGTGTCCTTTACTCCACTTTGCACGAAGGTATAATTAGGCCCGCGTTAAGATACACCGAGACATTCTACATTAAGAGGCCCAACTGAATCGACAGGGGCCAAGGTTCTGCGGCTTTCTGGAACGCAAGCCCACGCAGGAGGAAGAAACAGATGGCTACCCAAGGTATTATAGAGGTCCACACCCACACTTTCAGGACGGCCGACATGGGCCTCCGCTGGCAGAGGGCCCTGGGCAACGCTAGCCCTCCCCGGGCCGGCACTGTAGAGGAGCTTCTCAAGATCATGGGCCAGGCCAATATCGTACAGGCAGTCATGCTCATGTACACTCCCACCCAGTTCATGTACGAAGCCAGGGTCAAAGACATTCCCGCAAAGGAGCCCGAAAGAAGCAAGGCCGATGCCGCACTTAAGGCCCAGGTCATTGCCCGCATGGTAGAGAACAATGAATGGGCTTGCCAGGTAACTCGCCAGCATCCCAATCTGGTCTCCTTCCTGGGCGTGGACCCCGTCTTCATGACCAGGGAGGAGATGGCCAAGGAGATAGACGATAAGGTAAAGAAGGGGGCCAAGGGTGTGAAGATCGTGCCCATCAACCTGCGCATGTACGGCAGCGACCCCCGCCTCTGGCCCGTCTATGAGGAGTGCCACAGGCGGCGGCTACCCCTCCTGAGCCAGGCCGGCGGCAGCCCCGAAGGAGGCCACGACCCCTGGGGCAGGCCCAAGTACTTCGAGGAGGCGGCCAGGGCCTTCCCAAACATGAGGATCATACTGGCTCATCTCGGTGCCGGTTATGAGGCAGAGGTGGCAGCCCTCACCAGCAAGTACCCAAACGTCTTCGCCGACCTTTCCGGACGACTCCACCTCATCGGCAGCCCCGGCGAATGGACCAGGGAAGAGGCCGCCCAGTGGATCAGGCGCATAGGCGCCGACCGGGTCATGTTCGGCACCAACTTCCCCATGAATGACCCGGCCCAGTATGCCCGGGTCCTGGACGCTCTTCCCCTCACCGAGGAAGAGAAGGCACGCATCGGCGCTGGTAACGCACGCCGCGTAATCGGGCTATAGCTGCCACCTGCTGGGCTGACTCCCAGTCTGTCAGGCAGGGCGGAACTTGGGCAGCGTGACCTCCGGTGTCACATCGTCGAAGACCACTTCCACGGGCATCCCTATGTAGATGTCTTCGTTCTTTACCCCTACCAGGTTGGCCAGGAAGCGAGGTCCCTCCGCTAGCTCCACCTGGGCCACGCTGTAGGGCATCTCATCCTTGAACCCCTCGAAGTAGCGCTGATGAAAGACGACCCAGGACGTGACCTTAGCCCTTCCGCTGACCTTGGCCCACTCGTACTCCCTGGACCAGCAGTAGGGGCAGACGGGGCCGTGCGGGTACCAGAACTTGCTGCACCGGTTGCATCTCTGGAAGCGTAGCTCGTGCTTCTTGGCCCCTTCCCAGAATGGCCTGTTCAGGGCGGAGATCACTGGCAGGGGTTTCCGATATTCAGGCATGACTACCTCCGGTAGATGAGGGCGTCACCATAGGCGTTGGCCCACATGGCTACCTCCAGGCCCTTGACCTGGCGCTCCCCGCACTCGCCCCTGAGCTGGCGCACTATCTCGATCTGGTGGTTCCACCCGCTCATGTGGGCCTCCGACATCAGGCCGCCGTTAGTGTTCATGGGCAACTCTCCTCCAAGCTCTATCTGGCCCCCTTGGGTGAACGACGGGGCCTCCCCCGGCCCGCAGAAAGCGAAGCGCTCCAGGGCCACCCATGCAAGGAAGGAAAAGGCGTCGTATGTGTACAGGGCGCCTATGTCCTTGGGGCCGAGACCGGAGGTCTGGTATATCTTGAGCTGCTCAGGCTTGGGGGCGTAGGCGAACTCCTCCTGCTGCATCACTCCCAGGCCCGGGAGCCCAAAAATGAACTCCTGCCTCCCTGTTCTTATGCCCTGCATCCCTGCGATGTAGACGGGCGGCTTCTTGAGGTGCTTAGCCCTATCGGCGGAGGTGACGATGACGCACGTGCCTCCGTCGTTCACCAGGCAGTAGTCATAGAGGCGCAGGGGCTCGCAGACAAAACGGGAGTTCAAGTAGTCCTCCCGGGTGATGGGAGCCCGCATAATGGCGTTGGGATTGAGGGAGGCGTGCTTGCGAAATGCGATGGGCACAGCAGCTAGCTGTTCGGGGGTGGCTCCGTACCGGTGAAAGTAGCGACGGGCGGCAAGGGCGGCCCCCGCGCCGGGGGAAGTCATCCCATAGTGGGGGCTCTCGCCGTGGCCGCCTCCGGTCTCCCGCCTGCCCTCTATGTCACCTGCTCCGCCCACCATTCGAGGGCCTGCACCCTGTCCTATGACGCAGGCCACGTAGTTGGCCAAACCGAAGTGGACCACGAAGGAAGCCCACTGGATGACGCTGGCACAGAAACGGCCGTGGGTCCACGTCTGTCCGTACCAGTTCAGGTTCAGCCCCAGGGTCTCCGCCATAGCGTCTACGTCGTAGCTCGCGGGCCACCCGAAGTTGGAGCAGAGGCCGTCAAGGTCTTCCTTGCGGAGCCCGCAGTCATCCAGGGCATTCTGCATCGCCTCGGCTATCAGGTCCAGGGCGTGACGGTCTATGGACCGACCAAACTTTGTGTGACCTACTCCTACTATGGCGACCTTGTCTTTGATGTCAAAAGAGGCCATGGCGCACCCTCCTTCCTCACCGCTGTGCTAACTACGCATCTCACAAGGATGCCCGTAGTGTACACCGCGCAATCCGGACAGTCTACCGCGGCTGGCTCTGCCTTCTAGCAGGGTGATGAAAAGCCCTTTCGACCATCTCCGCAGCCTTCTAGTGTCCTGAGTCAGAGATTCGCTGCATAATGGGAGGCTGGCGTTGTCATGCTGAACGAAGTGAAGCATCTGGCGGGGGTGGGGACCGCCTCCCCAGATTCTTCGCTGACGCTCAGAATGACATTTTGGCAGCGGTTTTCTGATTCACCACACTAGTGGAGAGGCGGACGCAGGTGGGCCCACGGCCTCGCCTCTTCGAGGGCGGCGGAGGCCCGCAGCACAAGCTCCTCAGCCCCCGCTCTGGCGATGATCTGCAGCCCCACTGGCATGCCGTGGGAGGTGAAACCGCAGGGGACGCTGGCAGCGGTCTGACCGCTCATGTTGATGGGAAAGGTGAAAGGCAGGAAACCCCAGTCGGGGTCCACGGCCCTCCCGCCGATTGCTTCAGGGCGCTCTCCCACGGGGAACGCAGCCACCGCCATGGTGGGCGTCATCAGGAGGTCGTATTGCTCCAGCATATCCGTCATTTGGTTCTGGACCACCTGAACGTAGCGAAGAGACCGGGAGTACTCGGCTCCCGTCACCCCTGCACCATGCTCCAGGGTGTCCCTGCCGTAGGGGGTCATGTCCCCTGCGTGGCTGTCCAGCAGGTGACCGTAGGAGGCGTAGGCGGTGGCGCTGAAGATGGCCCAGAAGTGGCGGAATGGATCGTCCACTGCGAAGGCCGTCTCCTCCACCAGGCAGCCCAGCCCTTGAAAGCTAAGACAGGCCCTTCGGGCCACATCCACCACCTCCGGCTCCACGGCGGCATATCCCAGGTCCGGGCTCCACGCTATCCGGAGGCCCTTGACCCCCTGGTTAAGGGAGCCTACGAAGTCCGGTACGGGCTCCCGCAGAGACGTGGGGTCCCGCTTGTCATAACCGGACAGCACCTGGAGAAGGAGCGCCGCGTCCCTGACGTTGCGGGACATTGGGCCTGACTGAGAGAAGAGATTAGCCGCAGGGCGCCCCACACCCCCGTATCGGGGTACCCTTCCCTGCGTGGGCTTTATCCCGTACACGCCGCAGAAGCTGGACGGTATCCGAATGGAGCCGCCGCCGTCACTGCCGACAGCCAGGGGGCATAGACCGGAGGCCAGGGCGGTGGCGGCCCCGCCGCTGGAGCCCCCGCTGGTCCTCTCCGGGTCCCAGGGGTTCCGGCAAGCGTCTCCCAGCCTGTTCTCGGTCGTACCGAGAAGGCCGAACTCGGGTGTGTTGGTCTTCCCCATTACAATTGCGCCAGACCGGCGCACCCTCTCCACTACTATGGAGTCCTCTTCAGGAACATGCTCCTGAAAGATGAGGCTGCCGAATGTGGTTCTGATGCCTCTGGTCGCCTCCAGGTCCTTGATGGAGACGGGCACGCCGTGCAGGGGTCCCAGCTTGTCTGGACCTGAAGCGAGAGCCTTCTCTGCCTCCCTGGCCTGAGTCAGGGCCAGCTCCCCCATGACGGTGAGATAGGCGTGGAGCCTGGGGTTCAACCTGTCAATTCGCTCCAGGAAAAGCTTCACCAGCTCCACAGGCGAGACGTCCCGTGTGGCTATCATCTCTCGCAGACGCCAGGCAGGTGTAAAAGCCAGCTCTTCATCCATCCTTAGTCCTCCTCAGCTCCCTCTGTGCTCTTCTTTGACCCTGGACCAGGGCTTGTGGGACCTGTCTGTCAGCACCCAGGTTGGCCGGGGTGTCCACAGCACGCCTGCCGCCGGGCCAGTCGCAGGAATGCGTTCCTCAGCAGTAGTGCGACTTTCCGTCGCACCGGCAGAGGCTCGGTGAGGTTGGTCAAATAGGCTCGGAGACTCCTCATCGCCTTTCTTGCACCGCCTCCCTGTCCCCCTTTCCTTCGCCAGACTCAGGACAAGCTCTGGCCAGGAAGGGGGTGAAAATTATATCTGGAGGTGTCCCCCCAGACCCCCGCCAATCCCGACTTGTCGGGATTGGCACTCCCCCGTTTCAGCAGTCTGTTAGATCATACATCTGAGACTTCTGACAGCAAGCCCAGAAGCTTTTGCCAAGGTTAGCTTTGTCTCGGTATAATGGTTCCAGATTCTCAGCCTGTAGGCAAGAGGGTAACATGGAGAAGGATGGGAAATCACCGGAGGTGCTCAAGGGGACCTGGCGTCTCAAGGCAGGCCTGGCCCAGATGCTCAAGGGTGGCGTAATCATGGATGTGGTCACGGCGGAGCACGCTCGCATAGCGGAGGAGGCGGGTGCCGTAGCCGTCATGGCCTTGGAGCGGGTTCCTGCCGATATTCGGGCTGCCGGAGGAGTGGCCCGAATGGCAGACCCGGAGCGCGTCCTTCAGATCATGGAGGCCGTGACCATACCGGTCATGGCCAAGTGCCGCATAGGGCATTTCGTGGAGGCCCAGGTGCTGGAGGCCCTGGGAGTCGACTATATCGATGAGTCGGAGGTGCTTACTCCTGCTGACGAGCATCATCACATCTGGAAGCACGACTTCAAGGTGCCCTTCGTGTGCGGGTGTAGGGACCTGGGTGAAGCCCTCCGCCGCATCGCCGAGGGGGCGGCTATGATCCGCACCAAGGGTGAGGCCGGGACCGGCAACGTGGTGGAGGCGGTGCGCCACATGCGTGCTGTCATGGACCACTGCCGCAAGCTCCAGAACATGCCTGACGACGAGCTGATGGCAGAGGCGAAGAGCCTGGGCGCTCCCCTGGAGGCGGTGCTGGAGGTCCGAAAGCTCGGTCGCCTGCCGGTGGTGAACTTCGCCGCCGGCGGCATCGCCACGCCGTCCGATGCGGCTCTGATGATGTGGCTGGGGTGCGACGGCGTCTTTGTGGGGTCCGGTGTCTTCAAGTCGGAGGACCCACCCAAGATGGCCCGGGCCATCGTCCAGGGCGTTACCCATTATCGGGAGCCCAAGATCATAGCCGAGGTCTCGCGTGGGCTGGGGGAGTCCATGCCAGGCATCGATGTGCGGACCCTCAAGCCAGAGCAGCTACTGGCAGTCCGCGGCTGGTAGAGGGTGGCGCATTGACTATCGGGGTCCTCGCCCTTCAGGGCGATTTCGCTGAGCACTTGCAGGCGCTTCAGGAGTTGGGGGTGCCGGTTAGAGAGGTTCGCCTTCCTGAGGATCTGGAGCAGGTAGATGCTTTAATAATCCCAGGGGGAGAAAGCACCACCATAGCCAACCTCATGGACATCTACCAACTCCGGGAGCCTGTCCGGCGACGTGCCCTGGAGGGGATGCCCCTGTGGGGCACCTGCGCCGGGCTAATCCTCCTGGCCAAGCGTTTGGTCCAGGACCGCCCTCAGACCCTGGGCCTGATGGACATAGGGGTGAACCGGAATGCCTACGGTCGCCAGGTTGACAGCTTTGAGGCGGACCTCTCCGTGCCCGCGATGCAGGGGGGGCCGTTTCACGCCGTCTTCATCAGGGCTCCTCTGGTCTTCCACGTTGGCGATGATGTGCAGGTTGTGGCAGAGCTGCCAGGACATGGCCCGGTCGCCATGAGGCAGGGGAACCTGCTGGCCACCGCCTTTCATCCAGAGCTGACCCACGACCAGCGTTTTCATCAGCTTTTCCTGGGTATGTGTATGTCTACCCAGAAGACCGGCTTCGCAGGATGATCCGCACCCTCCTTCCTCTCGATGCTGTCCGACTTGACCCCAAGTGGTTTGGCGGAAACTCGGCCTACACCCTCGATCGCATGGGTAGCCCGTCTCAGGATGCTCCTTCGTTGACATTTATCGGCAGGGGGATACCACTGCGAGGTCGCTGCGCCCTCGTGTGGGAAGAGGAAGGACGATTGATCGGAATGGCGTCAGCGCGGCGTCGCAGCGGGCCCACGGCATGGGAAGTAGATGCCCTCTACCTGGCGCCGGAGGCCGATGCCGAATATCTCCTAGAAAGGCTGTCGGCCAACATCGCCCAGCGGGGAGGCCAAAGGCTCTTCCTGCGGCTCCCCTGGAGCAGCCCCATCCAGAGCTCTGCAACGAGGTGTGGGTTCGTCCCCCTCGTTCGTGAGACCCTTTACCGCCTGGACAGACCTCCCCATGGACTCTCCTCCGCCATTGTGCATCCTGGCATCAGGCCCAAGCGTCCCTGGGACCACCAAGGTCTCTTCCATCTCTATCTCCAGAGCACCCCGGCAGGCCTGCGGGACCAGTGGGCCCTGACTTTGGCTGAGTGGCAGGACTCCCTGGAGCGGGGCGCTCCATTCTGTACGCAAAGAGTAGCGGTGGAGGAGGATGCGGTGGTGGCTTGGCTGATGGTATGGGGCAGGACAAGCGAGGGACACCTGTGGCTCCTTTGCCTCCCGGGCTCGGAAGATAGGGTTCGAACCCTTCTGGAGCACTCCTTGGGGCTTCTTCAAGGCCGCGGTTCTATCTTCTCCCTGGTGCCTGAGTTTCAGGGCCATGTGGCTTCCGGCCTGGAAGCCCTGGACTTCAGAGAGGCATCGCAGTACCTGACCCTGGTCAAGGGCATGGCCGTCAAGGTCAAGGCCCCTGCTCTGGCGCCTGCCTGAGGGCCTTTTGCCTGGACGCCCAGGCTGGTGTAAAATGGAGCCTGACACGAAAAATGGAGCGCCTTATCGCCAGCTAATGGAGAAAGACAGGCCTCGACCCGCTTCTCAAAAGGTCGTTGTCGACGACCTGGATGCTATAGTTGCTACGCTCCCTCCCTATGTTCAGGTACAACTGCGTAGGCAGGAAGACCTGAGCGAGCTTCTTGAAGTAGTGCTGGATTTGGGTCGTTTGCCTGAGACCCGTTTCCCCGACCGGGATGTCGCCCTCAACACCCGAGAGGTCACTGAGGAGGACTTGCAATACGTCGTCGAGCGCATAGGTCATTTCGGGGACGACAATCGGGCAGGCATACCTCGGACCCTCCATCGCATGTCCGCCATACGGAACCGCAGCGGGAAGATCGTGGGAATAACCTGCCGCGTCGGCCGGGCAGTCTTCGGCACTGTCAAAGTGATAGAGGACATGGTGCTCTCCGGCAAGAATATCCTTCTCCTGGGCCGCCCTGGGGTTGGCAAGACCACCATGCTCCGGGAGGTTGCCCGCATCCTCTCAGAGGCCGGAAAGCGGGTCATAGTTGTTGATACCTCTAACGAGATCGCTGGCGATGGGGATATTCCCCATCCGGCCATCGGCAAAGCCCGGCGCATGCAGGTGGCCACGCCGTCCCTACAGCACGCTGTTATGATCGAGGCCGTGGAGAACCACATGCCCCAGGTTATCGTCATCGACGAGATGGGTACGGAGCTGGAGGCTGCGGCTGCCCGCACTATCGCTGAGCGGGGTGTTCAGCTCATCGCCACGGCTCACGGGAACACCCTGGAAAACCTTGTTCTTAACCCTACCCTCAGCGACCTGCTGGGGGGAGTCCAGACCGCTACCCTCAGCGATGAGGAGGCCCGCCGTCGAGGCACCCAGAAGACGGTTCTGGAGCGGAAGGCCCCACCTACATTTGACGTGGTGGTGGAGATCCAGTCCTGGGAACGCGTTGCCCTTCATGCCAATGTCGCCCAGACGGTAGACACCCTCCTGCGAGGATATCTTGTGGTGGCGGAGACGCGCTTCCTCGATGTCGAAGGCCGGGTGCACAAGGCTGCTGGGGAGCCGCTGGTTCTGGTCCACTCGGTAGAGCCTCAGATCACGTTCCTTCCCTTCCGTGGGCGCCGTTACAGTGACCGGCGAGAGCCTGACTCTGCTCCCGCTGCCTATGCGCAGGCCCCTTCGGCACAGGTCGAAGCTGCACCGATGGCGGTTGCACCACCCACCCGCCTGTATCTCTTCGGTGTCGGCCGCGACAAGCTCCTCCAGGGGGTCCAACAGACGGGCAGCGCCGTTGGGATCGTCGCGGACCTGGAGGAAGCCGACGTTATCTTGACCACCAAGGCCCATTACCGTCGGCGTGGAGAAGCGCTCCGCAAGGCGGAGGCTGAGGGCAAGGCCATCTATGTCCTCAGGAAAAACACACCCGTCCACATTCATCAGTTCCTCCGCTCTCTGGGGCGCGAGCACCGCGGCAACTCCATTTCCAACGCCCTGGAGGAGGCGGAGGAAGCGGCAAACAAGGTGATGGCTGGGGAGCCTTCTGTCCAACTGAGCCCCCAGGCCTCTTTCATCCGCCGCCTCCAGCACCACTTGGCGGATCGCTACAACCTGGCCTCCACCAGCCAGGGACACGATCCCCACCGTCGCGTTATTATCTACAGACCAGAGTAGCAGAGAAGGGGGACGTCCCCCTCTCTTTGGCCCAGGCAGGAGACTGATGCTGTTCAACGAGCCGTTAGCCTTTTCCCCCAGGGGGCAAAAGCCCTTTTTCATCTCCTTCGAGGGGGGTGAAGCTAGCGGCAAGACCACCCAAGCCAACATCCTCTACTCGCGCCTTCACGGCTCAGGCCTCAGAGTGACCCTGGTGAAGGAGCCGGGCTCTACCCCCCTGGGTCAGGAGCTGAGGGCCATCCTGAAGGGCCGCTCCTTCACCGCAGCCAGCGAGCTGCTTCTCTTTCTTGCTGCCCGGGCAGAGCTGGTGGAAAAGGTCCTTCAGCCCGCCCTGGTGCAAAGCGCTATCGTCATCGCCGACCGGTATGCGGACTCTACCCTGGCCTATCAGGGCTACGGGCGAGGCCTAGACCTGGGGCTGATCCAAGACTTAAACTCCTTTGTGACGCGGGGTATCATGCCACGGCTCACCTTCCTCCTGGACCTGCCCCCGGAAGAGGCCCAGCGCCGGTTGGCCCAGAGCCAGGCACCTCTCTTAGGTGGGCCTGGGGAGGGATGGGAAGCGCGCCCAGGGGTAGGGCGTCTGGAGGCCGAAGGAAGCCGCTTTGAGGCCGAAGCAATGGCCTTTCACCAGAGGGTCCGGGACGGATACTTGAAATTGGCCGCGGCTGAGCCCCGGCGCTGGCGCGTCCTGGACGGGAGAGTAGCCAAAGAGGTCCTGGCAGACCTGGTGTGGGGACACGTCAAGGAGATGCTGGCAGCTTCCTAGCAGGAGACACCTGAGCTACCTCAGCTCATTCGGGCAGGAGGGCCATAACGCCTTCCCAGAGCTCCATTATCTCAGGGAAGCGCCCTGAGGCTTTGGCCGAGAAGACCAGCTTACCGTCCACATGCACTTCAAAGTCACCGGGGTCCCCTGGGACCAACTCGAATGCCTCTGTCTGCTCACCGAAGGTCTGGAGGAGCTCCTGGGCCGTCCATACAGCCCTGGCCAGATATCCATCCGAGAGGCTATAGCGCAAGGCTATACGCGCCTTCTGCTCCTGGCTCATGGGGCGGGTGAAGCCTGTTCTTCTGGCTCGGGGTTCGCCCTCCACCGCGGTGCATCCCCGGGCCTATCCCGTGAGGAGCCCCTTGGTCCTAGACAGAGGCGGGGGCCAGCTTCTGGATCAGCTCTCGTAGCTCTTTCACCTCTGGAAATCGCTTGGTAGCTACCTTCGAGAAGACTAGTGCACCGTTGACAGTCACTTCGAACTGGGCCTTTTCACCAGGCACCAGTTGAAGGTAAGCGGTCTGCTCTGCCAAGCGGCTTAGAAGTTCCTGCGCCATCCAGGCGGCACGAGGTAGATACCCTCAGGGCACACAGTACCTTATCTGAATCTGGAGCTTGTTCTCTTCGGCCACAGCTCGTCTCCTTACTTGGCGTCCTTCTATTATTGGGCTATCAATGGCAAGCGTCAACCATGGGTGCCCTGGGATTTGCTATATTTATATGAGTGGCCGGGAGGAGAGCTCCATGCCCAGGGGGCCGCAAACATGGCACTGGTAGTCATAGTTAGCCCGACTGAGGGCCGTCGAAGGGCCCTGGCCCAGAACCTTAGGGCTGGTGGTTTCACCACCGTTCCTCTGGCAGACGTGGGGCTCCTGGCGCCCACACCGGCGGAGACAAGGCCCGACGCGATTCTGATGGACCTGGTCAAAGCGGATGTCTCTGAGGCGAAGGCAGCGCTTCAGGAGGCGCAGCAGTACAATCTTCCTGTCCTGGCCCTTCTTGCGGAGGGCCTGTTGGACGACGAGGAGTGCCATCTAAAGGCCAGCGATTTCCTGTTGGAGCCCCTTCGCCCTCAGGAGCTCCTTACACGCATCTCCCGCCTGCTACGCCAGCGGCAGGTCGACGGCGGTGCTGAGAATCTCGTCCGGGCCGGGGACCTGGTCATCAACCCGGAGCAATACACGGTCACCCTGGGAGGAAGGCCGGTGCTCCTTACCTACAAGGAATACGAGTTGTTGCGGCTCCTGGCCTCTAATCCAGGGAAGGCCTACACCCGCGAGTCCCTGCTGAACCATGTGTGGGGTTACGACTACTTTGGGGGCACTCGTACGGTGGATGTACACATTCGCAGGCTCAGGGAGAAAATAGAGGATGCGCACCACTCCTTCATTGAGACCGTGTGGAACGTGGGCTACCGCTTCAAGGGGCAGTCCGGCGAGCCCGATTAGGCCGCTCGGGCCACCACAGGGGCCTCCCTTCGGAACAGCGCCCTCTCGTACTCCTGAAGGGCGGTGAAGAGCTTGCTTGCCTCCTCCCAACCCTTACCATACTGGACGGCATACCCCAAGGCCTCTTCGTACCGGCCCCTGAGATAGTCCCTGGTCCGCTCCACCTGCTGGTGGTTAAGCTGTCTGTATCCCATGGCATCTCTCCTCTGCGAGGTCAAGTATAAGTATGGACATGTACATGTCCATTGTCAAGGGGGCAACCACTCGGCCCTTCGGTATTTCTAGCCCGGGCGGCTCCAGTGGAGACGCCCCACTACGATGAAGGTGCGCGTGGACTCCACCATATGGAGGCCGTGGAGCTTGTCCATCACCAGTCGGTCCAGACTCTCCTGGTCAGGAGTCCTCACCTTCACCACAACGTCGGACTCACCGTATATCGTGCTGGCCTCCACCACCTCCTCAAACTCTTTCAACTGCTCCATGGCGTCCTGCACGTCTTTGCCCGGGACCTTCATGAGGATGTAGGCTAACATTCCTCTCTCCTTGCCAGTTACCTGGCTCCCTTTTGTATAGACCTGCCCCGCCTTCATCACTACGGGCACTGTCGGTATCCCAGCCTTCACGAAGATGGGTAGGAGGGACCCGTAGATATCCTCATCGGTGAAGGCGGCCATTTTCACCACAAAATCCACGCTGGAGGCGCCGTGAACTACGGAGGCCTCCACCACCTCAGGACACCCCTTGACGGCCTCCAGGAGGTTCTGCCAGCTTCTTGGTGGCGCCTCGAAGGTGGCGTAGGCCAGCACCTGCCTCCCTCGGGAGATCAGATCCCAGGCTGCCTGCACAGAGTAGCCCCTCTGATAGTGTCGCCAGACCTGCTTGAGGATTTCCAGGTCCTCACCTGTGTAGTCCCGGCGGGATATGCGGCGCTTCCTTATCTTGAGGGGCTTGATGTATCCCTGACCCTCCAGGTAGTAGACGAAGCGACGGTCCATGCCCGGGACCTGCTCGAGGAGATCCTTCAGTTCCAACAATACCCCCAGATGTCTAAGTCTATTCTTGAACGTTATAGCTGTATAGCACCGGCGCTGTCAATATGGGTCTTATGACAATGGGTGGTGTGATAGAATAGCTGAGACCTTTGCGGTGAGGAATCGAGCGTGAGGTTGACAGGGGGTGGTTGCTCCAGTCTTTAGGGGGAGCTTTTGATCATGCGCTGTCCCATCTGCAATAGAGAGAACCCTGAGGACGGCCGCTTCTGTATCTTCTGCGGCTCACCCCTGGCCATCCGGGCAGACACCGGCCAGGGCGGAGGACCACAGGAGCAAGTCCAGGCCCTACAGAGTAGGTTAGATTTTCTCCAGCGTACTCTCATCCAGCTTACAGACCGGGTGGCGGCCCTGGAGCGCTCCCAGGGCATTGTTCCCGCTCAGCCTCCCCCTCCTCTTCAGCCCCTCACCCCCTCGCCGGCCATGCCGGTGGCGGAGCCTGCCTTGGCCCCTGGAGGCGAAGGCGAGGACATCTTCGACAGGATAGGGCGCCTGGACTGGGAGCAGGTTCTGGGGGGCAACTGGCTGGCCCGCATCGGCGTGGTGGCGCTGATCATTGGGATGGGCTTCTTCCTGAAGCTGGCCTTTGATAACCAGTGGATCGGCCCCACAGGCCGGGTGGTCCTGGGCCTGGTGGGTGGCGTGGCCCTGCTGGGGGCCGGCGAGTACTGGCAAAGACGCTACCCGGCCCTCGCCCAGGCCCTGACTGGCGGCGGCATCGCTATTCTCTACCTCTCCATCTTTGCCGCCCTGGTCTTCTACGAGTTGATCGCCTTCAACTGGGCAGTGGTCTTCTTGCTTCTGGTCAGCGTGACGGCGGCGGGCCTGGCCCTCCGCTACGGATCCATGGCCCTGGCCGTCATCGGTATGATTGGCGCCTTCGCCGCTCCCTTCCTGCTGGGTGGCTTCAACAGGGCTGCGGCCGGGCCCATAGGTGCAGACCGCAGCGCCCAGCTTCTGGTCTATGTCATGGCCGTGGACATGGGTGTCCTAGCCCTGGCCACCTTCCGCAACTGGCGCTGGCTCACCCTTCTGGGGTTGATAGCATCCCTGGTCTCCTTCGGTATCTGGGAGGGTGAGTTCGGCGACAGGGTCAGCCTGCTGACCTCCGTGGGAGGCCTGACCGTTATGTTCCTCATCTTTGCCGGCGCCACTACCCTCTTCCATATAGTGTGGCGCCGCGCCCCGACTCCGGCGGACCAGGCCCTCATGGTGCTCAACGCCGCCTTCTACTACGGCATCAGCTACGGGCTCCTGTTCGAGGACTTCAGGCTGTGGCTCGGTGGCTTCACGCTGGTCTTGGCCCTCTTCTACGCGCTCCTGGCCTACGCCGCTCTCCTCAGGAGCGGCTCTCACGTCTATGTAAGCTTCCTGGCCCTGGGCATAGCCCTGGTGTTCCTCACCGTCGCCGTCCCCGTCCAGCTAGGCGACCGCGCCTGGACCACCGTGGCCTGGGCCGCTGAGGGCGTGGTCCTCGTCTGGCTCTCCTTCACCGTCAGAATGCCCAGGCTCAGGCTCTTTGCCCTGGCCGTCTTTGCCATCACTGTGTGGCGCCTCCTCTTCTTCGACACGGACGTCCCTACCCGAGGCTTCCGGCCCATCCTCAACGAGCGGTTCCTGGCCTATGCCGTGGCGATAGGGGCTGCCTACCTCTCGGCCTACCTGCTCTGGCGGCGACGGGCAGACCTCCGGGGATGGGAGACCTATCTTGCGCCCTCCTTCGCCATCGGAGCCAACCTCTTCACCATCGGCATCCTCAGCGCGGACCTGTTCCAGTACCTGGACAGGCGAATCGATGACGCTTACCTGGAAGGCAGGCCCCGCGCCGTATCCGGACTGGAGGATGTAAGAAACCTCTCCCTGACCCTTCTGTGGACAGCCTATGCCTCCCTCCTGCTGGTGATCGGCATCGTCGCCCGGTCCCGGACCACGAGACTGGGTGGGCTGGCCCTGCTGGCCATTGCTGTAGCCAAGCTCTTTGTGCTGGACGTCTTCAGCCTGGAGCGAGGATATCGAGTCGCCGCCTTCATCAGCCTGGGTATCGTGTTGGTGGTGGGCGGCTACCTCTATCAGCGCTACAGCAAGGCTATCCGAGGTTTTCTCATTGAGCAGCCCTAGGCGCTCTCCGATTTTCTGCCATTTGGTTCGTGTGACCCTCATGATAGCTATCGTCCTTCTACTTGTACCCTCCCGGGCTTCCGCTGACTTCTCGCCACGGGGCTGGCGCTACTTTAAGCTGGTAGCCCTCCCCTCAGGGCTGACACAGGAGGGCCTGGTAGAGATGGTCCTTGATCTGGAGGTCTTTGGCGGCTCTGCCCCTGGGCTGGCCGACCTGCGCCTGATCAGCTCTGAAGAGGAAGAGGTCCCCTATAAGCTGGAGATCGCCCGCGGCACACAGGAGAGAGCCGTCATCTCAGCTTTCATACAGGACAGGGGCTACCTGCCAGGCCAGTACTCTTTCCTGGTGGCAGACCTGGGACGCGAGGGGGTCCTCCACAACCAGATAGAGATATCCGTCGCCACCAGAGACTTCCTTCGGAAAGCCGTGGTAGAGACCAGTAGTAACAACGTCAACTGGACTCAGGTGGCGGAGGGGCAGATCTTTGACGTCACCCTGGAAGGCGGCACCTTCAGGCAGATTCGCACCAACGTCACCTACCCGGAGACGACGGCCCGCTACGTTCGGGTACGGATCCCGGAAGCCGAAGGTGGCCCCCTTGATGTGAGGGGGGTCGCCGTGGCCCACGTGAAGGAGGTCCCAGCGGTAGAGACCCTCTACCCTGCCACCGTTCTGGAGCAGGGAAGGGACGCCCAGAATAAGCTCAGCTACCTCGTCCTGGCCCTAAGAGCTAAGGGAATACCAACCTCCTGCATCTCCTTGGATATATCCCAGGTCAATTTCTATCGACAGGTTACCATCGAGGCCAGCGAGGACAGGAAGGCGTGGACCCGCCTTGGCCCAGGGAGCCCCGTCTACAGTTTCGATACCCCGAAGTTCGTGGGTAAAGACCTGTCCGTCCCATACCCTGAGACCACCTGGCAGTACCTTCGCGTGAACATCCATGACCAGGACAACCCTCCTTTGAATGTGGCCAGGCTGGAGGTCAATGGAGTACAGCGGAGGCTCATCTTCCAGGCCCGGCCGGGCCAGGGCTACAAGCTGTACTTTGGCAACAGCGATGCCAGCCGCCCCTCCTACGATATTGAAAAGGTCCTGCCCTATCTGCTCACCGGTGGTCTACCTCAGGCCCAGCTTGGGCCTCGGGAGTCCAACGCCGCCTTTGTAGAGAAGCTGGCGCCAGTAAGCGAGCGGTTCCCGTGGCTCCTGCCTCTAGTGGTGGCGGGGGCTGCTGTGGCTTTGGCCTTGCTCCTCCTGGGCGTAATTCGCCAGGCGCGAAAAGCGCTCCCGCCTAAAGCCTAATTGTTACTCTCTCCCTGCCCCTTTGTGCCGGCCCAGAGAGTGTGAGGCATGTAACAGAATCGTAACAACTCCTTAACACTTTGGAAATACGAAGTCCGTAGAGTATTGCCTATATTGCAAGAAATCGCTGGAGCGAGGAGGGTAAGGCGCAATGGCTAGAGGCAGGACACGGCGTTCACTGAAGGCTGACGGGCGGACCCCAGCGGAGGTCATCCAGCTAGCCAGTAACAACAATATAAAGATGGTGGACCTCAAGTTCACCGACCTTCTCGGTACCCTGCAGCACCTGAGCATCCCTGTCGATCAGCTCACTGAGGAGCTTTTCACTGAGGGGACCGGTTTCGATGGCTCCTCCATTCGGGGTTTCCAGGAGATCCACGAGTCAGACATGCTCCTGGTGCCAGACCCCTCGACTGCGACGGTTGATCCCTTCCTCACCATACCCACATTGAGCCTCATCTGCGACGTGAAGGAGCCGGGACCCCACGACTACTCCAGGGACCCCCGCTTCATCGCCCGCAAGGCGGAGGAGTTTCTGAAGACTACAGGCCTGGCCGATCTGAGCTACTGGGGACCCGAGCTGGAGTTCTTCGTATTTGACTCGGCCCGCTTCGACCAGAACGCTCACTCGGGCTACTATTACATAGATTCGGAGGAGGGTATCTGGAACTCGGGCAGGAACGATGAGAAGAACCTGGCCTACAAGCCTCGCTACAAAGAAGGGTATTTTCCGACGCCACCTGTCGACACCTTCCAGGATATGCGCTCTGAAATGGCCCTGAAGATGGCGGGCTTCGGCATAAAGGTGGAGAAGCATCACCACGAGGTGGCTACTGCTGGCCAGGCAGAGATAGATATGGTCTACAGCACCTTGACCAGGATGGCCGACAACGTCATGGCCTACAAATACATCGTCAGGAATGTGGCCAGGGCCCACGGCAAGGTTGCTACCTTCATGCCCAAGCCTCTCTTCGGCGACAACGGTTCCGGTATGCATACCCACCAGTCCCTGTGGAAGAACCGAAGACCCCTCTTCTCGGACCCAGAGGGCTATGCTGGAATGTCCCAGATGGGGATTTGGTACATCGGTGGCCTTCTCAAGCACTCGGACGCTCTCCTCGCCATCTGCGCCCCCACCACCAACTCCTACCGGCGCCTGGTGCCTGGCTTCGAGGCCCCGGTGAACCTGGTCTACTCTCAGCGGAATCGCTCCGCTTGTGCCCGTATCCCTATGTACTACAATACCCCTGAATCCAAGAGGGTAGAGTACCGATGCCCCGATCCCACCTGCAACCCCTACCTGGCCTTTGCCGCTATGCTCATGGCCGGCCTCGATGGAATCGTCAACAAGATCGACCCGGGGGAGCCGGTGGACAAGGACATCTACGCCCTCTCCCCAGAGGAGGCAAGCCGGGTCAAGCAGACTCCCGGTAGCCTGGGAGAGTCCGTTGACGCTCTGGAGGAGGATCACGACTTCCTTCTGCGGGGCGGTGTCTTCACTGAAGACCTTGTGGATACGTGGATTCGACTAAAGCGGAGGGAGATCGACCTCGTACGGCTGCGGCCCCATCCATACGAGTTCTTCCTGTACCTGGACGCGTAAGCGATAGGGGGCCTCAGGCTACCCGAGCAGCGGGGCCGACCTCTCCCTGGCTGAAGAGAGAGCGCGGGAGGGGGCGCCCCTTGCGGGAGTATTGAGAAGGATTTCACGATACCTCTTGTAGCTATTGACAACATCTTCACAATTTGCTAAGGTCTGGGGTTACCTCGGAGGGTGCCTTTCTACTTCACACCAGTATCCGGGGAGTGGCGACGAAAACGGCCTCTGGAGTCAGAAATGGCGACACCAAACAAGAACGAAGCCATTGAGTTTGTCCTTAGAACGTCCCGGGAGCAGGATGTAAGGTTCATCCGCCTCTGGTTCACCGACATCCTCGGGGCTCTCAAAGGCTTTGCCATTACCGTGGCCGAGCTGGAACATGCCCTCCTGGATGGCATGGGGTTCGATGGCTCTTCCATCCAGGGCTTTGCACGGATCGACGAGTCCGATATGGTAGCCATGCCTGACCCCTCAACCTTCCGTATCCTTCCATGGCGGCCCAAGGAAAACGCCGTGGCCCGTATGTTCTGTGATGTCCTCACCCCAGATGGCAAGTCCTTCGAGGGGGACCCCCGCCAGATCCTCAAGCGGAACCTGGAGCGGGCAGCGGGGCTGGGTTACACCTTCTACGTGGGCCCGGAGCTGGAGTTCTTCTACTTCAAGGACTCCCAGTCCACCGTTCCCCTGGATCATGGGGGCTACTTCGACCAGACTCCCCTGGACCTGGCCACAGAGCTGCGCCGGGAGACCGTCCTGATGCTGGAGGAGATGGGGATACCAGTGGAGTACTCTCACCATGAGGTGGCGACCTCCCAGCATGAGATTGACCTCCGTTATACCGATGCCCTGACCATGGCTGACACCGTGATGACTCACCGGCTAGTTGTCAAGGAGATCGCCCTAAAGCACGGTGCCTACGCCACTTTCATGCCCAAGCCGGTGTCAGGGATCAACGGCTCCGGGATGCATGTGCACCAGTCCCTCTTCCGCGGCAGCAAGAACGCATTCTACGGCTCTGAGGAACCCTGGAAGCTTTCCAAGGTGGCCCGCATGTATATCGCCGGCCTGATGAGGCATGCCCCAGAGGTCACCCTGGTCACTAACCAGTGGGTCAACTCCTACAAACGCCTGGTGCCTGGTTATGAGGCTCCGGTCTACATCTCCTGGGCTCGCATCAACCGCTCGGACCTCATCCGCATCCCAGCCTACAAGCCGGGGCGTGAGGACTCCGTGCGTATTGAATACCGGGCTCCTGACCCCGCCTGCAATCCCTATCTGGCCTTCGCCGTCATGCTGGCCGCAGGCCTGGAGGGCATCGAAAAGGAATATACGCCTCCTCCTCCTGTAGAAGAGAACGTCTACGAGATGTCTGAAAGGGAGCGGCAGGCCCGAGGCATAGGTACCCTTCCCGGCTCCCTCTGGGAGGCCATTGTCCTGGCCGAGAAGAGTGAGATCGTCCGCAAGGCCCTGGGAGACCACGCCTTTGGCAGCCTGATCAAGAACAAGAAGATCGAGTGGGACGACTACCGCTCCCAGGTCACCGATCACGAGCTCAAACGCTATCTGCCAATCCTTTAGGGACTGTTCTCCTTACTGTTTTAGCCACGGAAGCAGGAGAGGTGTATTGTATCAGGCAGTAAGGAAAGCCAGGTGGGCTTCAACAACCAGCGTATCACTAGGTCTAGTGGGAAAAGGTTAATGAGAAGAGAGCGAGAGCCTTCTCCGGGGGCAAGATTCTGGCCGCCGCTATACAACGCTGACTTCGAAAGAGCCTCCTGTGGCGTTGGGTTTGTGGCTCGCCTCGACGGCCGTCCTGCTCACGCTGTGCTTCAGATGGGCCTGGAGGCTGTCGTCAATCTGACCCATCGGGGCGCCGTCTCCGCTGATGCCAAGACAGGCGATGGCGCAGGAATACTCACCCAGATTCCCCTCAAGCTCTTCCACAGGGTCTTGGCAGGCCATGGCCTCCGCCTCCTGGACGAGGCTGACCTGGCTGTTGGCATGGTCTTCCTGCCCCAGGGAGAAGAGGCTAAGGAGAGGTGCATCACCATTGTAAGTAATACCCTGGCCCGCTACTCCATGCCGGTCCTCCTTTGGCGAAAGGTCCCCGTGGACCCCTCCGCCCTGGGAGAGAGGGCGCTGGCCACAATGCCTGATATCCGGCAGGTGCTGATGGTCCGCCCTGCTGCCCTGCCCCAGTCTGATTTTCCCAGGACCCTGTACCTGACAAGGAAGGAAATAGAAAACCAGGCCAGGAACGAGGGCCTCAAGGGTCTCTACTTTCCCTCTTTCTCCCATCGCACCATTGTCTACAAGGGGATGCTGGTGGCCCCTCAACTGGCCCGCTTCTACCTAGACCTCCAGGACCCGGAGTACGAGACGGCCATGGCCCTTTTCCATCAGAGGTATTCCACCAACACCTTCCCCAACTGGTTCCTGGCCCAGCCCTTCCGCTTCCTTGGCCACAACGGTGAAATAAACACCCTTCAGGGGAACCAGAACTGGATGAAGGCCAGAGAGCCGGAGTTGCTCTCATCAGCCTTTGGAGATAGGGTGCGGAACCTGGCACCCGTCATCGTTCCTGGCGGATCGGATTCGGCCAACCTGGACAATGTCCTCGAAGCCCTGGTCATGGGTGGCAGGGATGTGGTTCACGTCATGACCATGCTGGTCCCCGAGGCCTGGGAGAACATGCCTCACATAGACCCCCGCTGGAAGGCTTTCTATGAATACCATGGAACCGTCACCGAGCCGTGGGACGGCCCGGCGGCCCTGGCCTTCTCTGATGGCGTTATAGTGGGCGCGGCCCTGGACCGGAATGGGCTTCGGCCAGCGCGCTACAAAGTCACCGATGACGGCACTGTGGTCATGGCCTCCGAGGTGGGAGTCCTGGACATGCCGGACAGTCGCATCAAGGAGAAGGGCCGCCTGGGCCCGGGCCACATGATTGCCGTGGACCTGGCCAGCCACAAGCTTTACAAGAACGATGAGTTGAAGACCATGCTGGCCCAGAGGAGACCCTACGAGCAGTGGGTATCCCAGAACCTCTTCTCTCTACCCAAGTATCTGGCCCAGGTAGACGGCAACCCCGTGGCATCCAGCGAGGCCAGCGTCTCCTTGCAAAGGGCCTTCGGCTACACCAGCGAGGAGCTTCACCTGGTTCTCCTACCTATGGTGGTGGAGGCCCGGGAACCGGTCGGCTCCATGGGAGACGATACCCCTCTAGCTGTCCTGTCTGCCAAGCCTCGGCTCCTTTACTCTTACTTTAAACAAAAGTTCGCCCAGGTCACCAACCCGGCTATTGACCCCCTGAGGGAACACATCGTCATGTCCCTCAATACCTATCTGGGGGCGCGCAGGAGCATCCTGGAGGAAACCCCCGAGCACGTCAAACTGGTCTCACTCTCCTCTCCAATCCTCTTGGACAACGAGTTGGAGGCGCTGATTCACCTGACAGACCCTGCCTTCCAGACTGCCGTAATACCCTGTCTCTTCCCTGTGAAGGACGGGCCCCAGGGCCTCAGGCTGGCCCTGGAGGAGGTTTGCCGCAAGGCGGAGGAGGCGGTTGATGGCGGCAAGTCCATCCTTGTCCTTTCCGACAAGGGGGTGGACGGCGAGCACGCACCGGTCCCCATGCTCCTGGCTGTGGGCGCTGTGCACAACCACCTCATCCGCATTGGCAAGAGGATGCGTTGCTCTATCATCGTCCAGAGCGGCGAGCCCAGGGAGATGCACCACATGGCCTGCCTCATCGGATACGGGGCCTCCGCCATCAACCCGTATCTGGCGCTGGCCTCTGTCAAGGGCTTATCCCAGCAGGGGCACGGTCAGGAGCTCTCTTTGGAGAAGGCCCTGAGCAACTACCGAAAGACCCTGGACAAGCAGATCTTGAAGATCATGTCCAAGATGGGCATCTCCGCTGTCACCGGGTACCACGGCGCTCAGATCTTTGAAGCCATCGGCTTAGGCCCTGAGGTGATCGAGCTCTGTTTCTCAGGCACTCCTTCTCTTGTGGGTGGCATCGGTTTTCAGGAGATCGCCAGGGAGATACTGGAGCGCCATCGGCACGGCTTTGCCCGAGAGATGAATTACCTGGACGACTGGGGGTATTATCGCTTCCGCAAGGACGGTGAGGTTCATGGCTTCAGCCCCCTCTCCGTCCGTGCCCTTCACAAGGCCGTGGCAGATGACGGCTCCTATGAGCTCTACCAGAAGTATCTGGACCTGGTCAGCAGCGCGTCTCCCATAGCCCTCCGGGATCTTCTCGCCTTCATGCCTCTGAGAGAACCAGTCCCCTTGGAGGAGGTGGAGCTGGCTCAGCAGATCGTCAAGCGTTTTGCTACCGGCTCTATGTCCCTCGGCGCCCTGTCGCCGGAGGCCCACGAGACCTTATCCATAGCCATGAACCGCATGGGGGCCAAGTCCAACACTGGCGAAGGTGGCGAGGATCCCAGGCGCTACCGCCTGCGCATGAACGGCGACAGCTCCAACTCCAAGGCCAAGCAGGTGGCCTCAGGCAGATTTGGGGTCACGCCGGAGTACCTGGCTATGGCCGAGGAGTTGGAGATAAAGATGGCCCAGGGCTCTAAGCCCGGTGAGGGAGGGCAGCTCCCGGGCCACAAGGTGGTGGAGCACATAGCCCGCATCCGCCACACCCAGCCGGGAGTAACCCTAATCTCACCTCCTCCCCACCACGACATATACTCCATTGAGGACCTTGCCCAGCTCATCTACGACCTGAAGATGGCCAACCCGCGGGCCAGAGTGGCTGTCAAGCTAGTGGCCGAGGCTGGAGTCGGCACCATTGCCGCCGGGGTGGCCAAGGGCTATGCGGATATAGTCCATATCTCTGGCCACGAGGGCGGCACGGGGGCTTCCCCCCTATCGTCTATCAAGAACGCTGGCTCCGCTTGGGAGCTTGGCCTGGCGGAGACCCAACAGGTCCTGGTGACCAACGACCTGCGGGGCCGTGTCGTCGTCCGCGCCGATGGTGGTTTCCGCTCTGCCAGGGATGTCCTGGTAGCTGCCCTGCTGGGTGCTGAGGAATACACCTTTGGCACGTCGGCCTTGGTGTCCATCGGCTGTCAGATGGCGCGCCAATGTCACCTTAACACCTGCCCTGTGGGCGTGGCCACCCAAGACCCTGAGCTGCGCAAGAAGTTTTGGGGTACGCCGGAGATGGCGGTTCGCTACTTTTTCTATCTAGCGGAGGAGCTCCGGCGAACGATGGCCTCCCTGGGTATTCGCCGGCTGGACGAGGTGATCGGCCGGGCGGATCTCCTGCGGCAGAAGGAGATCCCAGGCCACCCTAAGGCCAACAAGCTGGACCTCACCCCTATTCTCACTCCGGCTGACCCTACTTTTACCCGGCCCAGCTACCATGTGCAGGAGCGGAATAACCGGCCGGGCGAAGCCCCTCTGGACGATCTTCTCCTGCCTCAAGTCCTGCCCGGCATCATGGGCCGAGAGGCCGTCAAGCTGGAGCTGCCCATCAGCAACGCCGATCGCACAGTTGGTGCCCGCATCGCCGGCGAGATTGCCTACCGCGTGGGAGACCGGGGGCTCCCTGACGGTTCTATTGAGCTCCGGTTCCGGGGCTCCGCCGGCCAGTCCTTTGGGGCCTTCCTCACCCGCGGCCTCAGACTTACCCTGGTGGGTGAGGCCAATGACTATGTGGGCAAGGGGATGAACGGTGGCGAGATCGTTGTGCGGCCCCCGGAGGACGCCTCCTACCACCCCCATGACAATGTCATCATGGGTAACGCCGTCCTCTATGGGGCTACGGGAGGCTACCTGTTCGCCGCCGGAAGAGCCGGGGAGCGCTTTGCCGTCCGCAACTCCGGCGCCTGCGCCGTCATCGAGGGTGTAGGAGACCACTGCTGCGAGTACATGACCGGTGGCGTCGTCGTCGTTCTGGGCCCTACCGGACGCAACTTCGGCGCAGGGATGTCTGGCGGCGCCGCCTATGTTCTGGACCTGGATAACTCCATCACCGCCAAGCTCAACCCGGAGATGGTGCAGGCCTCTCCCGTTGCCAGCCTCCAGGACATAGAGACCCTCCATTCCATGCTGAAGCAGCACCAGGAGGCAACGGGCAGCCCCCGAGTCAGGGATGTCCTGGAGCATTGGGACACCTACCTGCCTATGTTCAAAATAGTAGGCCCCAGGTTGACTGTGGCACCTCCCGCTCCCAGGGAGGAGCAGAGGCAGCGGCGCGACGCCCTCGCAGCAACGCGCAAGAGTATCCCCTAAGCCTGGACCCACGGCATCCCTCGTCTGAGAGCGAGTTGGCAGGGAAGATCGGCGCACTGCAAGGCGGCTGCCGCGGGCAGCGTTTCTGGCATCCTGTCTTCATAGGCTTTGGTCGTGTTATGATGCAAGCTACGGGCTGAAAAACTGGAGAGGGGACTTCAGATTGAGAGGAAGATGTTTGGTCCCCTTGCACTACATAGCCCTTTCCTGGGCCCTCCTCTTGCTATTGATCTCCTGCGGCCCTTCTGAGGCAAAGATTCAGGCCACCGTCGAGGCCAAGATAGCCGCTGCCCTTACGGCCATACCCACCGTTACACCCATTCCTACCAGCACGCCCCAACCAACGCCCACGCCCGTTACTCTACCCACGCCTCTACCTACACCGACACCTGCCCCTACTCCAACTCCTCAGCCTACTGCTACGCTCGTCCCTAGTCCTACACCCCAGCCCACGCCTACGCCTGTCGCTCTGAGACCACCCTTGCCGACCTCTACGCCGGCTCCTACCGCTACGCCTCAGCCTACCCCCACGCCGGCGCCGTCCTTTCAGGACGCCTACGACATGGTCTGGGGGTCCGCTGTTTACATTGAGACGCCGGGCGGCTACGGCTCCGGGTGGGCCATAGACCAGGGGCTCATAGTCACCAATGCCCATGTTGTGGCCTTCTACTCTCAGGTGACCCTTCACAGGGGCAGCGGTGCTCCCATTCCTGGCACGGTCCTCGGCAAGGACAATAGCCGGGATATCGCTCTGGTGTCCTTCAATACGTCCCTCATGGTGCTCAGACCGTTGCCCACCCGGTCCCTTAGCACTGAGGACATTGGGGAACCTCTCATGGTCCTCGGGTACTCATCAAGCGGTGTAAAAGGTGATGGCACCGTGGGGGCGCCCAGCGCCAAGCAGGGCATCCTCTCCCAGCTCACCCGCCTCACCGAGGGTTGGGACAATCTCAGGATCGACGCCGTCATGGACCCGGGCGACAGCGGAGGGCCCGTGATAGACCGCAGCGGTCGCGTAGTGGGTATGAACCGCTCCGCCGTGCAGACAACCTCCTCAGGCGCCCGCGTGGTAGGCGTGTACTACGCTGTGCCCGTGTATGAAATTCAGAAGGTTCTGGAGGACCTGAAGGCGGGGAAGTCCCTTCCGTAGGACACTATTGCTGATCACTGGCCTTTTTCCTGTTGCATGCAAGGGGCCTTCGTTGTACAATGCCTTGCCGCCGTGCACCCGCATAGTAGGCCTAGCCAAGGGGGAGACTCGACTATGAAAGGTCCAGAAAAGGACAAGACGTCTGTCACC
This sequence comes from Chloroflexota bacterium, assembly GCA_016179845.1. Taxonomy (GTDB): domain Bacteria; phylum Chloroflexota; class Dehalococcoidia; order Lucifugimonadales; family JACPCK01; genus JACPCK01. Next base: position 145,405 of record JACPCK010000035.1, on the reverse strand, counting down.
AGGCGGGACTTCATCCGAAAAGCATTTGTTGGCCTGACGCTGGGCCTGGTGGCCCTGGCCCCGCTGTCTCCCTTCTCTGGCCGCAGGAACCGCGTCCCTCCCTCTGATCTGCCCGGCGAAGACTCCATCTATCACCCCAGGCAAGACCCGCGCCGGGACCATACTGAGCCCTCCTAGCACCCTTCCTACTTACCGGGCCAGTGGGGGATAGACCGAGGACCTGAAGCGAAGCCTCTAGTCCCATTCGCGGCGCCAGGGGAAGCCGAACTTCGTCTCGTGTCAGGAGGTTGAGCTGTGAAGGGTGAGAAGATAAGGGTTGGTCTGGTGGGCGCCAATGTCCACTACGGGTGGGGAGCAAGGGCCCACGTTCCCGCGCTCTTGGCCCTACCAGAGTTCGAGCTCGTTGCTGTTTGCACCCAGCATGAGGAGACGGCCCGAGAGACCGCCGAAAGGTTCGGTATAAGGCTCACATTTACCGACTACGGTGAGATGGCCCGCCATCCTGAGGTGGACCTTGTATCGGTCTCTGTTAAAGCTCCCACCCACTACGAGGTGGTGATGGCTGCCCTGGATGCTGGCAAGCACGTCTACTGCGAGTGGCCCCTGGGGGCCAACACCAGGGAGGCGCGGGCCATGGCGAAGTTGGCAAGGCAGAAGCAGGTCGTCACCATGGTGGGCCTTCAGGCGCGGGGCTCGCCCCACCTGCTTCGCCTGAAGGAATTGCTTGATGAAGGATATGTTGGCAAGCTTTTGTCCTGTCACATGACCATGCTTCTGCCGGGCCTCCTCAACAGGACCTCTGGAAGGGCCTGGACCGCAGACCGGGTTCAAGGGTCCCACACCCTCTCCATTTCCGCCGGCCATGGACTGGACGCCTTCTGCTACGCGGTGGCCGAGTTTAGGGACTTCTCTGCAATGGTAGCCACTCAGGTAAGGGAGTGCCGCCTCCTGGACACGGGCCAGGTGGTCCAGGTTACCGCTCCAGACAACGTCCTGATAAACGGCACCCTGACCAACGGCGCCGTCGCCTCGGTCCACATAGCCAGCGTACCCTATCACGGCAGCGGCTTCCGCGTGGAGCTGTACGGCACGGAGGGGACCCTTTTCCTTTCGTCCAGGGAGATGTTCCAGTTGACCAGCGATGTGAAGCTGGAGGGGGCCCGTGCCGACAGGGCGGCCCTGGCAGAGCTACCCCTGTCCGATCGGGTGACCTGGGTGCCTCCTGGGACGCCAGGAGGAGCGCCGTTCAATGTGGCCCAGATGTTCCGCCGCATGGCCCAAGGGATTCGAGAGGGTAGCCCCGTGGAGCCGGACTTCACCCAGGCAGTGAAACGCCATGAGCTGCTGAACCTGATAGAGCGAGCTGCCGAGAAGGGGAATAGGCGGCAGGTGCTCCCGGCAGCTTGAGTCAAAGCGAGGACTCATGGACAAGATCACCTTCGGTGCCCTTTATCCTCTAGGTGGGCCGGGGCACGACGTCGCCGACTTCTGTCAGAAAGCTGAGGAGCTAGGCTACGACGGAGTCTGGTTCACCGACAACTCCCGCGGTCCGGACTGCTTTGCCATGATGGCGGCGGGAGCCGCCGTTACCAGACGCATCAAGCTGGGGACTTCAGTGTTCCTTCTTCCCCTCAGACACCCCAGCCACGTGGCCAGGACCGTCGCCACCTTGGACATCATATCCCAGGGCAGGATCATCTTGGGCGTCGGCGTCGGCGGTGAGCGAGCCCAGGACTTCAGCTTCTTTGAGGTACCCGTCAAAGAGCGCGGCAGGAGGGCTAATGAAGCCCTTGAGGTGATGCATGCCCTCTGGAAGGAGGATACGGTCAGCCATCAGGGGCAGTTCTTTCACCTGAGTGAGGTCAAGTCCCACCTGAAGCCTGTGCAGAAGCCGCACCCCCCCATCTGGGTGGGTGGCCGTGGCCAGCGAGAGGGGACCAGTGCAGCGGTGCGAAGGGCTGCCAAGTATGGGGATGGATTCTTTCCGTACCTCTGCTCTCCCGAGCAGTACAGGGCCTGGTACGATCAGGTAAAGGAGCTGGCAAGGGCCCAGGGAAGGGTCCCCGCTACCATTGAGGGAGCCCTTCTTCAGGGCATCGCCCTTTACCCGACTGTCGAGCAGTCGGCCCAGGTGGCTGCTGCTAGCCTGGGCCGCAGCTATGGGGGCGACTTTTCCCAGAGTGTCCATAGATACGCGGTCCTGGGCCCCGTTCCCAATGCCATCAAGAGGCTAGAGCAATACATCGAGGCCGGCGCACGCCACCTCGTCTTCTTCTGGTGCTGCGCCCCAGAGGACGTCAGCGCCAATATGGAGACCATTGCCAGGGAGATCATTCCCCGCCTCCGGCGGCAAAGCTAGAGGAGGCTGCTGAAAAAAGGGGAGTGCAGAGGGGCGAAGCCCCGGAGCTTGTCCTGAGCGAAGCCGAAGGGCCGGGAGTCTGAGGGTGTCCCTCAGATACAAATTCTTCCCCCTTCCTGGCTAGGAAGGGGGCCAGGGGGATGGTCGAAAGAGTTTTTCGGCACCCTGCTAGTAGAAGCTCTTCAAAGGAGGTATTGATGGAAGGGCGTTACCCAGCTGGCATTCTCCTGATCTTAGCTGACCTCAAGGGCCAGGATGAAGCGAGACTACTGGAGTGGCTCTATGCCTCCCATCTCCCTGCGGCTCTGGCGGCCGGGCCCATAAGCGCGGCCCTCTTTTACAGGAATGCAGGCAGGACCGCAGAGCTACCCGCGCGGGACACCCCCATAAAGTACCTTTTTGTTTACGAGGTGGCCCGGCGGCCCCTGAGGCGGGGCCTCTCGGAGGCTGAAGACTTCTTCCGGTCCAACTTGGGCTCGAAAGGGGCTCCTGCCTTGCTGCCCCGGCACGTTGTGCCCTACCAGAAGGAAGGCCCGGCGTTTACGACCGAGCTGACTGGACGCCCTGTGCGGGGTCTGGACGCCGTGTTCACCAACTGCTCGGACCCGGCCCGGGAGGAGGAGTTCGACCGGTGGTACAACCTTCTCCATGCAAACGAGGTGCTGGACAGCAGGATGTTCCACACGGCCTACCGCTTCCACAACGTGCGGCGTGACCAGCAGCCCTCACGACACCTGGCCCTTTATGAGACAGACCTGAATGTGGTTGATGCCCTGGATAGACATCTCAACTCACCCAGCAGGGCCCAGAGGTTCTACGTCAACACCCTTGCCCGGGTGATGAGGGGGGCCTTCGTCTCGTTAAGGCCTTGAGGCCTCGTTCATCCAGGCCTTCCAGCCCAGTTCCCTGGGGAGAAAGCGCCAGCGCAAGGTCTTCACCGGTTCCACCGGGTCGTTGCTTCGGATATCGACAGCGAACACGTGTTGGTCCTCCATGCCCCGATGCATACCCATGAACAGGGGTAGCTCCAGGGTGGTGCTCTGTCCCGGTTGTATGGTGGTCGCACCGACCACAACTTGGCCCGGTCAGCATCCCCCTTCCACCCGTAGCTCCGGCGTTCCCTGTATGACAAGGGGTGCATCTCCCTCATTGCGGAGGGTGAACTGCTCATAGAGGGGCCAATCGAAGGGTACAATGCCGATGTCGATCACTTCCTTGTCCACCCTGAGGCGGGGCCCTGTCGCCGAGGCAGCTCCATCCTCGGCTACCTGGAAACGGAGGGCGACTCCAGAAACGGGCCTGGCAGGGTCGTTGGAGGAGACGTCTATCCAAAGTAGGTGGGGGCCTAGCTCACGGTGAGGGCCAAGCCTTATAGGCAGCAGCACCGTCTCGCCCGGCTTGACCGTGTCCTTTCCAGTGACCGTCTCCGCCGCATCGCAGCCCTGCTCGACCCGGAGGCGAACCGGGCCCACCTGGAGCACCTGTTGACCCTTGTTTATCACCATGAAGGTGTATATCCCCCTCTGGCTAGCTGGGACTACACCCAGGTCCGCCTCAAGCTTATCGAAGGCCAGAGCGGGCGCCCGCTCCGCCGCGTCGATGAGCGTAGAAGAGGACTGGCCAGGCCCGTTGGGTCCCGAGGGGGAACAGGCAGCAGCCAGGGCGAGAGCCCCTAAGGCGATAACCAGGAGCATCTTGCGAGCGCCCCTTACAGAGTCGCCGGAGTAAGAAAACTCGTGATCAGGGCTATCCATCATCTTCTGCGACGTCCTCCCCGGTTGGGCGTGCTGCCGCGGCCTTACTTTCTGGCATGACGCCCCCCCTAAATTGACTGGCCACCTGCGGCGCCTTTTCCCAGCCCTGTAGGTAGGCCGAGGGTTCTGCGCCTTTACCCCAATAGAGTGTACGATGGGGGAAGGGGATCTCTATCCCTTCCTGGTCGAACGCCTTCTTAACGCGGCGGCGATACTCGCCAGCAATGGCCCACTGCTGAAGCGGCTTGGTCTCTCCGAGCACTTTGATAGCGATGCCCGACTCGCCGAAGTTGTCTACTCGCAGCACCTGGATGGGTTCGTTCATCAAATGGCTCCAGGAGGGGTCCTGCTTCATCTCCTTACCTACGCGGTTCAATACATCAATACAGTGATCCAGGTCTTCCTTGTAGGCCACCTCGATGTTGAGGTTCACGCGGGACTTCTCTTTTGTGAAGTTGGTAGCGATACGGATCTCCCCATTAGGGATGACGTGCACGCGATACCCCAGGTCGCGCAACACAGTGCGGCGCAGGTTGAAGTCTTCCACCAGGCCGCTCTGTCCTGCAAGGGTGACAACGTCGCCCACACGATACTGGTCCTCTAGCAGGATAGCGAGGCCGTTCAGGATATCTCGGATGGTGTTCTGGGCGGCGAAGCTAATGGCTATGCCCAGGACACCGGCGCCTGCCAGCAGAGGGGCGATACTTATGCCAAGATCAGAGAGTATGATGAAGAAGACCGTGGCCCAGATGAAGATATTGATGCTGCCCACGATGACGTTGGAGAGGGTCTTCTCCCGCTTCTCAACCTCAGAAGGGAGAGCAGCGTCCTCGGCACGGCGAGCCATCGTCCTGCGTACCAGGGGAGGTAGTGCCCGGCTTATCACCCGCGTCCCGCCAAAGTAGGCTAGAAAGAGAATTACCCCTATGCGAATCAGATGCTGCCGTGCCCATCTCCCTATGTCCAGACCAAACACCTGGAGGGCGTGAAGTACCCCATCCAGATTTGCGCCAGCGATTGCAACGATAGTGAGGCCGCCGACTACCAGGACGACTGTCGAGAGCACTACGACAATGAACCCGGCAGCGGGGCGATGTAGGTCGGAAAAGTCGCCGGGGATGCGGAGGTCCACCCAGCGGAGAAAGGCCTCTACCCAGCGGGGCAGGAGCCAGATCATCGACATGATGCTCAGAAGGCAAAGGGCACCCACTACGCCCATCCACACGTAGTCTCCCGTCGCCAAATTCACCGGAAGAAAAACGATTAGCGAAGATGGCAGCAGCATCCCTTTCACTTCAACTAGTGAGTCTAGGTAGCATACCGTGCTGCCCTATTATAACAGCACTGCCACAGGGCTGTATGACAGCTACGATAGAGAGGCTCCTCAGCGATTAGCTCTGCCTTACCCTGGGCCGGCCGGCGCCTCTGCGCAGGAGTCTCCCTATTCGGCGCTCGCTAACAGGGTGATGAAAAACCCTTTCGACCATCCCCCTGTGCCCCCTTTCCTTCGCCAGACTCAGGACAGGCTCTGGCCAGGAAGGGGGTGAAATTATATCTGGGGGGATACCCCCAGACCCCCGCCAATCCCGACTTGTCGGGATCTGCACTCCCCTTTTTCAGCAGCCTGCTAATGCTACAGGTGATTGTTCACCTTCTGGTTGACCGCTATCGCTTCGGTGCAACCCGCGGCAGGCCCTGTATAGACTGACGTCGCCGATGACCTGGCACCCTCCCTGGACATTGTGGAACTTTTCACTTGAAAGGCCTCTGGCCCTATGTTATAGTCAGTGGCGCTCAATGGAGCAAAGAGGACATGCTGGACGACTATTTCCGCCAATACGGCCTCGTGCTCATCTTCTCCATCGTTGCCCTCGTCGTCCCAGCCGGCATGCTGCTCCTCTCATGGGCGGCCCAGTACATAGGTGCCCGCCCATCCAAGCCGTCCATGGTGAAGAGTCAGATTTACGAGTGTGGAATGGAGACCATTGGCGGACGCTGGGCCCGCTTCAACATACGTTACTACCTCTTCGCCATTCTTTTTCTCGTCTTTGACGTAGAGGCCGTGTTCCTGTACCCCTGGGCCATCCACTTCCGCCAGTTGGGCCTCTTTGCCCTGGTGGAGATGGCGGTGTTCATCGCCATCCTCACCTTGGGATGGGTCTACGCCTGGCGTAAGCGTGCCCTGGATTGGAGGTAGATGTGGAGGAACGGGCAAGGGGTCCTTTGTACAGCACCACATGGGACCTGGACCTCAAGGAGGGTGAGGAGGTCAACCGGCTGAAGGCGCTGTGTGCCGAGCCCTTCCCAGAGCCTGTGATCGAGGTGCCCCTCGACCTCAAGCGGAGCGTCGCCGTTACCACGGTTGATGCCCTTCTTAATTGGGGGCGCAAGTCAGCCGTTTGGCCAGTGGCCTTTGGGCTTGCCTGCTGCGCCTTCGAGATGATAGCCAGCGCTATGTCCCGCTTCGATATATCCCGCTTTGGCATGGAGGTCTTCCGTGCCTCGCCCCGGCAGGCCGACCTGATGATTGTGGCCGGTACAGTTACCTGGAAGATGGCCCCAGCCATCCGGCGCATTTATGAGCAGATGGCGGAGCCCAAGTGGGTCATATCCATGGGCGTCTGCGCCACCAGCGGCGGGCCATACTACGAGGCATACAGTGTGGTGCCAGGGGTCAACCGCATCGTCCCCGTCGATGTCTACATCCCTGGCTGTCCACCCCGCCCCGACGCCCTCCTCTACGGCATCATGCAGCTCCATGAGAAGATCCGCCACTACAGCCTTGCCTATCGGCCAGCGGGGGGGTAATGACAGTAGCCCTTTCCGCCCAGGAGGTGGGAGAGCGCTTGGAGAAGGATCTCCCCGGTGCAGGGGCTTCCTGGCAGATGGACCAGCTCCAGGTGAGGCCCGAGGCGGTGAGGGAGGTCTGCCGCTGGCTCAAGGTGGAATCGGGTCTGGAGTTGGACTACCTGGTGGCCATAACAGCCGTGGATTTCGTGGACCATTTTGAGGTGGTTTACCATCTGGCTTCCATAGGGCGCAACCACAGTCTGGTGTTGAAGACCAAGGTCTTCGGAAGGGAGACTCCCGCGGTGCCCTCCGTGGTTGAAGTCTGGCAGGGCGCCGACTTGCAAGAACGGGAGGTATGGGACCTGATGGGGGTCAGGTTTGAAGGGCATCCTAACCTGAAGCGGATCCTTACCTGGGAGGAGTTCCCCGGCCATCCCCTAAGAAAAGACTTCCAGGGCGCCTAGGCCGTGGAGGGACAGCCCGTGACCCTGCGAACAGAGCCGGTAACGGTCAACATAGGGCCGCAGCATCCCAGCACCCACGGCGTCTTCCGTCTCCGGGTCACCTTCGACGGGGAGGTGATCCAGGAAGTGGAGCCTGTCTTTGGCTATCTCCACCGCGGCTCTGAGAAGTTGGCAGAAGAGCGTACCTACAGCCAGGTCATAACCCTCACGGACCGCCTGGACTATGTGGCCTCTATGACCAACAATCAGGCCTACGTCTTGGCGCTAGAGAAGCTATGCCATGTCCAGCCGGCCGAGCGGGGCCTATACCTCAGGGTCATCGCCGCCGAGCTTCAGCGCATCGCAAGCCATCTGGTTGCCACCGGTTTTCTCCTCCAGGACCTGGGCGCCTTTGGCACCCCCCTCATGTACTGCTTCCGGGAGAGGGAGCGAATTCTAGATATGTTTGAGATGCTCTGCGGGGCCCGCATCACCCACAGCTACCTGCGCATCGGAGGTGTGTTCCAGGACGCACCGGAAGAGTTCTGGCCCGCCCTGAGGATCTTCCTTCACGATATGCCCCCCTACATTGACGAATATGAGCAGCTCCTGGCTGAGAATGAGATACTCGTGGCCCGCACCAAGGGCGTGGGCCTATTGTCCCAGGAGATGGCCATTGCTTCCTCTACCAGCGGGCCTGTCCTGCGGGCCAGCGGTGTCCCGTGGGACCTGAGGAAGGCCGACCCGTATGAGGTCTATGACCGCTTCGATTTCGATATTCCTGTGGGCACTGCCGGGGACAGCTACGACCGCTTCATAGTACGTATTCAGGAGATGCGGCAGAGCCTGCGCATCGTCCAGCAGGCTGTGGATCAACTGCCCGGGGGGACCAGCGTGGGCAAGGTGCCTGTGCGCGCCAAGGTGCCCTTCTTTATAAGACCCCCTGTAGGAGATGCCTATGCTCACGTGGAGGCGCCCAAAGGGGAGCTGGGGTTCTACCTGGTGAGCGATGGCAGCATTGCCCCCTACCGCTGTAAGATAAGATCCCCATCCTTCATCAACCTGACGCCTCTCAAGGAGATGCTCATAGGCTGGAAATTGGCGGACTTGGTCGTCATTCTGGGGAGTATTGACATCAACATGGGGGAGGTAGACCGGTAGGCGGCCATGGAATCCTTCCTGGAGCGCAACTCTTTTTTCAGCCACCTGTACCGATTTTTCGACGCGGCTACGCCTTCCTGGCTAGCCTACCTCCTGGCTGCCTCTGTAATCGTATTCGTCCTGGTCAACGGGCTCATGCTCTTCACAATGGCCTTGATTTACATGGAGAGACGCCTCATCGGCCGGTTCCAGGTGCGGCTGGGGCCCAACCGTGTAGGGCCGTTCGGGCTCTTGCAGCCGGTGGCCGACGCCATAAAGATTCTCTTCAAAGAGGACCTGGTCCCTGTTGGGGCTGACCGGATCACGTTCAACCTGGCTCCGGTGCTCTTCATATTCCCTGTGTTCCTTTCTCTGGCAGTTGTGCCCTTCGGCGAGAGATACTTCCTGGCCGACCTGAACGTCGCTGTCCTCTTCATCATGGGCGTGAGCGGCCTCAGCACCATTGCAATCCTCATGGCGGGCTGGTCCTCCGCCAACAGGTACGCCATGTTCGGCGCCGTGAGGGCTGTGGCCCAGCTGATAAGCTACGAGGTGCCCATGGTGCTCTCCCTGGTCGGCGTACTGCTCCTCGTTGGGTCCATGTCCATGGTCACCATCGTGGAGGGCCAGAGGTTACCCCTCATCCTGCTTCAACCCTTGGGTTTCTTGGTCTTCTTCATGGCTGCCCTGGCGGAGCTAAACCGGACGCCCTTCGACCTGGTGGAGGCCGAGTCTGAGCTCGTCGCCGGGTACCATACCGAGTATTCTGGCATGAAGTTCGGCATGTTCATGCTGGCAGAGTTCGCCGCCTCGGTGGTCTCGTCCGCTATCATAGTCACCGTCTTCTTCAAAGGTTGGGAAGGGCCCCTGCTGCCTTCTCACCTCTGGTTCGTCATCAAGCTCTTCGTTGTCTTGTTTGTCCTCATCTGGATACGGGCCACCCTGCCACGCCTCCGGATCGATCAGATCATGGCTTTTGCTTGGAAGGTTCTCTTCCCTTTGAGCCTGGTCAACATAGCAGCTACCGCCGTGGAGGTGCTACTGTGGCCTCAGCCCACCACGGCCCAGATATGGGCCATGGTGGGCATCAACTGGGGTGTCACCTTTGTTAGCCTGGCCCTCTGGAGCTGGCTAATGGGCCCAACCCTCAGGCCCAACATGCCCCAACTGCTGCGAGGGGCCACCACAGGGAAGGCGGCCTAGGATGTACGGAATAGGTGTCCTCAAGGGCATGGCCGTAACCCTGAAGAACTTCCTCAGGCCTTCCTTCACGGTTCAGTACCCTGAGGAGAGTCTCCCTCAGCACCCCCGCTTTCGCGGGCAGGACTTTGTCTGGTATGAGGAGCGCTGCACGGGCTGCGCTAGCTGTGCCAAGTACTGTCCACTCGGCATCATCAGGATCGTCACCGACCCCAGTGGTGTCGCCACTCCCCAAGGGGACAAGTACAAGGTTCTGGCCTTTGACATAGACCTGGGGCGTTGCATGTACTGTGGCCTCTGCGTCGAGGGCTGCCCTTACGACGCCCTCCACATGGGCAGTGGCTTTGAGAGAGCACGCTACCGTCGCCAGGAGCTGGTCATCCCCGTGGAGGAGCTTCGAAGGATGCCCAAGCGCCCCAGCACCTGGTTCCGCCCCCAAATGGAGACCAAGGGGTACGACCCCCGCATGGGCAAGGAGCTGCCCTGGCAGGAGGCCGGGCGCCATGAGGCCCCTGACGTGGAGAAGATGAAGGAGAGGTGGGTGAAGGAGCGGTGATCCCCGCCGGCGCCGAGACCTCTGCTATGTTTAACCTGGCCTGGTGGCTCCTGGCCATTGAGACTGTTTTCGCTGCCATCCTGGTGATCCGACTTCGGGATATCTTCAAGGCCGCCCTGGCCCTTGTGGCATTCTTCTTGGGCGTGGTGGGCCTCTTTGTCTTGCTCAACGCCGAGTTCCTAGCCGCGGTCCAGCTCCTTATTTACGTGGGTGCTATTTCGATCCTATTGGTCTTTACCATCCTGTTGACCAGGGATGTCCAAGGAGGAAATACATCCAGTCGGTTCAGGGGCTTGGCCATGGTCCCCGTCCTGTTCCTCGTGTCGGTGGTCATCTTCGTGGCCACGACGACGGACTGGCCTCTCCTCCAGGAGGCCGCCCTGCTGCCACCCGTTCAGGAGAAGGTGGCCGAGGTCTTTGGCAACTCGGCGCCCTGGATCGGAGGGCTCCTGGTCAGGGAGTTCGTCTTGCCCTTTGAAGCGGTTTCGCTCCTTCTGGTGGCGGCCCTCGTGGGAGCCATCGCCCTGGCGCGTGAGCCCTAGGATGGTAGGTTTTCAGCACTACCTGGCCCTTTCAGGTATCCTGTTTGGCCTAGGGTTCTATACAGCCCTGTCCAAGCGCAACGCCATCGTGGTGTTGATGGGCATCGAGGTTATGTTCAATGCTGTGAACGTCGCCGTGGTGGCGATCGCCAAGTACCTGCTCCCCTTTTCTCTGGCTGGCAGTGTGGCCTCCGGAGGTGAGCCGGCCTACCAGTTCCTCCTCACGGGCCAGGTCTTTGCCATCTTTGTCATTGCCGTGGCGGCAGCCGAGGTAGCCCTGGGCCTGGGCATAGTCCTGGCCATATACCGGGCCAGGGAGACGGTAGATGTGAGCCAGTTCACTCTCATGAAGGAGTAGGCTGTGTCCTGGGTGGAGTTCTGCAGGGTGCCTAGCCTGATGGCGGCGGAGATGTGGAAGGACATCCTGGAGAGCGAGGGGCTTCCCGCGCGTATTCTCCCTGAAGGCGACATCCTGGACTGGGGAGAGCGGGTCCCCTTCAGGGTACTTGTACCTAAGGGGCGGGAGCATGTGGCGGAGGAGATCTTGAGGAAGCTTTAGATATGATACCCGAGTCCGCCGCTTGGGTTGTCCTGGGTCTTCCTCTGGCCTCGTTTCTACTTATTGCCCTGGTAATCCGACCTTTCTTTAACCGCTACGCCCGGTGGGCCGGGTACGTCAGCATCGCAGCTATCGCAGGGTCCTTCATCCTCTCTCTCTGGTCCCTCTCCTCCACCACAGGCCTGTACAAAGCCCTGGGGTGGCCTTCTCACTCCTGGGTGAAGGCTGGTCCGCTGGACTTTCAGGTGGGCATTCTTATGGACGGGCTCACAGCCATCATGATGGTGGTGGTCAGCGGCGTGAGCTTGCTGATACAGATATACTCCCAGGGCTACATGCACGGCGACAGGGGCTACGCCCGCTACTTCGCCTACATGAGCCTCTTCACCGCCTCCATGCTGGGCTTGGTCATGTCCAGCAACATCCTTATGATGTATATGTTCTGGGAGCTGGTGGGCCTCTGCTCCTATCTCCTCATAGGCTTCTGGTTCCACCGGCCCGCAGCCGCCGCCGCGGCCAAGAAGGCCTTTGTGGTCACCCGCCTGGGGGACTTTGGCTTCCTCCTGGCTATCTTGTATCTATTCTCCCACCAGGGCCTCTTTGCCGAGAAGGGGCTTAACTCTTTGCTCATATCCGATATCCTCGCGGCCGCCCAGGGTGGCCTCCTGGGAGCTACCGCCGTCACCTGGCTTGGCATCGGCATCTTCGCTGGTGCCGCCGGCAAGTCGGCCCAGTTTCCCCTCCACGTATGGCTCCCTGACGCCATGGAGGGCCCTACTCCGGTCAGCGCCCTCATCCACGCGGCCACCATGGTGGCCGCCGGGGTATTTCTAGTGGCGAGGATGTTCCCCCTCTTTGAGGAGACCTCGGCAGTCCTGAAGCTGGTGGCCCTCGTAGGGGGAGGCACCGCGGTGATGGCGGCCACCATGGGCATGGTCATGTTCGACATCAAGCGCGTTATAGCCTACTCCACCATCAGCCAGTTGGGGTACATGATGCTGGCAATAGGCGTTGGAGCGCCCGTGGTAGCCATCTTCCACCTCTTTAACCACGCCTTCTTCAAGGCCCTCCTCTTTTTGGGTGCAGGGAGTGTCAACCACGCCACCGGCACCTTCGATATGAGGTACATGGGTGGGCTGAGACGCTCCATGCCTCTGACCTACCTGACCTTTCTCCTGGCGGCCCTGAGCCTGGCCGGCATCTTCCCGCTGTCAGGCTTCTGGAGTAAGGACGAGGTCCTTGCCGTGGCCCTGGGGCGTGGTGGTGTGGTGGGGACCCTCGTCTTTGTCCTGGCTGTGGCTGGCGTGTTCATGACAGCCTTCTACATCTTCCGGGCCCTCTTCATGACCTTTGAGGGCAACTTCCGCGGCGGTGTAGCTGCGGAGCAGGCGGGGCACCCCCTGTTACAGGCAGAAGTCCTGAGCCCTCAGCCGGCCTCTCACCCTCCTGGTAGTGCTTCTTCCTCGGCGGAAAGGCATGTTCACCTGGCTGAGTCGCCACTGGTGATGGTGTTGCCCATGGTAGTCCTGGCTGGGCTGGGGGTGGTCTCAGGCTTCATTGCCAACTCGCCGGTAGCCTTGAGAAATGTGCCCGGGCACTGGGTCTCACGCCTGTTGAGCCCCTCCTTCGCCCTGGCGGAAATAGAGAAGGTCCCTTTCAACTGGCCGGTGGCCCTTGGGTCCACCGCGCTGGCCCTGGCCGGGATAGGGTTGGCGTACCTCATGTACGGGGTACGGCGTCTTGAGCCCCAGCGGGTGGTCCGCAGGGTAGGACCGGTCTACCGCACCATCTACCACAAGTACTACATTGATGATCTCTATGAAGGAGTGGTGATACGGAATCTTCTCTATCGAGGCGTGTGTGGCGTCCTGGACTGGTTTGATCGGGCTGTGGTGGACGGCATCGCGGAGGTGGTGGGCTGGTTTGGGCGCAACGTCGGCAAGGCTATTGCCCGCCTTCAGACAGGGCAGGTTCAGGCATACGGGATCGGTATGTCAGCGGGGGTAGCCGCCATTGTGCTAGCATACCTCCTCTGGGGAGGCGGGTAGTTGCTTTCAGCCATCGTTTTCCTGCCCCTGGCAGGGGCACTTCTTACCGCTGTCTTTGTCCGCAACCCGCGGCTGGTGCGACTGACGGCGGCCATCTTCGCTGTTGTCACCTTTGGCCTCTCTTTGGTGGCCTTCGCCTCGTATGACCTGAACAAGGGCGGGCTCCAGCTAGAGGACATCTACGCCAACTGGATACCCGTGGAGGGCTTCCCGGTCAGATACCATTTGGGCGTGGACGGCCTCAGTCTACCCCTGGTGCTGCTGACAGCTTTGCTGGGGCTGTGCTCCGTCTTTGTCTCCTGGGGTATCCAGACGCGGGTCAAAGAGCACTACGTCTGGCTCCTGGTTCTGCAAACGGCTGTGACAGGCGTCTTCACCTCCTTGGACCTGGTGATGTTTTTCCTGTTCTGGGAGATGGAGCTGATCCCTATGTACCTCCTCATTGCCATATGGGGTGGAGGCCGCCGCGAATATTCGGCCATGAAGTTCCTCATCTTCACCATCACTGGCAGCGCCTTCATGCTCGTTGGCATCCTCGTTGTCTTCTTCTCAGTCGGCACATTCAGCCTGGCTGAGCTTGCCGGACTGAAGCCGGGCGTAGAGGGCCTGGATTCCTCACAATTGCTCCTTTCTGCGAGATTTGTCTTCCTCCTTTTCTTCATCGCCTTCGCCATCAAGCTGCCGGTGTGGCCTGTCCACACGTGGCTGCCTGATGCCCACACCGACGCCCCCACCGCAGGCAGCGTCATGCTGGCTGGGGTGCTTATCAAGATGGGTGGCTACGGCCTGATACGCATCTCCCTGGGGATGTTTCCCCAAGTGGCCCGGGACCTGGCCCTGTTCTTGGCTATCCTGGCCGTCATCAATATCCTCTACGGGGCCCTGGTGACTCTGCGGCAGACAGACCTGAAGAGGCTCATCGCCTACTCCAGCATTAGCCACATGGGCTACGTGTTATTGGGCGTGTCCTCCGTGGGGGCTGCCGGGGGTGCCCTTTCGCCCCTGGGGGTTGCCGGCGCCGCTACTCAGATGTTTACCCATGGCACCATAACAGGCCTCCTGTTCACCATGGTAGGGCTGGTGTACGACAAGACCCACACGCGCCATATCCCTGATCTTGGGGGACTGGCCAGCCGTGTTCCCTTCACGGCCTCGATATTTGTGATAGCGGGGCTGGCGGCTCTGGGGCTGCCAAGCCTCAGCGGCTTTGTCTCCGAGGTGATGGTCTTCCTGGGGACTTTCCCTGTTTGGGGCGTGATCACTGCGCTGGGCGCCTTGGGCATCGTGGTGACGGCAGGCTACATACTGTGGATGCTCCTGCGGGTCTTCTTTGGCCCGGCCCAGGAGCGGTTTGTCCATCTGGAGGACGCCAGCCTTGTTGAGCGGGTGGCCCCGGTGCTGCTGCTTATCTCCATCGTTGCCGTCGGCCTCTATCCCCGCTTCCTGACCGACCTCTTCACATCGGGTGCGGCGGGCCTCCTGGCTTCCCGCTTCGGAGGGTCTGGATGAGCCCGTCGGAGCTGTTCCTCCTTTCGCCAGAGATAAGCGTGGCCCTTCTTGGAGGCGTGATTCTCCTTCTAGACCTGGCCGTGAAGCGAAAGGGATACCTTGCCGCAGCAGCCCTCGTGGGGCTACTTGTGCCCGCGGGCTTCAGCGTAGGCCTCCTGATCAGGGTGGGGTCCGAGAGCACAGGCCAGCTCACCGGTGTCTTCGACACTCTATTCATAGACCGCTTTGCCATCTACTTCAAGTTCCTCATACTGGCGGCCACCGCTCTTGTGATCGCTGCTTCAGTGGACTACCGGGCCCGGCTGGGCCGGTTCCAGGGCGAGTACTACGGGCTCATCCTGTTCTCTGCCTCCGGCATGATGCTGCTGGCGGCGGGGGCTGAGCTCATAACTCTCTTTGTGGCGCTGGAGCTGGCTACGCTCCCCCTGGTGGCTCTGGCCGCCTTTCTGCGGGATGCCCGTTCGACCGAGTCCGGCCTGAAGTTCCTGGTCCTCAGCGCGGTGAGCTCAGCCCTTCTCCTTTACGGCATGGCCTTCACCTTTGGCGTTGCAGGCAGCACCTGGCTCAGGGACATAGGCCAGGTGCTGAGCGGGGCGAGTCAGGAGACGGGTGCTCCTTTCGGCAGCTATGCTTTGATGCTGGGAATAGCCCTGATGGTGGCCGGCTTCGGGTTCAAGATCGCCTCGGTCCCCTTCCAGATGTGGGTGCCCGACGTTTATGAAGGGTCTCCCACACCAGTAACGGCCTACCTCTCGGTGGCCAGCAAGGCCGCCGGCTTTGCCGTGCTTCTGAGGGTCTTCTATGTCGCCTTGGGCTCGGCTGATCTGCGAGTAGAGTGGGGCACCCTCTTCGCCGTCCTCAGCGTCCTCTCCATGTCCGTAGGAAACCTGGTGGCCATCGCGCAAAGCAACATCAAGCGTATGCTGGCCTATAGCACTGTGGCCCATGCGGGCTACCTGCTGGTCGGCGTGGCCGCCGTTGCTCGCGCGGGCCCCAGCGATTCCCTTGGGCCCAGCGGCGTCCTTTTCTATCTGGCCACGTACACACTCACGAACCTGACGGCCTTCTTCGTCATCATTGCCATTGTGAACAAGACGGGGAGCGAGGTGATAGAGGACTTTGCCGGCATGGGAAGGCGTGCCCCCTGGCTGGCCTTGGCCCTGGCCATCAGCATGGTCTCACTAATCGGCGTGCCCCCTACCGGGGGCTTCATAGGCAAGGTCTACATCTTCAGCGCCGCCGTAAGACACGACCTGGCCTGGCTGGCCCTGGCGGGTGTGATCAATAGCGTGGTATCAGTCTACTACTACATGAGAGTCGTGCGAGCTCTATACGTTCTGCCTTCAGCCTCCCAGGAGCGGGTGCCTTCCTCTCTTCCGCTCCGATGGGCTTTAGGGATAACGGCTATAGGCACGGTCTTCTTGGGCCTGCTTCCTACCCACCTGCTTCGCTTTGCCCAGGAGGCGGCCCGTATCCTCACCAGCTAGGCTGCCGATACCTTGACGGCCCGTGTAGAGTAGACTAGATTGTAGCGGTTGCCTAGCTTCTCTTTTGGCGTCTGCCTCTTTCATTGAGGGATATGAAAGGCCTGTTTTCTGGTCCCGCCTACTCACGTGCCAACCGTCCCGACATCGTCGGGAGAAGCCCCTTCTTCTACGGCTGGGTCATTGTTGGTGTTTCTGCCCTCGCATGGCTTGTGGTCTTTCCCCATCAGAACGTCCTCAGTGTGCTGCTGGAGCCCATGTCCACAGACCTGGGCTGGACCAAGACCCAGATGGTGGGCGCCCTCTCCGTGGGGGCCATAGCCTCCGGCTTTGCATCAATGCTCATCGGCCCCCTGATAGACAGGTTTGGCGCACGGGTACCCATGGCCCTGGCCACCCTCTTGGGGGGCGCCGTGGTGCTGGCGGTATCGCGACTGGATGCCCTCTGGCAGTTCTATCTACTTTACGGCGTGCTGTTTGGGGCCCTCCGGCCCGCGATCCTGGACCTTGCCACAGGCACAGCCATCGCCAACTGGTTCGTCCGCATGCGGGGAAGGGCCTTCGCCATATCTCTTCTGGCCTCTCCCGTGGGTACTGCCATCCTTGTTCCTCTGGCCCAGTACATTGTGACCCATCAGGGCTGGCGTCAGGTATGGGTAACCCTCGCCCTTCTCATGTGGCTCCTCGTCTTTCTGCCGGTAACCCTTCTCATGAGGCGCCGTCCGGAAGACATGGGCCTCTCTCCCGATGGGGCCGTCCGCGCCACCGCAGTGCAACGAGCGGATACGCAGACCGTTCCATCAGAGCCACCGGGAGAGGAGTGGACCGCCAGGGAGGCGGTAAGGACCAGGGCCTTCTGGCTGATCATAGTGGCCATGACCCTATCCGGCGCCATGTCCGGTCCTGCCGCGATGCTCTTCATGGTGCCCTACCTGACAAGCAAAGGGCTGTCCCCTGCGACTGCTGCCCTGGCCACCAGCGTGTTTGCCATGGGGGTACTGGGAGCGAGAGTGATGTGGGGGTTGCTGGTGGAGCGCATTCACGTCCGGCGCGTCTTCATGCTCTACGGAGTCGGCGCCAGTAGCGGTGCCCTCTTGCTCATCCTCTCTCCAGCCTGGCCTTTGGCTGTGTTCGCCGCGGCAGCCTACTTCGGTCTTTTCATGGGTGGCGCTGCGGTGGTCTTTAACGTTATGTGGCCCACCTACTTTGGCCGCCTGGCTATCGGGGCCATCCGGGGCTACAGCGCACCCTTCATGGCTCTTGGCTCTGCTGGCTCGCCCCTGCTGGTGGCGTTTATCTACGACACGACCCTTTCCTACCGGTTCGGCTACGCCCTCTTCGTTGCCTGGTACTTCTCCTCGGCAATGGTTGTCTACTTCGCCAGGCCACCCGTCCGCTCTCGAAGCTCGCGGGCAGCAGTGGCCGCCGAAAATCCTTGAGAAGGAGGCCGATGTGACTGCTCCACTGGAAGGCATCAAGGTTCTGGATCTGAGCCGGGTGCTGGCGGGTCCCTATTGCGCCCAGATGTTAGGCGACATGGGAGCCGATGTGTTGAAGATCGAGGAGCCGGAGGTGGGCGACGAGTCCCGCACATACGGGCCCTTCGTGGAGGGCGAGGCTGCCGGCTATCTCTCCATGAACCGCAACAAGCAGGCCATGACCCTGAACCTGAAGGCCCCGGAAGGTCAGGAGATCCTCAAGAAGCTGGTGGCCGGGGCCGATGTGCTTGTGGAGAACTTCCGCACTGGGACCATGGAGTCCATGGGCCTGGGTTACGAGGTGTTGAGCAGGGTCAACCCCAGGCTCATCTACTGCTCCATCACCGCCTTCGGGACATCAGGGCCCTACAAGGACAGGGCGGGCTACGAGGCTCTGATGCAGGCCCATACAGGGGTCATGAGTATCACTGGGGAGCCCCAAGGAGCGCCCGTCCGGTGCGGGGTCTCCTTTCTAGACCTGAGCACAGGGATGATGGCGGCCTTCGGCATAATGAACGCCCTCTACCATCGTCAGAAGACCAGCATGGGCCAGCAGGTCGACGCCTCCCTTCTGGAGACCTCCATCTCCTACCTTTCGCTCCTCGCTGTGGGCTACCTCATCGGGGGTGTGGTCTCCGGACGATACGGGTCGGGGCATCCGGCCATCGTGCCCTACCAGGTCTTCGAGGCCAAGGACGGCTACATCTTCGTCGCCGCCGCTAACCAGCGCCTGTGGACCAGGATGTGCGAGGCCTTGAACCGTCGGGACCTGCTGGAGGACCCCCGCTTCGCTACCCAGCCCGACCGGGTGAAACATAGGAACGTCCTGGTGCCTATCCTTCAGTCGGAGATCAGGAAGTATGACACCGAGGAGCTTGTAGGGGTTATGGACAGGGCGGGAGTGCCCTCCAACAGGGTAAACCGGATAGATGACGTGATGAACGACCCGCAGACCCACGCTCGGGAGATGGTCATCCAGGTACCCCATCCCAAGATTCGAGACTTGAAGCTCTTGGGCATTCCTGTCAAGCTCAGCCAGTCGCCAGGCTCCGTCAGACGTCCCCCGCCTGTTACGGGCCAGCATACGGAGGAGGTCCTGAAGGAACTGGGATATGGGGATACGCAAGTAAAAGAGTTAAGGCAGAAGAAGGTGATTTAACGGACAATGCGGTTAAGACGTATCATATTTTCGCAACACGCCCTTGACCAGATGCCTGACAGAGGAGCCACGAGGCAGGAGGGTGAAGCAGCCGTACATAGCGGGGAAAGATCGGTTGCAGGTCGTGGACGAATTGCGTTTCGCAAGAATTTCACTTTTGAGCAAACGTGGAAAGGGCGTTATTATAAAACGAAGTAGGTTATGCCGATTGTTAAAGAGGAGCCTGATAGTTTGGTTGTAGTGACAGTTTATGTGTTTTATTTCGGAGGTAAGGAATGAAGATTCGGTATGACCCCCAAGTTGATGTTGCTTACATAAGTTTCAAGGCTGGCCCAAGCCAAGTGACCACAGTGAGGCTTAATGAAGATATAGCTGTAGACTTTGGGCCGAATGAGGAGATTTTGGGCATAGAAGTACTGGATGCTTCCAAACACATGGGATTCGCAAAGAAAAAGCCAACGGTAACACTGGAGAACCTAGAACCAGCCTAGAATTATCAGCTAGATATCATTTTTTCTTTCCTAAAGAGGCCAGGGCCTCCGCTGTGTGCTGCCCCAGCTTTGGTGCCGGAGCAGGCTCAGGCGCTTGCCAGGGTCCCTGGAAAGGAGAGCCGATGACCCTTATCTTGCCCAGCACTGGGTGGTCCATGCTTTTGATGACGTTGAGGACCTGCATCTGAGGGTGTTCCAGGGCCTCTTTGATGTTGTTTATGGGAACGGCCATGGAGTTACGGGATCGCGCTATCTCCACCACCTCCTCCGCCGTCTTCTCCTTCATGTACTTTTCCCAGATCGGCATCACCTCTATGGCGTACTTGCCCCAGCCTACCGCGTCCCGGCCAGCGTTGCCGAATCGCTCGTCTGCCATGACCTCGTCCATCCCCAAGTCGATGAGGAGGCTTATGTACTCCTCCTCAGAGGCGTTGTGGAGACGGAAGTACACGGGATTGTCCTTGGTCTGCCAGCCGTGCATGGGGGGGCTGGTGTAGGCCCAGCAGAAAGGCCCCGCCCACTCCTCTATGCCATCACCCAGGACGGACCAACTGGCCTGCCGCATGCACAGGAGGGTGCCCCACAGGCTCACGGCCACCCGCTGCCCCTCGCCCGTATTCTGGCGGTGGTACAGCGCGGCGAGGATGCCCAGGAAAGCCAGGGCACCCGTGCTGGCGTTGGCCACGTCAGCGCCGACTCGCAACGGAGGCTGCCCCACCTCTCCCAGGGAAACCCAGTATTCGGACATGGCCTGGACCACTAGCTCCGAGCCCGCAAGATGCTTGAAAGGCCCCCTCTCTCCGAAGGGGGTGATGGCGCAGTAGACGAGGCCCGGGTTCTTCTTGCTCAGGATACTGTAGTCAAGCCCTCTGCTGGTTGCCTTGCCGACGCCCCAGTCTTCGATGAAGATATCGGCCTTCTCGATTAGCCTTGCCAGCGCCTTCTTGTCCTCTTCCTTCTCCAGGTCTAGGGCCAGGCTCTTCTTGTTTCGGTTCAGGAAAAGGAAGGCGGCGCTATCGCCGGTGGCCGTTGAGGGAGCAAAGCGGCGGGCATAGTCGCCTGCGGGCGGCTCAACCTTGAGGACCTCGGCCCCGGCATCTGCCAGCAGGAGGGACACATACGGCCCACAAAGACCCTGGCTGGCGTCTACTACCCGCAGGCCAGCCAGTGGAGCTCGCCCGTCTTTGCCAGGCGAGGTCTTGCGGGCTTTATGTTCCCCACTGGGGCCAAAGGCGCCAAAGGCCTTCTCTGCCACCTCCTGGGTGTGCTCTGAAGGATAAGGCGCCGGGTACATGGAGCAAGAGGTCTTGCTGAACTGCCAGGGTATGCCGCCCACGAGCACCTTGCCCTGATGGGGTATGTCGGCCTCCACAATGTACTCGTTTTCCTTCACGTGAAGGTGATGCCGGAGCTCCTCGAACTGGTAGAAGAAACCCGCCGGCACCCCGCGTTTGGTTAGCTGGTTGTACCACCACCGGCTGGGCCTGCTGGAAAAGAGCTTTTCCAGTGCCTGGGCCAGCTCTTTCCGATGCTTCACCCGCTCCAGGTTGTTGGAGAAACGGGGGTCTGAAAGGAGGTCTTCTCTACGTATGGCCAGACACAGCTCTTTCCACTGGGCCTCTGTCTCCACGCCCACGGCAAGCCAGGTCATGTCCTGGCAAAGAAATGCCTGGTTAGGAGCGGTGCCGGCGGCACTGCTGCCCAGGCATGTGGGGACCTTCCCTGTCAGCACGTACTCCGCAGCGCGACTGCTGAGGAGCGATAGGCTGCTGCCCAGGTGGCTGGAGATCACCCGTAGGCCCTGTCCTGTCCGGTCCCGCACTAGAAGACCCATGATGATATTGGCGGCCAGGATGCAGGAGGCGTTCAGGTCCAGGTGGTAGGAGTGGCGGACCAGCTCGCCCCTCCCATCCTCCTTTCCGTTCAGGCTGGCAAAGCCACTGAACGCCTGAAAATCGGGGTCACCCCCGGGGAAGTTCACCATGGGGCCGCTGAAGCCCCAACCAGGGCTGGAGGCGTAGATGACTCGAGGGTTGATGGCCTTTGCCGTCTCGTACCCCAGACCCAGGCGGTCCATGACGCCGGGCCTCAGGTTCTCGCTGATGACGTCAGCCTCCTTCACTAGGGGCTCCAGGAGCTTGAACTCCCGGGGATCTTTCATGTTGAACACGGCGCCCTTCTTATTCATGTTCCAGGCGGTGTAGGCTATCGCCAGTCCCTTCTGGAAGGGGGGTTGAGTACGGATTATCTCCCCCTCAGGCCGCTCCACCTTCAACACGTTGGCCCCCAGGAACCCCAGGAGGGTGCCTGCCCACGGGCCGACGGCTGCTTGGCCAAAGTCCAGAACGTTGACGCCTGCCAAAGGACCACCCATGTCTTCCTCCTGGCTATACCACTAATTTGTGGAGATGTAAATCTGCTGAGAAGAATGCCCAATGTGGGGACTTTTTGTCTATACTTTGCTATTGCTCAGCTATCAAAATCGCCCATACTATACCACAAAAGGCTTATTTCGGGGGTGTCCAGAGTGGGCCAGAGCCTGTTCTGAGCCTGCCGAAGGAGAGTGAGCTTCTTGAGATGAATTCCTTGTATAAAGGCCTCCTTCGCCCTCTCCTTTTCGCCCTACCGCCAGAGGGCGCTCAGGAGCTGGTTAAGCTCTCTCTTCGGTGGCACATCTTGTGGCAGGCCCTGGGCCGTCGCTGGGAGGTTGGCGACCCCCGTCTCCAGCTCTCAGCGGGAGGGCTCAGTTTCTCCAACCCGGTAGGCGTGGCCGCTGGGTTGGACAAAGACTGCGAGTTCCTTCCAACTCTTATGGCGCTGGGATTCGGGTACGTGGTAGGGGGGACCGTGGTTCACAAGGCCAGGCCGGGCAACCCGGGCCCGCGCCTTCTTCGCTATGTCCGGCAGCAGTCCCTTGTCAACGCCATGGGGTTTCCCAGCAAGGGCCTGGAGGCCGCCTCCAGGCGCCTGGAGAGGTTCCAGGCGCGTCCCAAGCCCCTCGTAGTCAGCGTAGCCGGACTCTCTATCGACGAGTTCCTCCTTTGCCACAGGAGCGCAGAGCCCTTGGCCGATGCCGTGGAGCTGAATATCAGTTCCCCCAATGCCGCGGGCCTCCTGGTCTTTCTCCAAGCGGAGACCTTTGCCGACCTATTGGGCCGTATCAATGAGGGGCGCAGGAAACCCCTCTTTGTCAAGATACCTCCTTACCTGGATGCGGAAGCCCAGGAGCGTATCTTAGGTCTTGTACGCATAGCCAGGAGAGAAGGTGTTGAAGGCATTACCGCAGCAAATGCCAGGCGGATTGCGGAGCCTCGCCTGAAGGTGGGAGCAGGAGGCGTCAGTGGGAAGGCCCTTTTCCAGGACATGCTGCGCATCGTAGGGGACGTCCGGCGGGAAGCAGGGGATAGCCTGATGGTCAACGCCTGCGGTGGCATCTTCACGGCCAGCGACGCTCTACAGGCATTCCAGGCTGGCGCAACGACCGTGCAGCTCTACACAGGCCTGGTGTATGAGGGGCCCAGTGTTGCGCTCCGAATCAATCAGGGGTTGGTACAGTACCTGGAGAAGCAGCGACTGCCCAACGTGGCGGCTTTGACGCGCCTTGCCGGGCGCTGAGCACGAAAGTTGGGTTTATTTGGAGTCGATGCGGAGGGGCGCCGTCGAACTCAGTTCGGGGTGGGTGGGAGGGAACCAACTCCTTGAGGGGTGGCGTACTGCACCCGGGCGGCATTCCCGAATGACTTTAGCAGGTACGACGGCCTCACGGGCCTGATGGGACCACCGGAGGCTTGGTCCGATGCCTGCGTAGCACCTGCCATGTAATACCGCCACCGAGCCCCAGGCCTGCGACCAGCAAAAGCACAAGCGCCCGGCCTCGGATTCCGGCAATGAAGGAGTCCGCCACCCGCGTTACCATCTCCGTCATCTTGGGCGCCATCACCTTGGCGAAGGCGCCTCCGCCAGCCCCATCTTCTTCTAACGCATCTGTCACTGCCCTGTCCAAAGCGGCATCCAACTGAGGTTTGGCAGCGGCTTCGTACACCGGCCCTGATGCTACGAATGCAATGGTAGAGGCTATGGCCAGGGTCCCTGCAGCCCACGCCAGTTTACTACCCCAGTTCCGCCCTCCCAGGAGGCCAATGAGGCCTACGGTCAAGAGGGGTACGAGCCAGGCCAGGAAGAGCCAGCGCCTTGCTGTGCTTAAGGTCTGCCGTACCTGGTCCAGGCTGTTGCCACCTTCCTGCGTAGCCTTCTGCAGGTCCTCATGAGTGAAGGTGAATCCCTGGCGTGTGGTCTCCAGAATATCGTCCAGGAGGCCCGGATTCTCTTTCTCCAGGAGCTTCCGAAGGTCAGCATCAGTGAAGGTCAGCCCCTGTACAAGCCACGTACGGACCCGGTCCACCTGCTGGAAGCCTTCCTGCCCCAAGGCGTCTTTCAGGGACTTGTCTGTGTACACCAGCTCGTCGGGGATCTGCCCAATGAGGGCTTTTCTTATCTCCCGGGTAACGTCTATGTCAAAAGCGGTCTTGAGCTGTTCGAAGGTGACGCCGACTGGCTTGCACAGCGGTATCACGCCAGGGCCCAGGGCTGCCGAGAGGGGTTGTCCGGCAGGGCATTGGGGAAGTCCATCATAGAGAGCCGTTAGCTTCCGGTCTCCGAGCCTGGCCAGAACGGTGGTGGCTGCCTCCTTCCGGTCGGCAAAGGGCACCCTGATGGCCAAGGTATTGGTTCTCCCCGTCAGATAGGCAACTCCCGTGTCCAGAACATCGTTGAGCCTGGACTGGACCCACTCCTCCGTGATCACCTCTGCAACCGCGTTCTTCGCCTCTTGAGATGTAAGCCTGACGCCCAGGGCCAGCTCCAAGCCACCGCCCAGATTGGCTTCGATGGCCGGGTTGATGACCTGCTGGAGGAGGAACTCCCGGGTCTTGCCCTTACGTACCAGGTCTTTAAGCACGGCGGAAGCAGGCTCTACCCTGTCCGCCAGGGCCAACGTGACGGAGAAGTTCTGGGCCCTTCCAGAAAAATAGGGCACCACCTGGTCTACGGCGTCGTCCATCTTGTCGAGGAGCCAATCCTTGGGGGCCACCTTTCCTATTGCGTCAAGTATGTCCTGCTTCGTCGCCGTCAGGCCAAATGGCAGACTATCCAGGTTCTTCGATAGGTCATCAGCAGCCTCAGCGGTCAGCCCCTGGTATATCTGGTCGAACAGCTTTCCCTCTCGCAGGAGCCTCTTGGCGGTTCTGCCAGCCTCCTCCATCCGGTCCGCCAGGGGTATGGTCACGGCAAACTCGTCCTTCTCCCCCAGGGCGTATGGCAAAACCTTATTGATGGCCTGTTCCACCTGGGCCTGTAGCCAATCCGGCGGCAGCACCTGCCTGGCCGCAGATACCAGCTCCACCTTGGCTGCCGCCAAGTCTATATTCAGAGGAAGCTCGGATTCCTTGCTGGCATCCTCCAGCAGGGCAGGGAGAGCCTTATCGTATAGGAACGAGTAGACGTTGGCCTGACGGAGCTGCTCGACGTAAAAGGAAGGATTCAGGAAGGTGCTGTTGATGGTCAGGAGCAGAAGGGCAAGGAGCAGCAGGGGCAAAAAGAGAACGCTCAGCAGTACAGCCAGTCCTCGCCGTATCCAAATCATGACGACAGCAGAGGAACTATATCACACAGGGCCCTGGCCAGTCACCTCGGTGCCGGTCCGCAATTCCTTGCTTTGGCCAGTGAGCAGCGGCTAGCTGGCCGCACCGCCAGCCAGGTACTCGCCGTCCTCCCACTCGGGGTCAGCCTGTAGGAGAGCTCTTACCTGACGGAACCACTTGTCCTGTGCCGGGTCGGCGGCGTTGGCCTTGTAGGTAGCCTTGTCCTTGAAGACAGCCATGCCGATAAGCTCGCCGGGCCTTTTATCAGGTTTAAGCACATAGCCTGCAACAGACCCTTTGACTTTGGGTCCCCGCTCCTTGGTCCACGCGTTGAAGAGCTCGGCCACCTTGGCCTCTTGCCCCGGCTTCACCTTCATACGAAAAATGGTCCCGTACATACTGCCTCCTCACTGTTGCATATCTCAACGATAGCATTCCCCTGAATCTCTGCTACCGCCGATGGTCGATATTATAGCAGGGCCTCTCCCCTTTGTTAACGGATGCCCTTAGTGTGTGTTTTGAGCTTGATGCTGCCTTTTTCCTTAATGAGCGGGAGACCTTATGCCGTGGGTGATGCGGGACGGCAGCACGGCCAGGACATCCACTGTCTCCTCCACCATCTGCTCCAGGATCTGCCGCGCAGGCCTAAGCTCCCTCAGGCGGCCTGCCACCTGGCCTGCTGGGTTGTTGACCAGGTCCCAACGGCTAGCTGCCAGTGCTGCCTTCACGAAGCTACCCACCAGGACGCCCTGAAGGGGCATGGGCAGAGGCTCCAGGCCCGACTCTTCCCATCGCTGGAGGAAGGTGTTCCTGTACATCCGGCTGGTCTTGCCTGTGTAGGAGCGGGAGACGACGAACTCTTCGGTCGTGCCTCGGGCGAGCTGTTCCTGCTTACCACGGCCTATGGTTGTCTCCGTGGAGAAGAGAAAGGCAGTGCCGCACCAGACACCTACGGCTCCCAGGCACAGGGCCGCAGCTACTGTACGACCGTCGGCTATGCCTCCTGCCGCCACCACCGGGACCGGAAGAACGGCATCCACCACCTCGGGTACAAGGACGAAATTGGCGATGCGCCCTACATGTCCTCCAGCCTCGTAGCCCTGGGCCACTATGATATCCACCCCCGACGCCTTCTGGCGAAGGGCATTGCGGGCGTTGCCTGCCAGGCCCAGCACCTTCATTCCTACGGCGTGGGCCTTGGGAACTACCCAGGAGGGGTCCCCCAGGGCAGCACAGAAGAGGGGTACCCGCTCTTCAATAATTACATCCACCTGCTCTCTCACCAGGGACGAGGCCACGCTCACGTACTCCTCCGTATCCTGGACCGCGGGGAGGTTGTACTCCTTATGGAGGCCCTGAACGAAGGCCCAGTGCTTGGGATACTCAGCCTGTATCAGCGCCAGCACCTCGCTCCGGGACTCGGGGGACTCCGCCAGGCTGGCAGGAAGGAGCAGATCGATGCCGAAGGGCATATCCGTCAGGTGGCGGGTTTTCCGGATGACCTCTCGCGTCGCCTCGGAGGTGAAGCCTGTAGCCCCAAGGACACCGAAGCCGCCGGCGTTGCTCACCGCTGCCACCAACTCCGGGGGCGATCCCCCGCTACCCATGCCTGCCAGCATTATGGGGTACTCGCACCCTAGGAGATCACACAGGGGCGTGCGTAAAACAGGCCTGGACATGATGGACCACCCCCTCTCTACGAAGTCCACGGCTGGCGCCGGGCCTGACCCCCTGAGCGTAGTCTCCCCTATGCTATCTGTCAACCTGGACTCGGAGCCCCTTCGCCTTCCTGTACTTTTCCCTTTCTGCTATATTGAATGGAAAGACTTGGAGGGATCGCATAGTGGTCTAGTGCGGGCGCCTGCTAAGCGCTTGGGGGTCCAAAAGGCCCCTCACGGGTTCGAATCCCGTTCCCTCCGCCAGACCAGCGTTCTTGGAGTCTATGCCGTGACTCAGCCGCCTCTGCTTACTCTTGCCGAGGCCCATCGGCGGGGCAAGGCCCCTGTTGATGGGGACCCGCGACACGGCTTCCATATTTGGACTATCGGCTGCCAGATGAACAAGGCCGACTCCGAGCGCTTGGGCAGTGCCCTGGGGCAGATGGGGTTTGTCTGGGCCGACGACCCCCGTGACGCCCAGGTGGTGGTGCTCAACTCCTGCGTGGTTCGCCAGGGTGCTGAGGACAAGGTGGTTAGCGCCCTCGGCCTTTTCAAGTCCTGGAAGCAGGGCCACCCGCGCGGAGTCCTGGCCCTCATGGGCTGCATGGTGGGCCCAGGGCAGGACAACCTTGCGAAGCGGTTCCCCTGGGTAGACCTGTTCATGCGTCCCCAGGAGTACAGGCCTCTGCTGGCGTTCCTGGGCGAAAGGAATGGGATCGACTGGGAAGGGTGCCTCGGTCCCCTCATTCCCCTCAAGCCCACGGTCACCTCCTTTGTGCCCATAATCCACGGCTGTGACCTCTTCTGCGCCTTCTGCATCATACCCTATCGGCGAGGCCGCCAGCGCAGCCGTCCTATGGACGAGGTAGTGAGTGAGGTTTGCCACCTGGCTGAGAGGGGCGTAAAAGAGGTGACTGTCCTGGGCCAGACGGTTGATGCCTATGGCTACGACCTCCCGGATAGGCCCACCCTGGGCCGTCTCCTTGAGGAGCTCGACGAGATAGAGGGCCTGGCCCGCATCCGTTTCCTTACGTCACACCCCAACTTCCTCACCGAGGACATCATCGAGGCCGTGGCTCGGTGCGAGAAGGTGTGCGAACACATCAATCTTCCATTCCAGGCTGGCGACGACCGGGTTCTACAGGCCATGCGCCGCGGATACACTCGTGACGACTACCGAAAGCTCGTCCATAGGATCCGGCAGGCCGTTCCGGACGTGGCCCTGAGCACCGACGTCGTTGCAGGATTCTGCGGCGAGACGGAGGAGCAGTTCCAGAAGACCGTGGACCTTCTGGAGGAGCTGCGGTTCGACAAGGTCCACATCGCTGCCTACTCCCCCCGCCCAGGGACCATCGCCTGGCGCCAGATGAGGGATGACGTTCCTCAAGAGGAGAAGGAGAGCCGCCTCAGGTACCTGGAGCAGCGCCAGGCGGCCATTGCCGCCCAGCTTAACATCTCCTACGAGGGAACGACGGTGGAGGTGCTGGTGGACGGCCAGGAGAGGGGCAAATGGCGTGGCCGCACCCGCACCGATAAGCTGGTCTTCTTCCCGGACGGTGGTCGCAATTGGCTGGGAGAGCTGGTCCAGGTAAGAATAGCCAAGACCAGCCCCTGGGCCCTCCAGGGTGAGATTGCCGGTGGCGGAGGAGTGTAGTTGGTCCTGGAGTGGATGCTTAGTGTCCGATAACTCGATAGGGGAAGCGTTGTCGTGGCCGACGTGAGACCTAAACGCTTTACCTCTGGAAGGCTAGATGCTCCACCATAGCGCGTCAGTCCGAGAGCTCATTGACCGGGCCATCCAGGAGGACCTGAGCGGCGGAGATCCCACCACCGACGCCCTCGTCCCTCCCGATGCTACCGGCCAGGCCCTCATGTCCGCCAAGGCGGGAGGCGTCCTTTGTGGTGGGGAGGCGTCCCTGGAGGTCTTCCGCCGCCTGGACCCGCGGCTGGAAGGGCACGCCCTGCTTGAGGACGGCGCCACCCTCCACCCGGGAGACCTGATAGCTCGCTTAGCGGGTTCCGTCAACAGTCTCCTCAAAGGGGAGCGGACTGCCCTCAACTTCATCCAGCACATGAGTGGTATCGCTACGGAGACGGCCCGATACGTGGATGCCGTCAGAGGCCTGCCGGTGCGTATTGTGGACACCCGAAAGACCCTTCCCGGCCTGAGGGCCCTGGAGAAGTACGCCGTAAGAGTGGGAGGGGGCCACAATCACCGCTACAACCTGGCTGACGGGGTTCTTGTCAAGGACAACCATCTCGCCGTCGTTCGGGCCAGGGGTCTATCCCTGGCCCACGCCGTCCGCCAGGCCCGCGAGAGGGCCTCTCATACGCTGAAGGTGGAGATAGAGGTGATCTCTCTGGCAGAGGCCCGGGAAGCCCTGGAGGCGGGCGCAGACCTGCTCCTGCTGGACAACATGTCCCTGGAGGAGATGCGGCAGGTGGTGGCCCTGGCGGGCAAGAAGGCCCTCCTGGAGGCCTCCGGAGGCATCACCCTGGAGCGCGTCCGGGCCGTGGCCGAGACGGGTGTCCACATCATATCGGTGGGCGCTTTGACCCACTCGGCCAGGGCCCTCGACATCACCGTGGACCTGCTGTTGGATCAGCCCATTGTCTAGTGGTGTAGATTGTTTTCCCGCCTTGCCTTGGAATCTTCACGGCCCGTCGGCCACCAAATCAAGATCGCCGTGGCCTCACCCCTTGATAAGCTCACATGACAAGAATGCGGTGTCCCCGTAGCTTGATGGAGGAGAAGAAATGCAGACGAGGGGAATGTACGATGTGATCGTAGTGGGAGCGGGTAACGCTGCCCTTTGCGCTGCCCTCTCCGCCCAGGAACACGGGGCCCATGTGCTGGTCCTGGAGAGGGCTCCCCACCATCTGCGGGGCGGCAACACCTATTTTACGGCAGGTGGCCTTCGCTTCCCTTTCGAAGGGATTGAAGACATCAAGGCACTCGTCCCCGACCTCAGTGAAAATGAGCTCCGCTCCGCGGACTTTGGACGCTATCCCAAGGAGCAGTTCTATTCTGACCTGATGCGAGTGACGGAGGGCCTGGCTGACCCAGAGCTGGTGCAGATGCTGGTGGACCGGGCCTACCCCACCATGAAGTGGCTCCAGGAAAGGGGAATCCGCTGGGTGCCAATGTACGGGCGGCAGGCCTACAAGATAGGCGATCGCTTCCGTTTCTACGGTGGCCTGGTGCTGGAGGCCGTAGGCGGCGGCGCAGGCCTCTCCGACAGGCTTTTTGAGCTCGCCGAGCAGTCAGGCATAGAGACAAGGTATGAGATGCGGGCCACCAGGCTTCTGGTCAACAAAGACGGCAGCATGAATGGCCTTACCATTCGAGGGCCTCACGGGTACGAGGACATATCTGCTCGCGCGATAGTGCTGGCCTGTGGAGGCTTCGAGGCCAACCCGGAGTGGCGCACTCGCTATCTGGGACCCGACTGGGAGCTCGCCAAGGTCAGAGGCACCCGGTATAACACTGGAGACGGCATCCAGATGGCCTTGGAGATCGGCGCCCAGCCCTACGGGCACTGGAGCAGTTGCCACGCTGTGGCTTGGGACGCCAATGCGCCCCCCTATGGCGACCGCAAGGTGGGCGACCTGTTTCAGAAGCACTCATATCCCCTGGGCATCATTGTGAACATTCAGGGCAAGCGGTTTGTGGACGAAGGCGCCGACATTCGTAACTACACCTATGTGAAGTACGGCCGGGAGATACTGAAGCAGCCGGGACGGCTGGCCTTCCAGGTCTTCGATGAGAAGGTGAGGCCATTGCTGCGAGACGAGTACCGTATACCGCAGATGACCTATGCTCAGGCAAACACCATCGAGGAGCTGGCGGAGCGTCTTGGCGTTGATAGAGAGGGCCTGGCTAGCACCGTCAGGGGCTTTAACGCTGCTGTCCAGCCCGGCGAGTTTAATCCTGCGGTGCTGGACGGCAAGGGCACCAGGGGCATCATACCTCCCAAGTCCAACTGGGCGCTTCCCGTAGATACGCCTCCTTTCCTGGGGTACGCCGTCACCTGCGGCATTACCTTCACCTTCGGCGGCCTCAAGGTGAGCGAAGACGCCCAGGTCATGG
This sequence comes from Chloroflexota bacterium, assembly GCA_016179845.1. Classification (GTDB taxonomy): domain Bacteria; phylum Chloroflexota; class Dehalococcoidia; order Lucifugimonadales; family JACPCK01; genus JACPCK01. Next base: position 114,506 of record JACPCK010000035.1, on the reverse strand, counting down.
ACACTGATGGCAGGCCCATACCCGGCCTCTACGCGGCTGGTGAGCTGGTGGGCGGCCTCTTCTACTACAACTACCCGGGCGGATCGGGCCTTATGGCGGGAGCGGCTTTTGGAAGGATAGCTGGTGAGAGTGCTGCGGTGAAGACGAAAAGCCTCCGGCGCTAACTTGCGGTGACGGTGGAGCCATCTAGCCGCCCCGAGATAGCAGGCGTCTCATCTTCTCGGCGACCCGCTCTCGTCGGCGTCCAGTCGCTTCCTTGGGCAGCTTCTCCCTAGGCACGACAAGCTCCTCTTCTCGGTCGCCAACCAGCAGCACCGCTACAGCTTCTTCGACCCGGTCCACCACAGCCTTCTGTACCACCACCGTTATCTCTCCGTTTCGATGGAATATGAAATCCCATCTGTCCTTATAGTTATCTGGCCGTTCACTCCCGTACCATAAACCTCCACGCCGGCCCGATCAAGGAGAGCTAGCGTCTCCCGGTGAGGATGGCCGTACCTGTTGTTTGCCCCTGCTTGATAAATGGCCACCTGAGGGCTAACGGCGGCCAGGAAGGCAGGGCTTGTTGACGTCCTCGATCCATGATGCCCAAGCTTCAGAAAGGTAGACTTGAGGTTGATGCCTGACTGGACAAGGCGGCTCTCGGCAGGCTGCTCCATGTCGCCTGTAAACATAAAGCTTATCCGGCCGAATTCCAGCCGCACGGCCACGGAGTTGTTGTTGCGATCGGGAAACAGGGGCTCCATCGGGCTGAGGACTTCCAATGACAGTGAGCCGAGGCGGATAATGTCGCCTTGCCGGGCGGCGTGCACTTTTGCCTTGGAAAGCTCAACCGCGTCCACAAAGTCCTCAAAAACTATAGTAGTGTTAATATCGCCGCTCAGCCACACCTCTTTTACCGGCATGGTCCTCAAAACCTCAACGAGCCCGCCTATGTGGTCTGCATCGGGGTTGGTGGCAATCATTACATCGATTTGCGGGACGCGCAGGCCCTTGAGGCGTTCGGCAACATTGGAGTTGCGACGTCCGCCGTCAATGAGCAGATGCTTGCCTTCCCAGGTACTCACCAGGAAACCGTCGCCTGATTCCCCAACGTCAAAGAAGATTACGGAGACTTCCCTTTTGGAGGCGCTATCAGGCCCAGCAGGAGCGGTGGGAGCGGGCTGGAGACAAGCTGACAGCAAGCCCAGCGCGATCAGTAGAAAGCCAAGTCCTGCCGTCAGATGTAATCGTCTCATGCTACACATCGGGGCAATGGCAGCTAGATGGGGCAGTGCTCCCTCTTTTCCCTAGAAGCCGTGGGGGTTTAGCGGGTCCTCCTCCACGGGGACGCACTCCTCCCGCACGGGGTAGCCCTTGTCCCACTGGGAGTACGGCACTTGCGAGGCCAGCCGCTGTGCTTCCTCCCCGCTGGACGCCTCGACCGTCAGCTCGAAGATAACCTCTTGGATGACGCGAAACCTCATGTCTCCCTGCTTTCCCATCCTGCTTTGCAGTCCTCTTCAAATAGGGAGGCTTCTACCTCAGGCCTCCCCGCCTATCGAGAGGCAAAGAAGAAGGCGATCACCGCACCGGCCGCAGCCATGGGGACCAGGAGAGAGAATAGAACCATGCCCCAGGCAGGGCTGTAGATGCCCCGGGAGATCTGCACCAGGGTCCTCCGGTAGCTGAAAGTGGCCCATATGGACAGCACGGCGCTGGCGACTACTGCCAGGATGCCCAGAAGGTCGGCTATTCGACTGAGACCCCCTCCTCGCACAGGGACCGTCACGGCGGCCAGGCCTATTCCCATGCCCACGATGACGGTCCGCATCCAGGCCAGGTACGTGCGCTCGTTGGCTAGATGAGTGCGAATCTCTGCGTCGCTCATGGGTGCTCTAGAAGGGCCCTTCATCCTGGTGTTTCCTTAAAAAGTTCGCTCAACATGTTACATCATTTTCTTGCCTGAAGGAGCCTGACTCAAGGGGGGCTTGGCACGAAAGTCAACCGGGCTTGATGGGTTCGCTAGGCCTATCAATGGGCCTTTAGCTGCTACTGCGACTCTCAGTTCTACACGCACGGCTCCCCTAGCCGAAGTATTTCTGAGCCTCCCCTTCCATGTCACTCTGGGCGCAGCGAAGAATCCGGCAGGGCGCCCTCTCCCGCTTGTCCTTGGTTAAGCTCGGCAATACCGGACAGCTTTGGAGATCAACTTAGCTAAGGTTTGCAGATATTGGAAAACCCATGGATGTTAGGGGGACCCTTGAGCGGGACGGCACCGCCAAAAAACCAATGTATTCTTATGCAAGGTTGCCTTGAGAAGTGGCTGAGAATAGATGTTAAGGGCTAAGCCGGAACGGCGGATAGCGATCCGTAACCAGAAGGCCCATGTAGGCACCTACACGAAGGGACCAGCGTGTCACACCTACAACGTAATTGAATAGGGGCTTTGGATAACGGCCAGTGAATAGAATGACGAACCAAGAGATGATCACTACTATTAGTTCGCCCAGTATCAGGAAAAGCAGGACAATGTAGTGTGGCAGAGCCAACAGCCATTTTACCAGAGGAAGAAACTGGTTCAGTTCGCTCTGTGCATCGGGGTATGTGACATCCAGACGAACCGCCTGCGCTTCATCCGTGGAAGGATATTCATCTCTTAGCAGTGTAACGTATGCACCTGTTCTAGTTGAGAATCTTAAGAGCTCTACATTCCAATCGAACCACCATCGGGGGTATTTCTTGCGGAAGAGGATCATCAGCACCAGAGGAAAAATCAGCACTCCTCCTGAGCCAATAGCTATTGATTCGCCACCTACCTCGAAGGGGATCGAGCCAGACACTAGAAACAGAATGAAAGCTATGGGAATGAACAAAATCAGTCGAAAAACCGTACTCAGGCGGTCCCGCGGCCTGTCTGGGTAATCAATGTGGAGCTGGACTGGATATTCACTCTGCGGCTCTGCCATGTGAACTACCTCCAATCAATGGCTAGCGTCGTTATTATGCATCTATTGACTAAGCCAGTGCGTAACCCCGGCTCTCCGGGCCTGCCGGTATTGGCTGCCTCAAGGTTCGACAAGCTCGGCATACCGGACAGCTTTGGACCGGCGGGTACCCTCAGCTTCGCGGTTAAGCCTCTGGCCTATTCAGAGTGGACTAGCCCGACCTGGTTAGGCTTGTCACAGATCAGCACCGGTACAGTAGCCCTCACCCGGTGCCGTAGATTCGCCTGGCGTTGTCTCCCACTATGAGGTTAGTCTCTTCCTGGGTAAACTTGTAGCCGAACTTCCTGGCACGGGCTGGCAGGTCCTTCCAGAGGTCCCACCACCAGGCGGCGTCGGCGACATTCTCCACCATATAGTCAGTGCCTATCATTAGGCTGTGAGCGCCTATCTTCTTACGGAGAATGTTGAGGACCTTGATGAATTCCTCCTCGCGGCCGGGGTCCACATCAGAAGGCACAACGTCATGCTGCCACTCAGAGAGGTCCATGGCGATGTTAGGGATAGTAGAGCACATGAGGACTAAGTCCCGCCAGTAACCGTCCAGGCCACCGCCGCCGTGAGCAGCCACGAACTGGAGCTTGGGGAAGAGCTTGGCGGGGGTCTCCAGGTGCCACGGATGGGCCGGCCTGATAAAGGCAGCCACGTCGCCGCTGCCGGTGTGGACCGTTACGGTCTTCCCGTAGTCTCTGGCGATCTCGTAGAGGGGGAAACAACTGGGATCGTCCGGGTACACGTTGTTGGCGGCCAGTATCTTGATGCCCGAAGCCCCATACTCCTTGATGGCCTTCTCAGCTATCTCGGGAGCATCCCTTCTTCGGGGGTCCACCGCGGCCTGAAAGGAGAAACGCCCTGCATATCTCTTCTTGAGCTGTCCGCCACGCTCGTTCACCTTATGAACGTTGAACTCGGCCTCCTCTCCCCAGGCGATCCCCCAGTCCACCATCATGCAGACGCACTTCTCGATACCGTGCGCATCCAGATATGCCATTAGCTTGGCGCCATCGGGGTCGCCGACCGCCTTGCTGACCCGAGCATACACATCAGCAGGGTCTCGCCACGGGCCCTTCTTATCTATCGGCGGGATGAAAGGGCGGACTCGCGTCCACAAGCCGGGGGAGTACCACGCCCAGTTGCCGGCGTAGGCCCACTTCTCCCCTGGAGGGAACTCTTCCCAAACGAAACAGTGCACATGTGCATCCACTAACATCTTTGACCTCCCCGTGTCTTATTGGCGTTAATTATAGCCCACAGCATCCTTTTGCCCTGTCAAAGGCCTCCGTCAGCCGCTCTTCACCAGCTCCTTCACCGTCTCCGCAAAGGCGGGCAGCGCCTTCTTCCAGTCGGCCACAACGCCGAAGCGTGCCTCTTTGAATATGTTGCTATCCCTGTCCTTATTGATGGCCACGATGTTCCTGGCGCCGGAGCAGCCCGCCATATGCTGGCTGGCGCCGGAGATGGCCACCGTAATGTAGAGGTCTGGGGCGATGGTCTTGCCCGTAAGGCCTATCTGGTAGTGGTAGGGGACCCACCCAGCATCGCAGACGGCCCTGGAGGCGCCCACGGCCCCTCCCAGGAGCTTGGCCAGCTCCTCCAGCATCTGGAAGGGCTCCGGCCCGCCCAGCCCGCGCCCCCCTCCTACTACGACCCGCGCGTCCTCAAGTCGCACACCCGCAGACTCCTCGGACGCTCGCTCCAGGACCCTGACCCTCGCCACCGAGGCGTCCAGGCTGGGGTTCAGGGCCACCACCTCGCCCTTCCTGGAGGTGTCCCTCTGCGGAGGATCAAAGGCCTTGGGTCTCACCGTGGCCACGTAGGGCATCCTCTTCAGTGCCACCCGGGCCATGGCAACGCCTCCGTACACGGGCCGCACGGCCACCAGCCCCTTCTCCTTGGAATCCAGGGTTACCTCTATGCAGTCTTGGGCCAGCCCCACGCCCAGGCGAAACGCCAGCCCAGGCCCCAGGTCGGACCCGGCTAGAGTCTTGCCCACAAGGACTACCGTGGGTGTTTTTTCTCTTACAACCCTCTCCACGACCGCCAGCATGGCCTCCACCGGTGATTGCTCCATAAGGGCATGCTCCACGGTGTAGACGGTCTCGGCCCCGTAGGCGATGGCGTCGGCGGCTGCCTCCGGGCTCAGCTTCTCCGCCCCCAGGACCACCGCTACCTGCTCCTGAAGCCCGCGGGCCAGGGAACGGGCCAGTCCCAGGAGCTCAGCCGTAACCGGCGCTAGCCTTCCATTCTGGGTCTCGCCAACTACCAGCACTCCCGATGTACTGCTCATCTTTCACACCCTTCACCTATATGAGCTTGGCCTCTCGCAGCTTCAGCGCCAGCTTCCGGCCCTTGTCAGCGTCGTCCTCCCCTTCGATAATCTCCACATTCTTCTCCTGCACCGGGATGAACAGCTCCTGTAGCTCAACCGCAGGCTGCAAGAGGGCCGGGTCGAGGCCCAGGTCTCCAGCCTTCCACACTACGGGCTGCTTGCGGGTAGCCGCCATGATTCCCCGCAGGTTGGGGTAGCGGGGTTGCCCTAGCTCATTAGTCACCGTAATCAGGGCCGGCAGGGAAGCCTCCACCACCTCCCTTCCACCGGGTACTACTCGCTCCACCCTGACCTTCTTGTCGGTCACCTCCACCTTCTTGGCAATGGTGACCCCCGGCAGGCCCAGCAACTGGGCTAGGCCCTGGGGGACCTGAGCCTGGTCCCAGTCAGACGCCTGCCTTCCGCAGAGGACAATGTCGAAGGCCCCCAGTTTCTTGATGGCCGCCGCCAGCACATGGGCCGTAGCGAAGGCATCCAGGTTGTCGAAGGCGTTGTCCTGGAGGAGGACCAGCTCGTCGCAGCCCATGGAGAGGGGCTTCTTTATCACCTCCATGGCGAAGCTCTTGCCGCAGGAGAGCACCGTGATCTTCACATCTCCCGGCCGGGCATCCTTGATGCGCAGGGCTGCCTCCACGGCGTTCTCGTCGAAGCCGTTGACCACCGGGGGCACGTTGGCGGGGGCCACCATCCGCCTGAGCTGCGGGTCGATGCGCAGGGCCGAGGCGGGTGTCTCCGGGTCTAGGACCTGCTTGACGCAGACAATGATGTGGAGAGGCAAAGGCTTCCTCCTCTGGACCACCTGAAGCTGTTCCTGTGCAATATATCACAAGCGCTTCTGGGAAGACAACACCGGCCATGCCTCGAAGCGACGGCCGCTGTCCTTAACACCTTTCTCCACGCCGCTCATCCCCTCTTTCCCTGGCCCGCTCATCCTTCGACAGGCTCAGGACGAGCGCAGTTGTCTAGACCGCTCGTGGTGACCCTGTCGAACCGTGAGTGGGGCAGGATCATTTTCATTCGTGGATGGCGAAGTAGCGCTTTATGAACAACTTACACGAAAACCACAGCATCACTTCTTCAGGGGCGGCAATGGTGCAGTTGCATGATATTGGGGCCGGAAGCATCTCCCGCGGATGGATGGTACACGTCCACCGGCTACCGCCTAGGGGCCAGCCGTTGGTTTGGCCTTAAAGCGCAGGACGTCTCTTCCCACGCCGAAGCGGGTACGAGTCGAGGAGACTTGGCCCGCAAGCACTTGTGCCCCGGGTGGTCCAAAAGGCCTCGGAGTTCACGGGTAATCTCGGACGCATCTAGGGGTTTCTCGGCTTGGCTCCCCTCTTCCATTGAGGATTGGCCTCAACGTAGATGTTAAGGAGCTTAAGCAAGCAGTCCTCTGAATGATTGGTAATGATGCCACAGCGCCTCACATGGTCGAGAGTAGCCCCCTGCAGGCACTGGATAGGTCTGGTGGTATGCTCGCTGTTACAGACCGGGCATGTCATAAGTCCTCCCATTTGGATGGATTGATCACACCGGGACTGGCGCTCAAGTTAAAGGGTTTCCTTCTCCTCGTAGTCGTACTGGGCAAGGTCAGAGAGGCATGCCCACACCTACCGGGCCTTCTTAGCTATAGCCTGCTTCATGACCTGCTTGAGAGGGATTTTGGGATAGGTTCAGGCAAACACTTACCAGAGCCCAAAGGTATACCCCTCGGGCTCTGGTAAGGGCTCGCTAAAAACGGTCTAGTTAAGGCGTAGCGCTAAGAGCTATTAGCGGCGCACTCTTATCTGGCTAAAGCAGTCCGAGCAGTAGACGGGCCTGTCTCCCCGCGGCTGGAAGGGCACCTGGGTTTCCTTCCCGCACTGTGCACACACCGCGGGATACATATCCCGTCGGCCGTAGCTCCCACTCCCACTCCCACCCCCACTCCCACCGCCATCCCGCTGGGACCGCCGTGCTGAACGGCATGTGGGGCATCGCTTGGGTTCATTGGAGTACCCCTTGGAAGCAAAGAACTCCTGCTCCCCCGCGGTGAAGGTGAATGTGCCATTACACTCGACGCAGACCAGACTCTTGTCACTAAAAGCCACTGGACGACCTCCTTGGGTTGTTTTTAATTTGGCAGAATCAGGTCATCCAGGTCCCGGGATAGGCACAACAGGTTCGGGATGGGTAACCTTTCTTGCCGAAAATTGATTATACAACTTTTCGATGGAGAAAGACAAGGTCTCCTTCAACTGTCAACTCCCAGGGCCACCGCCCCACCGGCATGACCCTGGGGCTATTGCTTAGGGCCGCTCCACTGATGGGCTACCCCCTTTTGTAGCAGGGAAGAGACCTCTTCACGAGCGAAGCCGAACTCATGAAGGACCTCCACCGTGTGCTGCCCCAGGAGAGGCGCGGAGCGCCGGACCCGGCCCGGCGTAAGAGAGAGCTTAACGGGAATGCCCAACTGCTGGAGCCGGCCTGCCGTGGGGTGCTCTACCTCAGTAATCATACCCCGCTCCAACAAATGGGGGTCCCGATAGACCTCGTCAACGGTGTAGATGGGCCCTGCGGGAACACCGGCTCTCTCGAGAAGCGCGAGCCAGTAGTCAGCAGGCTTCTTGGACAGCTCCTGCTCCAAGACCGCAGCCAGCTCCTGGTAGTTGCTGAGACGATCCACATTGGTCCTGAAGCGGGGGTCCTCCATGAGGTCAGCGCGACCTATGGCGTGACACATCCGCTCCCAGTTTGGTTGGTTGGCGGCACCCATGGTAAAGTATCTGTCCTTGGCCTTTAAGGCCTGGTAGGGTGCTGACAGGCGGTGGGCAGAGCCCATGGGCTGGCCCACTTCGCCCGTAGAGAAGAAGATCGCCGCCTCCCAGAAGGTGTAGGCCACGCCGGCCTCCAAGAGGGAGGTATCCACCATCTGCCCTTCGCCGCTCTTTAACTTCTGGACATAGGCGCAGAGAATCCCTTGGGACCCCAAGATCCCTGCATTGAGGTCAGTCACCGCCACGCCCATTTTCACGGGTGGAGAATCTGGAAAGCCTGTGAGGCTCATGAGGCCGCTCATGCCCTGAGCCACCAGATCGAAGCCACCCCGATCCCGATAGGGGCCCGTTTGCCCGAAGCCGGAAATGGCGCAGTATATCAGTGTGGAGTTCGCCTCCTTGAGCGCCTCGTAGCCCAGGCCGAGGCTGTCCATGGTGCCCGGCCGGAAGTTTTCCACCAGAACATCCGCTTTTTTGACCATCCTCTTCAGGGTCTCTTTGCCCTCGGGGGCCTTGAGGTTCAGTACCACGCCTCTCTTGTTGCGGTTCACCATGAGAAAGGGCGCCGATTCTCCCTTGATCTTGTAGGTCCCAAAGGTGCGGGAGTCGTCCCCCATGGGGGGCTTCTCTATCTTGACGACGTCGGCACCCATATCGGCCAAAAGGAGGGTGCAGAAGGGTCCCGACAGCATCTGGGTCAGGTCCAGCACCACCATACCGTCAAGCGGTCCAGGTCGAACACTCATATGACACTCCAAAGCGAAACTAGAGGCCTTTGAACACGGGAGGTCGTTTCTCCTGAAAGGCTCGCCGGCCCTCGTGGAAGTCCTGAGTGTCGAAGGCCCTGAGGACCAGCTCCCGCTCCTCAGAAGGCACATTCCTCAGGCCTGGATTTTCCAAGATAGACCTAATGAGTCTTTTATGGCTCCGGTGGGAGAAGGGGGCCAACGCGGACACTTCCGTGATCAGCTTCTCTGCAAAGGCGTCTATCTCCTCGGCGGGCAGGACCCAGTCCACCAGACCCATGCGCAGGGCCTGGTGGGCGTCCAGAAAGCGGGCCGTCAAGAGGAGGACCTTGGCGCCACCAGGCCCCAGCAGTTGGATCAGGCGCTGCAGTGCATAAGGCTCCAGGACAATGCCCAGACGGGCCGGTGTGACGCCAAAGCGGCTACCGTCGGTAGCGACCCGCAGGTCGGTGAACACTGCCAACTCGCAGCCGCCTCCTACGCAGTAGCCCTTTACGACGGATATGGTGGGACAGGGGATATCCTCTACCGCCCTCAGGGCCTCTTCCAGGGCTGTGTTATACACGCTGGCCTGGGCTGAGTTACTTCGATAGGTCTCAAAGTCCCTGATATCGCCGCCGGCAGAGAAGGCCTGGTCCCCAGCGCCGGTAAAGACGACCAGTCGCAGCGATGGGTCGTTGTGAAGGCCTTCCGCTATCTCCCGTAGCTCCCGCCACATGCTATAGCTTATGGCGTTGCGCTGCTGAGGCCGGTTGATAGTGATGGTGGCAATGCCGTCTTTCCTGGCGACCAGAAAGTCCTCGCTCATGTCCAGCGCTCCCTGGCCTGGCAGAAGATATGGCAATTTCGCAAGGATAGCCAGGCACGCCCAATATTATATGCTTCTGGCACTTACCGAGAAGCCACCTGTAGCAGAGAGCCACAGCAGGGTGATGAAAAAATGGGAACCGATCATAGCCTCATAGGCCACAGCTAGACTGCTAGCAACCCAGGCTCCATAATGGAAGCGGTCCCGGCCCGGCCCGGCATTCTTGCTGCATGAGGACAGTCTTGCTGAGACTATCACAGAAGTACTTCGACGAGATGGTGTCCCACGTGTTGGCGGAGAACCCCAACGAGGCGTGCGGCATCCTGGCGGCTAAGAGCGGTGAAGTGGCGAAGCTCTACCGCATGACCAACGTAGAGCACAGCCCCTACCGTTACAGCATGGACTCCAGGGAGCTTTACCAGACCTACAGGGAGATCGAAGACAATGGATGGGAGTTACTGGCAATCTACCACTCCCATACACACTCGCCAGCCTTCCCTTCCCAGACCGATGTAAGGCTGGCTACCTGGCCTGAGGCTTTCTATATCGTCATCTCCCTGACGGATCCCAGTAGGCCCGAGACACGGGCCTTCAATATCATCGACGGGAAGATCACGGCCGCGACCCTGGAGATCATGAGGAGGGCCTAACCCTTCCGTCTCCTCCGGCGTTCTTATATTCAGAAAGCCCAAAAGCTGGAGGAGAACATGAAAGGAAAGCCCTTGCTCATCGCCTCCGTAGTCCTGAGCCTGCTCATAGTGGGCGCATCTCTAGCCTGGACAGGCCTGGCAAAGGCGGCTGTCTCTTCCGACGAGCAGGAGCCACCCAAGGCCCATGCCTGGCTCGGGATAGCCGTGGCGCCCGTCAACAAAGGGATGACCAAGAGCCGCGACCTGAAGGAAGAGGTAGGGCTGGTCATTCTAAAGGTCCTCAAGGACAGCCCTGCGGAGAAGGCTGGCCTCAAGGAGAAGGACGTGATAGCCGCAGTCAACAGGCAAGCGGCCACCATGAAGGTCCTCCAGGAGGCCGTAAAGGCCGCCCAGCCCGGGGACACCATCAAGCTGACCATCAAGCGCAATGGTGCCGAGCAGACGGTGGACGTGGTCTTGGGAGAGAGGCCGGGCCAGGAAGTAGCTAAGGGCAATGTCACCGGGGCGGCTGAACTTCCTCTGCCGGGGCATCTTGACCGCCTGGTCAGGGCCCAGGTCAGCATGGAAGAGGACGGGAAGACCGTCACCTATGGCCTGGTGGCAGGAACGATAACGGCTGTCAGCGGCAACAGCGTGACCGTAGCGCCCAAGGATGGTGGAGCAAGTATTACGGTGACCATTACGGATGAGACGCCGATCTTGAAGGGACGATGGCAGCGGGTCCAGCCTGGAGACCTGAAGGCTGACGATAAGGTCATTGTGATTACCAGGGATGGGACTTTCGTCCAGCTTCTAGTGGCTCCATTCCAACCCATGTCCCCTAAGAAGGTGCCGCACCAGTCTGGGCGCGGGCACTCGTCGATGAAGGGCGCGATGGGTAATGAGAGCAGGCAGGGTGGTGGCAGCACTTCAAGCTCACCTGCCGCCCCATACAACTCTGCGACAGCGGGCTTGCCTTCCGCCTAGTACCTAGTTCCATAAATACGCGTACATAAGGCCCGCCCTAACCCCGCTCACCCTGAGCTTGTCGAAGGGTGAACCGCTCATGGTTCGACAGGCTCACCACGAGCGGTTGATTATGACGCCCTTTTCCGCAAATAGGTACTAGTACAAGAAGAGCCTTAAGGGCAAGGGGGAGGGCCTTTGTGTAAAGGCCCCAGTTGATTTCACGTAGCCTTTTCCCGAAGGAGCCACCATTCCAGGCTGTCCGCCAGGGCCATCCAGGAAGCCTCGATGATGTTGGTAGAGCAGCCTACCGTTTGCGATGTCCCTGAGCCATCAGTAGACTCAATCAACACCCGGACGTTGGCCCCTGTGCCGGAGCCCTGGTCCACCACTCGAACCTTGTAGTCCACGAGGCGCACAGACTTGAGCTTTGGATAGAACTGGAGGAGGGCCTTACGAGCTGCGTGGTCCAGGGCGTTGACAGGCCCGTTTCCCTCAGCAGCCGTATGGATGACCTCCTTGCCTATCCTGAGCTTGACGGTGGCCTCTGACAGGAGGTCGCCGCCGTTCTCCAGGGAGGGACGCCGCCGCTTCTCCACCACCACCATGAAGTCCACCAGCTCAAAGGGAGGCAGGTAGTCGGGAAGGCCCCGCCGAACCAATAACTCCAGAGAGGCCTCCGCCCCCTCATACTGGAACCCGCGGCTCTCCCTCTCCTTTATCACCTCCACCAGCCGGCGCACCTCCTCGCTGGACACTCGAAGTCCCATCTCCCTCAGCTTCCAGACGACGTTGCTCCGGCCCGACAACTCAGACACCAAGACTCGCTTGCTGTTGCCCACCAGCTCAGGCCTGATGTGTTGGTAGCTCTCCTCCAACTTGGCCACCGCTGAGGCATGGAGCCCGCCCTTGTGGGCGAAGGCACTGGCGCCCACATAGGGCTGGGAGCTGTTGGGCGCCATGTTCACAACCTCACTGACGAAGTAGGAGACCTCCGTAAGCTGGGCCAGTCGTTCCTGGTCTAAGCAATCGATGCCCATCTTCAGCTTCAGATTGGCGATGACGGAGAGGAGGTTAGCATTGCCGCACCTCTCCCCATAGCCGTTTATGGTCCCCTGGACGTGGACTGCGCCGGCCCTGACAGCCTCCAGGCTACTGGCCACTGCGGTATCTGTGTCGTTATGGGCGTGAATACCCAAGGGTGCGTGGATCTCCTGTCCCACTTTCCTTACCACCTCATACACGGTGTGCGGCAGGGTGCCCCCGTTGGTGTCACAAAGGATAACGCAGTCCGCACCAGCCTTGGCCGCCGCCCGGACGCACTGGAGGGCATAAGCCGGGTTTGCCTTGATCCCGTCGAAGAAATGCTCCGCGTCAAAGAACACCTTTCGACCCAACCCCTTCAGGTATCCGACCGACTCGGCAATCATGGCCAGGTTCTCCTCCAGACTCGTCTCCAGGACGTGGGTGACCTGGAGGTCGTAGCTCTTGCCCACCAGGGTGCATACCCGTGCTGCCGACTCCACCAGGGCCTTTATGTTGGCATCTTGCTGGACGGCGGTACCGGCCCTGCGGGTGCTACCGAAGGCGGCCACGACGGCACACTTGAGCTGGTGTGACTTGACCCTGCGGAAATACTCCTCGTCCTTGGGGTTGGAGCCAGGCCATCCCCCTTCCACATAGTGAAAGCCCAGCTCATCCAGCTTCTGTGTGATCCTCAGCTTGTCCTCCACCGAGAGGGATATACCCTCCTGCTGGGTTCCGTCCCTCAAGGTAGTGTCGTAAAGCTCTATCAACGCCATGTCCCACCTCCAAACAAGGCAGTAGCTAAAACAAGAAGTCCCGTCCACCAGGGACGGGACTTCTTCTCCCGCGGTACCACCCTCATTCTCCGGCCCAGCCGGAGCTCTCAGCAGGGCACCGTCATGCCCTCGCCCTTTTAACGGCGGGCTACCCGCCTGCGCCTACAACGGGTCCAACCCGCTTCGGGCAGAGGCTCAGGAGAGATTTTCGGAGGCCACCAGCCCACCCCCTCACACTATACGGGGCTCGCTGTGGAAGGCGAATTCCCCTACTCGTCTCCTTCGTCGCCTTTCGCTAGGCCATTGTACCAGGCGCATCTTGGCAGAGCAACGGGTGGCCTGCCAAGTCTACCATTGGACCGGCGTCCGACGCGGCGGTGTTGACAACAGGCCAATTATGCTAAACTCTAGGCTACTTCAAAGTCGAATATGCCAAGGAGTGGAGGGAAGCGTGGCGGTCCAGTCAGCAGCCAGAGATATAGGTCAGCGAATCGTAGGCAATGTAAACAAGGTCATTGTTGGCAAGGATCAGGCCGTCCAGCAGGCGGTGATCGCCCTTCTTTCTCGGGGACACATCCTCATCGAGGACGTCCCGGGGGTGGGGAAGACCATGCTGGCCAAGAGCATGGCCCGTTCTACCAGGTGCACCTTCAAACGAATCCAGTTTACACCGGACCTCCTACCCAGCGACATCACCGGAGTTTCCATCTTCAACCAGAAGGTGGGAGAGTTCGAGTTCCGCCCAGGGCCGGTTGTGGCCCAGGTAGTCCTGGCCGACGAGATCAACCGGGCGACGCCCAAGACCCAGTCGGCGCTGCTGGAGGCCATGGAGGAGCGCCAGGTCACGGTGGACGGTGTGACCCGTCCCTTGCCGAGGCCCTTCATAGTGATGGCTACTCAAAATCCCATCGAGTATGAGGGCACCTTCCCTCTTCCGGAGGCCCAACTCGACCGGTTCATGCTGAGGATAACCCTGGGCTACCCTAGCCTTGCCGATGAGATGACCATCATGGAGCGTCAGCAGTTGGCCCATCCCATCGACTCCCTGGAGCCCGCGGTTACGCCGGAGGAGCTCATCCAGGCCCAGGAAGAGGTGAAGCAGGTGTACGTGGACAGCCTGGTGAAGCAGTACATCGTGGCCCTAGTAGAAGCGACCCGCAAGCACTCCGATGTGGCTCTAGGGGCATCTCCCAGGGCCTCCCTGGCCCTCTTCCGCACCTCCCAGGCGCTGGCGCTCCTCAGGGGGCGGGACTACATCCTGCCCGACGATGTGAAGGAGATGGCGGAAGCTGTAATAGCTCACCGGCTTATCGTGGGCCCTGCTGCCCGTATGCGTGGCAACGACGGTCGCAGGATAACGGGCTCTATCCTGGAGACGGTGCCGGTGCCGGGCGCCAGGGCCAAGGGCTGGAGCCCCAGCTAATAGTCTGGCGCCAGCTTTTCAAAGGGTGTGAACCGCTTCCTCACCCAGAAGCTCTCCCAGTTTCCTCAACAGCTCCGGACATAGCCCAACGGTATTGGCCGGCAACACCTTGTACCGCCGACCGTTGGAGAGCAGACGCAAGGTAACCTGGGAAGTGCCAGGATATTCCAGGAGGATCTTCACGGCTTCCCGGAGCCGCTGCTCATCCTCATGGGGGCTGTCACTCTCCCGGATGGTGATGAGAAGCCCGGTGGCTTGACCCGGAGCAGGCTGGCCTGGCTGCTCAGCCTGGAGAACTGGGTCACCTCCCTTTCCCGACCCGTTGGCTATCACCTTGTATGGCCTGGCTTCATCACAGGTAACGGAAGTCCGGTCGTCCCGCACTCTCACTCTTCCTACGACCCAGAGGAGCTGGCCCTCGACCCACAGAGAAGGGTCGCGGTCGTACAAGGGAGGCCAAAGGGTAACTTCGATGTCTCCGTTGAGCAGCTCCAGGCTGGCGCTGACGAAAAAGCGCTGGTTCCTGGTGGGTATCTTGCGAACGGAGGAGACCTGGCCCACGAGAATAATCTTCTGGCCCTCCATCTCGGGCATGATGTCAGCTCTGGAGACCACAGCCTCCCGGCCCACGGACTGAAGCACCTGAGCCCAGGGGTTCTCAGACAGGGATACGCCCAGAAGCTCCTTCTCCCACGATGCCTTCTGGCGGGACGGGAGCTCTACGTTCTCGAGGCCAATTCCTCCCGAGGGCAGCGGTACCTTCTGCCCGAAGAGGTCGAACATACTGGCTTGGCCTATCTCCCTGAGGCGGGCCTCCCTGTGGGAGAGGGCCAGGAGCCGCTCCACGGCAGCCAGGAGGGAGCCCCTGGGTGCAAGAGAGTCCAGGGCGCCGACCTTGACCAGGCTCTCCAGGGCGCGCCGGTTCACCCCACGAAGGTCCGCCCTGCGACAGAAGTCCTCCAGCGACCCGAAGGGGCCCGCCTCACGCCTGGCAGCCAGGATGGGCTCCACTGCCGCCTCGCCCACGTTCTTGACCGCGGCCAGGCCGAAGCGGATACCCTGCACTCCGTCGGTGGAGTTCTCAATGGAGAACTCCACAAGGCTCTTGTTCACATCGGGAGGCAAGATGGGAATGCGGAGGCGCTGACACTCAACGACGGCGCCGGCCACCTTCTCCAAATTGCCGCGGCGGGTGTTGAGCACGGCCGTCATGTATTCCACCGGGAAGTTGGCCTTGAAGTAGGCTGTCCAGTAGGCGATGAGCGCGTAGCTTACCGAGTGGGCCTTGTTGAAGGCATACCCGGCAAAGGGTTCGATGAGGGCGAATACCTCCTGCGCCAGGGACCGGGAAAAGCCTTTTCTGACAGCCCCTTCCACGAACCGCTCCCGCTCTCTCTTCATGATCTCCGGTATCTTCTTGCCCATAGCCTTGCGCACGATGTCGGCCTCCCCCAGGGAGTAACCAGCGAAGGCCTGCGCTATGAGGAGCACCTGGTCCTGGAACACGATGACTCCGTAGGTCTCTTCCAGTATGTCTTTTAGCTCGGGATGAAGGTAGCGCACCTCCTGCTGGCCGTGCTTGGCCCGTATGTAGGTATCGATGTGTTCCATAGGTCCGGGGCGATAGAGGGCGATCATGGCGGCTACGTCCTGAATTGAGGAGGGCTTCAGCTCTTTGATGTAGCGGCGCATACCCTGGCCCTCTAGCTGAAAGACGTCGGCGGTCTCCCCCGAGGAGAGGACCTGAAAAGCCTTTTGTTCAGAGAGGGGTATGTCGTGGAGGTCTACCCGGAGGCCACGATTCTCTTCTACAGTCTTGATTGCCTTGTGGAGAATGGTCAGGTTAGCCAGGCCCAGGAAATCGACTTTCAGGAGGCCCAGCTTGGCGATGGGCTCCATGGAGTACTGGGTCATAGCTGTCTCGAGGCCTTCCTCTGCCTTGACAGGCCGCTGAAGGGGTACGTACTCAGTCAATGGCTCCTGGGTGATCACCACTCCGGCGGCATGAGTGCTTGCATGGCGGGTGACCCCTTCCAGCCCTTGGGCGGTGTCTATCAGCTTCTTGTATTGAAGGTCGCTTTCGTACGCCTGCTTGAGCTCGGGACTCTGCTCAAGGGCTTCCCCAATTGTGATGTGCAGGCGGTTGGGTATGAGCTTTGCAATCCGGTCTACGTCAGCGTAGGTCAAGGCTAAAGCGCGGCCCACATCCCGTATAGCTGCTTTGGCTCCCAAGGTGCCGAAGGTTATTATCTGGGCAACTCTGTCTGCACCGTACTTTTCTACGACTCGACGGATCACCTCGCCCCGGCGATCGTCCTGGAAGTCCATGTCTATGTCAGGCATATCCTTGCGTTCCGGATTGAGGAATCGCTCGAAGACCAGCCTGAACTGGACGGGGTCTACGTCGGTGACCCGCAGACAGTAGAGGGCCAAGCTGGCGGCCGCAGAGCCCCGGACACCGAAGAGGATGCCATCGCGCCTGGCGAAGGTGGCGATGTCCCACACGACCAGGAAGTAGTTGGCAAAGCGGGTCTGGCGGATAACTTCCAGCTCATAGGCGAGGCGTTTATCGTAGCTCTCGCTCCGCTGAGGCAGCCTCTCCCTTAGCCCCTCCCAGCAGAGGGCAGCCAGGTACTCCTGAGGGGCTTGCCCACTGGGAGTAGGGAAATCAGGCAGGCGGGCCTGGCCGAACTGCATTTCAAAGTCGCAGGACTCGGCAACCTGTCGTGTGTTCCTGATAGCCTCGGGGATGTCCTGAAAAAGCAGAGCCATCTCTTCCGGGCTCTTCAAGTAGAAGGAGTCCCCCTCCATCTTCAGGCGTTTGGGGTCATTGATGGTGGTGTTGGTCTGGATACAGATGAGGACATCCTGAAGGGGGGCATCCTCCCGGAGGGTGTAGTGGCTATCGTTGGTGGCCACTACGGGTATGCTCAACTCCTGGCCTAGAGCTAGGAGCCGCCGGTTCACTTCCTCCAACTCTGGCATGCCTGTGTGCCTCTGGAGCTCCAGGTAAAACCTGTCGGCAAAGACATCCTTGAACCAGCGGGCCGCCTGAATGGCCTCCTCGGTGCGCCCATCCGTCAGGAGACGAGGCAATCGGGCGTTGAGGCACCCCGAAAGGGCGATTAGGCCCGAGGAGCACTCGGCGAGCAGGTCACTGTCAATGCGAGGACGATAGTAGAAACCCTCCAGGTGAGCCTTTGTCACCAGGCGGATCAGGTTCTTGTACCCCTGGGCATTCTGGGCCAGAAGCGTGAGGTGAAATGGGCTCTTCTCCGCTGGGCTCTTAGATAGGCGGCTTTCGGACGCCACATAGACCTCAGAGCCGATGATGGGCTTGATACCTGCCTCTCGGCAGTGGGAGTAGAACTCCACAGCACCGTAGAGAGACCCGTGGTCGGTGATGGCTAAAGAATCCATACCGAGATGCTGGGCCCGCTGGACAAGAGCAGGTATGCGTGACAGACCGTCCAGGAGGCTGAACTCGGTATGGACGTGGAGATGGGTGAACTCCAACTGAGAGGCACCTCCTCAGGACGCCCGCCAGGGTGTAGACCACAGGAATGGGCCAGGGGGTATTATAGAAAGAGCCCCCTGGTGGAGACAAGCGAGGGGCCAGGGCATCAGCCAGGTTTTTTGATCAGTTTAAGACAAGGAAAAGAATACATTTTTGTTTGGATATTGAGTTGACGCAAGAGAACCTGGCGGGGCTTTCCCCCGGAGATATGGAAAGAGGATGGATGGCAGAAATGGCTGCCAAGGGATGGCGCCCTGCCGCGCACCCCGTTGACGGGGCGCTAGCCTCCCTTCAAGGAATCCCCCTGGCAGACTGTCGCACGCTTCTGTTGGCGGGCCCGACGAACCGGGTCGGCGCTCGGTATTTCCAGATGTGGCTTCAGAATCGAGATGGCCTGCTGAGCCATGAGCCGGCTGTTGCTGGACTGTACAACAAAGGCTCCTACCCCAGCACGTGCTGGGTAGAGGTCCTGTCAACAGAAAGGGAGGCAGTTTTCCCAGGCCAAGAACTGCCCCTCAGCGACGAGGCACTGCTGGCGCCGCTTGTCCAGACGGTTCCGCCGGGTGGTCACATGATGGTAGAGTACGAGTCCCCTGCGCGGGAGGAAACGGCGAGAGCCCTCGCCAGGGGCCTCCCGCCAGTGCTGACGCCCCTGGGCTACACGCTCTTCCGCCTGGGCTGTGGCGACGGCATCAGGGACTGGTACATATCTGAGGGCTGGGCAGAAGGCCCTCGTAAACTACAGGGGTTCAAGGCCCTGAACGAAGAGCAGCATCTAAAAGGATGGCGGAGGATGGCCCAGGAGCTGTTGGACTTCCTACAGAAGGGAGAGCCTTCCACCGACTTGAGGGGGCCGGTACAGTATCTCCTTCAACGCTTCCTCAAGGAGTTGGCAGACCCACAACTGGCTGCCAGCATCAGGCGCTCTCTCACGAGGCTGGTCAAGGGCACTAGCTGACTCTAGCAAACTTGGCCAGCGCCTCCTTGAGCTGGGCCGAGCCAGTGTACATAGCATCAGGCACTTTAGACGTGGCCTTCTCCACAGCTTCCGGCTTGCCGTCTACAAAGACGATGGGTAGTCCCCGAGTGCCCCTGGTACTCCGCAAGGCTTCAGCAGTCTTCCGCCCGTGGGAGGGCAAGCGCGCCAGGAATATGACCACCACGTCAGGAGTGTCCTCACGGATGCTCCTCCAGGCACGGGCACCGTCCTGTGCCTCGATCCGCACCTGCCACCCCTCAGCCCGCAACAGCCTAGCCAGCGCCTCCGCCTCCATCTGGTTCCAGTGGATGAGAAACAGATTGCCTTTCATGACAGATGCCGTCACCTAAACTCCACTCTTCCTCGTCAGGATACTACAGCGGGCCCTATAATGGTGCCAACTCCGAGTGACAGGGGACCGATGCAAAAGCGCAGGGTGAGGGGATCAATATCCATCGCCATGCCTGGCATGAAGGTCCACGAGTTTCTGGCTCGGGTGCCTGAAGCGGTGAGGCAGTCCTTGCCAGGGGAGCTGAGGGGCTTTCAGGTCAATGGCCCCCTTAGAAGCCTGGTGAAGCTGCACTACGACAGCAAAGCCGGCATTCATTACGAGGTCTGGGTCCAGAGGAGGACGGGGAGGGTGGAGGTGGGCCTTCACTTTGAGGGTGAGCCCGAGGCCAATGCAAGGAACCTTATGAAGCTTGCCCAGCATTTCAGTGAGATCCGAAGCGCCCTGGGGCCCTCGGCAGAGGCTGAGCAGTGGACCAAAAGCTGGACCAGAATCCACGAGACCCTCTCCCTGGAGCCCCTTACAGAGGGATATCTAAAGACCGTTGCGGAGCGTCTGGCCCTCTATCTGCGGGTTCTCCAGCCCATCCTGGAGAAGGAGGAGATGAATCTATGGACGGCTTAGTAGCAGTATTTCACGAGTCAACTCGACCCTTTGATCTGCGCCGATACCCTGTGCCTGAGCCGGGGCCCGGAGAGATCCTGGTCAGAGTGCGAATGGCCAACGTGTGTGGTTCAGACCTTCACTTCCGGGCCGGCCACGGTCCGGGCCTTCCCAAAGGGATACCCCATGTCCTGGGCCACGAAATGATGGGGGAGGTGTTTGCCCTGGGGCCAGGTGCAACCCGCGATTCCCAGGGTCATGCCTTAAAGGCGGGCGACAGGGTGGTGTACGCCTATTTTCGGGACTGCGGCGTCTGTCCCACCTGTCTACACCGGGACGGGGCGTGCCCCAACCGGTACCGCAACTGGATCGGTGTCTCCGTAGAGGAGTACCCCCACTTTCATGGGGCCTTCGGCCAGTTCTACGTCGTAAGGCCTGGCCAGTGGGTCTTCAGAGTGCCGGAGGAGCTGCCAGACCACATGGTCTCCGCCGTAAACTGTGCCCTGGCAGAGGTCATCTATGGCCTGCACAAGGGTGGCCTCAGGATGGGCGACACAGTTGTGGTCCAGGGAGCAGGGGGTCTGGGGCTATATGCTACGGCAGTGGCGCGCGAGATGGGCGCAGGCAAGATCGTCGTATCCGATCTGCTCCAACACAGGCTTGAGACAGCCGAGGCCTTTGGGGCCGATCATGTCCTCAACGCCTCCTACACAGACCCTCAGGAGCGAGAATCCCGTGTCAAGGAATGGACTGGCGGCCACGGCGCCGACCTGGTCATAGAGCTCACCGGAGACCCAAAAGTGGTCCAGGAAGGCATAAACATGCTGAGACCTGGAGGCCGCTACGTCCTCATAGGCAATATAAACCTGGGGCTGACCACGACCTTGGACCCTGCCACGCTGGTGCGCTACAGCCGCAATCTAATAGGAATCATCGTCTACGAAGGGTGGGCCATCCCTCGCGCCCTGGAGTTCCTGCTAAAGATGAGGAAACGATACCCGCTGGACAAGGTTGTCTCCCATACGTTTCCCCTGGAGAGCATAAACCAGGCCTTTGAGGTGGCATCGCAACGCCAGTGCCTGCGGGTGGGCCTAATACCCTAGCTTGGCTCGTTCGCCTTGACGCTCTGGGGCACCGGTGCCAGAATGGGGCCATCTGCTGGAGGACAATACCTTGGCTAAACCCGGCTTGGGCATCCTTGACCACATTGGCAACACGCCATTGATCGCGTTACTGCGCCTGGTGCCTGAGGGCTCTGCCAGAGTGCTGGCGAAGTGGGAGGGTTCCAACCCCACGGGCAGTGTCAAGGACAGGATCGTCCTTTCCATAATCAGGGAGGCAGAGGGCCAAGGGAAAATATCTCCGGGACAGAGCACGTTGGTGGAAGCCTCCAGCGGCAACACGGCACTGGCACTGGCCTCAGTTGGTGCAGCCCTGGGGTACAAAGTTGTTCTGACCATGCCGGAGGCCGTTCCCCTGGAGCAGCGCCGCCTCCTGACACGACTGGGCGCAGAGATCCGACTCACATACTTCAAGGAAGGCATGACAGGGGCCCAGAGGGCAGCCCGGGAGCTGGCCTCTCGGGAGCCGGACCACTTCCTGCTGGACCAGTTCGCCAATCCTGCCAACCCCAAGGCCCACCGGGAAGGCACCTTTCAGGAGATCATGAAGGCCGTAGGTAGCCCGATAGACGCCTTCGTGGCAGGGGTAGGCACCGGCGGCACCATCACGGGGGTCGGGGAGAAGCTAAAGGAGCACAACCCCTCATCATTGGTGGTAGCAGTGGAACCGGCCCGGTCGCCTCTGCTCAGCGGCGGATGGTTCGGCGAGCACAGAATACCAGGGCTGGGTGCTGACTTCGTTCCATTCATCCTCAACCGCCGGATCATCGACGAGATCATTCCTATTGAAGACGAGGAGGCAATAGCCACTATGGAGAGGCTGGCTGTCAGGGAAGGGCTGCTGGTGGGTCCTTCTTCGGGGGCAAACGTAGCTGCGGCGCTGCTGGTGGCCGAGCGTTTGGGGCCAGGCAAGACTGTAGTAACGATACTACCCGACCGTGGGGCGCACTAAGCGAATTCTGGTAGAGGAGAGGTCTATGTCGAAGCGCCTCACCTTTTACAGTGATGGCATAAGACTAGCAGGCTATCTTTATGTCCCAGATGGGCTGAAGCAGGGAGAAAGGCGAAGCAGCCTCGTTCTCTGCGGGGGCTTCGGTGCCCACCAAGAGCGGTTCCTGCCAGAGATGGCACAATACCTGACGCGACATGGCTACGTGGCCTTTACCTTCGACTACCGTGGCTTTGGTGAGAGTGAGGGTCCCCGATGGCGCATGGTTCCACAGGAGCAGGTGAGGGACATTTCGAACGCCATCACCTTCCTCGGGCTTCAGGAAGAGGTGGATGCTGGTAGCATAGGTCTCTTGGGCATCAGCTTCGGCGGAGCCAACGTCTGCTACACCGCAGGGGTGGACCCCAGGGCCAGGTGTACCGTTAGCATCGTTGGGGTGGGCTGCGGCGAGAGCTGGCTCAAGGGCCTAAGGAGGGCCTGGGAATGGCAGTCCTTCCTGGATGAACTGGCTGAGGACCGCACGCAGCGGGCCCTCACCGGGAAGTCCAGGGTAGTTGAGAGGCTCCACATCATGGTCCCTGACCCCAGTACCCAGGAAATGGCCAAGGTGGCCCAGCAAAAGTACCCGGGGACGTGCACCCATATGCCTCTGGAAACGGCCGACGCCGTGATCAGCTTTCACCCGGAAGAGGTGGTAGGCCGCATATCCCCAAGGGCGGTTCTGTTCATCGTCGCTGGGGCGGACGTCCTCGTGCCCAATGAAAATACGCTGGAGCTCTACCGAAGGGCGGGGGAACCCAAGCGGTGGATAGTTCTCCCTGGAAAGCAGCACTACGAAGTCTACTCCCCCCCAGCCTTTGACGTGGTGATGGCAGAAACCGTGGCATGGTATCAGCAGCACATGCCTTCGGCTTCAAGCCAGGGAATGGAGGGTACTGGCCTTCAGAGAAGCCCTTGCGAGAAGAGCACGTCATGGTAAACTAGCCTAGATGCAAGACATGCAAGATAGGAAATAGGACTCGTGAACTGGCTTGACA
Organism: Chloroflexota bacterium; assembly: GCA_016179845.1. Taxonomy (GTDB): domain Bacteria; phylum Chloroflexota; class Dehalococcoidia; order Lucifugimonadales; family JACPCK01; genus JACPCK01. Next base: position 91,568 of record JACPCK010000035.1, on the reverse strand, counting down.
TCTTCATCATTGTAGTCCTTGCCCTGCTGGCGTTGACAGGGTGGAGGGCCGGTGCCCTCCGTAGCATTGCGCTTATTGTCGGGATACTAGTGGGCATTAAATTGGCAGGGTTATGGGGAGGCCCGCTGGGTAGGCGCCTGGATTTCATAACGGACCCTAATATGGCTCAGTTGGCTGCCTTCACCATCATATTCCTGGCCGTCCTCATAGGCGCATCTATTCTGGGTTCTATGCTCCGGCGTTTGTTACATATGACGCTCCTGGGCTGGATGGACAACGCGGCGGGCCTGGTCGTAGGAGTGGCCTCAGGAGTACTCGGTATAACGGCCCTAATCGTGGCCACAGGCTCCTTCCCCATTGGCGGTCTGGATAAGGCTATCAAAGGTTCTGTGCTAGCTCGCAGCCTGGCGGACAACGTGCCATTCGTGCTGCGCTTGCTCCCGGAGGAGTACCGGAAGGTACTTGTCCTCATTGGTGAGGTAAAAGAGCCGCGGCTGAAGGTCGTCGGATACTCCCTGGCCAAGTCCACCCGTTCTCAGGTTGTAGTCATGGCAGAGCTAGTCATCGACAACTCCAACTCCATGGGCGGGACCCTTGAAATGCTGGAATACAGGGTCTACTACCTGGAGGGGTCGACGTGGCGCTCATTGGCGCCCGGAGGCAGTTCGCGGATCAGGATAGCGGCGAAGGGGCAAACGGTGGTACCCTTATCAATAGAGGTTTTGGAACCTTTCCTGGTAGGGGACTTCTACAGGGCTCTCCAGGGTAAGGCAATGGCCACAATAAAAATTGATGGCAGGGCTTCCTTCCAGTTTGGTGGGAGCAAGCTCGACGTCCCTGTGATGGGTGAAGAACAGGTTTCCCTCCCGATCACGTAGGGCGGGCAAGAGCAGATGCTACACTCAGGGATACGGGACGAAGAGAGTAGGGTATGTTTGGCGGTCCAGTCCTCGTATTGAATCTAAACTACGAGCCACTCAACATATGCGATGTCCGGAGGGCTCTTGTCCTGCTGACGCTTGGCAAGGCAGAGCTCTTGGAAAACGGCCGTGGGGAGATTCGCACGCCATCCACAGTCTTCCCCATCCCCTCGGTGATCCGGCTTGAGTATATGGTGAGGCGGCCCTTCTTCCAACGCCGTCTGTCCAGGAGGGAGGTCTTTCGACGGGACCGCTACACCTGCCAGTACTGCGGACGTCAGACCCGAGAGCTGACCCTGGACCACGTGATACCCCGTGTCCGCGGCGGGGTGCACACCTGGGAGAACGTAGCTAGCGCTTGCATACCATGTAACCACCGTAAGGCAGGCCTGACACCCAGGGAAGTGGGGATGATGCTTCTACGACGACCGCGGGCACCCAGGGCCAACCCCTACTCCCTGTTCCACAACCGGGGCATCCTGGACGGATGGCAAAAGTTCATCCCCTGGGTCGCCGAAGGGCCAACGGACATCCTGTAAGGAAAGCCTCTACCCCACCCCGAGAACAGCAACCGCTGCGAGGCGCTAGCCTCTTGATCCCTCGGGCTCCACCAGACCGAGGACAGGACTCAGGGGTGACCTCACATCGGCGTGGATAACCTGAGAGGGTTCTATCACCGTCCAGCCTCTCCTCACTCCACCCTCTATTTCCACCGTCACCCAGTCACCCACCTTCAGCGAGAGGCTCCCGGCGTCGAAGTAGCAGACAGGGTCTCCCTGCTGTAGCCTCACGCCCACTATGCGCCTGCGCGGGATCATAGGCTCCATAACAGCACCTCGGTAAGCTAAAGTGAGGGAGCCAGGAGAGACCTCGTGCCAGCAGGTAGAGACAGCATAAGAACCTCCAAGGCTAGTCGGGGATTGGCGTTGCTCTCCAGGGCCTCTCTGGTCTCCTGCAAAGCCCTCAGCACCCCCAGGATATCCCTAATGGAGATGGTGGCTGCCTCTTTGACCATCTCATCGCTCAAGTCCAGGTTTTCAATGGACTCGGTCTCCCCTTCTTTCATCAGCAAGAGGTCACGCCACCAGGACGCCCACAGCTCCACGGCATCCCTAGCAAAGGAGCGGTCCCTGCCCAGGAGAAACGCCGTCTCCCTGGCGTGGTCAAAGCGCTCGAGCAGGGCTGCACTGGTAAGGGAAGCGATACGCTGCATCTGGCGGGAGCGGGCCTCCAGGAGGCCTGACTCCTGAGAGAACGCGATGGCCCGGCCCAGGCATCCTCGGGAGAGGCGGGCCAGGAGTCGTGCCATACCCTCAGCGGCACCCCAGCGAGCCGTGAGGGCTTCTTCTATCTTCACAATGGGCATGGGGTAGAGCTTCAGGACGTGGCACCGGGAAAGGACGGTGGCAGGCAGAAGGTCAGGCTGGGAGGTCAGAAGAAGGATGAGGACCTTCTCTGGGGGCTCCTCAATCGTTTTCAGTAGGCAGTTGGCTGCCTCCAGGCTCATGAGCTCTGCCTGCTGGATGATAAATACCCGCCACGGCCCCAGGAAAGGAGTCAGGGAAGCCAGGCGCTGGAGGTCCCGAACATCATCTATGGCTATCTCAGCATGGTCCTCCCTTACCGCGACCTGTACCACATCAGGATGATGTCCCTCTCCTGTACGGAGGCAAGATGGACAGAGCCCGCAAGGTCTCTCCTTCTGGACGCAGTTGACTGCCTGGGCCAGGTTCAGGGCCAGAGTGGTCTTGCCCACGTGGGCCGGCCCCGCCAAGAGGTAGGCATGGGACAACCGCCCTGCCTCAAGGCATCTGGAGAGGTACTGGACGGCGGAGTCATGTCCGAGGACGCTCCACATGGCTACTCCACGTCCAGCCTCATAAGCTCATCATAGCTCTCGCGGCGCCGTATGAGGCGGGCAGAGCCCGCCTTCACAAGGACCACGGCGGGCCTGGGGTTCAGGTTGTACTGGCTGCTCATGGCCAGGTTGTAGGCTCCGGAGGCTGGCAAGGCCACCAGGTCTCCTGCCGTCAGGCGTGGCAACACCACGTCTCGCACCAGGACATCCCCGGACTCGCAGTACTTGCCTACTATGGTGACCTTTTCCTGGGGCTCCTCACCCATCCGGCTGGCGACCACAGCCTCATAGCGAGCGCCGTATAGGGCCGGTCGTATGTTGTCCCCCATACCGCCGTCCACGGCCACATACCTACGCACGCCTGGTATGTCCTTTGTGGCCCCCACCTTATAGAGGGCCACGGCGGCAGGCCCTACAATGGCCCTTCCCGGCTCTATGGTAAGCATAGGCAGAGGCAAGCCCCGACGGGAGCAGGCGGTCTTCAGGCTTTCAGCAATGGCCTGAGCGTACTGGCCTATGTTTGGCGGTTGCTGCTCCCTGGTGTAGGCGATGGCAAAGCCGCCACCGGGGCTGATCTCCTCCAGGGAGAAGCCCTTCATCTGCGAGGCGAACTCCACAACAATCTCCAGTGCCCGTTCGTAGGGCTTCAGCTCCGCGACGGGGGACCCCAGATGGAAGTGCAGGCCCACCAACCTGAGATTGGAGGACGCCAAGGCACCTGCCACTGCTCGTTTTGCATCACCCGTGGCGATAGGGAAGCCGAACTTGCTGTCCAGGACTCCTGTAGTTGTGTGAGCGTGGGTGTGAGGGTCGACATCCGGGGATAGCCGCAACATCACCTCCTGAGTTCCTCCAAGCCTGTGAACCACCTCTTGAAGCAGCTCCAGCTCATAGAAACCGTCCACTACGATGCGACCGATCCTGTATTTAACAGCCTCCTCCAGCTCCTGTTGGGACTTGTTATTGCCGTGGAAATAGATAAGCTGGGATGGGAAGTGGGCCCGTCGTGCCACAGCCAGCTCGCCCCCAGAGGCCACATCCAGGCCCAATCCCTCCTCTTTCAGAATTTGAATAAGGGCCGCGTCGATATAGGCCTTACAGGCGTAGAGGACCCTTGTATAAGGGTATCGGGCCCGGAAGGCTTCCACGAAGGCGCGCGACCGACGTCGCAGGGTCTCCTCATCAAAGACGTAGAGGGGAGTGCCAAAGGCCTCCGCCAGCTCAACAGCATCGCAGCCCCCTATCTCCAGATGACCGCGGTTGTTAACGCGGGCCGTCACAGGAAAAACCTGTTGAAGAGATGCCAACATCAAAGAGCCTCGTCCTGAAGTGTCTGCCTGATAGCGGTCGGCTAAGGTATTATAACTGAGAGCGGTACCTTGAGAAAGCACATGCTGCTTGGGCGTTGACACACCCGTGCCCTAATGCTATATATGCAGCTATTCTGGAACCGGAGACAACATGCCTCCACCAAAGAAGCGAGCAGAAACCTCCTCAAACCCAAATCACCCCTATCCGGAGGTACAGGTCACAGGGATAGCTGTCATCCCGGAGGTGGGGAAGGGTGACGACCTGGCCCTGCTGATAAGCGAGGCGGCCCGGCGTCAGGGCACGCCCATCAAGAAGGGGGATGTGGTGGTGGTCACCCAGAAGGTGGTCTCCAAGGCCGAGGGCCGGGTCATACTCCTGAAAAGGGTGAAACCTTCTCCCCTAGCCGTCTCCATCGCACGACAGCACGGCAAGGACCCCAGACACGTGGAGGCGGTCCTGAGGGAAAGCCGGCGCATTGTCCGTATGGACCACGGCGTTATCATAGCGGAGACCCGCCACGGCTTCATCTGCGCCAACGCTGGCGTCGATGCCTCCAACCTCCCCGACGAGGAGAGCGTCTGCCTGTTGCCTAAGGACCCGGACGGCTCAGCCAGAGGCATCAGGGAAGGCATCGAGAGACGTCTGGGGGTAGAGATTGCCGTAATAATCACTGACACCTTTGGCCGGCCCTGGCGGGAGGGATTCACCAACGTGGCGGTAGGTGTATCGGGTTTGGACGCACTACTGGACTACAGGGGCACCTCCGATGCCTACGGGCACCCCTTGAAGGTCACGGTGATGGCTCAGGCCGACGAGATAGCCAGTGCAGCCAGTCTGGTCTGCCAAAAGACGACGGGAGTGCCTGTGGCTATCGTGAGGGGGTTCGGATACAAAAGGGCCCGCGGAAAGGCCCGAGACTTGGTCAGGGAGCCTTCCCTGGACCTGTTCCGCTAGTGTGGAGTCTCCTTAGTTCTTTACAAAAGTGGACGCTGTCTCCCGAGAAATCTACGAAGAGAAACCTGGGGGACACCCCTTCGGCTGACCCTTCGCAGGCTCAGGGCTTCGGCTCAGGGCAGGCCCCAGACCCCTGGCATCCCGACAAGTCGGGATGCCCCTGCACCCGGATTGGCTACGACTTATTCAACGTTTTTCCAAGACAGGATACTAGCTGGTTGGGGGGAGCCATTAAGGCGCGTACGGAGGAGGCGCCGTGGAGGGTTAGTTCTCCTCCTCAGACTCGTACCCTGAAGATGTTGAGAGAAAGCGCGCCCCCGATGACACCTGATCGAGGGGGACATCGTCGTCCCAATAGCTGGTCTCCACGTAGTTTTTGAACACGCGCACCTCTCCGCAACTCTTGCAGGTGCCCTTGCTCATGGGGCCTGAAGGCGTATCAATCACCCAGTGATGTCGACACCCTATCACCTCGGTGGTCGACGATGGCACCGGGAGGGCCATTGTCCTGTGCCTCGGATACCTCATAGCTTGGTTAAGAAACCTCCATTGTATGCTCATTCCTTAGCAGGCGGACTAGAGTCTACCACAAGATTTCGTCTTTGTCAAGCATTGACTTATAACATTGCAAAATTGCATACAATGCATCTTATACTTGACAATCGCCGCTAGAGCGGCGTACAATTTCGGTGTCCGAGTATTGAGATCTCTGCTTCCCGCAGAAAGAACGGAATGGAAGGGCCAAGACTTCAGATCCTGAACCTTTTGCAACGGCATCATGGTGCCAGCGTCGATACCCTGGCTAAGGAAGTGAAACTGGCGCCTGCGACCGTCCGTCGGCACCTGGACATCCTCCAGCGGGACCGGCTGGTGGCTTATCGGTCCATACGCCAGAAGACTGGTCGACCCGGGCACGTCTTCTACCTCACCGAGGAGGGTCAGGAGGTCCTGCCCAAGGGCTACCAACGACTCCTTAACCTGATGCTGGAAGAGCTGGGGTTATGGCCCAATAACGATGGTGCCAACGGGCCCTTGGTGAAGCTCCTGATGGGGCGGGTAGCCAGGCAGGTTGCTCAGAGGCACCGACAAGACATTGAGGGGAAGCAGACTTCCCAGAGGATCGCCGCAGCGCTGGCAATCCTGGAGGAGGAGCAGTTCGCTCCAGAAGTGGACAACGGGAAGAGTGAGCTTCGGTTTATCCTGCACAACTGTCCATTCCGAGCTGCCGCTCTGAAGAATCGGGACGTGTGCAGCTTTGACCAGCAGCTCCTATCCACCATCTTGGGCCAGGAGGCAAGCCTCCAGCGCTGTATCAACAACGGCGACTCGCACTGCTGCTACGGGGCGCCTGTGCCTGATCCCCTTCCAGATGCCGTAGCAGCAGGTTCGTCGTCCCGTGTGGGGTCCTGAACCACCCTCAGGTGCCCTGACAGAAATCCGCCGACCACGCACATTGGGAACATCTCCTATCCTGCCGCTAGCTATGGCCTTGCCAGTCCACTTACAGCGCGGGGTCATTCGGTTTTTTCTGTCAGGCTGAGTCCGCCGTAGGCGAAGCGAAGGGTGACAACCGAAAGGCCCTGTCTACCGGCAGCCTTCGATGGTTGTGTCGGGCTGAAGGTTGTACAATCTAAGTGCTGATGGCCTGGGTTATCCAATGTGAAAGACTCACCAAGCTCTACGGCCCTGTCGTGGGGGTCAAAGACCTGGACCTGCAAGTAGTGGAAGGCACCTTCTTTGGCTTCCTGGGACCCAACGGGGCCGGCAAGACCACCACCATTCGTCTCTTGATGGGCTTCCTGCGCCCCACTGCCGGAAAGGCGTTGGTCCTGGGCAGGGATGCCTGGAACGAGAAGGTGTTCCTCAAGAGGGAGATGGGGTTCTTGCCAGACTATCCGGGCCTCTACGATAGCCTTTCGGGGCGGGACCTCCTGGACTACATGGCAAGGCTCCAGAGGCAGCGCCCAGTCCTCCAAAGAGAGCTGTTGGAGCGTCTGGAGTTGAGTGAGAGAGACCTGGCACGCCAGATCAGGGGCTACTCAAGGGGCATGAGGCAGAAGCTGGCCCTGGTTCAGGCCCTTCAGTGTGATCCCAACCTGATCATCATGGACGAGCCTTCTGAGGGATTGGACCCGCTGATGCAGAAGGCCCTCTTCGAGGTCCTGAGAGAGCTCCAGGTCAAGGGCCGAACCATATTCATGTCATCCCACGTCCTCTCGGAGGTTGAGCGCTGGTGCCAGCGGGTGGCCATCATCCGCCAGGGCTCGGTGGTTGTAGTGGAGGACGTGGCCACCCTTCGCACAAACAAGGTGCGCAACATGGAGGTGGTACTCAGCCGAGATGCCCCCGAACTGAACCTGGACCTCCCTTGCGTGCTCTCTGCAGAGAGGAACGGCCGGACCCTTCATATGAAGGTGCGGGGGGACATCAACCCTCTCCTCCAAGAGCTATCTAAAGCGGGCGTGGAGGACATGGTCTACGAGCCAGCCAGGCTGGAGGACATTTTTATGGAATACTATGCCCGGGGGCAGGGGGGCCATTGAATCCCATTATACTGGGCAAGACCTTGCTGGGCTACAGGCTGGCCCTGCTGCTCATGGCCGCCGCCATGGTGGGCTTTGGAATGCTCATTCCATCCACCTACGATGCCTTTGGGGGCAGGTACTTTGAGGACTTTGCCAGGAACATGCCCAAGGGTCTGCAGGCCTTCCTGAAGAGCGAGGTGGGGAGCTTCGTGGGATCTGGTGCCCAGGGATACGTCTCTACAGGCTTCCGCCATCCCATCTTCCTGATCGTGGGGGCCGCCTTTACCATAGCCGCCGCATCCGGGGCACTAGCCAGAGAGGTCGAACGCCGCACCATATACCTGATCCTGAGCCGGCCCACGCCGCGCTACGAGCTGGTGGTCTCCCGCTTCCTCGGCATGGCCCTGGGGCTGGCCCTCCTGCTGGCGGCTATGATGGTAGGCACGACGGCGGGGGTGGCCCTCAGCCAACTGAGTAGCTCCGTGAACCTGGCCCGCTTTGTCCTTGTGGCGGCCAACGCATTCCTCCTTCTGATAGCCCTGGGAGGAGTGGCCTTCTTTATCTCCGCCCTCGCCAGCGACGGCGGAAAGGCTATTGCCCTGTCGGCGGGCTTTGCCGTGGCCTCCTTTTTCCTCGACTTCCTGGCCGGCCTATGGGAGCCCTTGAGAAGCCTGGGGCCCGCCTCCATATACCACTACTACGACCCGGTGAACGTGGCCATAACGGGCCGGGTGCCAATTCTGCATGTCGCCGTCCTTCTGGCGGTAGCGGCCGCCTCGTTCACAGCAGCGGTGATGACTTTCCAACGCAGGGATATAGCCTAGCTGGAACCGGCTGACACCTACCTAAAGTAAGGAGGAGCCTATGCCTCCGCGTTTTGGGATACAGCAGCCATCTTTCTCTTTCCCCGGAGGGCCGGAACTAACCTACCAGACAGTAGAGCGGATATGCCTGGAGGCCGAGGGACTGGGATTCGACTCCTTCTGGCTGATGGACCACTTCATCCAGATACCGCAGGTGGGAGCAGAGAAGGACAGGATCCTGGAGCCCTGGGTGACCCTTTCTGCGCTGGCCGCCCGCACCCAGCGCATCCGGTTAGGGCCTCTGTGCCTGGGCAACACGTACCGTAACCCGGCGCTGGTGGCCAAGATGGGGGCCACCCTGGACGTGGTGAGCAATGGGAGGCTCTTCCTGGGCCTGGGAGGAGGCTGGCACCAGCGGGAGCACGAGGCCTACGGCTTCCCCTTCTATACCAGAGGGGAGCGCCTGAGGCGGTTGGAGGAGGCGGTGCAAATAATCAAGGCCATGTGGGTGCAGGGCTCGGCTACCTTTCAGGGCCGGTACTACCAGGCTAGAGACGCTCTTTGCTACCCGCTGCCCGTGCAGAGACCTCACCCTCCCATCCTCGTAGGAGGCGGTGGAGAGGAGCTGACTCTAAGGATAGTGGCCCGTCACGCCCAGGCCTGCAACCTCTTTGGCGAGCCGGAGACGGTCAGGCACAAGCTAGATGTCCTGACTCGGCACTGCCGCGATGTGGGGAGGGACCCCGCTTCTATTCTGAAGACCCGCCTGGGGGTCATGGTAATTGCTGCTACGGAGAAGGAGCTAAAGCAGAAGCTTGATACCTACTACCCTGGCATACCACCTGCGTCCTTCCAGGGCCGGGTGACCGCAGGCACGCCAGGCCAGGTGGCTGAGGGCATGCAAGGCCCTCCTGAATGCGGGGCTGGACTACCTTATCTTCAGCTTTCCTGATGCTCACGAGCTTGAACCTCTTGGGCTCTTCGCCCGGGAGGTAATCCCTGCCCTGCTATGAGGCCTGGGCACGGCCCTGGCCTTAGACAAGCGGGGTCTGCTTCTGGTGTCGCCAAGGGCTACAGCCATAGCCTGGGCAAGCCCCTCCAGACTTCGCACCAGGCCGTAGTCGGACATGTCCGTAGAGAGGGGAGTGATAGACACCCTTTTCTTGCGAATGGCCCAAATATCACTCCCGTCAGTCTCTTCCCACTCAGGCTTGGAGCGGGCTATCCAGAACCACTGACGACGCCCGTCGTCGCCCTCCTTAACCGTGTCGATATAGGTGCGGCGGCCCATATAGGTGATAGAGACGCCCTCCAGCTTCTTCAGAGACACATTGGGGAGGTTTACGTTCAGAAGGGGTGCCGGTGTGTGGGGCAGCTCCACCATGCGGGGCGCCAGAAGGCGAAGGAGCAGGGCCGCCGGCGCGAACTGGACGTCCTTGAGAGCGGTAACGGAGATGGCGATGGCGGGCAGGTTTCTAAAGTGGCCCTGAAAGGCAGCTCCAACAGTCCCGGACAGCAGGACGTCCACTCCCAGATTGGCCCCCTGGTTGATGCCGGAAACCACCAGATCAATGCCTTCTTTCAGTATGATCTGCGAGGCAAGGATAATGCAGTCGGATGGCGTGCCCTCCACGGCGTAGGTCTTCACCTCCAGGACCTGGGGAGGGAGCTCCATGATACGGACAGGGCCGTGGAGGCTGATGGAGGTACCGACGCCACTCTGCTCCCGGTCAGGGGCCACTATAGTGACCTCAGCCACCTCTCGGAGCGATGCTGCCGCCGCCCAAAGGCCCGGCGCCTGTATTCCGTCATCGTTGGTGAGAAGAACACGCATCTCTAGCCCGCCTAGTCTAGCAGAAAAGGTTAGTCACATTAAGTGGCTTCCAAATATTCCATTGACGGCCCCATTGGGTGATGCTATTATGCTGCCGTTTCCACCTATTAGAAGGAAAGCCAACCAGTAGATCACCCATTGCTCTCGATTCTTGTGCTCACGGAGGTACTATCATGAGGTCAACGACCTTGGTGGCCCGTGGCACCGGCCTTGCCGTCGTATTGATACTGCTCCTCGCCCTGGCCTGCGCCAAAGCCGCACCCACCGCGACTCTGATCCCTCCTACTCCTACCAGAGCGCCTGCCCCAACTCCAACGCCTACTGTGGCTGTGTCCGCCCTAACCCCTGCGCCCACCGCCACAGTCGCTCGTCCCATACCTACACCAACGGTCATTGTTCCGTCGCCAACGGCCACTCTTGGGCCCCGGGGTTCTCTTAACGTCATCGACGACCTGAGCAATGAGCTATGGGTGCCTCGCATGGCATCCGCCCAGCCATGGCACTGGATGGCGGAGAACCTCCTTGGGAAAGACCGGGAGACCCTCAAGCTCATCCCCAACCTGGCCGAGAGCTGGAAGCTAGACCTGAAGCCTGACGGCTCTGTGGACTGGAACATCAAGGTCCGCGCGGGGGTCCAGTTCCATGGCGGCTGGGGCGAGGTGGAGGCCAGCGACCTCAAGTACTCCCTTCTTCAATACATGAAGCCGGGGTCTGTCGCCACCAACGCCAGCGCCTTCGCCGACTGGTACGGCAAGGACCCCGATCGTATCGAGGTCAAAGGCAAGTACGAGCTCGTCATTCACGCGACAAGGATGGACGCCCTCATCTGGGACCAGCTCTCTAGAGTAAGAAGCACCAGCCTGACAGCCGTACCCGCCAAGTACATGGAGCAGGTGGGTGAGGAGGGGTTCGACAGGAAGCCCATAGGCAACGGGCCTTTCGAATTCGTTGAGCAGAAGAGGGCCCAGTACGTGAAGCTCAGGGCCTTCACCAAGAGTTGGCGCAAGGTGCCCGGCTTTGCGGAGCTTACCGTCTTCAAGGTCCTGGAGCCCTCGACCCAGTTCGCCATGGTCAGGACTGGAAAGGTGGACATTGTCCGCGTCTTCCCCAGACTGAAGAAGGAGATTGAGGCAGCAGGGGTCAAGATAATCAGGTCTCCCAGTGTCAACGAGACCTACGTGGTCTTCGGCGGTATGTTCCTGCCCACCCGACCTAAATATGACCCCACAGTCCCCTGGGCAGGGGACAATCCCATAAACGAAAGGCCCCGCATGGTCAGGCAGGCCATGAACCTGGCCGTGGACAAGCAGGCCATAATAGACAAAGTTCTTTCGGGAGAGGCCGTTCCGTCTTCAGTCACCTTCTCCTTCGTCCCGGGGACCCCTTACTTCAACCCAGAGTGGAAGCCCTACCCCTACGATCCCAAGAAGGCCAGGGAGCTTCTGGTCCAGGCCGGCTACCCCAACGGCTTCGACCTCCAATTCTGGTTCATCCTCCAGTACAACGTAGACGTAGCCCAGGCGGTAGCTTCCTATCTTGAGCAGGCAGGAATCAAGGTCAAGTCCACGGTAGTAGAATACAGCCCTACGGTGCGCAGCCGCCTTATCAATCGAGATACCGCTGGCCAACTCTACGTGTATGAACAGCCCAACATCAGCGACCCCCTGAGCTACGGAGGACGCGTGGGAGGCCCCTCAACGTCCACAATCCTTCACACGGAGAGCCAACTCCAGGACATCCTCTACGCCAAGATGTTCAAAGAGCTAGACCAGGACAAGGTCAATCAGATAATAAGAGAGCTGGGAGACGAGTACTACAGGCAGTACTGGACCATGCCTATATCCCACACCAACGGCCTCTTCGCCGTTAGCGGCAACATAACAGGCTGGGAGCCCTTCCCCCATGAGTCACCCCTGACAAGGCTGGAGTACGCCGTACCTGCCAAGTAGGAGAGACGGCCTGGTCGAATTAGGAAGGTAGACCTGCCGTAACTTGCCTTTGCACAGGAGGTTGGAACATGACGAGCAGCAGGCCCCGGACTGGAAGGGTAGCGATAGCCCTTGGGAGCCGCAACGTCCAGTCCAACGAGGAGATCATAAAGCTGGCCCAGGCTGCGGAATCCCTGGGCTACGAAGCGGCCTTTAGCGGCGAGTCCTGGGGACGTGACCTGGTCACCATCCTCACCATGGTGGCCCTCAACACCAAGCGTATCAAGATAGGCACGAGCATTGCGGGCGTCTGGGCGCGCACGCCGGCTCTGATGGCCCAGACGGCTGCCTCTCTGGACAGCATATCGGGAGGCCGGCTGATTCTGGGCCTGGGGACGGGGAACCTGTCCCTTGTGCAAGGTTGGCACGGGGAACCCGCGAGCCGGCCCACCCGGCGGACGCGTGAGTATGTCGAGATAGTGCGTATGATCCTTCGGGGAGAGCGCCTCAAGTATGACGGACAGATCTTCAAGATAGATGGCCAGTTTCAGCTTGCCTTCCGCGGGCCCAGGGACCACATTCCCATCTACATAGGGTCCGCCGGGCCCAAGATGACAGAGCTGGCCGGGGAGATAGGGGACGGCTGGATGCCCACCCACAGCGATATATTCCAGTTCCATGTCATGAAGGAGGACTTTGTTAAGGGGTGCCGGCGGGCAGGCCGCGATCCCGATACGATCGACGTTATCCCGTCCATCCCGGCGTGGGTCACAGACGATGTGGAGTTTGCCCGCAGCAAGTTCCGTGAGCATCGGGCCATGTACGTGGGCGGCCTCTCTGACCGCTACTATCAACTGATGGGCCGCTTCGGCTTTAAGGATGAGGCTGAGCGCATCAGGGCTGCCTGGGCCGGAGGAGACCGCAAGGCGGCAGCAGCGGCCGTCTCCGATGCGATGGTGGACCACTTCAGCATCATCGGTACGCCGGAACACTGCCGCAAGCAACTAGAGGCCTGCTGGGCCGCTGGTATGCATATGCCGCGTATCTCCATGTTCGAGTCAATGCCGACAAAGGACATGTACAGAACGTTGGAGGCCCTGGCTCCCCGGTAGCAACGCTGCCGCTGGACACCTTGAAAGTTGTCGACTCGTTGCGCTATAGCGAGAGAGAAGAGGTCATAGCTGTAAGAAAGGAGGAGGGTTTCATGATTATCGATGGCCATCAGCACCTGTGGTACGACCTCCAAGAGGGGGACCGTATCCGCCGTTACTTTCCTCCCCGCCAGGGGTGGGACGTGTGCATGCGCTGGGCCTACGGTGGGACTCCTCCCTTCAACAGGGATCCCCAGGCCCTCTTCGCTCGCCAGCTTGGCCGCATGTCCGACTACGATGGGAAGTACACCATCGAGAGCCTGGATTACCACAAGATGGACGCCACCACCATCCTGCCCGCCGACTACGATGCCACCTGGGGCCAGCCCGCCGATATCACCTGGGAAGAGAAACACACCCACTACGGCGAGCTGGAGCGGAAATACCCAGGCAGGTTCCTGCCGTACATGAACGTGGACCCAAGGCGTACCGGCGCCCTGGAGCTCATGAAACGGGGCTTCGAGGAGTATGGCAAGTTCTACTGCCTCAAGCTCATCCCTGGCTCCGGCTTCTACCCCTGGGACCCCCTAGTCTATCCACTCTATGAGTACTGCATCGATAACAATATCCCCGTGGCCCTCTGCATCGAGGGCATCGGCACTGGCTACCGCATGGAGCGATTCAACGACCCCTCCGGTGTCAACGACCTCATGGCGGAGTTCCGCGACCTGAGGATAATAATCCTCCATACCGGGCATCCCTACCAGAGCTGGTTCGAGAAGTGCTGCTATAACGCCGCCCACATGAACTGCTTCATCGAGATGGACACCTGGTTCGAGCCCTTCTTCCCGGAGAACGCCGCCCACCCCAACATGTGGGACAACCCTGAAGGGCTGATTACCATGCTGGCCTTTGCCAAGAAGGCTGCCGGCTGCCATAAGATCATCTGGGGCACGGACGCCGCCCACGGGCCTTCCTACACCAAGGAGAAGGACGGCCAGTTGCACAAAGGCTGGGCTGCCCCCGTGAAGTGGATCCAAGCGCTGCCTGAGAAGGCAGCCAAGCTGGGATACAGCTTCACCAGGGAGGAGACTGAGTGGATCGTCGGCGACAACATCGCCCGCGTCCTGGGCGTCAAGAAGGACCCTGCCTGGAACATACCCGATAAGTTCGGCTGGCGGTACCGCTTCCCCTCTCCTAACAGGTAACTGGCCCAGACCTCACGGCGTTGGAAAGAGGCGACCCTTCTGCTAGCAGTTAGGCATGGGCCTCTGCTGAGACTCCAAGGTCCCGCCTAGTTACGCCTCTGCCTGCAGAATATACCGTGCGATTACGTGCTTCATCATCTCATCAGGCCCTTCGGCGATGCGATAGAGGCGGACGTCCCGGTACATGCGCTCCAACGGTAACAGGCGAGAGTAACCTATGCCACCATGTATTTGGATGGCGTTGTCCACTACTCGACACACCATCTGGGAGGCATGGAGCTTCACCATGGCTTGTGTGAACTGGAGAGCCCTGTGGTCCAACTCCTGGTCTGCCTGCCAAGCAGCGTGATAGGTCATCATGCGGGTGGCGTGGATATCGATCGCCATGTCCACCAGCATCCACTGGACCGCTTGCCGGCTAGCAATGGGCTGGCCGAACGTGACGCGGCGCTTGGCGTAGCTCGTGGCCATCTCCAGGGCCCGCTCGGCCGTACCCACGAAGCGGGCAGCCATCAGCAGACGCCCGTGGCCGAAGTTGGTGAGGGTGCGCCTCAGAGCGCTACCCACCTCCCCCAGCACGTTCTCAGCCGGCACCTCGCAGTTTTCCAGAACGAGCTCAAAGCTCTTGAGACCGTGGCGCCCCATCATGGGCTGGTAGAAGCTGAGCTGAAGGCCTGGCGTTCCAAAGTCGATGATGAACTGGGTGAATCGTTCGCGAGGTGGCTTGCCGGGGTCTGTAGCGGCCCCCACTATGACGAAGTCAGATTTGTCAGCGTTGGTGCAGAAATGCTTGACCCCATTCAGGACCCAATGTTTCCCCTTTTTGACAGCCCTGGCCTTGATACTGGCAGCATCGCCACCGGCGTCAGGCTCAGTCCAGGCAGCGCACCCCTCACGCTCTCCTCTAAGGACCGGGTACATGTACTTCTGGCGCTGCTGCTCGGTGGCAGCTTCCATAAAAGCCGTGCTGGCGCCAGGGCCTGGCCTCATGATGCTGTAGGTCACCGCCTCGCTGGACCAGCCCGCCTCCTCATGGGCAGCTACCACGCCTAGAGCGCCCACTCCTCCCCCACCGAACTTCACCGGGGTCTCCATGTTCCGGATACCTAGCTCGATGGAGCGTTTTATAAGGGGTCTGCGGATATCCTCGGGGTACTCATCCCTCTGCTCAACCAGGTCCTCTATGGGCACAAGCTCTTGCCGCACAAAGCGCTTCGTGAGCATCTGGATCTGCTTGACATCCTCAGGCATGGTGAAATCCATAACTCGGAGCCTCCTTTCTATCAGGGGGAATAAAACGACTTGCTCTCTATACCACGGGATGGCGGCCATGTCAAGCTGCGGGGTGGTCTAAACATAGAGCCCGCTCAGGAGACCCACCGCTGTCCAAGGCAGCTCTGGGTCTTCTCCAAGCCAATACCCAAGGAACCGGGCTAATAGAGCTTAGTGAGAGTGACGGCGTGGGCAGGGCACTTATCCAGGCACAGGTTGCAAAGGGTGCACTCATCCACGTTGTTGTCCACCACCACGGCGTAGCCGTCCTTGAGGGCAAAGATGTCTACGGGGCAGGATTCCACGCAAACCTTGCAACTGCCCTTAGCGGAGGTGCAGGCCTCTTGGTTGATCTGGACCTCGATGAACATCCCCATGGATATGCGTCTCCTCACTTCCTGGGTGTTTTCTGCTTCAGCGCCTTCTTGACCAGGTCTGGAATCTGGGACAGGTCATCGGCGACCAACACACCGGCCTCCCTGAGGCGCCGGGCCTTCTCGGCCACTGTGTCCTGCTTCCCCTCCACGATGGAGCCGGCATGGCCGAACCTGACTCCGGGCATATTATCCATGAAGCTGCCCGCAATGAAGGAGACTATAGGCAAGCGCGTGCCCTTGGTCTTGAGGTATCTTGCCAGGGCCGCCTCCACATTGCCTCCAGGCTCGCTAAAGGTGACGACCACTTTAGTCTCGGGGTCCTGCTCAAAGAGGGGCAGCAGGTCCAGGAAGGTGGAGCCAATCACGGCATCGCCGCCTACGCTGATGGCAGTGCTCTGGCCCAGTCCTGAATGGGTAAGGAGATTGCACACCTCCGTAGTCATGCCGCCGCTCCGGGACATGACCCCCACTGGCCCGGGCGTAAAGGCCTTCACCGTGTCCCTAGCCGGCCCGCCCACGGAGCCCACCTTGGTCTTGCCAGGGCAGATGAACCCCATGGTATTAGGGCCTATGACCCTTGCACGTTGTATGTCAGCCAGCTCCAGGACTTGGGCAACATCCCGCCGGGGGATCCTCTCCGTTACGACCACCACCAGGGGAACACCATTCTCAATGGCCTCAAAAGCGGCGTCCTTGGCGAAGCCCGCGGGCACTGCCACCACGGCGACATCAATCTTGTGGCGTTTCACTGCTTCCTTGACCGTGTCATAGACAGGCACGCCGTGGACATCGCTTCCGCCCCGTCCCGGTGTGACTCCTGCCGCCACCTTAGCCCCGTAGTCCAGGGAGTCCCTTACGAAGGATACCGCCTCGCGGCCGGTGATGCCCTGTACAAGGATTTGAGATTCCGCGTCAGCCAGAATTGCCATGACTCACCTACATCTTATTTATTGCGCCGACGATGGCCTGGTCGATGGAGACCTTTCGATCGAGGGGCTCCACGCCGTACTTTCGCAGGAGCCGAAAGCCCTCCTCCTCCCACGCACCTGGTATTCGGAAGGCAACGATCTTCTCACCAGGGTTATAGCCTGCCTCTATGACGCCCTTGATCACGCCGCGGGCGACGAGGTCCACCCTGGTGTTGTTGACCACGTTCATCACGACGGCGATCTTATTGACACCGGGTTTGCTGATGATGAGCTTGGTCAGGGCGGCGACCTTACGGACACTGGGGTTGCCGCCTATCTCGCAGTAGTTGGCAGGATTGCCGCCGTGGCGGCGCACGGCGTCGAAGGCTGTGAGGCTAGCGCCACCCCCCCCGATGATGAGGCCCAGGGAGCCTCCGAACTCAACAACACGGCCGGCCACTCCCCGATAGTCACTGGAGTCGATCTCAGCGGCCTTGGCCTCAAAAGGAGTCCGCTCCTTGGCCTGGCGCCCCTCGGGCCCCATGCCCACCTCAGTCAGGAGGGGCTTCTGGCGTGCAATAGCCTCATCCTCCAGGTCTATGTGGGCGTCCAGGGCCACAAAGGAGCCGTCCTGGAGCTTGCCGAGGGGGTTTATCTCAGCCAGGGTCAGGTCGTGGGTGAGGAAGGCCTGTGCCAAGCGGGAAAGGATGCCCGTCAGTGTGCTCAGGTCTCGCCCCCCAACGCTCAGAGAGGCAACCGCCTCCTTCATACGGAAATCGGAGAAGGGCAGGAGAGCAGAGAAGTGGGTCCGGGAGATGTGCTCGGGATGAGTCTCCGCCACCTCCTCGATGTCTATTCCACCCATGTCACTGAAGATGGCTACCGGCCGCTTGGCTACAGGGTCGTAGGTGACAGCCAGATAGTACTCCTTGACCACTTGGGCTTTGGACTCCACCAGAATGCTCTGAGTCTTCTGCCCCCTGATCTCCAACCCCAGGATCTGAGAGGCCCTTTGGGCCGCCTCATCGGGGGTCTCAGCGAACTTGACACCCCCCGCTTTCATGCGGCCGCCCGTCAGGACCTGGGCCTTGAGGACTACGGGGCACCCGACGCTTTTAGCAGCGCCTACGGCCTCGTCAGCGCTCCTGATCAGGGCCCCCTTAGGGATGGGCACCCCTCTCTTGCCCAGAATGGCCTTGGACTCGTGCTCATAGAACCTCATTCACGTCTCCCTAAACATGTATCTTCCACTGCCGGGTATCTGACTCGAATGTAATGGCCCCAGAGCCCGGACGACCTATCCCACGCGGACTCTCTGCCACTGCTCCTTGGCCATTTGAAAGAGGTCCTTTCCATAGGCATCGTTCATTACGGTGCAAGGAAAGCTCTCCACTCTGAGCCTGACAATGGCCTCGGTGCCCAGGTCCTCATAGGCGACGGGCTGCACTTCTTTGATGTTGCGGGAGATGAGGACGCCGGTCCCCGCGTATGCCGCCAGATAGATACCCTTATGGTTCTGGAGGGCCTCTCGCACCGCCTGATTGCGGTCGCCCTTGCCGATAGAGGCCTTGAGGCCTGCTTCGTAAAGGCGAGGAGTGTACTTGTCCACGCGACCGCTGGTAGTGGGCCCGGCGGAGCCGATGACCTTGCCCGGCTTGGCCGGAGTGGGGCCCACGTAGTAGATGATCTGCCCCCGAATGTCAAAGGGGAGGGACTCTCCCCTCTCCAGAGCCTCGTACATCCGCTTGTGGGCCGCATCCCTGGCCGTGTAGATGTACCCGGTCACCAGCACCTCGTCCCCCGCGTGGAGGGCTAGCACCTCCTCGTCGGCAAGGGGCGGGGTGAGCACCTTGAGGCCCGTTTCTCGCTGGATGGTTATGGGCATGGCCCTGTCTCCTTACGGCGCCCAGCTACAGAACGGCTTTTTTGTAGCGGGCGCTGTGGCATTGAATGTTGACGGCTACAGGCAAGCTAGCGATATGACAAGGATAGGACTCCACATGGACCGCAAGGGCCGTGACACGGCCTCCGAAACCCAAAGGCCCAATTCCCAGATCGTTTACCTTCTCCAGGAGATCCCGCTCCAGAGTGGCGTTGTCCGGGTCAGGGCTAGGCTGGCCCAGAGGCCGGGTGATAGCCTTCTTGGCCAGGTAGGCGACGTAGTCGTAGGTCCCGCCTATACCCAACCCAATGATCGAAGGAGGGCAGGCATTGCCCCCTGCCCGGCTTACGGTCTCCAGGACGAAATTTACAATCCCCTCTCGCCCGTCAGAAGGTTTGAGCATAGCCATACGGCTCATGTTCTCGGCGCCACCGCCCTTGGTCAGGACCCCGATCTTCAGTTGGTCACCGGGCACGATCTCCGCATGGATAATACTGGGGGTGTTGTCCCTGGTGTTGAGCCTCTTTGTAAAAGGGTGGGCAGCGATGGACTTGCGCAGGAACCCCTCCTGATAGCCGCGGCGCACCCCAGCGTTTATAGCTTCACTGAGGGCACCGCCAACGACGTGGACATCCTGGCCCACCTCAAGGAAGACCACTGTCGTGCCGGTGTCCTGGCAGAGGGGCTCCTCCTCATCGGCCGCGGCCTTGGCGTTCTCTAGGATCAGGCTTATGATCCGTTTTCCCGCCTTGGATTCCTCCTTGGCCTGGGCACGCTCAAGGGCTTGCAGCACATCAGGAGGAAGATGGTTGTTGGCCTCGCGGCAAAGGCGGGACACCGTCTCTGCAACGCGGTCTACATGTAACTCTTTCACAGTTTGCCTCACAAGTACAATATGCTACGAAATCGGACAAGGGACAAGCTGTTTCCCTACTTTACCACGCCACCTCGGAATGTCAAGGTTGAAGCCGCGGGACGCTCCGAAGGAGGAAAAGGGTCCCTGGAACTTTTCCCGTCATCCGTGCGTCTTTAAGACAGGAACTCTGGGAGGGCCGGGCTATGAGAAGGATAATGCTGCTGGGAAGCCAAATAGCGTTGCTGCTGTTCATTCTTCTTGCTCCAGGGGTCACGTTGGCCCAGGGTCCAGAACCGCCTTCCGGAATCCCCACGCCCGCCTTTCACCCTCCGTTTCCCTTACCCCCCATCAGGCCGACGCCTTTGCCGCCGGTGGAGGTCAAATACATAAGGGTTGCCGTTGACATAAAGGACCATATAGCCACAACCCAGGTTGACCAGGTCTTCTACAATCCCGCCGATGTGCCTCTGGAAGGCACCTTCCTGTTCCCCTTTGCCAAGGGTGTCTCGGTGTCCAGTCTGGTCATGCATGTGGACGGCAAGGTGATGGAGGGCGAACTCCTCTCCAAAGAGGAGGCCCGCCGGCTGTATGAGGAGATCGTGAGGAGCAGGCGGGACCCTGCCCTTCTGGAATACATAGGCAACGATGCCTTTCAGCTCAACGTCTTCCCCATACCGCCCAAGGGTGAACGGCGGGTCCAACTGAAGTACTCCCAGCTCCTGGAGGCGGAAAGGGGGTTGGCAAGCTACTCGTATCCTCTAAACCTGCCTGCCTTCGCCCACCTAGTGGTCAACGAAGTCGCCGTGAGTGTCAACATAGCCTCCAGGGTACCTATCAAGGCTGTTTACTCACCCAGCCATCCGGTGTCTATCTCCCGGCCCGATGACTTCAAGGCCCACATCAGCTTCGAGGGCTCCAAGGTAACCCTGGACCGGGACTTCCGCCTCTTCTACTCAGTGTCGGAATCGGAGCTGGGCCTCACTCTGCTGACCTACCGGCGACCGGGAGAGCCAGGGTACTACCTGCTCCTGGTAAGCCCGCAGGTAAAGGTAGAGCCGGGGCAGATTGTACCCAAAGACCTGCTCCTAGTCCTGGACGTATCGGGCAGCATGACTGGCCAGAAGCTGGAAGAGGCCAAAGCCGCCCTCCGCTATATTCTGGGCAACCTGGGCAAGGAAGACCGCTTCAATATCCTGGCGTTTAGCTCCTTCGTCCAGCCTTTCCAGAGGGGGCTGGCCACGGCTGCGCAGAGGCAGGACGCTCTGAAGTTTATCGATTCCCTCCAGGCCCAGGGCGGCACAAACATCGGGGCGGCCCTGGAGGAAGCCGTAGCGATGGTCTCTGGAGAGCGTCCCACTATCATCATCTTCCTCACCGACGGCCTGCCCACAGTAGGCGTCATGGACCCGGCCCAAATCCTGAAGGAATCGAAGGCAAAAGGCAGGCCTGGCACGCGTATCTTTACCTTTGGCGTGGGGTTCGATGTAAACACCATGCTGCTGGATAGCGTAGCCCAGGAGTTTGGCGGTGCCTCGCAGTACGTGAAGCCTGGTGAGAACCTGGAGGAAGCCCTGTCAAGCTTCTACGGTAAGGTGGCGGCCCCTGTCCTCACGGACCTGAGGCTGGACTACGGCAAAGTGCAGGTCTTGGACGTTTACCCTCCTCGCCTGCCGGACCTCTTCCTGGGCAACCAGTTGGTGATAGCAGGACGTTACCGGAGCCCTGAGGAAAGGGTGACCATTACCCTACGCGGTATGGCCGATGGACGGGAGAGGGTCTTCGAGTACGCGGGCAACGCTTTTCCCGAAGAAGCACGGGACGATACCTCCCTGCCACGCCTGTGGGCCAGCCGAAAGATAGGGTTCCTGCTTCAGGAGATCCGTCTTAAGGGCCAAGATAGGGAGCTGGTAGAAGAGGTCATAGGACTCAGCAAACAGTACGGGATCGCCACTCCATATACGTCCTTCTTTGTACCGGAGCCGGGGCCCGTCCCCCTGGGCAGACCAGGGCCGATGGGAACGCCCGTACCGATGCCAGCCTCGGGCCGTGCCGCGGTAGAGCAGAGCCAGACCATCACATCCTACTCTAGCGCCACAGTGGCTCCCACAGCGCCAACAGGCCCTCAGGTGCGAGTCGCCGTGGACAAGACCTTCGTCCTGAGGGACAGGGTGTGGGTAGATGCGGCCTATGTGGAAGGAAGGCCCACGATCCAGGTGCCTTTCGGCAGCCCGGAGTACTTCAGGCTGGCCGAGCGGTACCCCTGGGCCAGGTCTTATCTGGCTGTTGCAGAAAGGGTCATCGTCGTCCTGGACGGGACACCCTACGAGGTGACTGAACTGGAGGCCTCTGCATACAAAGAGATCGAGCCGGGGATGCAGGACACCCCCTTGCCGGTGGAGGGGTCGGACGGCCCCTCCGCAGACAGCCGAGCGGGACCGGGCCCTGTGAGCTTGTGGAGCCGCGTCCTGAGCATACTGGCGTCTGTAGGTCGATGGTTCAGGGGTTTAACTGGCTGATACTGGCAGGGACAGGCCATTCTCTGCCACC
Organism: Chloroflexota bacterium; assembly: GCA_016179845.1. Classification (GTDB taxonomy): domain Bacteria; phylum Chloroflexota; class Dehalococcoidia; order Lucifugimonadales; family JACPCK01; genus JACPCK01. Next base: position 69,294 of record JACPCK010000035.1, on the reverse strand, counting down.
GGTTGAGGGGGTCCAAAAGACCCCCTCTTCGATTGTCGTAGTCTCCCTATGCTACAATACGCTCTGGATATGACTACACCAGTCAGGGTCCGCTACGCGCCAAGCCCAACGGGGGAGCCTCATGTGGGCAATATCCGTACGGCCCTGTTTAACTGGCTCTTCGCCCGCCACCACGGGGGCAAGTTCATTCTACGCATAGAGGACACAGACCAGGACCGCCTGGTGCCAGGGGCCCAAGCAGCAATCCTCGAGGCGCTGGAATGGCTGGGCCTGGACTGGGACGAAGGGCCCGGCGTCAATGGTCCCTATGGGCCGTACCTTCAATCCCAACGACTGTCTATGTACCAGCGCTACGCTTCGAGCCTGGTGGAGCAGGGCGCCGCCTACTATTGCTTCTGCTCCGAGGAGCGCCTGGCCAAGCTCAGGGAGTGGCAGGCCCAGCGCAAGGTACCTCCCGGCTACGATCGGCAATGCCGGAGCCTCACAGCAGACGAAGTCGAGAGTCAGCGGCAGAAGGGGATACGCACGGTGGTCCGCTTCAAAACCCCACCTCAGGGCAGGACCGAGGTGGACGACCTGATCAGGGGCCATGTCTCCTGGGAGAACCGGCTTCTGGACGACTTTGTGATACTGAAATCGGACGGTTGGCCAACCTACCACCTGGCCAACGTGGTGGACGATCACCACATGGCCATAAGCCACGTAATGCGAGCTGAGGAGTGGCTCCCCAGCACACCTCGGCACCTGCAACTTTACCAGGCCATTGGCTTTGAGCCTCCCCTGTTCGCCCATCTGCCTATGATCCTAGGGCCGGACCGCTCCAAGCTGTCCAAGCGACACGGGGCCACCTCGGCCATCGAGTACCGGGGTAAGGGCTACCTACCAGAGGCTCTGGTCAACTATCTGGCCCTCCTGGGTTGGTCCCTGGACGACAGGACGGAGGTGATCTCCAGGGAAGACCTGATTCGCCATTTCTCTACAGAGCGCATATCCAAGGCCGGCGCCATCTTCAACCAGGAAAAGCTAACCTGGATGAACGGCGTATATATCCGCTCTCTGCCGCCGGAGGAAATTGCAAGACGGCTGGTGCCCTTCCTGGAGCGCCCCGCTGAGATGGGTGGGCTGCCTGGAGAGGTGGCCAGGCCAATTGACCAGGGATACCTCAAACGTATCGTACCCCTCATCCAGGACCGCCTGAGAACCCTGAGCGACGGGCCTGAGCTGAGCGATTTTTTCTTTGTGAAACGGCCGGAGTATGAGCCGTCCCTTCTGGTGCAGAAGGAGATGGATACCCAGAGTGCCCGGAAGGCGCTCGAAATGTCCTTGCAGCAGCTCGACAGGCTTGGGTCATGGGACCGGGCCTCTTTGGAAGAGGTCCTGCGGCGACTGGCCGCGGAGTTGGGCCTGAAAACGGGACAGCTCTTCGGGGTGCTGCGTGTAGCGCTAACGGGCCGGATGGCCGCGCCGCCCCTCTTTGAGACCATGGAGGTTTTGGGCCAGGTGCGGTGTATGGAGAGGATAAGACAAGCCGCTCTGTTGTTGGCCGAGAGGTAAGCAGTCCTCTCAGCCTGAACCAGTGGCTGTGTCCTGAGTGTAGCAGGCTGTTTCCGAGAAGGCCGGGCTCCCATCACTGTGTGGCCGTAAACCTGAGCGACCACTTCCAGAAGGAGCGCGAAGTTTATCGGGCAACCTATGATGTCATAGGGGGGCCCATTCTCGTAGAGTGATGGCAGGGGGTGGCGATGGTGCAAGACGACAAGCGGTACGGGCTACGCCTGGACAGGCTGGAGCCCCTATATAGGGACATCCTTCTGGACCACTACCGTCATCCCCGCAACGAAGGAGATATAAAGGACCCGGACCTCAGCGCCCACGGGCTGAACCCTTTCTGCGGCGATGAGGTCTATCTTCAGGCTAGGGTGTCTGATGGGAACATAGCTCAGGTAGGGCTCCAGGCCCGGGGTTGCACCATATCCCAGGCCTCCGGCTCCATGATGGGGGATGCCATCAAAGGCCGCAGCCTGGAGGAGGCGCTGCTCCTCTACCGGTTGCTCAAGGGCCTGATGGAAGGAGAGTCCCTGGGACCTCACGACAAGGAGAAGCTGGGGGACCTCACAGCTCTGGGAGATGTCCGTCGGTACCCGCTACGCATAAAGTGTGCGCTGCTGCCCTGGGCAACGCTCGAAGAAGGCCTCCAGGAGTACAGGAAAAAGAGGGGATGAAGAGACAAGGACTCTCGGCACCTCTATTTTTCGATGTATATTCTTGCCCAGAAGAATGACTCAAAGGCGGCCAGGTTGGGATAGAACCCTTTAACATGGGGCCACCAGGCCCAAGGCACCTTTCGGGTGGTGGGAAGAAAGCGGACCGCCTTGTCCAGGAACTCCCGTTGCAGCTCTAGCACCAACTCTTTTCGCCTCTGAGGATCTGTCTCCACCGCCTGGGCCTCTATCAAGCGGTCCAGGGAGGGCTCCTTAAGGCCGTGGGTGTTCCAGCGTCCGCCGCCGTGGGCCACTCCTAGAAGGTAGTCATTTGGCGTCAGCATGGGGGCTATGGGGCCTAAATAGGCAACGTACTCCCCGCCTTGCCACACGTTAGCACCATATACCAGGGGATTTACCGTCTTCAACTCGGGGCGGAACCCAACAGACCGCATCTGGTCTACCAGTCCCCGAGCATAGGTCAGATACTCGGGCCCCAGGTCTGCGACGGTGAGAACAAAGGAGAGAGAAGAGGGTGAAAAGTAGGAGAGAAGAGCCCTCGCCTCTGAGGGACTGGCCAAATAGGACCTGAGCTCAGCCTCCCCCAGGAGCCAGTCGGCCCTGACGACGGGCATCCCCACACTTACATATGCCATATCCTGCCACACGCTGGCGTTAAGGGACCACGGGTCCAGGGACAGTAAGAGGGACTTTCTTGCCCTCAGGTCGTCAAAAGGCGCCGAGGTGGTCTTCAGGGCCAGCTCCAGCCCCGTGGCAACAAGAGGATACCGCAGGGTTTCGAGGGAGGGATGCCGGGAGAGAAGACCTTGCCAGTCTTTAGGCAGCACCTGATGAAGGTCCAGGAGACGGGAGCTGAAGGCGGCATAGGCTGTGGCCTCGTCCGGGATGAACTGGAACCTCACCTCCTCCAGACGCGGCACACCAGGCTCGAAGTAGGCGCTGTTGGACCGAAGGACAGTTCCATCTACTTTGCTGTCGTCCACCCAGATCCAAGGCCCAGTGCCTATCACTGGACCGTTCTGAAGACCGGCCGGGTCCCGCAACAGCTCTTGCGGCAGCACCTTAGCGTGACCATCGGCCAGGGTAAGGAGGAAATCAGCGTCGGCTTTTCTGGCTTCAACCTTCAGGGTGTACGTATCCACTACCGTGACCGAGGCCAGGTTTTGCAGAAGCTTGGCGGTGGCGAGGCCGGGAGTCAACATGCGTTCAAAGCTAGCTGCCACGTCCTGCGCCGTAAGCTCACGCCCGTTGACTGGGGGGATATTATGCCACTTCACACCACTGCGAAGAGTGAAAAGGTAGACAGTGGACGAAGTCTGCTCCCAGGAGAGGCAGAGGTCGCACTCGACCTCCAGGCTGGGGGGCTGAACATCAGGGCCTGATCGAAGGCGGAGCAATCGGCTGTAGGCCAGGCCCGGGCCGTAGGCTGCCAGAGCGGGTGAGACCTCTCTGTGCACGTCTAGGTGCGGGGGCTTCGTCCTGACCGCGACCCGTAGAACACCCCTTGGAGCTGTTGGAGAAGGCAGTAAGGTCGCCGCAGATGTAGCCGTAGGCCTGGGCGTTACCGAGGCTTGAGGGACAGGCGTTGGGCTTTTGGGCGCCGAGCACCCCAGCAGGAGCAATAGCACCATCAGGGGCAAGAAGGAACCATAAGAGAGCCACTGAAGGCGCCCCGGCGGCCCACCAACGTCAGTCGAGGAGTCTACAGCCAGTGCTGGAACAGGCCGACGAGAACCGGCCTGCCCGTGCTGCGAGGCAAGTGACTTCGCCACATGTAAAAGCTATCATAAGCCAGCTATGGTGGACAAGTTGCTGCCCAAGCCGTTCCTGGCCGATGCGCGCACACACCTGGACCAGTATCCGGAGGAGGAAATCCTCTCAGTGCTATCTAGGGCCCGCTCCGCAGGCGTCGGCCTAATCATTGCGGCAGGGACCACTTTGGACTCCTCACGGGCCTGCCTCCGCCTGTCAGAAGGTTATGAGGATGTATTTGCTGGTGTTGGCATACACCCCATGGACCTGCAAAGGCCTCTGGACCAGAGGACCCTCACCGAGCTACGGGACCTGGCCCTCTCCAGTCGGAAGGTTGTGGTTGTCAGCGAGGTGGGGCTGGACTTCCTGAAGGGCGCCCCTGATCGGGACATTCAGTATCAGGCCTTCCGCGAGCAGGTGCGCCTGGCAAAAGACCTGGGACTGCCCGTCGTTTTCCACTCCAGAGAAGCTGACCTAGAGGTGCTGAGGGTTCTGGAGGAGGAGAGGGCATGGACGGTAGGTGGAGCCATGCACTACTTCCAGGGGGACGAGGCTACAGCCCGCCGATGCATCGAACTGGGCTTTCATATATCCCTGGCCAAACCCTTGCTACGCTTGCTGCACCTGCAAGAAGTGGCCAAAAGGCTGTCACCTGAGACCGTAGTGCTGGAGAGCGACTGCTACCCACAGCCCTTCAAGAAAAAGCGGGAGAGCTGGACCGAGCCCCGCCACGTGAGGGCGGTGGCGGAGAAGCTGGCCCAACTATGGAACGTGTCCCTAGAGAATGTGGCACAGGCCACCACGGGGAACCTCCTGAGCCTGCTAGCAGGGAAAGGTGGCCCGGTTGCTAAAGAGGCATGCCAAGAAGCCCCCTGAGGATGGTCCCGGCCACTAACTTGTCCAAGGGTTCATTGTTGTTGCCGCACTTGGGAGACTGGACGCAGGCGGGGCAACCTTGCGGACAGGGGCACCGAGAGACAAGGGAAAGGGTCGCGTCCCACAACTTCTCAACGACGCCAAAGCCGCCTTCCGCTATGCCCACGCCGCCGGGATGGCCGTCGTAGATGAAGATCTGAGGCCTGCCCGTATCGGGGTGAAGAGGAGTTGATAAACCCCCAATATCAGCCCGGTCACAGAGGGCAAAGAGGGGCAGGATGCCAATGGCGGCGTGCTCCGCAGCATGGAGGCCACCGGCCAGGTCCATGCTGCCGCCAGCTATGTGGTGAAGGACGCCGTCGGGAATATCCCCCACCACACGGCCACGGTCCGGAACTGGTAGGGCGGCAAGTTCAAAGGCTCCTGGCCTAGCACCTGGTCTGCGAAGTGGGCCAGCTTTACATAGCCAACAACAGTGTGGGAGACCTCCACCTCGCCGAGGTACACATTGGCACCGGGCGCCCTTCTTTGCTGCCGAACGGCCACGATCCGCAGGTCCGCCAACTCCCTGGGCCTGGTGTAGTAGGGAAGGTCCTTCTGGACCAGGATTGCCGCCCTGGATTTCAGGTCCAGGTCTACCACGTCGTAGGTCTCCCCCTGATGGAGGTATACCGCGCCGGGATGAAGCTGCGAATAGACCGAGGGCTCATCAACCGTTTCCAGAACCCTGCCGGAGTCCCTTTCGACCACAGTAAAGGTTCGGGAGGTGGCAGAGCGGATATTGACCCCTTCAGCCGGATAGGCCAGATCGGGCGAAACATGCCAGCGCCCCTGGTGGCGGTGCAACAGGCCTTGCTCTTCCATCTCGCGAACCAGGTCGCGGGAAGAGGGCCCAAAAAACTCCTCGTCGGCTTTGACCAGTGGAGCCTCATAGGCGGCACAGAGGAGGTGAGGACCAAGAATATGGGGGTTTTCCGGCCCGATGAGGGCCTGCTCATGGGGGCGTTCAAAGAAGAACCCCGGGTTCTCCATGAGAAACTGGTCCAGAGGATCGTTGCGCCCTGTGAGGACCGCCAGGCTCTCCTCCGAGCGACGGCCGCTGCGGCCTGCCTGCTGCCATGCACTGGCCACGGAGCCTGGGTAGCCTACTATGATGGTGGCATCCAGACCACCGATGTCGATGCCCAGCTCCAGCGCAGAGGTGGCGACCACGCTCAGTAGCTCCCCCCGGAACAGCTCCTGCTCGATGCGACGGCGCTCCTCCGGGAGGTAGGTCCCCTTGTAGGGGCTTACCCTTTGGGCTACCTCCCTGTCGATCTCCAGGAGCGCATCCCGCACAGCTCTGGCGACGAGTTCCGCCAGAGTACGGGTGCGGACAAAAGCGATGGAACGGGCCCGCATCTTCAACAGCTCCACCAACAGGCGTATAGCTTCGCCGGCGGCACTGCGGCGGGTATGCCTGGCTGAGTTCTCCAGGGGAGGGTTCCAAAATATGAAGGCCTTTGGGCCAGCGGGAGATCCTGACTGAGTCACGGCTGTGAACGGCAAGCCCACCAGGGTCTGGGCCAGCTCCTGTGGATTGGCTATGGTAGCTGAAGCCAGAACGAACCTGGGGCTGCTGCCATAGCGGTGGCACAGGCGACGCAGGCGACGTAGAACCTGGGCCACGTGAGAGCCGAAGACCCCACGGTACACATGGGCCTCATCTACTACCACGTAGCGGAGGCCCTGAAGAAACCTGGCCCAGGCACGGTGGTTGGGCAGGACCCCTACATGAAGCATATCGGGGTTAGAGAGAAGGATGTGGCAGGAGCGTCGGAGGGCTACCCGCTCCTCAGGAGGGGTGTCTCCATCGTATACGCCGTAGCGAATCCTGGACTGGGCCGGCACAAGGGACCCGAGGCTGCGGTACTGGTCCTGCGCCAGGGCCTTTGTCGGATACAGGTACAGGGCCCGGCAGGAGGAGTCCTCCAGCACAGCCTGGATGACCGGGATGTGATAGCAGAGGCTCTTGCCGCTGGCAGCAGGGGTAGCTACTACAGTGTCCTTGCCATCCCTGAGAAGGCTGATAGACTCAGCCTGATGGCTATATAGGTGTTGAATGCCCAGGGAGCGGAGGGACGCAGCCAGAGACGGATGAAGAAAGTCCGGCAGAGATTGGACTACAGCCTCCCTTGGGGGGAGCATCTCCAAGTGAGCAATCTGGTCTCGATACCAGGGCTGCCCTTTGATGGATTGAAGAAATACAGCAACGTCCATGTCTCGCTCTAGGGACCGGGGAGTACCTCCGTGTTCCACTCCACCACCTCAGCATCTCCCTGAAGGCCCCCATCCACGTATCTGGCAACACTGGCAAGAATCTCCTGGGCCTGGCTGGCGTCGCTGCTAACGCTGGTGATACCCAGGATGGCCAACTGCCACAGGTCATGGCCATCCACTTCAGCAACAGCAACGTTGAAGCGATTACGGAGCCTCGATGAGAGGGAATGGATGACATGACGCTTCTCCTTAAGGCTGTGGTTCTCCGGAAGCCTCAAGGTCAAGCGGGCAACTGCAACATGCATCGGTACAGCACTCGGAACTGGAATAGGCCTCTGCTTACCAGACAGTATATAAGATGTCACCGCCCATGCGTTAGCATAACAGTGAGGGCGATACCGCTGATGGGCACCGCAGTAATAGGGAAGGCCACCTGTGCTAGTACCCGCAGGAACTCCTTCTTCATCAAGCGTCTCAGCCGCATGGCCTTTGCGGAGAAACGAAAGCCCGTCTGGAGAATGCGGTAGGTCACGCCACGCCGGGCACCTCAATGTCCACCAGGGGGCCGAACTGCTGGCCGCCGAAGACATCGCTGTCTCTTAGATCACCAGAGAAGATGGGCCTGGGGATACTAAACTTGATGGCCAGGGCGTTGTCGCAGTAGAAGAGTCGGACCTGGGATTCGGGTACGTTATACAGGCGGGCCACCAGTGCGGGGGAGATGAGGCCGGAGGTCTTTGTCTGTGCGTAGGCTTCAGGGTCGTCGAACATGATGTCGAAGGTAAGGACGAATGGCCCGGCGTTCTTGCTGCGGATGAGCCTGGTGATCTCCCATAGTTTCGCCACAGCTACACCTCCACAAGCTCCATAGGGAAAGGCTCACGTGGGTCCTCGATCTCCATGACGTGGTTGAGGCTGAAGCGGTAGACGGGGCCACGATTGAGGACGGCCGGGTTGTAGGGGTAGGCAAGGCCAGTGATGAGGCCGTGCCACTCTGGGACGGGGTAGTGGAGGGCGAAGTGCTCCGCGGCATCGGCGATGGCGGTGGCCAGCTCCTGGGAGGGCGCGGTGATCTCCATGACCAGACACAGCTCGTGGGCTGGGGTGGTGACGGGCTCCAGGGGGCCCATGGTGCCGTCGAGGCCGTATACCCGGACGAAGAACTGATAGTCCCTGTCCATCTCGATACCGCCGAAGGCGTCTCTGATGCGCTGGTCAAGCCTCACCTGCATGTCGGCCAGCCAACTCCTTATCTGGCGGATCATGATGGGGTCGCGGATGCTGCCGATGATAACGCTCTGGTAGCCGACCAGCTCGGCCCCTTCCAGCTTGACGGTGTACCTCTTGGCCGGGATGAAGTCGCTGCCCCAAACCCTGACGGCGCGGTCGCTGATGGCCTCGTACCGGGCGTGGGAGGTGTCCAAGGTGCCGCTGGGCTCCACCAGAAGGAAGGGGTCTGCGTTTTCGTAGAGGGTATGAGAGGCAACGCTCTGGGGCGTGCAGATGTAGTCAGGGTTAGGTGGGTCGACGACGAAGTGGTCCTTCCGTATCCAGGCCATCATGCCGTCGGGGTGGCGGCGCACGGCGACTGAGGCAGCGCCACACTCCAGTATCTTGGCAGCGTGCCACACTACGCCTGCGGGAAAGCCCCACCGTATGGGAAGTGCGGCGAATATGGAGGTGTCGCTGGAACGACCGGCCAGAACCACCTGGGCCCCTGCATCCAGGGCCCCGATGTAGGGCTCTGTACCCATCATGGCCACGACATGGCTGGCCCTGTCGATGGTCTCCTCGCTGATAGGGATAGTCGGGTAAAGGGGGCGGACTTTCTCCTCACGGAGCTTCCGCTTCAAATACTTCTTTTCCTGCTCGGAGTGGATAAGGGCCAGCCTGAAGTGAAGGTCCTCCTCTCGGGCTATCTCCAGCAGAATGTCGGTGGTCCAGGCCAGGTTAGGGTCGGCTCCAGCGGTGCCTGCGCTGCCGATGAGCAGTGGGATGTTGTGGGAGCGGGCCGCCAGGAGCATCAGCCTGAGGTCGCGCTTGACAGCCTGCTTGGGAAACATGCAGATGCCCTGTCCCAGAGCTGCCGGGCCGTGGTCTGTGGAGCCAGCGTCGGCGCCGATGAAGTGGGGCTGCCAGCTCATGGCGCGAGCGAGGGAGGTCTCCAGGTAGCTGGAGCCCAACA
>JACPCK010000035.1:0-55000 GCA_016179845.1 Chloroflexota bacterium | reverse complement strand
GCCGCAGGGACTTTATGTCAGTGTTTACGCAAATATAGCTGACCCCGGGGACACTCCTCTTCATCATCCTCGTGATGACGTTTACACCACCACCGCCGACGCCGACGACCTTGATGGAGGCGGGAAACTCTTTGAAGACGCTGCGTGTACTATTCTTGCCCTTGGCCTGCGAAGCCATGATCTATGACCTCCCTCTGGGGACACATTTTTCCTGTGTCCGCTTCTGATGAGCAATACTATAACGCCGACGTGTAGGAAGTCAATAAAAAACTAAGCCATTTCCCACGATATTTCTGAGATATTTTTGATACAAAAAGTTGAAATCCGCCCAGTGAATCACCCTCTCATCTCTGGGTTCGGTCTTTGGCGCAGCCCTCACAGGTACAGGGGGCTTCGCGTTGACATGCCTCCTGGGGCCTTCGTGTACAATTGGAGTAGTGGCAACGTAGCTCAGGGGTAGAGCGGGCGCTTCATAAGCGCTAGGTCGCAGGTTCGAAACCTGCCGTTGCCACCTTTGATTTCCTCAGCAAGCTCTTGACACCGCCCTAGTGGAGCGTATACTACGCGCCGCTGGCTTGAGATAATACGGAATGCTTACGGGTGCATATTAGTGGAAGTCGTAACGAGGGGGTTGTACTCACGGGCCTGGGAAGAAGCCATACACAGGAAAGGGGGTAGTGAATGGAACCTCTAGCACTAGTCCTTGTCGGCGCAGCCATTTGGGCCTACGGATGGAATCACCTACGGCTGCTACGGGACAGCAAGACCACCGGCGTTATCAGTCTAGCGGTGGCCGTAGCCTTGCTCGCCCTGGTTGTGCTCAAGCCTGTGGGCTCTGTTCTGGTCACTCCTGCTGCTCTGGCCATTGATGGTGACGTGGGAGAGACCCTTGCTGGTGTCAACATCTTCGTCCTGATGGCGGCTCTGTGGGCCCTGATAGTGGCTGCCAACGATTTGTGGGGCTTTGAGACCCGTAGCCTGGGGTTATTTAGCATTGCCGCAGCCGTGGGCTATGTGGTCCTCGCCCTCTTCTTCATGAACGGAAACCTGGACCCCAACCGCTGGACGGAGGCGGTCACCCCAAGCGCCCTTATGGGAGTCGCCTCCCTCGCCCTCGCGGTCATAACGGGCCTGGTCTTCTTCTACACAGTACCGCCTTTCCCCAAGGTCAGAGTGGTCACAGCCTCGTTCTCCCTCGGGGTGGGCGCGATACTGGGCCTGATTGGCATCCTGCATGTGCTGGGGCTCCTGAACCTCGTAGGGTAACTCAGCCGCTAGCAGGTTGAAGCCACGTCTGGAGTCGCACCTCAAGGTCGGGGCCAGAGTGAAAAATATCCCGGTGCTGGAGGTAGCCGAAGGAGGGGACAGCTCTTGAGCCGCCAACTCAGAACCTGGTAGGTAGGCAGAGAGGCACAGAAGCCAGAACTTTTGAACTTACACTTCGACTATCGGCGTAACCAGGGCCGGCAACAGCGGACTAATCTTAGATCAGCCTGCGCTCGGAGGCATAGACCACCGCCTGGAGGCGGTTTTCAACTCCCAGTTTGGTGAGGAGCCGCGTGATGTGGTTACGAGCAGTAACCGGACGCAGGCCTAGAGTATCAGCTATTTGGCGGGTACTCATTCCGGTGGCCAGGAGACGCAGCACTTCAAGTTCCCGACGTGCAAGCTTGGGCAGGGGCGTGGGGCTTAAGCTAACCTCACGCTGAGAGGGCGCATTTTCTTCTAACAGGTGCCGTAGACCGCTACTGACCTTTCGCGCAAACTCTTCGGTGCGGCGGCGCTGACTTACATCTCGAAAAAGGTGGATGACCCGAAACTCAGCTCTGGGCCTCTTGGGTATAGCGACGCTGACGTTCAGCCACCTTTCCTGGCTAGTGGGAAGGACACACAGGATGTCATAATCCGGCGTTGGCCTGCCCCGCCGGGCGTTCGCCATCACTGGGCAGTTGCGCCGACAGAAGCGGTAGTTCCGCGAATCACGTCCTCCCACAACCTCGTAGCACAGCTTTCCTATTACATCCTTAGGTCGGTAGCCCAGGAGACGCTCTGCGCTGGCGCTCCAGTACGTTATGCGTTGCAGGGAGTCGATCGCAAAGACTCCGTCGTGAGTAACGAGGTCTTCCCATCCCGCTCCGCCGGGGTCCTCCGCCTTCGCTTTAGACATCGTACACCGCCGCCATAAGTTAATTTGATGATAGCACACCAAGTCAATCCAATCTAGGAGCTCTATAACCCTTCCGTCTCCTGCGCGAACGTTCGGGTGCCCGACACAATATCGGCCTCTCGGTCTTGGATAGGCCGAGTTCGAAGCCCCAGGGTCGGAATTCGGAGCGGAACGTTAAGCCGTTGCTGGTGAGTACAAACACGACATCTATGGGCTATGAACGGAGCTAGTGAGGACGAGGGTGGTGCGATTGCACCTAGTTTTGGTCTCCATAGAGCCCTACGATGGTCGTGAGGCCTTTCACGATGGCGAAGGATCAACAAGCAGCCTCCGCGGGTCAAAATGCTAACGGAGTAAAGGGAAGCACCAGTTGAATAGACACACCTTTATTGTTGCCATTCTCTGGGTTGTTCTAACTATCCTTGGGGAAGCCTTGGTAGCCATTTCGGACCTCTCTCCCCTGGCTGCCGCCAAAGAGGCCGCCATAGTGGACGGCGCATTCCGCGTTCTTATGGTGCTGGCTGTCCCCGTCGTGGCCTTTGTGATAGCCACCTTAGCCTACAGCATTATTCGCTTTCGCATCAGGGGCGAGCCTTCCCAGGACGGGCCGCCCATACGTAGCCACGGCCGTCTGATAGCAGTCTGGTTTGCAGTGACCAGTGGCCTGACCGTCTTGATGGTCATCTATCCGGGCATCATTGGCATGAACGAGCTGGCGGACCTGTCCCATGAGGAGCCGGACATGGTGGTAAAGGTGGAAGGGATGCGCTTCGCGTGGCGGTTTACCTACCCGGAGCAGAATGTTTCTACCTTCAAAGAGCTGGTTCTGCCGGTAGACAAGCACGTCCGGTTTGATGTCACCTCCAGGGACGTCTTGCACTCTTTTTGGGTGCCCGCCTTTCGCATGAAGATAGACGCTGTCCCCGGAATGGTCACCACCGTGCACGCAACGCCCGACAAGACGGGGACCTTTGGGGACGATACTCAGCTTCGGCTACAGTGTACCGAGCTGTGCGGCTTAGGGCACAGTATCATGACAGTCCCAGTCCGGGTGGTGGAGCAGAGCGAGTTCGAGGCATGGGTAGCTCAGCAAACCCAAACAGCCAGGAGGTAAGCCGATGGCCGTACTGACCGCCTTGCGGCCTATTGGCAAAGGGCTGGCCTTCGCCGTTGTGGGGTTCCTGATAGGCGCAGGCGCAGCCACCCTTTTGACCACAATCACAGACCGCCCAGCTACGCAGCCGGTGATCACCTTGGGCTATCTATTTGCTCTCATCGGCTGGGTGCTGGGAGTGGGCCTGTGGGACAACTGGGCCAGGGAGTGGTTTGGCCTGCCGGTAAAGAATACAGAGGCCTTTGGTTGGCCACGCTATTTCCGCTTCACCACCGATCACAAGACCATCGGCGTTCAGTACCTGGTGACCTTTGTGGTCCTCTTCCTTCTGGCGGGCCTTCTGTCGGTGCTGATGCGATTGGAGCTAATGGCTCCCGGGCAGACCATTATGGGGGCCAAGGATTTCAACACCACCATGAGCCTGCACGGCATTATCATGATCGCCGTGGCGGTGGCAACTTTCCTTGGCGGTTTCGCCAACTTCACCATACCATTGCTCATCGGCGCCGAAGACGTGGCCTTCCCGCGGATCAATGCGCTGAGCTATTGGATTGTCCCCCCCGTCGCGGTGTTGCTCATCCTCACCCCCTTCTTTGGAGGGTTCGATACCGGCTGGACCGCGTACCCTCCTCTGGCCGTAGTCAACGCCACGGGTGGACTGCTGTTTGTGCTTGCCTTCTTGACCTTCGGGGTTTCCTCCATCCTGGGAGGTCTCAACTTCCTGGCCACCATAATCATGCTGAGAGCGCCCGGCATGACCTGGGGGCGGCTGCCCATCTTCGTTTGGTCCATCTTCGCCGCGGCTCTCATCAGCCTGACGGCCACTCAGTTTGTGGCGTACGGTCTGCTCATGATTATCTTGGACAGGGTGGTGGGGACCGCCTTCTTTGACGCTGCTCGCGGTGGAAAGCCACTGCTTTACGAGCACATCTTCTGGTTCTACTCGCACCCGGCTGTGTACATCATGATCCTGCCTGGCTTCGGTGTTGCCCTGGAGGTGCTGACCCACTTCTCCCGCAAGCCCCTCTTTGCCTATAAGTATGTGGTGGGGGCAATCCTGGCCATTGTGGCCCTGAGCTTCATCGTGTGGGCCCACCACCTGTACACCAGCGGAATGCCCAGCTACCTCCACCTCCCGTTCATGATCACCACTGAGATTATCTCCATCCCCACAGGCGTTATATTCTTGGCAGGCCTGGGAACAATATGGCTGGGACGGCTGTGGCTCACCACTCCCATGCTCTTCGCGCTGGCGTTCCTGTTCAACTTCGTCATTGGAGGCGTAACCGGCATCTTCCTGGCAGATGTCCCCACGGACATCAATCTGCAAGACAACTACTTTGTAGTGGCCCATTTCCACTACACCATCATGGGCGGGGAGATCTTCGCCCTTATGGCTGGGATTTACTACTGGTTCCCCAAGATTACGGGGCGCATGCACAGCGAGGCCCTGGGCAAGGTGCACTTCTGGTGGATGTTCATTGCCTACCAGGTTACATTTATCCCCATGTTCTGGGCCGGCATTCAGGGCATGAACCGGCGCGTGGCCGACTACACGCCAGAGTTGGGAGGGATCAACCTCTTTATTAGCGTGGCCTCCTTCCTGCTAGCTGCTAGCTTCCTGGTGATGGTCTATAACCTGGTCCGCGCCTGGGTCCGCGGCCCCAAGGCATCGGACAACCCCTGGCGGGCGCGCACCCTGGAGTGGCAGACCTCTTCACCACCACCCCTGGAGAACTTCACCCGCCCGCCTGTTGTGGTTGGACATCCATATGACTATGGTGTTCCCGGCTCGGTCCACAGCGCCGCGGCCCCCGCCGGGGGCGCCGGCGACAAAGAGACTCACTAAGGAGGCGACATGCGAGCGCAGAGAAGTGGCCCCAAAAGCAAGCCTGAGCTAGGCGCAAAGATGCGCCTGGGGTTAGTTGTGTTTGGAGTCCTTATGGCCATTGAGATAATCGAGTACCTGGTGGGTACAAGCGTGCGGGCCGGCGCCTGGCCCTTCCTGGCCATCCTGGCGGCAATCGGGGCTTGGCCCATAGTGCGCTACTTTATGCACATACCTCAGCTCTGGCAGCGGGAGGAGTAACTACTTTGGCTGGAGCAACCATCACTCACGCTGTCCACAATCGTCTGGCTATCAATCGCCTGGGGCTGTGGCTGTTCATCATCTCCGAGAGCTTTCTATTCTCGGTACTCCTTTCCAGCCGCTACTTCCTCCAGGGAGTCCGGCGGCCCGAGGAAGTGAACCAGCCCCTGGGCCTTGCCATCTCGATTGTCCTTCTCCTCAGCAGCCTCACCGCCTACCGAGGTGAAATGGCTGCGGCCTACGGCGAGCAGAGGCGCTTCCGGCAAAACATCCTGTTCACGATTGGCCTAGCAAGCCTGTTTCTTGTGGGCGTAGGTATAGAGTGGAAGGAGGCTTTCCACTTCTTCCCCCCATCCAGCGGCTACGGGACACTCTTCTTCACCCTCACCGGTGTCCACGCCTTCCACGTGCTCACCGGCATACTTGCTCTGTTGGTGGTCTTTTTCCTGGGTCGGGACGGGCGCTTTACCAAGGGAAACTATTGGGGTGTGGAAGGAGTAGTCAAGTACTGGCACTTCGTGGACGTTGCCTGGGTCTTCATCTACCCAACCCTGTACCTGGTTAGCTAGCACTTCCTTTCGTAAATCCGCCATTACACCTTTTTAGTCTTATTTGCAACGCCAACCACTGGGCTACTGCTTCCAGAATCGCTCCTCCTTGAACCGGTAGCCTGTGGCCTTGGCCAAGGCCTTTACCTCCTCTATCATGCCAGGGTGGCCGCAGGCGTACACTATGGTATCGTCGGGGCTGAGTTCCCAATGTCCAAGGTGCTTTTCCAGCAGGTTGTGGACTCGGCCTGTCTCTCCGTCCCACCCATGGTTGCGTGGCTCCTTGGGACGGCTCACGGTGGGAACGTATCTAATGAGCTCAGGGCGCGACCTGACCAAGCCCTCCAACTCCTCTCTGTAAGCGAACTCGTCCTGATAGCTGGCCCCTTGCAGGACGAAAAAGCGATGGCCTGACACCGCCCGGTGCAGGTAGTCCCGCAAGATGCTCACGTATGGAGCCACGCCCGTCACCGTAGCTACCATGACATGGTTTACGATTCTGGCATCCATGGTGAATATGCCCTTAGCGGTGGGTCTCATGGAGACCAGGTCCCCACTTGTCATTCTGTAGAGCCTTGGCGTCAAGTCTCCCTCGGGGACCAGCTCGAGGAAGAGCTCCAGCTCTTTCTCATGGGGCGCGGAGACAATGGAGTAGGCCCGCTCTATGCCGTCAGTGCCGATAGTAACGTACTGGCCCGGCTTGAAGGTGAAGGGCGTACTGGGCTCCAGCCACAACAGCCACAGGTCCTGGGTCAGGTCCATTCGCCTGACCATCCTGGCAGTAGGTAAGTTCTGCTTCAGGCTCATCCCCCTCCCTTGAAGAGAAGTCTCCAGAACAAGCTTACTGGAAAAAGGGCGTTTGGGACAGTAGAGACAAAGAATTCTTCTCACTCTAGGGGGAGGTCGGCGGTGCGCCTCTGACCAGGTAGCAGGAGGAGAGAATAGGCCTGTGGGGGTGTCTGCTACGCCGGGAGCTTCTTCCCTTTGGGCCACACGGAGGGGACTCCAGCCAGGCGCCACAGGTCGCAGCGGATGCAGCGGCGCGCTTCAGAGACGGCAGCCTCAGCCGTGAGTCCCAGGTCTACCTCGTCGAAAGAGCCCGTGCGCGAGTGGTGGTCCAGCTCCCTTTGCCTAAGGGGTCCCACTCCCAGGGGGGCCAGGGAAGCAGGCATCTCAAGGCCCTCCTCCGGGTCCGGTGCTAGCTGCTCGGAGATATCACCAGAGCCTCCCAGGTAGCGGTCTATGGTTATAGCCGCCCGACGTCCATTTGCGATAGCTTCGATCACGTTCAGGGGACCTGTGACCAGGTCCCCTCCAGCAAAGAGTGCGGGCGTGCCGGTCTCCAGGGTCTTGGCGTCTACCTGGGCAGTGCCGTCGCGATTGGTCTTGAGGCTCCAGGCCTGGGGTGGCGCGGCCACCTGCCCGATTGCGGCGAGCACTGTGTCAGTCTCCATGATCGTCCGCTGGCCTGTGGGGACAGGTCTTGGCCGACCCGAAGAGTCGGGCTCGCCTAGCTTCATCAGCTCTAGCTCCATGGCCAGGGCATTGCCCCTGGGTGCGAAGGCGACGGGGGCCGCCAAGAAGACCAGTTGTACTCCCTCCTCTTCCGCCGCCTTCACCTCAAAATCGTAGGCGGGCATCTGATCCCTGGTTCGCCGGTAGACGATAGCCACCTGTTCCCCACCCAACCGCCTGGCGGTACGGGCCCCGTCGATGGCCACGTTTCCCGCGCCGATGACAGCAACTCGGGGTCCCAGGGCAACCTTTTGGCCCAGATTTACCTGGGCTAGAAACTCCACACAGTCCAGCACACCTGGGAGGTTCTCGCCAGGCAGGCCTAGCTTGCGGGGCACCCCAGCACCGGAAGCCAGGAAGATAGCGTGGAACCCCTGGGCCCACAGCTCCTCTAGAGAGTCCACGCGGCTGTTGCAGTAGAGCTCCACACGCGTTTCCGTGATTACCCTTATTTCCTCATCCAGGAGCGAGCGGGGGAGACGGTAGGCGGGGATGCCAATGCGGAGCTGTCCACCAGGCTCTGCCTCGGCCTCGAAGACTGTGACGCGGTGACCACACCGCTTCCCCAAGTAGTAGGCGGCAGTCAGCCCTGTTGGCCCAGAGCCCACGATGGCCACACGCTTTCCGGTATCCGGAGCCACTGTCTGCCCCCAGCGGCGGCGCCACACCCTCTCAGCATCGTAATCGGTGGCGGCGCGCTTCAGGGCGTTGATAGCAACAGGGGCATCCATTGAGACCCGCCGACACTTGATCTCACATGGGCGGTAGCAAACGTGGCCGCATACCGATGGAAATGGGATGCGCTCCCGCACCACGGCCACCGCCTTGGCGAACTCACCCTGCTCTATCAGGCCTATGTATCGAGGGACATCGATATTGGCCGGGCAGTCCCGGGTGCAGGGGGCCTCCAGGCGTTTCTTCCGTTCAACTTGAAGGGTCACGGTGCCTCCTTGCTTATAGGACGGTCAGATGCGACTTTGGGCAGGCACAGATACTGACCCAACAGGTCAGACCAGGTGGATTGTTAAATTTTTCTCGAATACATGATACCACGGGTGCTCATTCTTTGTGTGCTCATTTGCACAACAGACTAGCGTGGAGTCTCCTTAGTTCACCTCCAATGTCATTGCGAGGCCCGACGAAGGAGGGCCGTGGCAATCTCGCGGCGGGGTCTGTCCCACCGCCAGATTGCTTCGTCGTCCTGACGCGTCGGGACTCCTCGCAATGACAATTCGTAAGCGTATTTCAGGGACGGGGCACTAGCGAAGCCTTTCCAGGCGTGCTGGCACTATGTCAAGACCAGGTACCCGAAGCATGACATCCGGCTCTCTGGATGTTTCCAGTTGCACCATCAGGGCACCGAAGAGGGTGGCGGCAGATAGGACGCCCCTGTGGGCCCCGTTGAGCCTGGCTCTGCCTCTCAGCCGCTCGCCTCCGGCCGTCATCACCACTAGCCAGTCGTCCTCTTCTATGCCCTGGGAAGCGGCGTCGGCCGGATGTAGCTCTATTACCTCGTCCCTCTTGATAGAGTTCAGACCTTCGTCTGAAACGACTTCCATAGGCCGGTCGGGCTGGTGCAGCACACGGCCTGGCACAAAGAGGTAGGGGAACTCGGAAGGGGTGATCGGAGATATCGAAACAGAACCCAAGGCTGCTAGCCGGGCCTTTCCCTGGGGAAAGCCTTCGGTGTAGAGGACCGGGGTCCCTGGATGGTCCTGGCTAGGGCAGGGCCAGTGGAGACCCCCTGCCTCCAGCCGCTGATAGCTCAGCCCACCATAGAGATGAACCAGCCGCGTGACCTCAGTGAAAACATCGGCAGGCTCTCTGTACTGGAAGCCTTCGGCGCCCATGCGCTGGGCCAGTTGGCAAAGGGCCCACCAGGGGGCCCGAGCCTCTCTGCGGGGCTCCACTACCTGGCGCACTAGCTGCACCCGGCGCTCCAGATTAGTAACAGTCCCCTCAACCTCGGTGAAGGGGGCCAGGGGCAGCACAACGTGGGCCCGCTGGGCCAGAGGGCTCAGAAAGGATTCCTGGACAGCCAGGAACTCCAGGCGGCCAAGGGTGTGAAGGGCCTCCTCGTCAAAGGTAGGGCTATCGCCAATGATGAGCATCGCCTTGATACGGCCCTCTTGGACTGCCGCAAAGACCTCGCGGGCCCCCACGCCCTCCTCCGCTGGGACCGGCTGGCCCCAGGCCTCCCTTACTCGACGGCGGGCATCTTCCTCTTCCAGGCCAGCCTGTCCAGGAAGGAGGAATGGAGCACAGCCCACGTCGTAGGCGCCCTGCTCGTTGGCCCCTGGTCGAAGCGGGAACAGGCCTCCTCCGGCGACACCCAGGTTTCCTGTGAGGAGAGCCAGGTCTGTCAGGACACGAACCACCTCTACCCTCTGTTCAATGGGCACGTTGTCGAGGGCGTAGAGGATGGCGCTGGGCCTGGAGCCGGCGAAGAGCTGGGCTGCCTTGACTATCAGGTCCCGGTGGACGCCGGTAACCTCCTCAACTTCAGCGAGATCCAAGCCGCGGAGAAGGGACTCCTTCAGCTCCTCCATGCCCTGGCACCGCTCATCCACAAAGTCCCGGTTCTCCAGCCCTTCCTCTACAACGACTCGCAGGAGGCCTCTCAGGAGGACCGCCTCCGTGCCAGGCCGGGGCCTCAGCCAGACATCAGCATACCGGGTCAGTTCCACCTCCCTGGGGTCCACCACCAGGAGCTTCTGGCCATTCTTATGGGCCTTCTTCAAGGGTACGGCGGCCACGTTGTGCTCCTCGGTCAGGTTGCTGTTTACCACCAGGGCCACCCTGGCCTGCTCCAGGTCCCAGGTAGGGTTTGTAGTGGCCATGAAGCCAAGGGACTCCTTCAGGGGAGCGGTCAGCTCTGGCCTCAGGTTGGTGGAGGTGTCCACGCTGTTGGTGCCCATCACAACCCGGGCGAACTTCTGGGCCAGGTAGAGGTCCTCGTTAGTGGCCCGCGGCGAGACGAGGAGGGCGAAGGTGCCGTTCTTGTAGCCTTTCAATTTCCCGGCCAGATAGCTCAACGCCTGTTCCCACGTAGATTCCACAAAATCCTCCACCTCTCTGATGAGGGGATGGGTAACACGGCGCCTGTGGTTAACAAAGTCCATGCCGAACTTGCCTTTGAAGCAGAGCTGGCCCCTGCTAGCAGGAGTGGTCCAGTCACCAACGGAGCGAATTATCCGGCCACGCCCGTCGACCTCCAGCTTTACCTGGCAGCCCACCGGACAGTGGGGGCAAATAGACTTGATCACCCTTGCCGCCTTCTCCCACTTGTAGTCCCTCTCCACCAGTGCGCCTACAGGGCACACATCGATGCAGGCTCCGCAGAACTCGCATCCCGATTCCAGCAGGGATGTTCCGAAGGTAGTCCCCACCAGGACCTTGCCAGCCCGCTCCACTACGGCGATGGCGTCGTCGCCCCGCACCTCGTCACATACGCGGGTGCAGCGGGCGCATACGATGCACAGGTTGTAGTCCCGGTCGTAGAAGGGGTCCCGAACGTGGATTTCGGTGCTGCGGTAGTTGTAGGTGAAGGGCAGCTCCATGCTGACGTCAACGTAGCGGACCGTATCCTTGAGCTCACACCTTTCGTTCTTGGGACATACCACACACCTGTCGGTGACCCCTACGTGTCTCAAGCAGATATCTGTGGGGCCGCACAGCTCGATACGGTGGCAGGTGAGACAGCCGTGGGGGTGCTCCGAAAGCAGTAGCTCCAGGATGTTTCTACGGAGCTGCTGGATCGGGGGGGTGTCTGTTTTGACCACCATACCGTTAGATACGGGCAAAGTGCAGGAAGCAGGGGTGCCTCGCGTCCCTTCAACCTCCACCACACACATTCGGCAGGCCCCGTAGGGCCTCATCCCGGGCCAGTAGCACAGGTAGGGAACATAGATGCCGGCATCCATGGCCGCCTGGATCACCGTCTTCCCCGCGCGGGTCTTGACCTCCCTCCCGTCGATCCGAAGGGTCACCTCATCGGCCATCGGTTTCTCTCCTTGAACAGCTAGCTGGGGCTGGGAGCATAGGCGGGGGCTGAGGCTGGCAGCAGGCCAGGGTAAGCAGTGGGGCGTGTCCTCGATGGGGTGAAGCGGGGACCGTCGCAGCTCCCCGTAGGGCACCTCTTCTTCTCCAGGTGGTATCGGAAGTCATTCTCAAAGTAGCGTAGGGCCGAGGAGACTGGGTTATAACCCAACTGGCCGTGGCCGCACAGGGAGCCCATAGTCATAGCCTGGCCGACCGTGTTCATGAGTTCCAGGTCCTGGGGCTCACCCCTGCCGGAGGCGATGCGCTCCATCACCTCAAGGAGGTGGGTCATGCCCAGCCGACAGGGGAAGCACTTTCCGCAGGACTCAAACTGGCAGAAGGCCACCAGGACCCTGGTGAGGTCCACGGCACAGAGCCTGTCGTCGCCCACGATGATTCCACCGGAGCCCAGGATGGCGCCCGCCTTGGCCATAGCCTCGAAGTCCATAGGGATGTCCGCCTTCTCGCCGTCAAGGACCCCTCCCAGGGGTCCGCCAGTCTGGAGCAGCTTGAGCTTTCGGCCTTCCGGCACACCCCCGGCCAGGTCGGAGATGGCTTGCGATAGGGTCATGCCCAGGGGCACCTCATACATCCCAGGCCGGGCCACGGAGCCTGTTATGCATAGAACAACGGTACCCTTGCTGCCCTCAGTGCCAATAGAGGCGAACCAGGACCCTCCTCTGGAGACGATCTCAGGTATGTAGGCCAAGGTTTTCACGTTGTTGACGTTGCTGGGCCGTCCCCACAGGCCCACCTGGGCGGGGAAGGGGGGGCGGAATCGGGGCATGGCCCGTTTGCCTTCGATGGCCTCCATCAAGGCCGTCTCCTCGCCGGAGACGTAGGACTCACCCGTCAGCGCTACCTCAATATCGAAACTGAAGCTCGAGCCCAGGATATTGCGGCCCAGGAGGCCTGCCTCGCGCGCAGCCTCTATGGCTTGGCGGGCCCTGGAGATGGGCCCTTCGTGACCATGGCGGATGAAGATGTGGCCGTAGCTGGCCCCTGTAGCGTAGCCTGCGATGGTGATGCCTTCGACGACCGTGTGGGGGTCGCTTTCCAGGATTCCCTTATCGTTGAAAGCTCCCGGGTCACCCTCTTCGCAGTTGCAGAGGATGTACTTGACGGGGCCGGGGGACCGGGCTAAGAAACCCCACTTGGTGCCCGTGGGGAAGGCAGCACCCCCCCTGCCTCGAAGGCCCGACTTGGTGACCTCTTCTATGACTTGCTGAGGGGTCACGCCGCTCAGGGCACGGTCAAGGGCCGCGTATCCACCCGCCGCTATGTATTGGTATATGTCCGTGGGAGAGATAAGGCCGCAGTTCCGGGTGGCGACACGTTTCTGCAGCCGCCATACGTCGAGGCTTTCGATAGAGGGGATCCCTTTGTACGGCTCTGGGCCCCAGGTGGCCAGAGCCAGGTCAGAAAGGGGGTCCTGACTCAGGAGATACCCTTCGACAACGCGGCGGGCCCTGTCGGGCGTCACCCTGCTGTACAGGATGCGGGCGCCGCCTGGCTTGCTCACGTCCACCAGGGGCTCCGCGTAGCAGAGACCGAGGCATCCCACATCTTCCACCACCCCGGCTATTCCCCTTCGGGCCATCTCATTCCGAAGGGTCTCGGCCACCTGGTCGGCCCCGGAGGCCTTGCCACACAGCGCGGTCCCCACAAGAATCCTGGTTTGGGCTTCCAGGACCTCTGCCCTGCGGCGGGCCTCCCTCGCCAGGGCCTCATACGCTTCGGTCATGCTGGGCTAATCTCCAGCGAGGCCGACAAGCCTTCTCACCAGTTCGGCAGCCTCCTGGGGAGAAGCGGGTCCCATCAGATGGTGGTCAGCCATGACGACCGGGGCCTGGGCGCAAGCGCCAAGACAGGTGTTGTACTTGAGGGTAACGCCTCCATCAGCCGTATCACCCTCACTATTCAGGTGCAGGGCGTCCTGGATGTGGGCCAGGACCGCCATGGCGCCTTTTATGTGGCAGGTTGGCCCCCAGCACACCTCGATAGTATGGGCGGGGGGGGGACTGAGCCGAAAGTTGGTGTAGAAAGAGGCCACAGCCCATACGTCGTTGGTTGAAACGTTGTTGAACCGGGCCGCCTCATCGATGGCCTCCTCGGGAAGCCACCCCAGGTGGTCTTCCAGGGCCAGCAGGCAGGAGAGAACGGTGACGGTGCTCTGGCTCTTGCGGTGGCTCTCCAGAATCTCGCGTGCCTGCTGGCGAAGGCCGGCCCTCTCCTGAGTCAAGGGAACCTCGTGAAATATTGCACTGACGGACATGCTACCATAGGGCGCGTTCACCTTACAAGGACAGTCCAGCCCGCCCTCTGGCAACCAAGCATTGCGGCTAAATAGCACTTTGTGCAAACTAGTACTGGTTGCATAAGTTCGCATGTGCGAGGTCCGCCCCAACCCCGCTCACCCTGAGCCTGTCGAAGGGCGAGCCGCTCGTGGTTCGACAAGCTCACCATGAGCGGCTTCTCATATCTCTCTTTTCGCAAGGAAGTACTAGTACAGGGGATTGACGTCCGGCGAGGGTATCCTTAGACTGTTTTAAGAGCGTCCAGGGTCTGTTGCCGGTTTCCAGGCGGAGGGGGCCTAGTTGACCCCATCCGCAGCCTCTCAGCAGTCCTGCGGGAAAGGCTGCGGCCGCGACGGTAACTTTTGAGTTACGTAGTGGCCGCAGCTTTTTATTTGCACTGTGGATTACGAGAGGTCAGGTTATGGCCAGGGTACCTCATGTCCGAGTAGAAGGTGTCAGCAAGACCTTTGGCTCAGGGAAGCAGGCTCTGACGGCCCTGGACGATGTCACTCTGGATGTAGCCTACGGCGAGTTCCTGAGCATCCTGGGGCCAAGCGGGTGCGGCAAGTCTACCCTCCTCCGCATCATCGGTGGGCTCATGGAGACTACTGCTGGATCGGTAACCATCGGTGGCAAGCATCCCAAGGAGGCACAGGCCGAAAAGGCCGTTGGCTACGTCTTCCAGGACCCCGCCCTGCTGCCCTGGCGCACGGTCAAGGACAACATCCGTCTGCCTATCCAGGTGAACCGGGCCCGAGGAGGAAACGGGCATATCCCTCCTGAGGAGTTGCTGCGCCTGGTGGGCCTGGAGCGGTTCCCCCACTATTACCCATACCAACTCTCGGGCGGCATGCAGCAGAGGGTTGCTCTGGCCCGCACGCTGGCCTTCAACCCCACGCTTCTCCTTATGGATGAGCCCCTGGGGTCCCTGGACGAAATCACCCGGGCCGCCATGCGGTACGAGCTCTTGCGGATCTGGGAGGCCACCAAGAAGACGGTGGTCTTTGTCACCCACAGCATTGCTGAGGCAGTAATCCTCTCGGACCGCATAGCTGTCCTATCTGCCCGGCCGGGGCGCGTCGTCGGCGTGGTAGAGGTTGACCTGCCGCGCCCCCGGGCTGAGGGCCTGGAGCGTAGCGAGGAGATACTCCGTTACTCCAAGCTGCTACATGCTCTGCTTATTCAGGGAGGTAGCCATGCAGCACCGGCTGGCAGGTGAAAAGGCCGATACCAGTCTGACCAGTAGGCAAGGAGGGTGGTTGGCGTGGTCAGAGGGTGCCCTTCGTGGGCTCGCGGCGCTGGGGGGCTACCTGGCGCCTCCTCTAGTGACCTTAACGGTGGCAGGCCTGGTGTGGGAGATATGGACCAGGGTGAGGGATGTGCCTCCCTATATAGTCCCGGCACCGTCCCTTATTCTCACTCGCCTTTCTGGCGACCCTGGCTTCTTTGCCAGGGAGGGCCTCGTGACTACGGTCGAGGCCCTGGGAGGCTTCGCCCTGGGCTCCGGGGTGGCGCTCCTGGGGGCAACCCTCATGGCCCACTCCCGATTCATGGAGCGCAGCCTGCTGCCTCTGGCAATACTGGTGAAGGTGACCCCGGTTGTGGCTGTGGCTCCCCTTTTTGTCATCTGGTTTGGCTTCGGCTCCATGCCCAAGATTCTGATAGCAGCCCTCATCACCTTCTTTCCGGTCCTGGTCAACGCCGTTATAGGATTCCGCTCGGTGGACCCGGTGGCTATGGACTTTCTCCGCTCTCTCAAAGCCTCTCAGAAGGAGATCTTTCTCACCCTGCGGCTCCCCAGCTCTATGCCCTACCTTTTCTCTGCCTTCCGGGTGGCCATTCCCCTCTCGATCATTGGCGCCGTAGTAGGAGAGTGGTTCAGTGCTGACAAGGGCCTGGGTAGCGTGATCATCGTCGCCAACAGCAACCTGGACATGGCTACCCTCTTTGCGGCAATCCTGACCCTGGCCTTCATTGGTATCAGCCTGACCGTCCTCCTGTCTCTGGTCGAAAGGAGGGTCCTGTTCTGGCATGAATCCGCCCTTACCTCTTGACCAGAGCCTATGTTCAACTCTCAGGTGACCCGTTCCATACAACACCTTTTACGTGGAGGGAAAGGCTATATGGGGCGCAACGTTTGTTTCCTAGTCATGGCCCTTATTGCACTGGTGACCCTGGCCGCCACCGGCTGCGGGCGGGAGGAAGGGCCTCTCAGGAAGGTGGTCTTCATGGCGGGCTTCAAGGCCCAGGCCAATCTGCCTTTTGTGGCAGCCTACGTGGCCAGAGAGAAGGGCTACTTTGCGGACCAGGGTCTGGACGTAGATATGCGGCACTCTACGGGCCAGCACCTCCAGCTCCTTATGTCGGGGGACGTGGACTTCACCACGGCTGACGCCAACTCGGTCCTCAAGCGGAGGGCAGGGGACCCCATGCTCCCTATCGTGGCCATAGCTCTTTTTGGCCAGCGCGGCCAGCAGGCCTTCATCGTTCTTAAAGAGTCGGGCATCCAGACCCCCAAGGACTGGGAAGGTAAGACCTTCGGGTACAAGACCAGCGTGCCGCCCGACTACCTGGCCATCCTGAAGGCGGCTGGTGTAGACCGCTCCAGGATTAAGGAGGTGGCGGTGGGCTTCGACCCCCGCATACTGGTGGAGAAGAAGTTAGATATCCTGGCCGTTTTCAAGTCCAATGAGCCCGATGTGCTCAGAGGGCTGGGCCACGAGGTCAGGGTCTTCGATCCTGCCGACTATGGTGTACCTACCCTGGGCCTTACGTACATAACCCGGGAGGACCTGATCCAGAAAGACCCCGACACTGTCCGCCGGTTCATTAAGGCTACCATGAAGGGCCTGGAGTTCGCCTTCAACAATCGCGAGGAGGCTCTGGACATCGTCATGAAGTACGCGGACAAGGAGGAGCGGGGCCACATGGGGTTCATGATGCAGAAGGAGATGGAGGACGCCGTCTCGCCCCTTACGGAGAAGTACGGCCTCGGATGGATGTCGGAGGAGCAGTGGCAAGCCTTCCACGACTCTCTCCTGGAGTATCAGGCTCTACCTGGGTCCGTGGATGTCAAGTCGGCCTTCACCGACCGTTTTCTGAAGGAGATATACCGGGGTGGTAAGCTGAGATGGCCTTAGCCCTCTCCATGATCAAGACCGCCGGGCTGATGTCCATATGAAGGGCCTTCTGGTTGCCCTTGCTGGTGGGGTAGGTGGGGCCAAGCTGGCCTGGGGTTTGGCCCAGGTCCTCCCTCCGGAAAAGCTGGTCATCGTGGTGAACACTGGCGACGACGCCGTCTTCCACGGACTCCACGTATCCCCTGACTTGGACACGGTAATGTATACCCTGGCGGGCATCGTCAATCCTGAGGCCGGCTGGGGAGTCGCAGACGATACGACAGCGGCTCTGGGTATGCTGGGCCGCTATGGTGCCCCCACATGGTTCAGGCTGGGGGACCGGGACCTGGCCTGTCATATCCGGCGGACGGAACTCCTCGGCCAGGGCTGGACTCTATCCCAGGCGACCCGGGAGCTGTGCCTAGCCCTGGGGGTACAGCACAGCATAGTGCCTATGAGCGACGACTCAGTGCGCACCACGATACTCGCCGAAGAGGGTGAGCTACCCTTCCAGGTCTATTTTGTGGAGCGCCGGTGCGAGCCCCCGGTACGAGAGGTCCTTTACGTCGGAGCAGAGAAGGCCCGGCCCTCGCCGCTCTTCGAGGCGGCCCTGAACGAGGCGGGCGCCCTGGTCTTCTGCCCCTCTAACCCCTATCTCAGTATCGATCCCATTCTTTCTCTGGACCGTGTTCGACAGCGCATCGCCGGCCTCACCGTGCCTCGCCTGGCGGTCAGCCCTATTGTAGGAGGAGAGGCCCTAAAGGGGCCTCTGGCCAAGATGATGCTCGAGCTGGGCGAGAAGCCCAGCAGTACCAACATCGCCAGGCATTACGAGGGCCTCTGTGACATCTTTATCATTGATGACGTAGATCGAGAGGAGGCGGAGGAGATTCTGGCCCTGGGTATGCCAGTTGAAGCGATGCCCATTGTGATGAGGAGCCCAGAAGACAAGATGGAGCTGGCCAGGCGCGTATGTGCGCTGGCGGGATACTAGTGTGGTGTCTCCGAAGTTCACCTCCAATGTCATCGCGAGGCCCGACGAAGGAGGGCCGTGGCAATCTCGCGGCGGGGTCTGTCCCACCGCCAGATTGCTTCGTCGGCTGCCGCCTCCTCGCAATGACAATTGGTAAGCGTATTTCAGGGACGGGATACTAGGCCATGAATGGCACTGAGGTTGTGGCAGTAGTCCCCATGAAGCCCCTGGCGAAGGCCAAGACCCGCCTGGCCGCTTGCCTGACGGACGAGGCCCGCCAGGCCCTCTCAATCTTGCTGCTGGAGCGGGCGGTCAAGACGGCCCTGGCGTCTCCCCTTATCGCCGAGACGTGGGTGCTGGGGGGCGATGGGGTGGTGGCCCAGATGGCCCGGAGGCTGGGCGCCATCTGGAAGGACGATGAAGGGCGAGCCCTCAATGCTGCCCTGGGCGAGACCTTTAGCCGAGCCTTCCAGGCTGGCATTCAGGGTGCCATTTATCTGCCTTCGGACCTGGCTATGGTTACACCCGAAGACCTGACCCGTGTCGTCCAGGCGTCCCGCCGGCTTTCCTGCCTGGTCCTGGCCCCGGCCCTCACGGACGGGGGGACCAACCTGGTCTTGATGCCCAGGCATCTTCCCATCACCTTCCGGCTGGCGGAGGGGAGGAGTCTGGGTCTCCATCTCTCCCAGGCTGAGACCCTGGGCTACCCTGTGGCCATGTACGCAAGCCTCTCTGTAGGCCGGGACCTGGATACAGAGGATGACCTGCGTTTCTTCCTTCAGGAAGACGGGTCCCTAGCTGACCAACTCAAGGAGCGCGGGATTGGCTTGGGGCCGGCTTTCTGGGCCGACCTGAGAAGGTGAGAGGGGCGTGAGGTCTGCACGTCCCGGTCTAGCATTTCCCAGCAAGAGGTGTCCCCACCGCCTTCGGGCAGAGGCACCTCTACACATCTGATCGCGGGCGGAAGCGGTCGGCGCTATCGAGCCAAATGGTGACCGGCCCGTCATTATGGATCTCCACCAGCATATGTTCTTGAAACACGCCGGTCTTCACTGAGAGGCCCGCCTGCCGGAAGAGGTCTGTCGTTCTGTTGAACATCTCGGCTGCCTCCTCCGGGGGAGCCGCGGCAGTAAAGCTGGGCCGCCGCCCCTTTCGGGTATCAGCGTACAGGGTGAACTGACTGATGAGCAGAAGGGCAGCCCCTACGTCGAGAGCCGAGAGGTTGAATTTGCCTTCCGTGTCAGGGAAGATACGCAGGTTTGCCGTCTTCTCTACCAGGTAGCGGGCGTCTTCCAGGGAGTCCCCTTTGCCAAGAGCCAGAAGCGCGACCAGTCCCGGGCCGATCCTGGCAACCTCTTTCCCCTGGACCGATACAGAGGCGTTCCTTACTCGCTGTAGCAATATCCTCAACAGCTACAACCTTGACGCTTGGGTGCCTTGGGCCGACGTTTCCGAGAGCCTGCCAAGGGCGACGGTGCCTGGGGCAGATGCCGCCGTTACCCTTTCTTTTCGGCAGAGGCTGGAGAGGGCTCAGGAGCCTTCTTCTCCTCCTCTTTTTTGGGGCTCTCTTTTGGACCGTCTTCAGAGGGCCCGGTATAGGTCTTCTTAGCGTAGTCGGTGGTATACCAGCCGTTGCCTTTGAAGATTATGCCGACCGGATATATCTTCCGCTGGGCCGGGCTGCCGCATTTGGGGCAGTTCATTTCGGAGGCAGCGTCAAAGGGCTGGCGCAGTTCAAAGCGGTGCTCACATCGGGCACACACGTACCCGTAGATTGGCAAACTCACCACCTTCAAGCAACAGCTAGCAGCCCAACCTAGAGGCTGCTAGCTTCCTGGGAATAACTATAGGTGTCTTCTGCCTTCTTTGTCAACTTCTTGTATGGGGTTCAGCGGGTGGTCAGCGCTTTCATCCGCTCCCCCTTCCTGTCCAGGAAGGGGGAGAAAATTATATCTGGAGGTATCGCCCCAGGCCCCTGGTAATCCCGACTTATCGGGATCTGGACTTCCCTTTTTCAGCACTCTGCTAGTGTCCTGAGTTACAGATTGGGTGAATTAGTCACAGCGCCGAGTTGTCCTGCTGAACAGAGTGAAGCATCTGGCAGGGGTGGGGGCCGCCTCCCCAGATTCTTCGCTGGCACTCAGAATGACATTTGCAGCGGTTTTCTGATTCACCACACTAGAGTGCCGGGGCCCGCGGGCCTCGTCTATCCCTCATCCGGCCCCAGCGGGGACTTCGAGGCATCGGGCTCGCCGGTCGTGGCAGGAGCGCCCCCCTTCTCGGTCGGCGTCCCGCCCCGGAAGCGAATGGGCACGTTAGGGGTACCATTGTAGTTGAGAGAAACCACGTCGAAGCGGTTGTAGTGGCCTGTGATGTCCTGCCTGTACCGTGCGTCGACCACCTGCTCCAGGTCCAGGTCTGCATAGAGGATGGTCTCCCCATATTCGGCAGGGCCTGCGAGGAACTGGCCCATGGGCCCCAGGATGGCCGAGTAGCCTCCCACTCGGGCCAAGGCCTCTCGCGTAGCGCCGTCCAGCTCCAGGGCCTCGGCCATCTCCTGGGTGAACATCTCGGCGGCGCTGACGGCGAAGACCCGGCCCTCGAAGGCGTAGCTGCGCATTCGCAGCAGCATCAGGTCGTGGGACAGGCGGGAGGGCCCGCGGTCCGTATAGGAGGGCCAGCCCGCTGCGTGGACCACCTCTCCCTGGGCGTAGAGGGCAAACTTGAGGAGCGGATTGCCGTTCTCCCCACAGGCCAGCCCCCCTATGGGCCCGTACTCTGTAGGGAACACCTTCAGGGTGGAGCCGTCGCCGATGGCGTGGACGATCTTCTCGATGAAGGTGGGCATCAGCTTCTGGTGTTTCCCCATGATGGTGCCGTTGCGGTGGATAAACAGCATGGTGTTGTACAGGGTGCCTGGCATCATGCCCGGCCGCCGCTCGTTGAGGCCCATGACAACATAGGCGTTGGCCTTTTTGGCAGCCTGGCATAGCCTGTCCGTGGCCGGGCTGGGGACCTCCACAGCGTTCTTGAAGAGCTCTCGGTGCAGCCGCACGCTGAGCGGGTGGCCAGCCGGGTAGAAGTGGAGCCAGTGGCAGTAGCCGGGGATGAAGACCTCTGGGAACACCACCAGGTCCGCACCGTTAGCCCCGGCTTCTTCAACGAGGCGGCAGGCCTTGTCCACCGTGGCCTCCCGGTCCAGGAAGACCGGGGCCGCCTGGACTGCCGCGGCCTTCAGCTTGTCACCGAAGTTCACTACAAATGTCATTGCGAGCCCAGATGAAATCGGGGCGTGGCAATCTGGTGGCTGGAACCATCCCTCCTCCAGATTGCTTCGTCGGCTACTGCCTCCTCGCAATGACAATTCATAAGCGTATTTCAGGTACACCACGCTAGACGCGGTAACCTATGTCAGGATACATCAGCAAGAGCCCCATAGGAAGGACCTGTCGAATTCCGCAGGGTCTTTTAGTTAGGCAATTATCCCCTAAAGTCCAGTATTGTGGTATAATAAGAGTGTGGGGTTGTGGTGAAATGGTAGACACGCCCGCCTTCCTCTGAGTCTGAGCTACGGTTCAGACCTAGAGGAAGCGGGTGCCCGAAAGGGCGTGAGGGTTCGAGTCCCTTCATCCCCACTGGATTCCCCCTGGCATCCTTATCTGTGTGTTGAGTGGAACCTGGGGAACTTGAATTTTCAGTGGCGGGTTACCTATCTGCTCATTGAAATCTAACAAGTCTCCAGTTCTCCGTCTTCCATGTTCATGCTTTCCATCGAGTGTCAAAAGAGCATCCACCTTCTCTGTAAGTGCCGTGGCAACATGGACAGCATCCATAGGCGAGAGGTTGTTGTGCTCTGCGCCGATGGTACTGGCTAAATCAGCAAGGCGAGGATTCAATACAACGACACGCACGTAAGAGCGGCTTGTATAGAAGATGTCCCTAATGGTGCGGTAGCGAGTCTCATCGTATATGGGTCTATGCCGTAGCTCTGCCAACACTAAAGTGGACACGACAATCAGCCGTTCACGTTTTTGAGCGCTTCTGAGCAAGGCATCAACAGTATCTACGGCTGGCCGTTCATCCACACTATCCTTGAGGTAGGCGATGAATAGGCATGTATCCCAATATTCGCTACTCATCCTTTCCTTCCCGCATTTGCCGGACATATTCATAGGAGGACAACCCGCC
This sequence comes from Chloroflexota bacterium, assembly GCA_016179845.1. Taxonomy (GTDB): domain Bacteria; phylum Chloroflexota; class Dehalococcoidia; order Lucifugimonadales; family JACPCK01; genus JACPCK01. The sequence goes on along the minus strand of JACPCK010000035.1, from coordinate 32,949 downwards.
CGTGATGCCAGGCATAGTTCCTCTATAGGTTGTAATGTCTGCCTGTTCAGGGTCAGGGACTCGTTCTAGGGAGGTTGGATTAGTTAACGTAGTCGGGACGCCATCGCTGCGGTAGTGAATGAATCCCTCAGCAATGACTCGAAGCCCAAGGTAATTTTTCACAATTCCAAGCCAATCATCAGGGAACAAGCATCGAACCCTGTGCTCTGTCACATGCTCAAAGATGACGAAATAAGGAACCCGTCGGACCGAGATAACATCGAGTTTGCCATCAATGGACGACCATGCGGAATACACTTCGCGGGGAGGAGATATTCTGAACCGCTCCTTGGGTTCGATGAACAGTGTGTTGTGTCCAACGGCTTCCAGTCTTGCCGGAGCAGTATTCTTTACTCTCCGCACAATCCGCTTGATTATTTGCTGGGCCTCAGTCGCCAAAGTGGGGGGCCAATCTTCACCTTCCGCATCGCCAACCCTAAACCCCTCATAGGCATCGCTAACGATGTCCTGTAATTCCTCTGCGCTTACGCCGTTCACGGAAGCGGTAACGTGAATCTGGTCGGTATCGACAGACCATTCAGCATGGGAGCGCTGCCCAGAGCGGCTTTCCTCGATGATGTGCAAAAGGGTACGAAGGTCAGTGGAGGTGTGTGTGAAGAACTCTAACGGCAGTCCTTGCCGCTCAAGCTGAAGTCTGAGACTGAACCGCTCTTGCCTTGTAGCCATCTTTGTCTCCCTGTACCCCTTTAGGGACTTGCAGAAACGTCCCCAGGGGTGTACGCTAGATTTGCTGTGGCATCTAGCAAGACACCCCGAAAACAGAAGCCAAAGTCAGAAGTGTCGTCACCACCTCTGACCAAGGCCGAGTTTGAACGGTTCTTACGGACTGTCACTCGCCCTGTCTCACCACCTGAGCAAGAAAAGCCTCAAACATAGGTTGCTCTTGTCCCCGCCTATTGTACCTGAAGGCGTACTCGTTTAGGTAGCTCTGAAGGTACTTCCCACTTACGGCATGATTCACGCCGCTGATTCCACGTTTGACCAGCGACCAGAACCCCTCAATCGTGTTGGTATGGATGTCTCCCATCACGTAGACCTTGCTGGCATGGTGAATCCGGCGATGGTCGTACCCCATCCGGCCCAGGGAATCATACGACAGCATTTCATCCGTGTAAACTACGCTCCGGTCAAGTACCTTCTCACGAATCACGGGCAGTATGGTTTGCGCCTTCACGTCAGGGACTACCTTGGCAATGACTTTGCCCTTTCGTTGGGCCATTCCGAACACCACGGTCTTGCCTTCAGCCCCACGCCCACGCTTCCCATGCCGGATACCACCAACATAGGTTTCGTCTGCCTCTACTGATGAACCCCCCAAGACTACATCTTCGGTGAGCATAGAGCGGATTTGCTTGAACATCCGCCACGCCGTCTTGTAGGTAACACCGATTTCCCGCTCCAGTTGTTTAGCAGATATGCCACATCGGGTAGAAGCCATAAGGAACATAGCATGGAACCAAGAGGTAAGGGGTGTGCTAGAATGTTCCATGATGGTGCCGGCCATTGGAGCAACATCGGTTCCGCAACTATCGCAGGTGTAAAGAGGGCGGTTGCTCCGCTTGTGGTGCTTGGTGACACGCTGGCACTTTGCGCAGGTGATACCTTCCGGCCAGCGGTTCTGTACCAGCCAATCTAGGCAGGCATTGTCGTCAGGGAATTGGGCTTTGAAGGTCTTGATGGTGTAGTTTTTCATTGTGGTAGTCCCTATCTAAGTTAGATATAGCTTACCACAAAAACTACTGGATGTCAAGGGATAATTGCCTTTAGTTATCTGCTGCCTACCCCGTCACTCCATAGCCCTCATCCCCCCTGGCCCCCTTCTCCCAGGTTGGGAGAAGGGGGTGGTTGTTTGTCTCCGAGGAGGCTGACGCCCCCTCAAACTCCCCTGCTTCTGTCGGATTTGGAACACTAAAAGGGCCTGTCGAATTTCGTCATCGGCTTGACAGCAGCAGCACCAAGGGTATACTCTTTGCTGTGTTTGCCCGGATGTGTCGTCTATGCTACCTTGATCCACTGTCCCAGAACGTAAGGTAATAAGGGAGGGAACCCATGAGAGCGCATTATGTATACCTGGCGCTGGTTTTGCTCATCGTTGCAGCCTTCTTGGCTTGTGCCAGGGCAGCGCCCACGGCAACGCCTGCCAGGGCGCCTGCAGTGGCCCCAACACCCACCACGGTTCGTGCTGAGCCTACTCCCACTCCAAGACGAGAGCCCAGGGGCACACTCAACGTAATCGACGTGATGGGCAACGAGAGCTGGATCCTTCGTATCAACTCCACTGAGTCCCAAATGCAGTTCTTAAGCGAGCCTCTCATGTGGTGGAACTGGACTACCGATAGCCCCACCAATGAGGCCATCCTCGAGAGCTGGGAGTCCAAGCAGAATCCAGACGGCAGTCTGGACTGGACCCTGAGGCTCAAGAAGGGGGTAAAGTTCCACAAGGGATGGGGCGAGGTTACCGCAGAGGACGTGAAGTTCACCCTTACCGAGTTCCTCAAGGCTGGCTCGGTAAACCCCAACACAGCTGCGTTGATCGAGTTCTTCGGCAAAGACCCCAATAACCTCACCGTGAAAGACCCCTATACCCTGGTGGTCCATATGCCCACTGCTGGCAATGTGGTAGAGATCTTCCGTGCCATGTCTCCGGAGCTGCCCAGCACGGTCCGGCCCTTTCCCAAGAAATACATGGAGCAGGTGGGAGAGGACGAGTTCGCCAAGAACCCCGTCTTCGCGGGGCCGTATGAACTGGTCTCTCAGCAGCGAGGCTATGACCTCACCATGGGGGCTGTGCCTAACTACTACAGGGTCACTCCAGGGTTCGCTCAGATCCATTACCTGAAGGTTCTGGAGGAGGCCACAAAAGTGGCCATGCTCCGTAGCGGCCAGGTAGACATATCTTCTGTGTTGGCGCGAAGCACACTAGAGCTGAAAGGCACCGATGTCCGGATAGCTGTATCGGAGAACGCGGCCGAGCCGTTCATGGCTCTTGGAGGCGTCTATCCCACCCGGCCGGACAAGAACGATCCCAATGCTCCCTGGGCGGGCGTCGACCCATTGGCCGAGAAGCCGACAAAGGTTCGGCGGGCGTTGAGCCTGGCTGTGGACCGAAAGGCTATAGTAGATAAGATTCTGTTGGGCTACGGAGAGGCAGGGATCGTCAGCTTCTCTTTCATCTCCCCCAAGTTTCCCTGGTGGAACCCGGAATGGAAGCCCATCCCGTACGATCCCAAACAGGCCAAGCAGCTAATGACAGAGGCCGGGTACCCCAATTGCTTCGAGATGAAGTTGTGGCTGGTGGCCGACGACCCCTTGAGTCCTCCGATAGGTGAGGCAGTGGCCTCTCTCTGGGAACAGGACCTGGGGTGCAAGGTCAAGCGAAACCTCCAGGAGTTCCGGCCCGTGCTCCGCCAGATGCTCAACGAGCGGACCACCGCCGGATGGACCTGGTCCTACCAGGGTTCACCCATCGCCAGGCCCTTCCGCTACGCCTGCTTCCACGGAGGGCCTACATATCAGCCCGTCGTCCACACCGAATTCCCCTTCTATACAGAGTTGTGCGACAAGGCGAGAAAGACCATTGACTTGGCAGAGCTGGTGAAGATCGAAAGGCAAATAGGAGACGCCGAGTACATGTATGTTCCAGTTGTCCCCGTGGCCCTGGTTCACTTCACCTTTGGTATAGGACCCAAGGTCAAGGAGTGGACTCCAATGCCTAAGAAGGTCAGGGCCGGGCTCCTGGACTACGCACTTCCCAAGTAGCCTTCCAACAAGTCGCGCAAGGCACCTCCGGCATAAAGTAGGAGGTGCCTTGCGCTGACAGAAACAAGTGACCGGTTGTTGTGAGGACCAGCTAGCTGAGACTAAAGTCGCCGCATGTGAAAAGCCCACTCACTATGGGCAAGCATCTGCAATACTCTGGCGACTCAGAAGCTTCACTCCCCCAGCAGTGTCTCCAGCTCGTCCTCCTCGGCCACCTCGTGGGTAACCACATCGGTGTGGCGTGTCTTCTCGGCCAGGCTATGGTGCATGGTGATGGCCACGCGCTCCAGGTCCAGGAAGGCCTTTATGAAGCCCGCCAGGTCTGCGTTGCTCTGGGGGAAGGCCGGAGGCTTCACTCCGGCCCTGGCTACTAGCTGGGACATGTCCCGCCCTGCTATAGATCAGGTCGTCTCTTGTGCCAGTCGGTAGCCTGCTCGTAGGCGTAAGCGATGCGCAGAAGGGTCTCCTCGCTGAGGGCCTTCCCCATGATCTGCAGGCCGATGGGCAGCCCCTGGTGGAACCCACAGGGAATAGCGATGGCTGGTATGCCGGCGATGTTGGCCGGGATGGTGCAAATGTCGCTCATGTACATCTGCACCGGGTCTTCCACCTTCTCCCCCAGCTTGAATGGGACGGTAGGAGAGGTAGGGGTCACCAGGGCATCGAACCTCTGGAAGGCCTCCTGGAACTCCCGGCTGATGAGGGTCCGCACCTTGAGGGCCTTGAGGTAGTAGGCGTCATAGTAGCCTGCCGAGAGGGCGTAGGTGCCCAGCATGATGCGCCGCTTTACCTCGGCCCCGAAGCCCAACTGCCTGGTCTTTGCCATCTGCTCCCAGATATTGCTGGCCCCCTGGTAGGAGAAGCCGTACTTGACCCCGTCGTAGCGGGCCAGATTGGCAGAGCACTCGGAGGGGGCAATAATGTAGTAGACTGCCAGGGCATAGCGGGTCAGTGGGAGGGAGGTCTCCTCCACGCGGGCCCCTAGCTTCTCCATGATCAGTATGGCCTTCTTCACCGCGGCCTCTACCTCCGGCTGGATGCCCTCGCCAAAGTACTCCTTGGGCACGCCTATGCGGAGTCCCTTGATATCGGGCACCAGGGCCTTGGTGTAGTCCGGGGCCTTCAGGGGAATAGAGGTGGAGTCCAGGGGGTCATGGCCGGCAATGGAATTGAGCACCAGGGCGCAGTCGGTCACGTCCTTGGTCAAGGGGCCAATCTGGTCCAGGGAGCTGGCGAAGGCCACCAGCCCGTACCGGCTGACCAGGCCGTAGGTAGGCTTCAGGCCCACGATGCCACAGAGGGCTGCTGGCTGGCGGATGCTGCCGCCCGTGTCAGACCCCAGAGCGAATAGGCACTGGCCCGCGGCTACGGCTGCTGCCGGGCCGCCACTGCTGCCGCCGGGCACCCGTTCCAGGTCCCAGGGGTTCCTGGTAGGGTAAAAGGCCGAGTTCTCTGTGGAGGAGCCCATGGCGAACTCGTCCATGTTCCCTTTCCCCACCAGCACCGGGCCCTGGACGTTGAGCCGCTCCATCACCGTGGCGTTGTAAAAGGGTACGAAGTTCTCCAGCATTCGGGAAGAGCACGTAGTGCGTATGCCGCTGGTGCAGATGTTGTCCTTGATCTGCATGGGGATACCTGTAAGAGTAGCTGGCTGACCGGACGCGATTTGCTCATCGGCGCGGCTGGCTTGCTCTAAGGCCACCTCTTGGGTCACGGTGACAAAGGCCTTCAGGCGTGGCTCTGTCTCCCTGGTACGTCCAAGTACGGCCTGGGTAAGCTCACGGGAGGTGATCTCCCGCCTGTGCAGGAGCCTAGAGGCCTCGTGGGCCGTCAGGTGGAAGAGTTGCACCTAGAACTCCTCCAGTACCATTGGCACCCTGAAGAAGTCCTCCTCCCGGCGGGGAGCATTGCTCAGTATCTCTTCCCTCGGGCGGCTGGGTCTGGACTGGTCCTCCCGCATCACCGTGCTCAGCTCGACGGAGTGGCCTGTGGGGGGAACACGCTCCGTGTCGATCTGTCTCAGGACTTCAAACTGCTCCAGGATATGGGAGAGCTGGCTCTGCATGCGCAGCAGCTCCTCCTCGCTGAAACCTACTCGACATAGGGTAGCGATGTGGATAACCTCTTCACGCGTAAGGGCCATAGCATTCCTTCTTGTGCAGGGTCATTTGCAGTGTATCAGAGGCGTTCTGGGCACGGCAAGCAGAGACCTATGGAGAGGGCCTTACTTCCACCGTGTAGGCCGCGGCCTGGGATGTGCCCGGCGTGGTGGCGGAGACCACCAGGGCCAGGTCCCTGAGCCCTGCTCCGCTAACAACGGTGTCGCCACGGTTGTTCTCATCGAGGGTAACTGGGCGGACTCGCGGGTCCCCTTCTCTGGGTGTTTCCACTAGCTGCACCAGGTATTCTTGGCGGAGAAGGTTGTTGGTGCGGACAAAGCCCAGAGAGGTCCATCCCCTCTCCTCCTCCGCGTCGTCCACGAACCCTATCTCAGGTATCGCTATGTCGTCTATGCATACGCCATCGGTGTTGATGGCGTCGTCGGTCACATTCTCGAAACGAAGGAGTATCTTCCCGCCGATGTATGGGGACAGGTCCATTGACTCTTCGACCCAGCCGCCGCTCTTGCCCGTGAAGCCATGGCCAAAGCTGTTACCGATGGGGTTCTCCGGCGAGGTATGGTTGCCCTTAAGGATCTCCCATGTCCTGCCGCCATCGGTGGATACCTCTACATAAGCGTAGTCCCAGCTTTTCTCCAGGGAGAACCAGGCCCAGAACTCCAGAGTGGCCCGGGTAGCGACTGAGAGGTCCACCTCCCTGGTGAGGGTGGAGTCGATGCTATCGCCGCGGTTGCTCCACCAACAGTATTGGCCACCATGCGGGTCCACAGGCAGGATCCTCACGTCTCGGTCTCCCTGAAAGGATAGGGCGAAGGTCCCGTCGCCTAGGCTCAGGCGGATGTACTCGGCGCCAAACTGGGCCATGCGGCCCCGATCGATGCCTGGGCGTGAAATGGTCTTGGTGGGTGCTATTCGGATTGACACGTCCGGTTGACTATAAGGTCCTCGCCCCGGAAGGTCCAGGTAGTTGGCGACGAGCCAGTCCCTGAATACGTCCTTGAACGTGAGGCCCTGGCCCTGGCGTGCCAGAAAGGCGTCGATGCCGGGTATGCCATCCGCAGCCTCTTCCACCAGTCCTCGCAGCTTGTCATAGCCTCCAATGCGATGGGCCAGGTACTGAAAGAAGACGTAGGCAGCCCCGTAATTGGGCCCTACCTTTTCATTGTCCTCAGGCCAGTTGGTCAGGGAGATGGTAGGGTTCCCGAGGAAAGCGCGCGTCGAGCCCGGCTCGAAGCCAGCCACGAAGGTGGCCACCTCTGAAAGGCCCTCGTTTACCCACGTCTCTTCCGTGGGGTCCCATGACCAATGGATGGCGTGCTGGAGCTCGTGGGCCAGGACAGCCAGGTAGGAGTTGGTCCCCGGCGTCAGCCCATCGGTGCTGATGTAAAACATAATCCGCTGATTGCTGAACTTCTGAATCTCCCGAGGGTACTCGTCCGAGGAGCTGTAGTAGCCGGCGGCTCCTCGTAGCCTGGTGTGCAGGATGGTCAATCGGCGGCCGTCTTCTACCGATAGGCCTCTTCGCGGTCCAAAGGCTGAAGTTACCCGGGGGAGAACCGTTTCCTCAAAGGCCTGGGCACCCCTCTTAAGGCTTTCCACAGGAAGACTTGCCCCTTCCTCCACGTACCAGTGGACACGGGGGGTCACCAGTTGTAGCCGCGCTTCCACCTGGTAGGCCCTCTCGTCAATCAGGTCTACGACCCAGAAGGTGTTGGTCTTTCCTATCTCATCTGTGATAGAGGTAGGCTGGTCTCGAGAAGTGAGCCGCTGGCCCTTCAGGAGCAGCCTCTCGGCCAGTTGGCCCAGGTCCCGGTCTGGCGGTGCCGTCAATAAGGTATATGTGGGCACAACTGGTGAGGGAGTTGGGGTCGCAGCCGGAGACGCAGGCGTCTCTTTGGGGAGCTGAGCCCCTCGAAAGTTGCAGGCGGTTGCTAGAAGGAGTAGAAACAGCAGCAGGTGAGCGGCGAACATGCTAACAAGTATACGGTGGCCTGACCCCCAGAGCTACCGTAAGACGTGGGCGTCTGGCCCTTGGGTTCACTGCCGTGGCGGGCTGGTAGCAAGAAGGGGGGAAGCCTGGCCTCCAGTGGTGGTCAATGCATGTCCCTGGAACTCTGGAGACCAACAGGCCGGGGGAAGCCTTCTACGTGTGCTTTAAGCTTGCAGAGGCCACTGCTGCGATACTGGAGAAGGCCTGTGGGTCCATCACCGCTACGTCGGCCAAAACCTTCCGGTCCAGGGAAACACCCGCTTCCTTCAGGCCGTGGATGAACTGGTTATAGGAAAGGCCAGCCATGCGGGCGGCCGCATTGATCCGGACGATCCACAGCCTCCGCATGTCCCCTTTGCGTTCCCGCCTGTGTCTATAGGAATACTGTAGAGCGTGGAGGGAGGACTCCTTGGCACGCTTGTAAAGGTTATGGCGAACCGTGTAGTGGCCCTTGGCCTGGGCCAGGATCTTCCTGTGGCGGCTGTGCTTGGTGACGCCGCGTTTCACTCGGGACATCTTCTACTCCCGTCTGCTGCCGTTCTTCAGGGTACGCCGTAGGGCAAGAGGGGGCGAATCTTCTTAGCGAAAGAGGGGTCCAGCACCAGCTTCTGATTGAAAAGCCTTTTGTTTTTCTGGCTTTTCTTTCGCCGCAGGTGACTCCTGTGGCCCTTCAAGCGCACCAGCTTCCCCGTGCCCGTGATGTGGAACCTGGCCTGGGCTGCTTTATGGGTCTTGAGCTTGAGCCTGGGCTTGGGCACCTTCGGTTTCTCCTTTTGCGGCTGGGCTGGCCTTCACCGTCTTCTGAGCTAGAGGCGCCAGCACCATATATAGATTGCGAGTCTCCATAATGGGGGGCTGTTCCAGCTTGGCCTGGGATTTGACTTCCTCGGCAACGTTTCTAAGAAGTTGCAGGCCCAGGTCCGTGTGGGTGATCTCTCTGCCCCGGAACATGACCGTTACTTTAACCTTAGTCCCGTCCTCAAGGAACCGCCGTATCTGGCGGACCTTTGAGTCTCGGTCGTGGGTTGCTATGCGCGTCCTAAAACGAACCTCCCTCACCAGGATGGGTTTGTGAGCCTTACGGGCTTCCCGTTCCCGCTTGGTCTGCTGGTATCGGAACTTGTCGTAGTCAAGTAGTCGGCACACAGGAGGTTCAGCATTGGGGGCCACTTCCACCAGGTCTAGCTCCCGCTCCCTTGCTATCTGGAGAGCCCGGAGCAATGGAAGCACCCCTAGTTGTTCTCCGTTCTCATCTATAACGCGAACTTCCCTGCTCGCGATTCTCTGGTTTACCCGATAATCTCTAGCTATACTCTATAACCTCCTAGGGAAGGCAAAGGCAGCTTCCAATATAGCACACCCCTTCAAGTCGGTAAAGGGCCTTGGTCAGCCCGGACAGGGTCTTGCGGCTTTTTTCTGCCACGCTTGGTTCTTCAGGGCAGGATGAAGCAACTAGTGTAGAGTCTCCTTAGTTCTTTACAAAAGTGGACGCTGCCTCCCGATAAATCACGTCCTCTCTGGAGACAGATGCCTCACCCCCCGGGCCCCCTCTCCTGCTGGAGAGGGGGAGGGGACACCCCTTCGGCTGACCCTTCGCAGGCTCAGGGCTTCGGCTCAGGGCAGGCCCCAGACCCCTGGCATCCCGACAAGTCGGGACGCCCCTGCACCTGGATTGGCTACGACCTATTCAACGTTTTTCCAAGACAGGGCACTAGGGCGGCCCACCCTGGACATTGAGCTTGCCCTGGTCAGGTTGACAATCAGAAGAGATTGCGGCTAGAATAAGTTGCAAATGATTGCAGTTGCGTCATCTAGCATGTCAAAGCACAGCGGGGCTCTGAAGGAGCTGCGAGCCAAGGGATGTCGTCTCACTCCTCAGCGCCTCCTCATCCTGGAGGCAATCGCTGAGGGGTCAGCGCATATGGGCGTGGACGAGGTGTTCCGCAGAGCCAGGGAATCTTATCCTTATCTGGACGTGGCCACGGTCTATCGAACCCTACGCCTCTTCCGGGAACTGGGTGTGGTGACGGAGGTAGGGATTGCGGACCGGCTTCACTTTGAGCTTACGGATCCCGCGGCCCGCCACCATCACATGGTGTGCAAGGTCTGCGGGAGTGCCTTCGATCTGAGTCCCTACTATCTGGAGCAGTTCCGCGAGACCCTCAGCCGGGAGTTTGGCTTTGAGCCTGACCTGGGCAACTTCACTGTCACGGGTACCTGTGTCCGGTGTGGCTCCAGGAAAGAGTTACGGGGCCCGATAGGCAACTAACTGATCATTTCGTTTTCTCGAGCAGGTACAACGCTGTGGGAGGAGGACGTAGGGGATGGAGACTGGAGCGTTAGCCGCCCTAGCCCTGGGGCTGCTCTTGGGGCTGAAGCACGCCACGGACGCTGACCATGTCGTGGCTGTAGCCACGGTGGTGAGCGAGTACCGCAACCCCTGGCGAGGCATCTGGATTGGAGCCTCCTGGGGCCTTGGTCATAGTACGCCCCTGCTTATTCTTGGCACGGCCATCCTGCTGGTCAAAGGCGCCCTTGCCCAAAGGTACGAAGCTGTGGCCCCCCTGTTTGAGTTTGGGGTAGCCATCATGCTCATCCTCCTGGGGGTCCAGGTTTTTTGGAACTTGCGCCGGCGCGGCCTCCATCTCCATGAGCACGTGGCTGAAGAGGAGCCCCACGTGCACATACACTCCCATGATCCGGCCTCGGAGCATGAACAGGAGGTGCCTCATGGTCTATTCCAGTTTGGCAGGCCCTTTTTCCGCCTGAAGTCCTATCTAATAGGCATCGTTCACAGTCTGGCAGGCAGCGCCGCCGTCATGCTGTTGGTGCTTTCTACGGATGCCATCCGCTCCGTCTGGACTGGGCTACTTTATATCATCCTCTTCGGCCTCGGGACCATCGTGGCCATGAGCTTCCTGACCTTGCTGCTAGGGGTCCCTTTTGCCGTTTCTTCCAGCTCAAGGAAATTGAACAGGGCAGTGGTCGTGGCAGCAGGTGCAGCCAGCATCTTTTTTGGACTCTTCCTGATGTGGGAGTTGGCCCTGGCCTAGCCAGGGGGCGCCTGGAGAGCCCTCAGACCGTTGCTGGCTCTATGGTCTGGCTACCAGACGGGTGTCGTTGGATCGCCGCGGCGCCTCCCTCTCCCTTGGCCTAGTGATTCCTCCAGGTCTTTTCGTTAACCTTAGAAGAACCGAGCCGTAGCGGGAGGTGGTCCATGTCTTACAAAGCTTACTACGTGGGGCCTGACGGCGAGTTGAAGGTAGGCCTAGAGGAAGAGGGGATACGTCAGGTATTTGAAGCAAGAGAGGGGCTCCTCTGGGTGGATGTGTCCGGGACCACGGCAGAAGACGGGCATTTCCTGGCTCGTGTCTTTCACTTTCATCCCCTTGCCATCGAAGACTGCGTGGGCCCCCGTATCCATTCACCCAAGCTGGATGATTTTGCCGACTACCTGTTCATCGTGGTCCACGGCGTCAACTACGAGGCCCGGTCCGAGGTGGTGGAGACGGCAGAGCTGTGCATCTTTCTGGGGCCCAACTTTGTGGTGAGCACTCACCGGGCCCCCTTGCTCAGCATCGATCAGGTAGGACGTCTAGTTGAGCTGGATGGCCGCCCGATGAGAAGGGGTACGGCTTTTCTTGGCCACGCGCTCATGGACGGGCTCGTAGATAGCGTTCTGCCGACTATAGACAGGATGAGCGAGGTAGGGGAGCAGATCGAAGAGGAGGTCGTCTTTTCACCCCGTCAGCCTACCCTGGAGGCCATCCTGAGGCTCAAGCGCTCCTCACTCCATATACACCGGGTGATGGCCCCTCAGCGGGAGATCGTGAACCGCCTGAGCCGGGGTGATTTTCCTCTGGTTAAAGGCGAGGCCCAGATGTTCTATCGGGACGTGTACGACCATATCATCCGCATCGAGGACCTGAACCAGTCCCTTCGAGACATGGCCGAGAGCGCCTTGGCCACCTACCTCTCCTCGGTGGCCAATCGACAGAACGAGACCATGAAACTCCTTTCCATGGTGGCCGCGATCTTCCTACCTCTCACCCTGTTAGCGGGCATATACGGCATGAACTTTGAGAATATGCCTGAGCTGAAGTGGACCTGGGGATACTTCGCCGTCCTGGGGTTCATGGGAGCGGTGATCCTGGGCCTCACGACCTGGTTTTGGGCCCGTCGCTGGATTACATGGGGCCGAGGGGGACTTCCTAGGGCAGGTCTCTTTGCCGTGGACAGGGAACAGCTTATGGCATCCATGGAGGATCTGGCCCGGTGGCCCCATCGGTAGCCAGACCTGAGCAACAGGCCTGCTCTGCCGGCCATAGCGATTGCCGTTTCGGGTGTTTTCGGGGCCATCTTGCATAGCAAGAGATGGCCCGCAGCTGTCTGTAATAGCTTGGGCCTTCAGCCTTCGCTGGCGGCCTGTTGCCCTTGACATGCCCAGACGAAAGGTCTAGCTTAATATATGGCGTCCAATGAAGGACAGTAAAGAGAATACGGATTCTTTGAGGGGTTCCCTTCGGGTGGTGTGCTATGAGCGGCCCGAAGGGTTTATTATTTTTGGGGTCCCAGCTATCAGGCTCAGGAGCCGGTAGCGTACCTTAGCGTGTGCAGAAAGGTGGTGATTACACATGGCCCAGAAGCCGGGGCAGAAGCCGGGGCAAAAGCCCGCTGATCCCAAGAAGAAGAAGTAGCTTCGGGTAGACCTTAGAGTTGAGCAACGGGGAGGAAGCTCCTCCCCGTTGCTTTTTGGCCGGATGGCCGCGGGTGTCCCTGACGCTCAGGAGAGCGGTCTTCGAAGGTTTCTTCTGTGTGGGCAGGGAGCCACTTGCTGCCAGTGTAGTTTAGCCTCTTTGTTACCTCACCCATCTTCGCCACCCCCCATGTAGATATGCCTGCCAATTACCAGAATAGCACCCCCGCTCAGGCCCCTGCAACGCACCAGGCTACCAACGCGATATACTAGGGGCGATGTCCTACTTTTGGGACTTCCTGAAGGAGTTCTCCCAGGTCTTTCTACCCCTCTTCGTGGCCATGGATCCTCTGTCGGTGTTGCCCTTCCTGGTCTCCTTTGTGGCCCCCATGGAACCCGACCGCCGTCAGCGGGTCATCCGGATAGCCCTGCTCACTGGCCTGCTGGTGGGCCTCTTTTTCCTGGGGCTGGGACGCGCCCTCTTCTTGGTCCTGGGCATTACCATCCCCGATTTCCTTATAGCCGGCGGCGTCATCCTATTGGTGCTGGCCCTGCGGGAGCTCCTTTCGTCGGGGGTGGAGCCCCCGCCAGCTCCTAACGAGCTCCTGGCCGTGGTCCCCATAGGAACACCCCTGCTGGTGGGCCCCGCCACCATCTCTCTGCTCATCCTGCTGAGCGGCCTTTTCAGCATCTGGCTTGTGGTCTTGGCGTTCCTGGCAAACATGCTGGTGGCATGGGCGGCATTTGCTCAGTCACAGCGGATAGTCGCCTTCCTTGGAGAAGGGGGCCTTCGCGCCTTCTCCAAGGTGGCGTACCTTCTCCTGGCTGCCATAGCCGTCCAGCTAATACGGATGGGCATAAGCGAGATATTTGTGGGCCTGAGAATTGGCTAGGCGCGAAACTAGGGTCTTGCTGGCGTACTTCTGGCCTGCTGCCCTAGGGCTTTTTCCATGCGGAGCCCGGTTGCGCCGTCGGAATAGAGGTCAGGAATGGTGGCTCGCACGATGTATCCTTGACTGCTGTACATCTGAATGGCCCGGACATTGTCGGCCCGGACCTCCAGCACCAGCCGGGAGCACCATCGCTCCAGGGCTTCCTTCTCGCAGGCTTGCAGGAGCCGGACGCCCAAGCCCTGTCCCTGAAGGGCTGGGTCTACTACGATGGAGTAGAGGTGGCCGGCCGTCGAGTGCCTCCGCCACACCATGATGGCAGCGCCTACAACCAGGCCTTCCTGCTCCAATACAAGAACGGTGGCGTTAGCCCTGGTCAGCAGGTACCTGAGCCTTCTCCGGCTGAACTGGTCTGTTGGAAAGCCCGCCTCCTCCAGGTGCACCAGGGCATCCAGGTCCCGGACTGTAGCCTGACGCAAGCTACGCTCTCGGGCTATGGCCTTCCCATTCACGGCCTAGCCTCCAACGCTCTCGAGATACTGGTGTAATAGCTGGACGGCCTGCTCAGCGCTAGCCCTGCGGCAGGCCTCCCGATCGCCGGCGAAGTGGCGCTCCAGGCATACCTCGTACCCCTCTGCTGATATGGCGATGTAGAATAGGCCCACAGGCTTCTGAGGCGTGCCCCCACCAGGCCCTGCAATGCCCGTCTCCGCCAGGCCAATGTCCGCCTGGCAGAGACGCCGTACGCTACGTGCCATAGCCAGCGCCACCTCGCGGCTGACGGAACCTTCCCTCTCGAGAAGGCCTCTCGGTATGGCGAGAACCCTCTCCTTAACAGGGTAGGAGTAGGCGGTGACGCCGCCCAGGAAGTAGCGGGAGGCCCCAGGCGCCTGGATCAGGATGTACCCCAACAGGCCGCCCGTAGAGCCCTCAGCCACGGCCACGGTCTTCCCGTTGGACGCCAGGAGGATGGCTATCTGTTCCACCATCATGCCAAGAGTTGCCACCAGCACACTATGTTGGCAGTATAATGCTATCAGAAGGAGTTTGACAGCTATGGCCCTGGACTGGGAGCTAGGGAATCCGGATAGGCCCAGAGGACATGCCCTCCTCTACTTTCGGGGCTATGGGCACCCGGAGAAGATGTGCGTCACGTACATCGTGGTGCTACCTGTACAGGTGGACCTGATGAAGTACATTCCGCCCTTCCTTTCCGGGCAGATGGCACAGATGGGGGCCACAGAGTTCAGCGCGTTTGCCTTTCCTCCGGCCCCTGAGGAGTTGAAGAGAGGAGAGACCCCCAGGCACCTGGCGGAGATCCGGGACGATGATCTCCTGTTTGGCGGCGAGGTGAACCTGTCGGATGTGGTGGACCTGCTGGAGCGGGTAAACGGGGCTGTCCAGGAGTATGCAGAGGCCTGGCATCGATTTCGAGAAAGAGTGCCCATCGCCGAGGAGAGCCCTGAGGAGACCGCTGTGGATACGGTGCTCTACTCCCTGCTGGGAGACCGGGACAAGCTGAACGAGCTGGCCAAGCTGATGAGCCGGATAAGGTATGCCGCTGAGAGGGGCTATGCAGAGGCGCTAGAGGAGGCCGAAGAAGGGGCTCGCAAGCTCGGGGCCAATTTGCCCGGGAACTACCGGGTCCAAGAGCTCCTGACTGTGGCCCGGGACCCCTCGGCCAAAGGCACCAGGCTTGCCCAGCTTTATCTCGATCGTTGCTATCGCCTTCTGGAAGGCGACGAGTCCGCCGCAGAGAGGCTGGAAGCGGAGATAAGGAGTGTGAAGGCGACGCCGTGAACCGTCGTACGGATAGAGGTCTTGGGGCTCACCCTCCTCGCCACGATGCCCTGGCTGTCACCAACCCGTGAAGAATCTGGAGAGATGAGAGATGATATTCAAAGCCATGCCTCTAGGACCCTACGCCGTCAACGTCTACTTCGTCGGCTCTGAGGAGACAAAAGAGGTGATGATCGTGGACCCCGGGGCCGAAGCCAATGCCATCGTCGAAGAGGTGAAGAGGCAGGGCTGGAAGGTCACCCTTATGGTGAGCACCCACGGCCACGGGGACCACACAGGGGCAGGGGCAGCCCTGAAGGAGGCTCTGGAAGCGCCCTACGGTCTTCACTCCAACGATGCCCATTTCCTGAGTGACGAGTCTCCCGTGCGAGAGGTGCTGCCTGACTATCTCCCGCCCTCCCAGGTGGATATGCCTCTAAAGGGGGGTGACCAGATAAAGCTCGGCGAGCTGACCTTCCTGGTGCTGGAGACGCCCGGCCACAGCACCGGCAGCATCTGCATCTACGGGCACGGTCTGGTCTTTACAGGAGACACCCTGTTCCAGGGCAGCGTCGGCGTCAGCCATCCACCCCACGGCAGCCATGCAATCCTCATCAACAGTATCCTGACCAAGCTAATGATCCTGCCTGATGAGACCCTGGTCCTGCCCGGTCACGGGGCCCATAGCACCATTGGCATAGAGAAGCGCACCAACCCTTTCCTGGGTGGCCGCCGTCGAGCCCTCTGGTAGTCCATGAACTAAGGGGTACGGTAGTAGAGGGCCGGGGCCCGGCAGCTAGCCCTTGAGCCTCTCCTCCATTTCCCCTAAACGGCGCTCCAAGGTCTGCTGACGCAGCGCCATGGTCAGGTCGCCGCGGGTCCGCTCCAGGACGCCCCTCACCATGTCCGTGGTGCGTCGCAGGCCCCTGGTGATAGCATCGGGGAAGTCCATGGTCACCAGGATGGTGTACACCTCGTCCATCAGGTCCAGGAGCTCCTCACATTGGGCCACGTCGTTGCGGCGCAGGCTGTCCAGGACGTACCGGCGCAGCTCGCCGACGGCCTCTCCCAGGCCGTTGAAGTAGGCCGCACGGGTGACGTACAGCTCCTTGGGCGTGGGCAGAGCAGAGCTGGCTACGAAGGCCAGGGTGGCATGGGCCTCGGCAAACTCCTTCTGGGCGTCCTCCACAAAACCGCCGAAGTAGATATCGGCGTCGTTGGGGAGCAGGTCGTGGAGCTCCCTGGCCAGGGGCCTGGCTTCCTCCAATAGCTTACGGCCCTCCTGGAACTCCCCGCGGTGGATAGCCCGAATGGCGTTGGCTGAGTGGCGAATGATCTCACGAGACACCTGGAGGGTTCGCTCGCGTACCTGGAACTTCTGCTGGAACAGGTCCCGCGCCTCCTGAGTTATGGCCTTCAGCCTCTGGCCGTGTCTCCCACTAGTGCTCATCGCGCCCGCCTGGCAAGGGCTTCCTCAATGGGGTCGGAGAGGCGTCGCGCCGCCTCCTCCGGGTTGGGCGTGCTCACTACGGCGCTTATGACGGCCACGGCGTCAGCGCCGGCAGCCAGGACCTGGCCCACGTTTCCCTCATTGATGCCTCCAATCGCCACCACGGGGACCGCCACTGCTTCTTTCACCTGCTTCAAGGTCTCCAGGCCCGCGTGTCTTGTCCTCTGGGGCTCCTTGGAGGCTGTTGAGAAAACGGCGCCAACGGCAACGTAGTCGGCCCCCTGGGACTGGGAGGCCATGGCCTCTTCCAGGGTAGAGTTGGAGCGACCCATGAGCTGCCCTGGGGACAGTATCTGGCGGGCCTCGGCGGAAGGCAGGTCGTGCTGGCCCAGGTGAAGGCCGTCGGCGCCGCAGGCCACTGCCAGGTCCGCGTGGTCGTTGACAACGAAGAGGGCATTGGCCTCGCGGCAAAGGGCCAGCAGCTTTCGGGCAATGGGCATCTGGTCTCCCTTCTCTCTCATCTTGTCCCGTAGCTGGAGGACCCTGGCCCCCCCTTTCAGGACGGCTTCAGCTATCAGGAGGATGTCTCGACCCTGGGCGGCCTGGGGGTCCAGGATCACGTAAAGGCCTCTCACCCGCGCGCCTGTCTGGGCCCGCAGGTCGACACCCAGGCGGTGCTCCACCCGGGCCAGGACCTTGAGTGCCCGGGTGGCCCAGGAAGGGTCCAGGCCGTTAAGGTGATGGAGGTTCTCGACAGTCTTCACGATAATATGGGCCGTTTCCAGGGCGGCTGGCAGGGGTACTCGGACCCGCTCCCGGAGGCCACTGGAGATTGTCTCCTCCTCTTGCTTTTCTTCTGTGTCAGGGAAGAGGGCCTCCCGTACTGAGCGCAGGTCATAGGTAAGGCCGATAGGCTGGGTGACAGCGGTCTCCAGGACCCGGAAGGCCTCCCGAATCGCCTGCCTCTGGCTATCAATGTAGGGGGTCATGGGCTAGAGGCCCAGCTCTTCGGGCACGACGCCTTCCCGGGCAGCGTCGATGGTCTCCCTGATGGGCTTGGGGACATCCACATCCCACTTCTTGAAGGACTCCTCCACGTGGCGGCCGATATTGCGGGGGTCCTTGTAGTAGTCCAGGGAAGAGCGCTCTGGGGGCGGGCCAGACTCCTCGTGAACCTGTTGCAGGGTCTTATGATAGGCAAAGCGGGATATGGCTCGCCTCAAGTCTGGGCTGCCACATCTCTGGCATACAGGGTCCAAAGGTTGGCTCATGCTGCGTATGAAGAAGGAGCAAAGGGCACCACACCCATTGCACCGGTACTCGTAGATAGGCATGGCCTTCACCCCGTCCTATCAGTACGACTCTTCATCTTCAAAATCATCCGCGGAATCTTCTTCTGCCCCGGCGCCTGCGGCAGATTGAGGCTCGCTCAGGCTCCTCTCAATCTCTTCCATTGACTTGCCTGAGTCCAGCATGGACATGGCCTCATCCCACTCCTCGCCCGCATCGCTGCCCAGCTCCGCCTTCCAGCGTCGCATCATCTCCCGGACGGCCCGTGGGTCATCCGCGTCCACGTCGCTGAGGGCCTCAATGCCGGGGCCCTTTTCCAGGCTTTGTGCAGAGGGCTTTAGAAGGGCTACCCGTGAGATGAGGCGCGTCAGGCGAGTGCTGCGACAGTAGGAACAGATTCCCTCTCCCACCTGGGAGAAGGAGCGGAAGAAGAGGGATACCTTTCTCTGGCAGTCCTGGCACCGGTATTCATAGATGGGCATGACGTAGCCTCACTAGCTACAGAAAATCCCGTTGAGGAATTGTAGCACAAGGGGCACGGGAAGTGCTCCTTGTCTGGCACAGGAGCAGCGGATGCAAGGGATCAGGAGGCTTGACAGACCGAGAGCCCCGTGGTCTATTTATGGCAACTGTACACCGTGAAGGAGGGGTTCATGGCTAGCTACAAGTTCCGCCATCTGCTGACCCAGTCCAAGGATAAGGTCCTTACCGTCACCCTTAACCGGCCCGAGGTTCTTAACGCAGTCAACCATGACATGCATCTGGAGCTGGAGGACTTCTTCCGCCTGGCAAAGCAGGACAGCGATACTAACGTTATTGTGGTTACCGGTGCGGGGCGAGCCTTCTGCGCCGGCGGCGACATCAAAGACATCCAGAAGACCGATACTCATAGCTCGGCCCGCCTCCAGGACGCTATGAAGACAGGTCCAGGCCTGATCCGTGCCCTGCTAGAGGTGGAGCAGCCTGTCATTGCTGCTGTCAATGGAGATGCCGTGGGACTGGGAGCTACCCTTGCTCTCTTTTGCGACATCGTCATGGCCTCGGAGAGGGCTCGCATCGCTGATACTCATATCCGGGTAGCAGCAGTAGCTGGTGATGGCGGGGCCGTAATCTGGCCCCTGTTGATGCCCCTGAACCGGGCCAAGGAGTTCCTCATGACGGGCGACTTCATCTCGGCTAAAGAGGCAGAGCGTCTGGGCCTGGTCAACCATGTGGTGCCCCATGAAGACCTGATGTCCAGCACCTACGCCCTGGCGGAGCGGCTGGCCAAGGGACCCGCCGTAGGCATCCGCTGGACCAAGTTGGCCTTGAACCAGTGGCTCATCGACGCCATGAATCGCATGTTGCCTCTCTCTATCGCGTTAGAGGCCCTCTCTTTCACTACTCAGGACTACCTGGAGGCGGTGCAGGCCTTCGTCCAGAAGCGGCCGCCCCAGTTCAAGGGCACGTAGTCTTGCGCATGGACTATGGCCGTTGACAAGGCTGGGAGGGTAGGTGTAAGGTAGATTGCAGCATGATTCAGTGCAAGGCCCTCTGTTGCGTCTGTAGATGTGCCGGGGAGAGCCCTGGGTAGATTGGCTTCGCCTAATCTGGGGCCCTCTCGAGACGGATAGAGGCCACGAGAGGGCCCTTTATTTTGGCCCCAGTAAGAACCAGAGGAGGAGAGGATGGTACAACAGACCAGTCAGTTCAACGCAGATCATGTGCTGGACGTTAAGAACCAGCTTTGCCCACTGCCTGTGATCAAGGCTTCGGAGGTGATACAGGCCCTGGCCAGCGGGCAGGTGCTTCACATACTGGCCACGGACCCGGGCTCCAAGGCCGATATTCCCGCCTGGGCGGAGGCCCTGGGCCACAAGCTGCTGAAGCAGGAAGCGGCCAACGGCGTCTTTGAATACTGGGTCCAGAAGGGGTAGAAGGGGGTTGCCATGACCGAGACTCTAGAAAAGCTTGGCCTGAGCCTGGCGGAGTTCCAGAAGCTCCACGCGGAGGCCCACAATGAGACCGGCAAGAAACGCCTGGCCATCGTGGCCTCCAAGGGCAGCCTGGACATGGTCTACCCGCCTCTTATCCTGGCTACCACGGCTACGGCCCTGGGGTGGGAGTGCGGTATCTTCTTCACCTTCTACGGCCTGGACGCGCTCAATAAGAAAAAGTACAAGGGGCTAAAGGTGGCCCCATTGGGCAACCCGGCCATGCCGAGCCCCCTTAAGGGGCTTCCGGTCTACGTGCCCAACCTTGTGGGGGCCATCCCTGGCATGACCTTTATCGCCACGGCCCTCATGAAGCGGTGGATGAGAAAGGCCAACGTACCCTCCATAGAGCAGTTCGTGGAGATGGCCCACCAGAAGGGGGTCAAGCTTATCGCCTGCTCCACCACCATGGGAGTAATGGGCATCAAGAAGGAGGACCTGCTGCCGGAAGCCGATATTCAGGGCGCCGCGGCCTTCCTGCACTTCGCCTCAAAGGCCACCGTCACTCTCTTTATCTAAGGCTACTTCAGGGAAGGGGTGTCTTTTCGCTCCTGACTCGGCACTTGTCGAGGGAAGGCTGCGGGGTATTGCCTACCTGCTGGCGCATACCTGGGTGACAGGGATTATCTAGCGGCTGCCGGGGCCCTTGTCCAACTCTCGCAAGAAGCGTTCTACCTCGGGAGAGAGGGGAGGCTGCTGCTCCAAATCCCTCTCCGCCTTCTGGGAGTCGTAGTACATCTCCATTCGCTCCACGAAGGCCTTGGCCGCAGGGTTGCTGGCCATCTCCGCATCCACCTCTTTGTACTGCTGATGGCCTCGGCTGGGGTCGGCCAGAGACTCCGGCAGGTCGTACATCTCTCGCAAGATTTCCAGAAGGCACGCCGCGCCGGCGTAGTCCTCTTCTAGCTGGACGTATTGAGGTAGGTGGATCAGGACTGTGGTATTCTCGATGCCAAGCTTATCCACTTCCTGAGAGACCAGGTTGAGGATGGTGGTAGGGCCCTGGTAGGTGCTGGGGCGCAGCATCAGTTTGCCCATCCGGGTTGGCTTCGAGACATTGCTGCTGGACCCTGTCACAAGGAGCGGGCGGGTGTGAGGGACCGCGTCATACATGGACCCCACCCTCAGATGACGCTTTACACCCAGGTGTTTAATGACGTCCATCACCGATTCTGTATACTCCTCAGCGTGGGCATGAGGTTCAAGAAGGTGGAAGAACAGGAGATCAGGTCCCTTATCCTGCCTGGCGTAGTTGATGACACTATTGGGAACAGAGAAGACCCTCCGATCTTCCACGTTGTACACCATAGGCCGATAGCGGGTGAAGTCGAAGAAGTTCCCTGGCCTTGTGAGCCTCCCCAATTCCTGGGCTCCCAAGTGCTCCTCCAAGCGACTGATCGCCAGGGTCCCCACGCTGCCGACGTCTATCCAAGGACGCAGGCAAGAGATAGCGTGAGGCTGTCTCAGCTCGGGCGAGGGCTCATTTAGCTCAAAAGCACCAATATTCATGACCTTATATTGACACAGACGTAAAAAATTTCAATACCCCCAGGGGATACCCCGTGTACCATGTCTGCACCATCAAGGGGGCTTGCCTTGAAGAGAAGGGACGTCTTCACGGCTGGTCGTGTCTCCTTTCTATCCATACCCTATGGACGAGCCGCCTGGCGAGGGAGTGGCTGAATCCCCTCCTCATCAGATATCCCCATAGCTTACGCCTAAAGACTGGGAAGGGCTCCCCTTTCAGATGCCTGGCCCCCTGGAGGGCTGCCGCGTAGGCCGTCTCCTCGTCATCCAATCCTGAGGTTGCCTCCTCAGCCAACTCCCTTTCCACTCCTTTTTGGGCCAGCTCCCTCCTTATGAGTGAGGCGCTGCGCGGGTGGGCCTCTACGCGACTTCGAGTCCACAGAGAGGCGAAGGAGCGGTCGTCCAGGTAGCCCGTTTCACGTAGATGGCCGATTACCCAGGACGCAGCCTGGGACCCGAACCTCGTGGCCAGGCGCCTCTCCAGCTCGGAAGAGGTCCGGGGCCTCAGGGAGAGCAATCGCCAGGCGGCTTTCAGGGCCTCCCTGTTCCGGGTATCGCCGTGAATGGGTTCTTCAGGGTTCATATGGCCTTCTTAGCCCGCAGGGACTCGATCTGTTCTGCTGATATGCCCAAGATGTGTGCCAGAATCTCTTCGGTATGCTCGCCCAGGTCGGGCGGCGGGTGTAGGACGTCGGCAGGGGAGCGGGACAGCTTGATGGGCGTGCCCGTGTACTTGAAAGAGCCGAGTCGCTTGTGGGGTAGCTCCACAAACATCTCTCTTTGGGCAAGGTGGGGGTCAGAGGCCACCCGGTCGATGGTGTTGACGGGCCCGCAGGGGATACCGAGCCTGCCCAGCTCGTCCACCCACTCCTGGGTGGTTCGCTTCTTCATCTCGGCGGCTATGACGGGCTCAAGGGTCTCTATGTGCTGGGTGCGGGACCATCCGGTCTGGAAGCGGGGGTCGTCTATCAGCTCGACGCGGTCGATGGCGGAGCAGAAGAGGGGCCACATCTCCTCAGAGCCAATGATGGCCACCACTACGTATCCGTCCAAGGTCTCGAAGGCCTGGAAGGGCGTCGCCAGAGGGTGGCGGGTGCCCAGGGGCCGGGGAACCTCGCCAGTGGCCCAGTAGCGGGCCAGCGCGTTCTCCAGGATGGCTACCTGGCAGTCCAGCATCCCTATATCTATCATCTGCCCCTGACCGCTGCGCTCCCTCTCACGGAGCGCAGCGCAGACGCCCACGGCGGCGAAGAGGCCCGCCGCTATGTCCCCTATAGACGTGCCGACCCTTACGGGCCTGCCTCCCGGGTCCCCCGTGATGCTCATGATGCCGCCCATCCCCTGGACTATTATGTCCAGGGCGGGCCTCCGGGCGTAGGGGCCCGTCTGGCCGAACCCGGAGATGGCGCAGTAGATAAGCCTGGGGTTGTGTCTCTGTAGCTCGGTATAGTCCAGCCCCAGGCCCTTCATGCTGCCGGGCCGCATGTTCTCGACTACCACGTCAGCCTTCTTGACCAGCCCCAGGAATGCATCTCGGCCCTCTTTCACGGATAGGTCCAGGGTCACGCTTTTCTTGTTGCGGTTCAGGCTCATGAAATAGGCGCTATCCCCGTTCTCACCAACGAAAGGCGCAGTGCCCCGGGCCAGGTCCCCTATCTCCGGCCGCTCAATCTTTATGACCTGCGCTCCCAGGTCCGCCAGCACCAGGGTGCAGAAGGGCCCGGAGAGGATCCAGCTCAAGTCCAGGACTCGTATTCCTTCCAGCGGTCCCGGCATGAACGCCCTTTCACTCCAGCTTTGAAGGAGATGGTATCATACTGTTTCCTGAGCGCCAAGGAGAGCTTGTCCAAAGCTATAATGGCCCTACCAGGATCGATGGACTTCAATAGCGTGGCGGTGTAACCGTGAAGTACGTCAGGGACGCCCAGGAGTTTATGGTTCGGGAAGGGCTCGACGGGTGGCTGATATACGACTACCGGCACAGCAGCACGGTCTTTGCCGCCCTTGCCGGCCAGGTGGGTATGCTAACACGCCCCTGCTTCCTGTTCTTACCTGCCGCTGGTCTTCCCCGCCTTCTCGTGCATAGTGTGGACGCAGGCAAATTCCACGGCTTACGCGCCGAAAAGCGCACCTACTCTAGCAGGCAGGAACTGAGGGAGGCCCTTGGAAGGCTGCTGGGCCAGGGGCAAAAGGTTGCCATGGAATACTCGCCGGATGCGGAGCTCCCAAGGGTATCGCAGGTGGATGGGGGCACCCTGGAGCTGGTGCGCAGCCTGGGCGGGGAGGTGGTTTCCTCCGCCGACCTGTTGCAGTTCGCCACCCAGCGGTGGACTTCCCTACAGCTCAGACTCCACCGCTCGGTGGCCCGCAAGCTGGTCGGCCTGGTCAGGGAGGCTTTTGCCCACGTATCAGCGGGACTTGGCAGGGTGGAGCTAACAGAGCTATCCGTGCAGCAGTTCCTTCTAGAACGGTTCAGGGAGTTGGGGCTCGTCTCCGATGCAGGCCCTATCGTACAGGTAAACCGGCATGCAGCGGACCCCCATTATGAGCCCTCGCCGGCCACATCCTTGCCCATTGGGCAGGGTGACTGGCTTCTCTTAGACCTCTGGGCTAAGGAGGACAATGCTCAGGCCGTGTATGCCGACATCACCTGGGTGGGTTACGTGGGCCAGAAGGTCCCTCTCAGGTTCCGGCGGGCCTTCGAGGTAGTTGCAGGCGCCAGAGACGCAGCCCTGGAGCTTCTGTTCAAAGCTCACCAGGAAGGCCGATCTATTCAGGGGTGGGAGGTGGACCGCGTGGCCCGCAGGTATGTGGAGAGGGAGGGTCTGGGTCGAAACTTCACGCATCGCCTGGGCCACAGTCTGGGCGCCGAGGTTCATGGCGCCGCGGTCAACCTGGACGACTGGGAGACCCACGACACTCGCACCATTATCCCGGGCATCGGCTTTACCATCGAGCCCGGCCTGTACTTCCGCAGTTTCGGCGTACGCTCCGAGATTGATGTCTTCTGGTCTGAGAGGGGGCCGGAGGTCACCACCGAGGTCCAGAAGGAGATATTGTTGGTACCACGCTAGTGTAGAGTCTCCTTAGTTCTTTACAAAAGTGGACGCTGCCTCCCGATAAATCACGTCCTCTCTGAAGACAGATACCTCACCCCCCAGGCCCCTGGCATCCCGACAAGTCGGGACGCCCCTGCACCCTGATTGGCTACGACTTATTCAACAACGCTATCTCCTGCCGGTAGTCAACGAGCCGGGGGCAGCGGGTGCAGGAGACTACATGCCTGCTGTAGCTGTTCCAGGGCTTTTGGCTGGATCAAGGGTTGGCAGGGACCTTCACGGTTCTCTTAAGAGGCAAAAACATAAATAGAAAGGCTGCCAGCAGGAACACGGCGGCGATGTACAGGAAGGCGGCCCGCAGGTCGTAGGCCTCCACCAGGGCCCCCGCAATGAGGGGGGAGATGGAGCCGACGAGCTGGTTCATACCAAAGAAAAGGCCCACAGTCGCGGCCTCTACTCCTTTCCCTGTGAGGTCCAGGGCGGTGGCCAGGAAGATGGCCTGTAGCGCGTATACGAAAAGGCCCAGGAGGATGATTACCAGGGTGAACTTGAAGCCTCCCCCCACCATCACCAGGGCTAGGGTCAGGAGACCCAGAAGCAGCATGCCGGGGGCCAGCACAGCTTTCCGTCCGAAGCGATCCGAAAGGAAACCCATGACGGGCTGAGAGCCCATGCCCAGCAAGGTCAGGAATGACAAGTGCAGCCCCAGGATGGCTGTGTTGAAGTGGAGCTCATCTCGCATGTAGATCGGGAGAAAGGTGAGAAGGCCCTGCTGCCCCATGGCTCGGATGCTGCCGATGAGTAATAGGAAGAGGATGGAGCGGTTGCGAACCAGCGTTCCGAGTGAGCCGAAGTAGGTCTTGATGGTAGGCCTGGGCCCTTCGCTGGCGTAGATGTTCCGCAAGGCCCAGAGGATCAGCAGGGCCAGGGCCACGGCCGGCAGGGCGTTGATCCGGAGCAGAGTGCGCCAGGATATGGCTATCAGGATGGCCCCTACGGCGAGGGGAGCCAGGGTGTCGCCCAGGCTTCCGCCTACGCCATGGAGTGAAAGGGCCAGGCCGCGCCGGTCAGCGAACCGGAGGGACAGGGTGGAGATGGCAGGAGGGTGCCAGATGGCCCCGCCCGCGCCCACCAACGCGATGGCGGGCAGTGCCAGGGCAAAGGTGGGGGCAGCTCCTACCAGGAGGTAGGCCAGCCCTATCCAGGCCATGCTCATGGCCAGAATGACTGACCAGTGTCGGCGGAAGAGGTCCGTTATCAAGCCCGCTGGCATGTTGACTATGCCCCCTGACAGGGCGCGAACCGTGGAGAGGGCACCTACCTGGACCGCATTCAGGGCCAGGGCCGTGCGAACCTCTGGCAGGATCACGTAGAAGGTCTGCTGGTACCAGTGGATGACGCTGTGGCCCAGGGCCAGGCTGCCCAGGGTAAACGCCCGGCTCGCTACGGGCCTGGGCCTCTTCGCGGCAGACACCCGCTTCATCGGGCGCTGCTACACAGTCTCCATGAACTCGGCAATCTCCTTGACGTGAACGTTGGCCACCGCCATCTCCGGGGCGTATACAATCTGGTCCGCAGCCCACACCAGAGTGCTCCGGACGTTATCGCCTACTCCCAAGACGCTATTTAGAATGTTGTGGATGTTGTCGTTTATGCGCACGGTATTGGGCTTCAGGGGTGTGGATAGGCGGCCGTCCTTGATGAGAAAGGACTCCCCCACCACGGTGCAGGTGAAATCCCCCGGGGCCAGGCCGTTGATGGGATAGGTGTACCATATTCGGCCTATGTACAGGCCGTCCCCTACGCGGCGCAGGAGCTCCTCATGGGTGCACCGCTCTTTTCCCTCCACTATGATATTGGTGCCGAAGGTGCCCGGGGGGGTATCGAAGTGTCTGCCGCCTCCTCTGGTGAAGCGGAAGCCATTTCGGGGCACCAGGGTCTGCCTGTGCTCGCGGGGGTCTACCCCCAGCTTCTCCTTCGCCTTGGGGTCACTGAGCATGCGCTGCGACTCGTAGTAGTTCGCCAGGAGGCCTACCAGCACCCCGTCCTTGATAAGGTCCGTCCGCCCGGTGGGGATTCCCTCACAGGTAATCCCCTTGGTGCCTGCATAGCCCGGGAGGGCGCCGTGATCATAGATCGTCAGCGTGTCGGAGGCCACTGTCTTGCCCAGCTTGCCAAGGAAGGGGGACGCTACTGCATAAAAGGTCCCCAACTGAAGGGAAGGGATAATTATGTTGTGCAGCAGGTCCGTCACCGCCTGGCGGCCAAGGATCACCTTGTATGCGCCGTCCTTCACCCTCACCCCACCCACGGAGGCGATAGCATTTTGGGCGGCCTTCCTCCCTGGCTCGCCGGAGAAATCTGCGAGGCGGGTCCAGACCGTCGAGTCACTGCCTTTGGCGTATTCCCGCTCAATCATAGCGGTGATAAACGCCATGATCAGCGTGGACTGGTCCGTCTGGATCTTGGGCATGGAGTAGGAGGCGATGGCCATGCGCTCCTGGAGAATGGTCACGTCTCCACCCACGATGAGGCCCAGTCCTGGCAGGCTCTCTTTCGATCCAACAAGGCTGAGGAGCTCCTCCGAAGAGCCTAAGGTGTCAAGGGCTTCATCCAACGTAACCCAGCCTACCCGGGCCACGTCCCGGTCCTCGATCTGCATGATGGCGATGTCGTGATAGCGGTCTATGCTGCGGGCCTCGCCGGTGGGCCGAGGCAGGGAGACGAACTCCGGGTCGGTGACCGCTGCCCGCCGGGCCTTTTCAAGGGCGCTACGGACTGCTGCCAGGGAGATATCGGAGGGCTCGGAGCCGAAGCCGGTCCTGGTCCCTTCCTGTGTTTCAAAGACCACTCGGAGGCCTACGCCCAGGTTCTCCGTGGACTTGGGTTCCTCCACGCCATTGCTGGGAATGTGGGAGGTGTAGTTCAGGCGGGTGAAAAGGCAGCCGTTGCTGGAGATGAAGACCTCCGCCTCTTTGACATCCGGCACCGAGTGCAGGTACTCCAGGGCCGTACCCACCGCCTTTCTCAGGCCGTTGATGGAGATCATTGCCCACCTCCTGTGACACGGGCCACCGACCGCATGGTAGGCCCGCCGTTGCTCATCCGTTTGGCCTGCATGGGTTGCCCCTTGCCGCAGTTGGGGATGGGAAAGAGGCGGAAGTCCTTGCCAGCGGCATCCACTCTCAGGAAGAAGTCCCGGCTATCGGCCATGATGGCGCCATCCCGGTAGAGTTGCCCCACCTCGCCGTTGCGGATCTCGGAGACCTTCATGGCGGAGATGCGGAAGTTCTCTCGCGCTTCGGAGACGGACGGTATCCGATGGCCCTGCACATAGTACCCTCGCTCCACCTCCCTGATTATGCTCTGGGGGTCCGACTGGCCTGGGGCAAAGGCGGTGTTGGACATGCGGATGAGGGGTATGAGGGAGGCGTCGGTAGCCTGGTAGGAGCCGTTGGGGGCTACGTTCATCAGGGCTGCCGTCTGCCGGCTGTTGAGGAACTCCCTGAACATGCCTTTTTCGATGTGGTAGGCACGCTGCGCCGGGGTCCCCTCGTGGTCGTACAGGTAGTGGCCGAACCCCTCAATGGTGGGGTCAGAGAAGGCGCTTACCAGGGGCGAAGCCACCTGCTTGCCGATCTGGTGGTCCTCCAGGGTGCGCAGGAACCAGGAGCGGCCAGCATAGGCCGTCTCCATCTTGAGGGCCCGGTCGAGCTCCGAGGGGTGGCCTACTACCTCGTGGCACACGAGAGCGCTGAAATGGGGATCGGTGACTACCACCACCTCTCCTTCAGACGAAGGAAGGGATGGGGCGTTGGAGACATCCACCGTGGACCGGGCCAGCTCTAGGGCGAACTCCTTGAATGGTAGAAGCTGGATGGAGGCGCTCCTGTACCCCTCCTCCATGATCTCCCAGCCGCGCTGGTGGCCGTGGAAGTCGTACAGCTCCAGGTTTCCCGTTTCACCGCGGGAGACTACCAGCACAAACCCCTCAGTACTGGCGTGGGACTGGTCGATGTCAGCCCCCTCAGAGCTGACAAAAAGCTCCCGAAGGAGCGTAGTCTGGGCAACCACTACGTTGAAGACTATCTGGCTGCTGAGGGCCGATACAGCCTTAGATACCTCGGTGGCCATGTCCGCCACCTTCGCCAGGGGAACAGAGCGGGGGTCCACCTTGTAAACGGCGGGGACAGAGGCCTGTGCGACCTTTATGGGGGCTAATATGGTGTCGTAGAGGCTTCTCCCCAGGCTTCCGAAGCGGGGCCGGGACTCGCTCTTGGCCTGACCGCTGGCCAGAGCCCTGCTGTAGGCGTGGTGAATGCCTTCCCTCAGCACCTTCTCGAAGCCGACGCCGTCGGCGGCACCCAGCATGCGCCCGTAGTAGCCGGGGGCTACCGCTCGCTTCCCCGCCAGCACCCTGACGCCGAAGGCGAAGGAGTAGTCCTCAGCGCTGTGCTTGGCTTGCCCGTTTTCGGCCACTGCCCCCTTGGACTCGTCGACCTCGACGCGGACGTCGCAGTAGGTCAGATAGGGCAGGCGACGGGCGTACTCCGAAACCGCGCTACGGACCCAGGAGCGGGCCCGGTCCAGGAACTCCAGCTTTATTGTTTCTGCCATCTGGCCTCCTCGGTCACTCCCAGGCGGCAAAGGCTGCCTGGAGGTAGTTAAGAACTTACCATGATACCGTTATAGCCTGCAACTACAACGTGAAGTCCTCAACCCGCTCCGGACTTCTGGGCAGCATAGGGCGGCAGGGGCTCAACTGGGTGGCTGCGCCCGGTAGGGGGACAAGAGTATCTAGTGTGGAGTCTCCTTAGTTCTTTACAAAAGTAGACGCTGCCTCCCGAGAAATCACGTCCTCTCTGAAGATAGATACCTCACCCCCTGGCCCCCTCTCCTGCAGGAGAGGGGGAAAAGAGAAACCTGGGGGACACCCCTTCGGCTTCGCTCAGGGTAGGCCCCAGACCCCTGGCATCCCGACAAGTCGGGACGCCCCTGCACCCGGAGGGGCCACGACTTATTCAATGTTTTTCCAAGACAGGACACTAGTTCAAACGGGCCCTGAGGCGAGCCAGGGCCTTGGCATTTGGCCCAATCCCTGAGCTTTGTAGGCCCTCTGAGAATACTCCTGGGCCAGCTCTCTCAGGTCTGCTTCCCTTGCCATGTCCATTTCCGCCAAGGGTACAAATGAGACAAATACACTGCCTCGCCAGGCCGCCCCAACCCTCTACTATCTGATGCGGCCCGCTGGCCGAGGCTATTATGTATCCACGAAGCACAGGGTACAGCGTTGCAAAGCAAGCTGCGGTGATGTCCGACTGCGGCCTCTAGGACACCTCCAGCACGACCTTTCCGAAGTGGAGGCCCTTCTCTATGCGTCGGTGGGCCTCCGCCGCCTCTTCCAGAGGGAAGACGAGGTCTACGACAGGCTTCACCTTGCCCAGGGAGACCAGCCTAAGGGCCAAGTCAAACTCGCCAGGGGTATAGGCGTATGTGCCCAGGATGGATATCTCGCTGCGGTAGATGTGCCCTATGTCCACGGAGAATCGCGCTCCTGACGTTGCTCCTACCGAGACGATGCGCCCTCCCTTGCGTAGCAGACTGAGTCCCTGCTCCCAGGTGTCCTGCCCAGCGTGGTCGATTGCCAGGTCCACTGCCCGGCCCTGAGTCAGCTCCCGTACCCTTACCACGGGGTCTTCCTTCCTGTAGTTAACCACATGGTCGGCTCCCAGCTCTTTGGCCTTCTCCACCTTTTCTTCTGTGCTGGTGGTGGCGATGACAATAGCGCCAGACAGCTTGGCAAGCTGGATGGCGAAAACGCCGACCCCGCTGCTACCGCCTGCTATGAATACAGTTTCTCCAGGCCTCAGTCCGCCCCTTGTGAAGAGGGCGTGCCACGCCGTTGATAGGCAGATGGGCAGGGTGGCCGCCTTGACATAAGTTATCCCGGGTGGAATGGGCCTTGCGTTGATGGCAGGGGCCACTACGTACTGAGCATATCCTCCCTCCAGTTGCCAGCCGATGACCTTGTGGCTAAGGCACCAGTTTTGCTGGCCACTGTTGCAGGCCTCACATTTGCCACAACTTACGCCGGGGAAAAGCAGCACCCTGTCTCCAACCTTCGGTGATGTGACACCTGGGCCCAACGCTGCCACGTCGCCAGCTATGTCACAGCCCGGGATGTGGGGCGGTGGCCAGGCACCTGCCCGGAGCCGGGTATCGAGCCGGTTCAGGGAAACCGCCTTTACACGCAGCAGCATCTCCCCCGGCCCCGGACTCGGCTCTGGCACGTCCTCGTACACAAGTGTCTCTGGGCCGCCGTGCTTGTGATAGCGAACTGCCTTCATGTCTGAGGGTCCATTGTATGAATGGGGACAAAGCTACTAGGGCCTAGTGTGGTGTCTCCGAGGTTCACCTCCAATGTCATTGCGAGGCCCGACGAAGGAGGGCCGTGGCAATCTCGCGGCGGAGTCTGTCCCACCGCCAGATTGCTTCGTCGGCTGCCGCCTCCTCGCAATGACAATTCGTAAGCGTATTTCAGGGACGGGACACTAGTGGCTTGGCATAGGATAGTCCAAGGTCATGCGTAGGGCAAGCTCTATATCTCCTTTCCTGGCATCACCTTTCTTGACAGCAGGGAGTGCCTTTGCTAGGCTCACGCTGACCCACCTATAGTGAGCATTCTTCCTCAACCCTCTCTCCACGTCTTGAAGGGAGCTAAGGTCGAGGATGAGCAATGACTCGCTTGTCAGAGTAGAGTGGTCCATACCGTAAGCACAGGCGGCTCAGTCACCTCCAGGCTGGCGTATGCCATGCACGCCAAGGAGTAGATGAGAGGAGCCCGTTGAAGACAGCGAGCCGCAAGAAACCAGCACAGAGGAGGGTATAGGCGAATGTTTAGGACGAGGGTGTGCGACATCCTGGGCATCGAGTACCCCATAATTCAGTCCCCCATGAACTTTCCCGTGACGCCACAGCTCGTGGCGGCTGTTTCTAATGCTGGAGGGCTTGGCATGGTCTCCTCCAGCATGCTGGTGGACAAGGAGCTCCGCGTTAACGGGAACCCGGAGCGGCTGCGGGACCACACACGTGCCATGATAAGGGAGGTGAGGAAGCTCACCAGCAAGCCCTTTGGGATTAACCTGGGCATCAAAGGGAGCCAGGATCGGATGAGGCAGCTCTGGAAAGGCGAACCTGTGGAGTTGCCCATCGATGCCGTCACTGAGGTGGCTATCGAAGAGAAGGTGCCGATCGCCTACGTCTCAATCGGGGGGCCTGAGCTCCTTACTGAGAAGCTCCACAAGGCCGGAATGAAGGTCATGCATATTGGGACCTCGGTGCGCCACGCCCGGAAGGCCGAAGAGGCGGGAGTGGACATCTTTGTGTGTGCAGGCTACGAGGCGGGCGGCCACAGCCCGGGCAAGAGCGAGACTCCCCTCTTTGTTCTTCTCCCCCAGGTGGCAGATGCGATCAGGACCCCTATTGTAGCTGGGTGCGGCATCGCCGACGCCCGAGGCCTGGTGGCCGCCTTCGCCCTGGGGGCTGAAGGCATAGCCATGGGCACCCGGTTCCTGGCAACCAGTGAAAGCAGGCTGCACCCCAAGGCCAAGCAGGCCATCGTGGATGCCGACGATACGGCTACCGCTGCTTGGGGGAAAAAGCTAGGAGTGGGGCTAGCCCGCAGCCTGAAGAACAGATTCACCCAGAAGTATCTGGATATGGAGTTGGCTGGCGCCGGCGGGCGAGAGCTGATGGAGTTTGTGGAGGAAACATACCAGGACCCCACGGGACGCGGGCTGGGCCGGCGGGCCTCCGCCTACTTCAACGCCGACCTGGAGTGGGGTGAAATGTACCTGGGCGCCGTAGCCGGCCTTATCCGTGAGATCAAAGGCGCTGGAGAGGTTGTGGGAGATATCGTAACTCAGGTGGACGGAGTAATGGGTAGACTCAACACCAGTCCCCTATCCTCTCGCCTGTAACCTCTGTCCAGGCTGGCGCTGGCTGGTCGCTCCTTGAAAGGGTTCCAAGGTCTAGAAGTGGTGGGCGGTACAGGTTTCGAACCTGTGACTTCCTGTGTGTAAGACAGGCGCTCTAACCACTGAGCTAACCGCCCCAGAAGAAGCGCGCTTGGCGGGACTCGAACCCGCAGCCTCAGCCTTCGCAGGGCTACGCTCTATCCGCTTGAGCTACAAGCGCGCGAAGGACGCTAGATGCGCCAGCTAGATTGTACCCTCTGGCCCGCTGTGGTGCCAAGTGCTGTACTCGTCCATATGATTAGTGACACTTTGCCTCCTCTCTTTGGGATTGCCATTGGGTGAGGAACTGGAGGGGTGTGAGGTAGCCCAGGGCCTGGTGG
>JACPCK010000018.1 GCA_016179845.1 Chloroflexota bacterium | reverse complement strand
CCCCCGGGCGTGCCCATCCTGGGGGTCAACCTGGGCCGTGTAGGGTTCATGACTGAGGTGAGGGCTGAGGAGGCCCTGGCGAAGCTGGATTTCTATCTGAAAGGGAGCCCGCGGGTTGAGGAGCGGACCATGCTTCACGCCGTCGTCTCCTCTCGTGGCGGTGGAGGGGGAGAGGTGGGAGCTCGGCAGGAGGAGTCGATCCACGGGCTCAACGACGTGGTGGTGGGCCGAGAGGCTGTGGCGCGGCTGACAAGTGTCGCCGCGCGGGTGGATGGTGTGCAGCTAACTACCTACAGGGCTGACGGAGTGATAGTATCCACGGCCACGGGAAGCACCGGATACCTAGTCTCTGTGGGAGGGCCCATCGTCCATCCGGAGCTGCCTGTGCTGCTCTTGAGGCCTATAGCTCCTCATCTGGGCCTGGACATCCCTCTGGTATTAGCGGCTGACTCCTCGGTGGAGCTAACAGTGGGCCAGGGGTACAGGGCACTGGCCAGTGTGGACGGGTTTATGGACCGGAGCCTGGCCGAGGGGGACTCAGTGACGGTAAGGCGAAGCCCCTACAAGGCCCGGTTCCTTCGGGCTAACCCTGCGTCGCATTTCTATACCGTGTTGACCAGGCGCCTGGGGTGGTCGCCCTCGCCGGAGGGCGACCGGGAAGAGCCGTGAAGATGGAACGTCTCATAAAGAGCCAGCGGATATACAGGGGCAGGGTGGTGGGGCTAAGGGTGGATACGGTGGCCCTGGACAACGGTGTTACTGCGGAGCGGGAGACGGTGGAGCACAGTCCGGCAGTGGTGGTGGTCCCCGTGGACAGTGAAGAGAATGTGCTGCTGGTGAGGCAGTACCGCTGGCCGGCTGGCGAGTACCTGCTGGAAGCGCCTGCGGGGAGCCTCGAGGAGGGGGAAGAGGCAGAGGAGGCGGCGCTGCGGGAGATGGAGGAGGAGACGGGCTACACGGCGGTGAAGCTAGTGAAGCTGAGTAGCTTCTGGACCACGCCGGGTTTCACCACGGAGCTGATGCATGCCTACCTGGCCACGCAGCTGATGCCCAGGGAGGCCAGGCCCGAGGCAGACGAGGTGATTGAGCTGGTGAGGGTGCCTCTAGCGCAGGCGCTGGCGATGGTCCGGAGGGGCGAAATAAGGGACGCCAAGTCCATAGCGGCGCTGCTGATGACGGTGGACTATCTGGGCGCTGTTGTGGGGCGAACTTGGTAAATTCCTCACAAGTGTTGCGAAAAAGGGGGTTGTCTGCTATATTGGCGCCACACTCCCAGAGGAGGGGACACACCCATGCTTGAGTGCGATGTGCTGGTGATAGGTGCGGGGCTGGCGGGCATGAGAGCGGCCCTGGCCGCCCACACCAACGGGGCCAAGGTTATCATGGTCTCCAAGGTGCATCCTGTCCGCAGCCACTCCAACGCAGCCCAAGGTGGCATAAACGCTGCCCTCACAGACCGGGGGGACTCCTGGGAGGACCATGCCTTCGATACGGTGAAGGGGTCCGACTATCTGGGAGACCAGGACGCCATAGAGGTCATGTGCTCCGAGGCTGGGCGGGAGATTATTCAGATGGAGCACTGGGGCGTCATCTTCAGCCGTGACGAGGAGGGGCACCTGGGGACCAGGACCTTTGGTGGCCAGAGGCGTGCCCGCACCTTCTTTGTGGCAGACATGACGGGCCAGGCTATTCTTCATGTCATGTACGAGCAGCTCATGAAGTCGGGTGTCCAGAGCCTTGAGGAGTGGTTTGTGACTGACCTCATTGTGGCGGACGGGGAGTGCCGGGGATGCGTGGCGATGGAAATCCGAAGCGGGACGTTGCAAGTCATCCGGGCCAAGACGGTAGTCCTGGCGACCGGAGGCCTGGGCCGCGTGTTTGAGCCCAGCACCAACGCCCTCATCTGCACGGGGGATGGCATCGCCCTGGCGTACAAGGCGGGGGTTCCCCTTATGGACATGGAGATGGTCCAGTTCCATCCGACCACCCTCAAGGGCAGCGGTGTGCTGATTACGGAAGGCGCACGGGCGGAGGGGGGTTACCTCCTGAACAAGGATGGGGACCGCTTCATGCTGAAGTACGCTCCGAGTATGAAGGAGCTGGCCAGCCGTGACGTGGTCTCCAGGTGTGAGCAGACGGAGATCAACGAGGGGCGAGGCGTGGACGGATGTGTGCTGCTGGACCTGCGCCACCTGGGGGAAAAGACGATCAAAGAGCGGCTGATCCAGATCTACGAGATTGGTCGGGACCTGACCGGCATAGACATCACCAAGGAGCCCATACCTATCCGGCCAGGGATGCACTACCAGATGGGTGGCATCAAGACGGACGTAGACGGGCGGGCGTGGGACGTGAAAGGGCAATGGGGAGGCATCCGCAACCTGTTTGCCGCCGGCGAGTGTGCCTGCGTCAGCGTGCACGGAGGCAACCGGTTGGGGGCCAACTCCCTCCTGGATACAGTTGTGTTTGGCAGGCGCTCCGGGGAGGCGGCGTCCCAGATGGCAAAAGATATGAAGCCGACCGAGGTCTCTGAGGAGAAGTGGCTGAAGAGCTCCGAGGACAAGTTGCGGTCTCTACTGGCGCGGGAAGCCAACGGGGACAGCGTGGCCAAGATCCGCTGGGACCTGGGTACCTCGATGGTGGAGCACCTGGGGGTCTTTCGTGAGGAGGAGGGGATGCTAGCCACCAAAGCCAAGGTGGAGGACCTGAAGCGCCGATATGAGAAGGTCGCTGTCCAGGACAAGGGGAAGATGTTCAACACAGCCCTTATCTTTGGTATTGAGCTAGGATACATGCTGGACTGTGCTGAGACTGTGGTGCTGGGAGCCATAGAGCGGAAGGAGAGCCGAGGGGCACACCACCGGCTGGACTATCCTCAGAGGGACGATGGCAACTGGATGAAGCATATTCTGGTGCACGAGACGCCTGAGGGCCCACGGCTGAGCTACCAGCCAGTGACCGTCACCCGGTGGCAGCCCCAGGAGCGAAAGTACTAAGGAGAGCAGCGGATGGAAGCGATCCTGAAGGTAAAGCGCTTTAACCCTGAGGCGGCCAAGCCGGAGCCCTACTGGCAGGAGTACCGGGTGGAGGTGGAGCCCCACTTCACGGTGCTGGATGCCCTTATCAAGATACGGGAGGAGAAGGACGAGACCCTGAGCCTGCGCTGCTCGTGCCGAAGCGCCATATGCGGCTCCTGCGCCATGCGGATAAACGGCCACGCCACGCTGGCCTGCAAGACCAAGCTATCGGAGATGGCCAGGGGGCGGCCGGCTGTAACCGTCGAGCCGGCAGGCAACATGCCCACCATCAAGGACCTGGTGGCGGACATGACCCCCTTCTGGAGCAAGGTGATGGCTGTAGAGCCCTGGCTTCAGCCCCGAGGGCCGGAGCCGCAAGGGGAGTACCTGGCGCCAGCGGATGCCATGCAGCACCTGGTGGGAGTCATGGCATGCATCATGTGCGGCGCCTGCGTCTCAGACTGTACGGTGCTGGAGATTGACCCCAATTTCCTGGGGCCGGCAGCCCTGGCCAAGGCCTACCGCTTCGTGGGGGACCCGCGGGACCAGGCGGATGCGGAGCGGCTACAGGCCCTTAGCCGCTACTCGGGCATCTGGGACTGCACGCGGTGTAACGAGTGCGTCCAGGCGTGTCCCAAGGGGATAGCGCCCATGGACCGGATCATGGCTCTGCGGGACAGGGCCATGGATGCGGGCTTTCGCAACAATACAGGGTCTCGCCATACGGAGGCCTTTGAGGAGATTGTTGAGCATTCGGGCAGGCTGGACGAGCTTAGGCTGGCGATCAAGACCTTCGGCATGATGAATGTGCCTGCCATGCTCGGCCTGGCCCCAGTAGGGTTGAGGGCCCTGATGAGAGGGAAGATGCCGCCGATATTCCACAAGCCCATCCCGAACGCTCAGGCGGTGCAGAAGCTGTTCAAAAAGGTGGAAGAGGCCCAGAAGGGGGACAGGAAGTAGTCCCCCCAGTCTATGGGCCCCTTGCAAAGCGCGTAACAGGAGGTAAGAGTTGAAGTTTGCCTTCTATCCAGGCTGTGTGTCGCGTGGCGGCTGCCCGGAGCTTTATCCCTCGGCCAAGGCAGTGTGTCAGAAGCTGGGCTTGGACCTCGTGGAGCTTACAGGGGCTTCCTGCACCGGCGCCGGCATCCTTCAGGAGAAGAACCTCCTGCTGGGGGACACCCTGAATGCCCGGACCTTCGCCATGGCGGAGAAGCTCGGCCTGCCCATCATGACCATCTGCTCCACATGTCAGGGCGTGATGAGCCAGGCCAACAAGCGGCTCCAGGACGATGCGCAATACAAGGCCAAAATCAACGGCTTCCTGGCGGAGGAGGGCCTGGAGTACAAGGGCAACGTGGTGATCAAGCACCTCCTCTGGATTATCGTGGAGGACTACGGGATAGAGAGGCTGAAGCCGCTGGTGGTGCAGCCGCTGACGGGGATGAAGATAGCGCCCTTCTACGGGTGCTACATTGTGAGGCCATCATGGGCCCTGGGCTTTGACGAGAACGGAGGCCGCCAGACCTCTCTGGAGAGGGTTATCGAGGCCCTGGGGGCTGAGGCTGTGGACTTCTCCGGCAAGACCAGGTGCTGCGGCTTTCCCATCCTCACCATCAACGAGCGAAACTCGGTGTCCATGGTGGCCAAGCACACTATTGAGGCCAAGGACCTGGGAGCAGACGTCATGGTGACGCCGTGTCCTCTGTGCCACCTTAACCTGGACGGGTATCAGCCCAAGGCAGCGGCGATGTCCCACAGGGAGATAGACCTGCCAATTCTGCACCTGCCCCAGATGATCGCCCTGGCACTGGGTGTAGACCACAAGACCACGGGGCTGAGCCGGCATATCGTCTCTCTGAAGAGGCTGGTAGAGAAGGTGGGGGTCAGGGCCTAGGCCTTCTGAGATGATGCCTTCATACCCTCTAGTATCAAAGGTTAAAGGCGCTGAAAGACGATGATTCACATCGGCATGGATCCGGACCTGTTCAGCTTTGGGGGTTTTGTTTTCTCCTGGCACGGCTTCCTCAGCTTTGTGGCCGTATCCATGGCGGTCTATCTGGTGGCCCGCTGGGCGCCGCGAGAAAAAATCCATCCCGACGTGGTGTACTCCACGGCGGTATGGGCCATCGTGGGTGGCATAGTAGGGGCTCGGCTAGTCCACGTGATCGACCAGTGGGAGTTCTACGGGGAGAACCCGGGCCAGATCGTTGCCTTATGGAATGGCGGGATCGCCATCTACGGAGCTATCCTGGGCGGTCTTGCAGGTGGGGTGGCATACGCCTACATACAGAAGTGCCCCATTGGAAAGCTGGCGGACCTGGCGGCACCGGCGATACTGCTCGCCCAGGCGTTTGGCCGTATTGGGGACATCATAAACGGAGAGCATGTAGGCAAGCTGACGACCATGCCCTGGGGCTTCGTATGGAGCAACCTCAAGAGCCCAACCTTCCAGAAGTACGGGCTGGCCTCTACCCATCCGGCTGTTGTCTATGAGATGCTCTGGGACATCCTGGCGTTTTTCATCCTCTGGAAATACCTGAGGGGGCGACTGAAGCCCGATGGGATGCTCTTTGCCGCCTACCTGGCCATCTACTCCTTTGGCCGGTTCTTCATCAGCTTCTTCCGGGAGGACCGACTCTGGCTGGCCGGCATGAGCCAGGCCCAGATAATAGCGCTCCTGGTCATGGCGGTGACAATCCCGCTGCTGATGTACAAGGCGCGCTTCGTAGTGCGTGAAGAGGCTGGCGCCAGGGCTGGTCAGCCGGGAGCTCAGGGACCGAAGCCTAAGCGGGCGCGCTAGAGCCCCCTGGCCGCCTCTCCCGCCGCGGCAGGAGGCACCCCTCTCTGGGACCGTGGGACGCGCCCAGGGGTCGGGCCAGCGCCCGCGGCGGACGTAGGGAAAGCTAGTGAGTGATCTTCTTCTAGCTATCTGATGGTTTCCAGCTTGCGGTCCATTGTGCGTATTACGTTCTCGATCTCTTGAAGGAGGACGCCTGGCTCGGCTCCAGGGCTCAGCAGCAAGACGCATCCTGAGATACTGTGCTTCACTTCACATACCTGGATGGCCTCTAGCCTCCCGATCGCTCCAACTGACATGGAGAGGCTTATGGCAATTGAGTCATCTCCAAACCTCTGGAAGGATATCTGTTTTACCTCCACTTTCATGCTCGACGGGGCCACTCCTAATGCTCCCGCAAGATTGTGCGCAATTTCATCGTCTAGATAGTGCTCAAGGCTGGTGTAATTGCCCGGGTACCAGCGGAGTGAGGCAAGAGCGCCAGAGTTGTCCTTGTATAGATCCAGTGTATTGATTAATATCTCTGAACCCTTTCTGTAGCTCACTGCATACCCAATAATCCTTCCCCATTCTTCGATCTTGGCAAGCATCAATCCTTGACCAAGCTTGGAAATCTTTCCTGCCTCTTCGTTCGAAATGTACTGGCCCGCTGCTACTAACTCGTAGCCTGGAGAGAGGTCTCCAAATCCTAACGCAGCTTTCGAGAGGAGGTCTCTGGCCTGTTGGGCAGTCATTGTCGGGGTTGGGAGCGGCGTTGGCGCAGGCGTGGCCCTGGCACAGGCAACGACTAATAGTAAAGCGACGCCAATTGTCACAAAACTGCTTGCGAGTACCCTGAAATGCATTCTGCTCGCTCCTTTATAACGAGATCTATTTTCCTGCCGAGGATCGCCAGTCCAGCAGCGTCAGCCTGACGGTGGCGTCCTGGTGGAAGGTATCGGTGCCAACAGTATAGACGGCATCTAGGCAGGTGGTGCTGGGGTCCCAGTGGGATGCAGCGTTGAAGGCGACGGCATCCCAGGTGGCGCCGCCTTGCCTGAGCTTGAGGCGCAGGTGCTGACCTCGGCTGCCCATGTAACGCACCCCTGCTACCTCTACACTGCGGGTCAAGAAGACAGGCTGAGGGTTGCCCATGCCGTAGGGGGCCAGGTCGGTAAGGAACCGGAAGGTATCTCCGAGGAGGGACCTGATGTCTACCTCGGCGTCTATCTGTAGCGTAGGGGTGAGGGGGATGCCTGCCAGGGCCTGGCGGGCGCGGGACTGGAGGAGAGACCGTATCTCTGGGACCTGATCCCTGGAGGCGGTGAAGCCTGCGGCCTGAGGGTGGCCGCCGTAGCGTTGAAAGAGGTGGCCGACCCCTTTCAAGGCCTCGATGATGCTGAACTCCTGGATACTACGACCACTGGCCCTGGCCTCCTCACCGCGCAGGGCCACGACGAAGACGGGCCGGTAGAACTGCTCGACGAGGCGGCTGGCGGCGAGGCCGATGATGCCGGGCGAAAGCCCCTCCTCTTCTACCATGATGAGGGCCTCTTCCCGGGCCTGGCGAGACGCCTCCTGCTTGATGCGCTCCATGGTCTCCGCAGTGAGGAGTTGCCGGTGGGCGTTATGGGTCTCCAGCTCGCTGGCCAGGGCCAGGGCCTCCTGGGGGTCCTGGGCCATGAGCAGACGAAGGCTGGTGTAAGCCGAGGCGACCCGGCCTGCCGCATTGAGGCGTGGAGCAATATAAAAGGAGACGGCCTCCGTATCCAGCTCAACTGCCTTGAGGCTGGCTAGCTGGAGGAGGCTGCGAAGCCCGGGCTGGGATGTGGAGGACAGGGAGTGGAGACCCTGGCGCACAATGTAGCGGTTCTCGCCTAACAGGGGGGCAACGTCGGCGATGGTCCCCAGGGCGGCCAGCTCCATGCAGGAGCGGTCCAAGGGCCTGCCGTATTGCTGGTAGATGGCCTGGGCCAGCTTGAAGGCGAGGCCCGCACCCGTCAGGTCGGGGAAGGGGTAGGTGGAGCCGGGGAGCCGGGGGCTCACGATGGCCCAGGCCGGAGGCACCCCCTGGGCCGGTGTGTGGTGGTCGGTGATTATGGTGTCTATCCCCTCCTGCTGCGCGTGGCTTACTTCCTCTGGGGATGTGAGACCCGTATCCACGGTAACCAGGATGCTGGCCCCGCTGGCCTTGAGGAAGGAGATGGCGTTCATGTTGAGGCCGTGGCCTTCGGTGTCACGGTTGGGTATGTAGGGTAGGAGCTTAGCGCCGCAGGCCTGGAGGGCCTTGCAAAGGAGGGCGGTGGCGGTGACGCCATCGGTGTCGAAGTCGCCGAAGACGGCAATGGCCTCACCTGATTCGATAGCTTGACGGAGACGGTGGACTGCCCTATCCATGTTGGGCAGAAGGAAGGGGTCATGAGAGAGAGACGGGCTGCAAGAGAGGAAGGCTTCGGCGTCTTCCCTTGAGGTGATGCCTCGGTGGAAAAGGAGGGTTGCCTGAAGGCGCGGCATGCCCAGAAGCTCTGGGAGGCCGACAGGTGGTGGTGGCATCAGTTGCCAGGCAGGGGAGGTGCTTGCCTGGGAAGCCATGAGGCTATTCTTGGAACTGCTGGAAGATGAGGCAGGCGTTGTGGCCGCCAAAGCCCAGGGAGTTGCTCAGGACAGTGCGGACCACCCCTCTTTTTGCTACCCAGGGGGTGTAGTCCAGGTCGCAGTCAGGGTCAGGGTGCTCCAGGTTGATGGTAGGGGGTATGGCGCCGTGGAGTATCGCTAGGACGGAGATGGCGGCCTCCAGGGCACCCCCAGCGCCTAGTAGGTGGCCGGTCATGGACTTGGTGGAGGAGATGGGTATCCGGTAGGCCTCCTCGCCGAGGACGGCCTTGATGGCCTCCGTCTCTGCCTTGTCGTTGAGGAGCGTGGAGGTGCCGTGGGCGTTTATGTAGTCGATCTCATCGGGGCTGAGGTGGGCCTTATTGAGGGCCAGGCGTATGGCACGGGCTCCGCCCTCTCCATGGGGTGCTGGGGAGGTGACGTGGTGGGCATCGGCGGCAGAGGCGTACCCGACGAGCTCTGCCAATGGGGTGGCCCCTCGTGCCAGGGCGTGCTCCAGGCTTTCCAGTACCAGAAGAGCGGCTCCTTCGGCAACGACAAAGCCGTCTCGCTGGGCATCGAAGGGGCGGCTGGCCTTCTGGGGCTCGCTGTTGCGTTTGGAGAGGGCGCCACAGGCGTTGAAGCCGGCGATGGTGATAGGGCAGACGGGGGCCTCAGAGCCTCCCGTAATGGCGGCATCGGCATCACCTCTGGCTATGAGCTCGGCGGCCTGGCCTATGGAGTCGGCGCCCGAGGCGCAGGCGGATACGACGCCGAAGTTGGCCCCTTTTGCGCCCAGCGTGATGGAGACCTGGCCTGCCGCCATATCTGTCAGCATCTTGGGTACGAGGAAGGGGCTGATGCGACCCGGGCCCTTCTCATAGAGGGTCTTGAATTGCTCGGAGAGGGTGATGATGCCCCCCACGCCGGTGCCGATAACTACGGCCACGCGCTCCGGCTCGACTTTCCCCGCGGCTATGCGAAGGTCTGCCTGGCGCACTGCCTGCTGAGCAGCGGCCAGGGCTAACTGGACAAAGCGGTCGGTGCGCAGGACCTCCTTACGGTCCATGTAGGCGACGGGATCGAAGCCTTTGACCTCGCCGGCGATCTGAGTCTCCAGGCCCTGGGGGTCGAAGGAGGTGATCTTATCGATGCCGGAGCGGCCAGAGAGGAGGGCCTCCCAAGTGGTGGGGGTATCGAGCCCCAGGGGGCTCACAATGCCGATACCTGTGACAACTACCCTGCTGGTCAGAACGCCTCCTGTATATGGGAAGGAGTTGAGAATGGCCAGATTATACCAGGAAAAGGAAGGGGCAGGAACGTCCGTGGGCTACGGGCTAGGCCTGACGCGCTGGGGAGGCGGTGGCTGAGGTATCCAGGGTCAAGACTACCTTGAGACCGTCCCTGGCCGACTCCTGGAGGGCAGTCTTGTACTCCTCCAGCGGGAGGGAATGGGTGAACAGGCCGGCGGGTGCACCAGGGAAGAGGGTGTTGAGGCGTCTGAGGACGCCTAGGGCCTGCTCATAGTGGCTACGGTTAGAGCCCACGCTGGCGAGGACCAGGTGGTTGTTGAGCACACGCTCCCTGAAGATGAGAGCCCCGTCGAAGGTCACGTCCTGGCGGCCGGTAGGAATGCCCAGCACGAGGAGGACGCCGTTAGGGGCCATGGTACGGGTCAGGTCCAGCGGGAGAGAGGGGGAGCCGGTGCAATCCAGGACCAGGTCCACCTTGCCGACCCAGTTGGGGAGGTCCTCCATAGATACGTCCTGGAGGTTGATGTACTCGATAGGCTTTTCGGCCAGGACTCTTGCCTGGGCTTCAGTCAGTGGGCGACGGCCCAGGAGGGTGACGCGAGCGCCGCAAGAGAGGAGGAGCAAGGCACCGAGGATACCGAGGACACCCGGTCCGGCTACCAGGGCCCGCTTATCGAACCCCCAGCCAGGCTGGTCCCAGGCATGGTCTGAGTGGCCGCACCAGGGGAGGGCGCGATATTGAAGCCGCCGGGCCTGCTCTATCGCCTTGATCACGGCGCTGAGGGGCTGCACGAGCACCGCCAGGTCAGCCAGGTCGGGGGGAACAGGCACGAGGTGCCGCTCCTCCTCCACGATGAACTCGGTCATGAAGCCGTCGGCCTCCTTGATCCCCCTTTCGGTGAAGAGGCCCGTGTAGCACATATCAGGTTCATCGCGGGCGCAGGAGATGCAGATGCCGCAGCTACGCCGCACAGTGGCCGTTACCAGGTCCCCAGGCCTGGCCGACCGGACCTCAGGCCCTACCTGGACCACCCGGCCCACCATCTCATGGCCGGGGATAAGGCGGGTCTGGCCTGGCACAGGTCTCCCCTCCTTCCCCTGGAAGATGGCCCTGTCGGTGCCACAGATGCCCACGCGCAGGACCTGTACGAGGGCCTGGGAAGGCTCGCGGATAGAAGGGGTCGGCACCTGGGTCAAAGTAGAACGCAGCGTGCCTGGAACAACGTTTACAGCCCGCATAGACCTATGTTGCGTGGTTTCCCCTGGC
This sequence comes from Chloroflexota bacterium, assembly GCA_016179845.1. Classification (GTDB taxonomy): domain Bacteria; phylum Chloroflexota; class Dehalococcoidia; order Lucifugimonadales; family JACPCK01; genus JACPCK01. The sequence goes on along the minus strand of JACPCK010000018.1, from coordinate 13,048 downwards.
AAGTCTTTGGGAAAGGGTGTGCTCTCCGTTGGTATAGGGGGGAGCGCACCCGCAGCCTGTCCCTGCTTGACCACAGACAGACGCGGCTGCATGATAGCAGAGAGGCGTCTCATAGCAAAGAGGCCGTGAGGCAAATTTGAGGGTTTTCCGGGTGGAGGGCACAACTGGGCAAACGCTGGAGGGCGAGGGCCCACGGCCCCCTGTGGTGGCCGTGGAGACCCACGGCTGTAAGCTGAACCTGGCCGACAGCGAGGCCCTGGCCCGGGAGCTTGAGCGGTCCGGCTGTCGGATCGTCACTGAAAGGGAACAGGCCGATGTCTACGTTCTGAACACGTGTACCGTGACCCGTGAGGCAGACTCCAAGGCCCGGCAGGCCGTCAGGGCGTATATGCGGCAGTTCCCGGGCTCTGTGGTGATGGTCACGGGCTGCTACGCCCAGAGGTCTCCTGGGGAGCTGGAGAGCATACCGGGGGTCAGTCTGGTGGTGGGCAACAGGGCTAAGGGAGGGCTTGCGGGTAGCATACTGGGCCTCATAGAGGGGGCGCACGGTCCGCGTGCCAGCGGGGATGATACGTCTTGGCCTACCATTCCTCTGCGGCACCGGGCTATGGTGAAGATCCAGGAGGGCTGCAACCAGGTGTGCGCCTACTGCATTGTGCCCAAGGTGCGGGGCCGTGAGCGCAGCGTCCCACCGGAAGCCCTGACGGCCCAGGTGAGGGAGCGGCTGAAGGAGGGGTACAGGGAGGTTGTGCTGACGGGGACCCAGTTGGGCAGCTACGGGTTTGATGTCCCTGGGACCAGCCTGGAGGCGCTGGTGCGAGGGCTGATGGAGGAGACGTCGCTGGAGCGGCTGAGGGTCTCCTCTCTGCAGCCTCAGGAGCTAACGGAGGGCCTGCTGGGCCTCTGGGCCCGGTACCCTACGCGCCTGTGCCCCCATTTTCACATGCCCTTGCAAAGCAGCTCCGACGCAGTCTTGAGACGGATGAGGCGACGATATGGCGCCGACCTCTACGCGGAGACGGTTCAGAGGATCCGCCAGACGGTGCCGGAGGCCGCGGTCACCACCGACGTGATAGTGGGCTTTCCTGGGGAGACAGAGGAGGACTTCCAGCGAACGCTGGACTTCTGCCAAGGCATGGGCTTCGCCGCCATTCACGTCTTTCCGTACTCGGTGAGGCCGGGCACTGGGGCTGCCCACATGCGGGAGAAGGTGAACGGGGAAAGCCTGTCGACCCGGCGCAGGGCATTGGCAGAGCTGGGGAGAGGTCTGGCCGCGGCCTTCCGGCAAAGATGCGTTGGCCAGGTGAGGCAGGTGCTTTGGGAAAGGGAGAGGGAGCTTGGCGGGGTGAAGCTCTGGGAAGGCCTTACCGATACGTACCTGCGAGTCCAGTGCCTGTCCAGTCGGGGGTTGGCCAACCAGATTGCTCCGGCCAGGCTGGAACGGTGCACAGGCCAGGTCTTGTGGGCCAAGCCTCTGCCTGGTGGAGCTTTCCCAGGTATGCCGTAGGGTCCTTGTGAATGGCCCGTAAAGGTATCGCGAAGCAGGGGGGGGGCTCTCAGCTCAGCCGGGCTTCTTGGCTGGAGCGGTGTCGTTGAGGTCGAAAGGCCGGAGCCGTATCTGGCCTCTGTGGCGGTCCAGGTAGCCGGACGAGCAGTCATAGCCGTGCCCGAAGGTGAGGAGCCAGCCCTCCCTCTCTGCCAGGGCGAGGAACTCCCTCTTTCTGTCCAGGGTCTCCTCAGGGAACTGGTCCAGGGCCGTTATGTAGGGGAGGGTCAGGTGATGAGGCGTGGGTATCACGTCCCCGAAATAGGCCAAGCGATGTCCGCCGTGGTTAACGAGGATAATCTGGTGACCGCGGCAGTGGCCGTTGGTGACCTTGAGGAGAATACCTGGGGCCAACTCCGCATCGCCGTCCAGGAGAGTGAGCTGCCCCCTGGCCTCTAGCGGGAGGAAGTCCTCTTTGTGGAAAGAGGCGCGGCCGCGCTCGTTGGGGTGAAGGGCATCTTCCCAAGCGGTCCGCTGAACCAGGTACTTGGCCCGAGGGAAAGTGGGTACGGCCTGGTTCTTACGGTTGAACTTGGTGGCGCCACCACAGTGGTCGAAGTGGAGGTGGCTTAGGACCACGTGGGTCACATCTTTGGCCGTAATGCCCATGGCCCTAAGGTTACGCAGGAGGCGGCTGGCGTTGACCCCGTAGCTCTCTTTCAGGCTGTCGTTGAACTTGGAGCCGATCCCAGTGTCGACGAGGATCTTCTGGCGAGGCGTCTGGATGAGGAGGCAGTTCAGGCCGAGCCGGATGCGGTTGCGGCGGTCCGGCTTGACTAGCTTCTCCCAGAGGACGCGAGGTGCCTGACCAAACATGACGCCCCCGTCCAGCTTGAAATAGCCATCGGGGACTATGTTTACATCTATCTGCCCCAGCTTCACGGTATCCCCCTTTGCAAGGTCACTACCGCGATAGAGCGTTGGCTCCGGCAGTCCCTGTGTGTTCCTGCGGAGAGCCTCTTCACTTCGCCATTCGGCTACGAAATCTTTGTATAAGTTCTAAAGACATGCTAGGTCTTCTTCTGCGAAAAGATAGAAGGGAGACGGCCTGGTGTCAAGATGCCTACTCTATCTGGAGCCGTGCCCGCTGCCGTGAGCCTCCGGTTTCGGGCATGGCTAGGCCCCCGTACGCAAGCGCACCAGGGCGTGGGCGAAGGCCTGGCGGCTCCTCTTTACATCCTCCTCTGTGTGGGCCAGGGAGATATAGAACTTGCTGGGCCCGCGGAAGACCCCCTGCTGCCGCAGAAGGGCGTTAAACCTTCTGGAGAAGGCGGTGCCGGAACCCAGGCTGGAGCGATAGTCCAGGACAGGGTTCGTGGAGAAAACGATATCGAAGAGCGGGTCTTCGCCGATTACCTGGGCGGGGAACTCCGTGTCCCGGATAGCCTCCTCCAAGGCCTGCCTTATAGCCCTACCCGTGGCGAAGAGGCGAGGATAGGCATCGGGCCTCTGGAGCTCCCTCAGGGTGGCCAGCCCAGCAGCGGCGGCAATGGGGTTGCCGCTGAGGGTCCCGATCTGGGGGATGTACCCCTCGGTGCCCTCTATGGCCGGGTCAAGGTGGCGCATGATCTCCTGGCGTGCGGCGACGGCAGCCAGGGCGAAGCCCCCGCCTATGATCTTGCCGTAGGCGGCTATGTCTGGCACGACGCCATAGTACTCCTGGGCGCCCCCGTAGGCCAAGCGGAACCCGGTGACCACCTCGTCGAAGACCAGGGGGATGCTGAACCGGGCTGTCAGCTCGCGGAGGCCCTGGAGGAAGCCGGGACCGGGAGGTATCACTCGTTGGAGGGGCTCTACGATAACTGCGCCCAGCTCCTGGCGATGGGCTCTTATGAGGCTGGCCGTCACGTCCAGGTCGTTAAATGGCGCCACCAGCACCTCCTGGGCCAGGACTCTAGGGACGCCTGCGCTATCCGGGTGTGGAGTAGGAAAAGGCGGCGGGTCCTTGGGGTTTAGGCTCATGACGGCGTAGTCGTGCATGCCATGGAAGCCGCCTTCGAACTTGAGCACCTTGTCTCTGCGGCTGTAGGCCCTGGCGAGGCGAAGAGAGTAGAAGGTGGCCTCAGTGCCGCTGGAGAAAAAGCGAACCTGCTCGGCGCAGGGGATAGCCTTCACGAGCTCTTCGGCGAGGTAGAGGGCTATCTCATTGGTGGCGAAGAAGGTGCTGCCCCTGTCCATCTGATCCCTAGCGGCCTGGACTACGGCGGGATGGGCATGGCCGAGGACCATGGGGCCGGAGCCAAGGAGGTAGTCGACGTATTCGTTGCCGCTGACGTCCCACACGTGGGAGCCCTTCCCGCGCGCGACGAGGACTGCCTCATCCTGCGGAAGGTACGTGTTGCCCAATGTGCCTCCGGGGAGCACCCGGAAGGCGCGGGCAACGAGGTCAGCCTCGTGAGGCGTCCTGCTTCTGTCGTAGACCACGTGTGGAGCTCCTTCCAGATGGCACACTCCGGACCCCTTGCATGGCCGCGTTCGTTGGGGATCAGGAAATGGGGCCCAGAGAGATAAACGAGCTACCGCATTTTCCAGACCGGCTTTCGCTTTTCGGCGAAGGCGCGGGGGCCTTCCTGGGCGTCCTCCGTCAGGGATACCTCGTGCCTTATCTTCTGGGCGAGGGCGTCCACCTCCTCCCACGGCTTGAAAAGGCCCGTGTAGGTGAGGCGGCGGACGGCCTGGACGGCCAGGGGAGCGGCCAGCTTCAGCTCGTCGGCAATTCGCTTGGCCTCCTGCATCAGGGACTCCCTGTCCGGCAGCACCTTGTGCACCAGGCCGATGCGATAGGCTTCCTGGGCCTTTATGCGGGCGCCGGAGAGGAGAATGTAGAGGGCCTCGCCGACAGGAATCATGCGTGTGAGGTGAAGGGCGCCCCAGGAGCTGACACGGGTCTCCACATCGCCCAACTCCGAGCGCTCGGTAGCCAGGCGGATGTCGCATTGAAGGGCCATGCCGAAGCCGCCTCCTACGGCGTACCCGTCGATGGCGGCGATGAGGGGCTTCCATACCTCCATCTTGATGGGGGTATTGAGGGGCCTTGAGCCGGCACCCATGCCGCGAGCGGTCATCTCCTTCAGGTCGGCGCCGGTAGAGAAGGCCCGCCCGGACCCGGTTAGGATGCCTACAAAGAGGCTCTTGTCGTCCCGGAAGTCGGTCCAGACCTTGCCGATGGCCTCATTCAGCTCGTCGTTGAAGGCGTTAAGGGCCTCAGGGCGATTGAGGGTAATATAGGCGACCCCATCCCGTTTTTCGTAGAGCAATACTGGCATGACTTCCTCCTTACCTCATAGAGTAGTCTGTAATATCTGGCAGCCCTAACGGGCTTTCCACAAAGGCTTGCGTTTCTCCACGAAGGCCCTGGGCCCTTCCAGGGCATCCTCCGTTTGCATGATTAGCGGGTCCAGGGCCTTGACCATCCGGTCCACATGCTCAGGGGGGAGGCCCTGGGTCTCATAGAAGACCCGCTTGACGGCCTGGACAGCCAGCGGTGCGCACATCTTGATCTCCTCAGCGATGCGCTGGGCCTCCTGCATCATGGCTTCCTTGTCTGGCAGGACCTTGTAGACGAGGCCCCAGCGAAGGGCCTCGGAAGCAGGTATCTGGGCGCCTGTGAGGGTCATGTACAGGGCGTTGCCCATAGGCATCATTTCGGCCAGGGGCGGGAGATCTGCGAGGCGTCCGATGCGATGCTCCGTATTGGCGAAGAAGGAGCGTTCCGTGCAGACTCGGATGTCGCACTCCAGGGCCAGCGAAAGGCCGCCGGCCACGGCGTACCCGTCGATGGCGGCGATGAGGGGCTTCCACACCTTGAGAGGGAGAGGGAAGAAGGGCTGATCCCAGCCGGGGCTGGGGGTACGGCCCTCGGCATGGAGCTCTCCCAGGTCGTGGCCGGAGGAGAAGGCCCTTCCCGCGCCTGCGACGATAGCCACCCAGACGTCAGGGTCGTCCCGCACTTGGATGAAGGCCTGGCGGAGGGAGTCCCGCATCTCAATGTTGATGGCGTTCAGTTTCTCCGGGCGGTTCAAGGTGACGTGGGCGACGTGGTCCCGTTTTTCGTACAAAAGAACAGACAAGGCCTTCTCCTTCTGGGCGGTCCGCCAGCTTGAGTGGGGACAGGCGGAATATACACTGAGGCACAGGCGCCGTCAAGGGGGAGAAGGACGGCTTGGGGGGTAGCGAGGCATGGGAGTACGGGGGGAGGTTTCTTGGTTAGGCCTAGCAGGGTGCTGAAAAAAGGATGTCCAGAGGGGCAAAGCCCCTTTGGCGGAGGTCTGGGGGTGCCCCCCAGATACAATTTCCACCCCCTTCCTGCCCAGAGCCTGTCCTGAGTCTGGCGAAGGAAAGGGGGTAAGGGGGATGGTCGAAAAGGGGGTTTTCATCAGCCTGCTAGGGAAGGCAGTAGCTATGAGCTGGGATAGGCGGCAGCCAGGTTAAGTAGTGTTATAATTCTAGGTGTCTGCCTTCGTAGCGTTCCCCGGTAGCTCAGTTCGGTAGAGCGGGCGGCTGTTAACCGCTAGGTCGTAGGTTCGAGTCCTACCCGGGGAGCCGGCCCCTCGACGCCGACGCTGGCGCAAGCTAGACATGTTAGCCTCAGCTAGCTGACAGGGCACAAGCCCCCCGCGGGTGTTGACTTCGCCTGCTTCTCTGGACTATCTTCCAGCCTGTGCAACGCTGTTGAGCAAGCGGGAGGGGAGAGGCGCGCTGGCGCTCTTCTCAGGGGTCATGTCCGACAAGAAGAGGGGCTTTAGGGGCTGCGGCCGTGACGGTGGCAGCTGCCTGACCCTACCAAAGAGATGAAAGGGAAGTAGGAATGGCAATCACACAGCAGGGTCGGGTTGTGGCAGTAAGTATGAGTCCCACGGGCGGCGTGCCCAAGCATCCCCAGGGCCATGTCGTCATCGGGCCCCAGGGAGTGGAGGGCGACTTCCACGCGGGGCCGATAAACCGGCACAAGAAATCGGGTGACCCAGAGCCGAACTGGCGGCAGGTGACCCTGGTGGCCCAGGACGTGCTCGACGAGCTGAACGCCCGCCTGGGCGTTGGACTGAAGGCAGGCGATCTGGGGGAGAATATCCTCGTGGCGGGACTGGGGGACCTGAGCCAGCTCAAGAAGGGCGACCGCCTCCAGGTGGGTGCCGAGGCGGTGCTGGAGGTGACCGCCCAGAACCGCCCCTGCGATACGATCCGGGTGTATCATCCAACGCTGCCGGAGGAGATCACTGGCCGCCGGGGCATTGCAGCCGTGGTTGTCAGGCCGGGCACGGTGCGCCCCGGGGACGCCTGCCTGATATCGGGCAGCAGCCCCGAATCCCAGTGAGGACAGCATGAACTCTGAGATGAAGGTTGCCGTTGCCAGCCGGAAGAGGTCTGACTTCGACTACTCGGGGTACTTCCGGGAGATGCGTCTCATCCACGACCTGACTATCCTGCCTGGGGACAGGAGGTGGCGGGCAGTCCCGCCCACCAGGCCTGAGCCCCACAAGGTGGTCCTGTACCTGGGTTGCAATGTGCTCCGCACGTCCCACATGGTGAGCACCATCAGCGACATCCTGGACCTGCTGGGGGTGGACTACGTGGCGGTGGGAGGGCCCGCATACTGCTGCGGCATTGTGCACCATCGCTACGGCGACACGGAGCTGTCTCAGGCTATGGGAGCCAATGCAGTCCGCTATCTGGAGCGGTTCGAGCCGGAGCGGGTGCTGATGTGGTGTCCCTCCTGCATCTACTTCTACGACGAGGTATTCCAGGTACCGGCCTCTTTTCAGACCCAGCACGTCACCGAGTTCCTCGTGGAGCAGCTTGCGAAGCTGAGGTTTGTGCGGGAGCTGCCGAAGCGGGTCGCCCTGCATTACCACTGCAATCGGCCGCGGCGGTTGCAGGAGGCGCAGGCGGCTGAGACTCTCCTCGCGGCGGTCCCGGGGCTCAAGATGGTGAAGCTGGACAGCGACATGCGGCTGGACAGGTCCTGTTCCGAGCTCCTTCAGCAGACGCTGGGCCTCAGTGCATGGCAGGAGATTGTTGAGGGGCAGGTCTCGCAGGCCCTGGAGGGAGGAGCGGATACCTTTGCTACCCTTTACCACGGCTGTCAGCGTCTCATCTGCTCCTACGAGGAGCGGTACCCCCTGACCTTCGAGCACTACCTGACCGTGTTCGCCAGGGCCCTGGGCATAGAGCACGAGGACAAGTATAAGAAGTACCGGCTGTGGCGAGACCCGCAACGGGTGCTGGCTGAGATGGCCCCATGCATGCAGGCCAACGGGGTGAGAGAGCAGGAGGCCCAGCTTGTGGTGCGGCGTACGTTTCCAGAGAAAGACTGACGGGCCCTTGGCGTGCTAATGCCTCACCCTAGTCTTTTCCTATGAGGTGGCTCTGTTGACATCATTCCGATACAGCACCTTGAGGCATTCCTCTCCACACTCACCACCAACTCTCACCCCCTTGGTCCCCCTCTCCCTTGCCAAGGGAGAGGGGGAGGGGAAAAATTCCTCTGGGGGACACCCCTTCGGCTTCGCTCAGGGCAGGCCCCAGGCCCCCGTCAAAGTCCCGAGGCATCGGGACTTTGGAATCCCACTATCATCGGGAGAAGTCAACAAAGGCGTATGAGGGCAAGGCTTCGGGGCTTCCTTTCCAGAGTGGATATAGGCCTGCTGGCGGCGGTGGCCCTGGGAGCGTGGCTTCGCTTCAGTCGCTTGGGCGACTTCGATAACCAGTACTACACAGCCACCGTGGTCTCCATGCTGAAGAGTCCAGCCAACTTTCTCTTCGCCTCCTTTGACCCGGGTGGGGCAGTCATGGTGGACAAGCCTCCCGTCTCTTTCTGGGTGCAGGCCATTCCGGTGTCTATTTTCGGGCCCAGCCGATGGGCCGTCAGCCTTCCGCAGGCGGTAGCAGGCACCCTGGCCGTGCCCATCCTGTATCTGGCGATGAAGCCTGCCTTCGGTCGCGTGGCCGCCCTCGTGGCAGCCATAGCCCTGGCGGCAATCCCTGCCAGTGTAGTGATAGACAGCCGCAACGAGCCGGACTCCCTGCTCTCCTTCACCCTGCTACTATCGGGCTTCTGTGTCATTCTGTCAGCGCGGACGCGGAAGTGGCTCTGGCTGGCGCTATTTGCGGTGCTCATGGGGGCGGCCTTCAACATCAAGATGCTGGTGGCCTTCGTGCCGCTGCCGGCCTTTCTTCTGTACTATGCGCTGGCCAACAAGGAGGCCCTGAGGAGAACCGTAACACGACTTGCTGCGGCGGTCGCCATCCTGCTGGCCGTCTCTTTCTCCTGGACTGTCCTGGTGGCCCTTACGCCTGAGGGTGAGAGACCTTACGTTGGCTCTACACGGGACAACTCCATCTGGACCCTGGTGTTCAAGTACAATGGCCTGGACCGGTTCACGTCCTTCATCGGCCCCAGGCCGGGGCCAGGTGGTGCGGCAGGCCCTCTGGGTGCCCAGCCAGGGGGGCACCAGGGGTCGGCCAAGCGCAGCCACCGCCTCAAGGAGCCGATGGAGCTTCGGCGGGCCTTCTGGGGCTCTTCACGCAGCGTCTGGCCAGCCAGACGGGGTGGCTCCTGCCCGCAGCGCTCCTCATGTTGATGGCAGCCCTGGTGCCGCTTTTGCCGGAGAGGGTCTACAAAAGACCGGCCGCGCTTTTGGGGCTGCTCAGGGAGGCGCCGGCCGCATCCCAGACGGTTCTCTGGGGAGGATGGTTTGTGACCGCCGTGATGATCTTTGGCCTGGCCAACTCCACCACTACTCATCCCTACTATCTGGTGGGGCTGGCGGTGCCGATGGCTGCGGTCATGGGGATAGGTTTCGCCGCCCTGTGGCGGACCTTTGGGAAGGGGGATGGGCTGGCCTGGCTGCTCCCAGGAGCCATGGCGGGCGCCGTGCTGTACCAGGTGGTGAGTAGTCGCGGGTTGGTGGCCGATTGGCCGCCGGCGATGGCCCTGGTAATAGTGGCCACAGGGGCTCTGGGCATGGGCGTTGCTATATGGAGGGGCGTCACTGCTTCCCCTCTTTCGGGCTTGTTCGTGACGCTGGGCGCCCTGGCGGTTCTAGCCATTCCCGTCGGTACGGCCTTGCAGGCAGGTGGTCCCATTGCGGGCCCTGCCGCAGGGACTACAAGGGGTCTGCCTCCACCGCGGGGGAGCCCTGAGGGGGAGCGTACGCGCCAGGTGGCCTCCTACATCGGGCAGCAGGGACACGGCGGCTCAGCATTTACTGTGGCGGCACTCAGCGCGCGGGAGGCGGCGCCCTTCATCATCGCTGGAGTGCCGGCCCTGGCGATCGGCGGGTTTTCGGGCAACGACCCTGTATTCACTCTCGAATCTTTCCTGGCAATGACTGGCCGTGGAGAGGTACGGTATTTCTTGATGCAGGGATCTCAGGCCCAGGGACAGCCTCAAGGCCAGCGCTCCCAGGAGGCCATCCTGAGTCATGTAAGACGCTCGTGGCAGGACGTATCCGCTGCTGCGGGGCTGCAACCCAGCACCCTGTACAGGTTCCCAGGGCCGGGGCCATAGAAGCTGTTTGGGAAGCCCTCACCCCGGAGGTGAGTGACCGCGCAGCTCCTAGGAGAACTTGACCTTTCCGTATAGAAGGACGCTCATGAACACCAGCCCGAGGCTATTCCACAGGATGACCGGCATGAGCCCGTTGAGGAGGCCGTACATCAGCCAGAAGAGGAAGCCGAGGAGGAGCATCAGGGTGAAGGGCAGGCTGATGTCGCGGGAGCTGCGGGAGCGAAAGACCCGCATCAACTGGGGAACGAGGCTGATGGTGGTGAGGCCTCCTGCCAGGAGGCCAACGAGCTCTTTGATCTCCAAGGCCATAGCTCCTCTCTCATATCCAAAGATTCTTATCCATGGAAGCTTATACTCGAAGGCCATTTCCCACAATACGGTGGCATGGGCGGCTCTTTCGACGTACTGCCTTTTCAAGCTAACAAAAGGATTCTAAGGAACGGTGGTCTGCCGGTTCGGTTGCCTGTTTCAGCCCTCAGTGCTATAATGCTGCGACAAATCCAAAAACGCTGTGACGAGCTATAGGCCGAAAGAGTAGTGGTATTGCGAGTGCACGCAGGGAAACCGCGTCAGCAAAGGAGGAGGGGATACCCGACCTGTGGCAAACTCCGCGAAGGCTGGGGTATGGCTTAAAACCCGCCAGGAGCGCCTGGCGGAGTTGAGGTGTCAGATCCTGCCATGAGAAGAGAACAGCGTGGCCTCTCGCTGCTGGAGATGACCGTCGTCATGGCCATCCTGGCGGTGTTCGCTGCGCTGATAGCGATAGGTGTGACCGGGGCGGCCCGCCGGAGCATGGAGAGCGCCCGGCAGAGCAACGTGGCCGAGGTCCAGAAGTCCGTCAACCGGTACGCTGGCGAGCACCCCGAGGGTGATTTCCCAACCGCTGACGGTTGTCTCCCCAAGAAACGGTTGAACACGGCAACCAAGAAGTGCCTTCCGGCTATTGACGGCAGCGCCTTTGAGTTCTCGATGAACGAAGTGGCGGTCCAGGCAGACCTTGATGGAGATGGTCAGCTTTTGAGCGCGGTATCCCTGGTGCCAATCGTGTGGGACAAGGGGGTGGAGAAGGGAGTCAAGCTCAGCCGCTTTGTGCCCAATTTCCTGGGCACGCTTCCCAAGGACGCCTTCCTCCTGCTGGACGGCCAGAGCTGGGGTACCCGTGGCAACGACCCAGAAGGGACCCTGGACCCGGAAACGGGTACGGTGGCGCTGATAGCCCTTCCCTCCAGACCGGTGGACTTGGCCAATCCGCCGGTTTGGGTCCTCGATGCCACAGGCCGGGTGCATCGCCTGGAGAAGGTGGAGGCCTTTGTCCTGCCGCCCACGCCGACGCTGACACCTATGCCTGTGCCTACGGCCACACCGACAGCGATGCCGACGCCAACGCCAACGCTTACATCCACCCCATTGCCCACAGCTACGCCAACGCCTACGGCTACGCCTGTGCCGACACCCACGCCCACGCCAACCCCCATGCCCACGCCCGTTCCTACTCCTACGCCTGTGCCTACACCTACGGCTACGGCTACCCCCGTGCCGACGGCTACCCCCGTGCCGACGGCTACCCCCACGCCTACGCCTGCGCCTGCTGCAGGGGATACCTGGGCCACCGCGGGCTCGATGTCTACCGCACGCTATCAGCATATCGCCATTCGCCTCTCGAATGGGAAAGTCCTGGCGATGGGAGGGTCAGGGGCCAGCTATGCCTTGAACTCGCCGGAACTCTTTGATCCTTCAACTGGCACGTGGAGCGCCACGGGGAGTATGACTTATTCCCGCTTGGGCCATGCGGCTGTCCTGCTTACTAATGGAAAAGTGCTGGTCATTGGTGGAGTCCCTGGCAATACCTGCGCTGGTGCTCCGGTGAGCAACTCCGCCGAGCTCTATGACCTGGCGACCGGAACCTGGGCGTTGACCGGCAACATGAATGTCGCGCGGAACAGTCCGGCAGCGGTTGTGCTGGCCAATGGGAAGGTCCTCGTCGCGGGTGGAGGGAACCGGTGTGGTGGCGTGTCTAACTCTGCCGAGCTCTATGATCCGGCGACAGGGACTTGGACGCTTACGGGAAGCATGAATGTTGCTCGGCAGGAGCCGGCGGCCGTGCTTCTTTCCTCGGGCAAAGTTTTAGTCGCCGGGGGCAGCGGAAGCAGTCCCTTCCCCTCTCTGGCTACTGCGGAGCTCTATGATCCAGCGGCGGGAACCTGGACGCTCACAGGGAGCATGCAGAATCCTCGGCTCTGGGCCAGTGATGACATGAGCGCCCCGGACGGCCTGATCCTGTTATCCAACGGAAAAGTCCTCGCCGCTGGTGGAGCAAATAGGAGTGGGGGAAGTTCGACCTACCTCAGTGCGGCAGAGCTCTATAATCCAGCCACCGGAACCTGGACGGCGACCGGCAGCATGGCATCGGTTCGGGCAGGTCATCGGACGGTATTGCTTTCAACAGGTAAGGTCTTGGTCACTGGAGGCAGTAATCAAGCGGGGGCCGTCCTGAAGACGGCAGAGATTTATGATCCGGTCCCCGGTACCTGGAGTCCGGCCGCGAGCATGACCATGGTGCGGGTCGTCCACACGGCGACCCTCCTCACGAACGGCCAGGTCCTGGCGGTGGGAGGGCACGATGGCGTCGGTGGTTTGAATTCAGCGGAGGCCTACACACCCACGCTGATCGCGACGGTCTCGCTCCCAGCCTCGGCCAGGTTCATCGCGGTGGACAGCGTGCTGCATAAGGCCTTCGTCGCGGTCGGCGACGGGTTCACGTCATCGACGCACTTCGTTTCCGTGATCGATGGATCGACGAACAGCGTGACCGCCAACATCGCGCAGAGCGATGCGAGCACTGGGCCCATCTTCGTCGCCGTGAACGAAACGACGCACCGCGTGTATGTCAGCCACACTGGCGCGTATTACGCCAGCGCGATCGACGGCGCCGCGAACACTGTGCTGGCCACGAGCATCGGCGCCGGCACACTGAGCTATCCCGAGGGCATCGG
>JACPCK010000034.1 GCA_016179845.1 Chloroflexota bacterium | reverse complement strand
TGGCAATCTCGCGGCGGGGTCTGTCCCACCGCCAGATTGCTTCGTTGTCCCGACGCGTCGGGACTCCTCGCAATGACAATTCGTAAGCGTATTTCAGGGATGGGACACTAGGAGCGGGGGGTATGCTGACTGGGAGGGGAGAAGGAGTAGCCCTGCCCGCGGACGGTAGCTATAAGTCCCTTCCCCTCTGGAAGCGCTGACAGCTTTTTCCTGAGCCGGTGGATAGATACATCTACAACCTTTCCCTGAGGGACAAAGTCCTTTCCCCATACCTCTCTGGTGATAGTCTCCTGGTTCAGGACGGCTCCTGGGTTCTGGGCCAGGACATAGAGCAGGTCAAACTCGGTGCGGGTAAGGCGTACAATCTGGTCCTGGGAACGGACAATCTCTTTGGCCGGGTCAAGGATCAGGGAGCCGAAGCGAAGGGGCCTCTTCCTGGTCTGGTCCCGCAGGCGGCCCGTGGTGTCAATAGTGTGCTGGAGCTCCCTGACAAGCCTTTTGCTGCGCCTCTCGGCATCCTCATACGAACGCACAGCACTGAGGATGTTGGCGGCCACTCCGGCGAATGCCTGGAGCAACTCCACTGTCTCCTGAGGTAGAGGCTCGGGATGGTCATCCATAAGGCAGAGTACACCCAGGGAGGCGGCCTCTTTGGAGAGGGGCACGGCGATGCCCCGTGTCAGGCGCTGAGACGTAAGCCATGCAGGGAGCAGGCCGGTGGGGGTCTGCGTGCCTTCCTGGTAGAAAAGAGTTGGCGTGCCGGTGCGCCAGGCCTGGGCAACGAAGGATGGGGAATCTGGTCGCTCTGTGAAGCCGTGAGATCCATCTTTACCGAGGGTGCTGAGGTCAGTGGTGGCGCTGCGGCATACGAGGGCCTTGGACTCCTCGTCAAAGAAGAAGAGGAGGCAGATGGGCATCCTGGCCGTCAGGGATGCCATCTGGACTACACCCCTAGAGAGCCCCTCTACGTCCTGGGAGCGACGGAGGGCCTGGGTCAGGTCCAGCAGGAGCCTGGCGTTTGTCTCCACGTCTATTAGCTGCTGGAGGGACCTGCGCTCCTCAACCTCCCGGAGCCGCTGCTGGGCGACGTATCCAGCCAGGAAAGCCAGAACGTAGAAGAGGGGGACCTGGACAGCCAGAACGTTTCCTAGCTGGCTGGCCTGGCCGGTGAGAAATGCCAGGCCGGTGTAGCCCAGGGTGGAAACGGTGGCCATAGTAAGGCCTCCGGCATAGCCCAGGTAAATGGAGTGGTAGACTACGGCGATGGGTAGCAGGGCGAAGGCAGGGCTGGAGATACCCAGGATGTAGAGGGCCGCCAGGAGAGCCACGGCATCGGCCAGGAGCATGAAGAGCGCCAGCAGATAGCCCAGGTAGCGCGGTATCAGGAAGGCTCTCAGCACGTAGCTGTAGACCAGGTAGCCGCCGACCAGGGCCAAGGTGGACAGCAGGGGGACGGAGCGAGCCTGGAAGAGCATGGCCACCGAGACAGTGAGAAGGGCCAGCAGGCGGAACTTGAGGGTCTCTCTCTCTGAGCGGGAGATGAGCTGAATGAAATTCATGGCAGGTCTATTATGACAGCAAGGTTACAAGGTTACAAGGTGGTGAAGGCCCGAGCCTACGAGTTATGTAATGTTGTGAGGCGCAGAAAATGAGGGAGCAGAGCTACGGGTAGACGCCCTGGAGGAAGTCGGGGTGGCTCTTGACGACTCCGCCCGTGTCCACCCACCAGCCATAGCTGCCGCTTTTGGTGTTGGTGGCCGTGGTGTTCTTACTCGGGTCGGCGGACTTTATGGAGGCGGAGTTCTGGAGGAAGCCCTGGGTCGCCAGGGCGGCGATGTCTACATAGGGGTTGCAGCCCGCTGCGCTGGGAATCCCGCCGATAGGGTCCAGCTTGCCGAGGCAGTCTTCCCCGCCCTGAAGGATGGGATATGGCCTGCCTATGGTCCTTCCGATGGTGTTTCTCCATACGTCCACGCTGGTCTGAAGGATCTCCCGGTCGTTGGCATGGGCGTCGAGCTTTCCTTTGCCGAGGAAGCCTCTGGAGCTGGGAATGGCCACGGCGGCGAGGATGGCGATTATGGACGCGGCTACCAGGAGCTCCATCAGGGTGACGCCAGATTGCTTACGCATAAAGTACCCAGTCATTACATACCCACGTGCATATATATTTTAGCATCATTGGGTGTTGGGGGGTAGCTTCTCACTTGCCTGCACAGGGTCTTTCGGTTGTCACCCTGAGCCCTTCGTTCCTCAGGATAAACTCCGCGAAGGGCCTGGGGTAGGAGAAAGGCCCCCGGCTCCCTCGGATTCTTCGTCGCTTCGCTCCTCAGAATGACAAGCATGACACTGCCACCAGAATCGAAAGACCCTGGTGGCCAGGAGGATCTAGCTGCAAGGAGAGCCACCGTGCCTAGTACCTGGTCTGGGGGAGCAGGTTCACGACCCGTATGGCGCCGTCAATGTTCCCGATGGCCCACACGGGGGTCTGGGCGATAGAGAGATTGATCCTGTTGGGGCCGGCCCCGAAGCCCTCCAGCGCGGTGATAAGGCCAGGGTTGCCCACTATGTTGCCGAGCTGGTCCGGGTCGCTGTTTACGCCGTCCTTCCAGCTCGTGTCGGCTCCTGCCAGGAAGTCATAGGCATGTTTGGGGTGGCGGGCGAGAAAGTTGGGGACGAAGCGCTTGGTCTTGGCGGCTCCTTCACCCTCAAAGGCCTTCTCCCAGATCATGGGGACGAGGATGAAGGTGTCGTCCGTATCGCCGTCACTGTTGAGGTCTGCCCCTGCTGAGCTCTCGGAGAAGGGGAACTCCAGGTTGGAGTAGTTGACCTGGGAGGCGCTGACGACCTGGCCCGGCGAGACGCACATGCGCGTGAGGAGGTCAAGGACCTGTCCCCCTATGCAACCATTAAGGGAGGGGTAGCGGCCCTGGGGGTGCTCTCCGGTGAAGGCATCTACGGCCTTCTGGATCTGCGAGATGTCCACTACCTGGGCTGTTGCCCGGGTGCCTGTTGTGCGGCCCGTAACGGCAAGGGCGACGAGCCCGGCCATCAGAGTAAGGATGCCAGAGACCACGGAGAGCTCCAGCAGGGTGAGGCCCCGCTGGCGACGAAGCCAACGGCTCAGACGCCAAAGCGCCTTTGTCGTTCTACTCACCGTCAACCCCTCCTGTTGCTTTGCCAAAGTATGTGCCAGCAAGAATCTAGCGGAGGCTCCCGCAGGGCTGTTTATTCCCAGTCTGGCAAGAGCCTCCGCCTTGAACGATCCAGGGGTTACGCTGGACTAGTAATCGCTATCCGCAACCAGGACCTTGACGTCGCCTGTGCTCTTGATGGCGATCCACACGCCGTTACTGCCACTGCCACCGGTGGTGTAGTCGATGGTGTCGCTGGCGTGCTTGAGGGAGCCAATGTAGCCTGGGACGAACAGCTTGCCGCTGCCATCGTCGGTGGAGAACTTGACCTCGTACACGGTTATGTCCGAGGACCCAAGGCCATACGTAGTGGCTACAGTGCCCTTGAGGGTGAACTCCTTCTGTACGCCGGCGGAATCCAGCGTTACTGGGAGGAACCCCTTGGGGTGCGTCCCAGCGAAGTTGCCCGCTGCCTTGGTCGCCTCGCTTTGATCGGTGGTCTTGGCCACGCCCTTGGTGGTGCTGGTGGTGCCGGTGACGGCCACCGCTGTTAGAGCGGCCAGGACTGCCAAGATGGCCGCAACCACGGTCAACTCTAGCAGGCTTAGGCCCCTCTGCCCCTTGATGAGTCTCCACAAACCCTTCATGTGCTGACCTCCTTTTATATTTTGTTAATGGAGTGCCTCTATTATTACCACAAGATCACCCTTTGTCAAGGGGTATTACGGATGAGTTTTAATAAACTGGGGCTGCTGTAATCAGGCTGTAATTGTTGGCGTTGGCCCCTTGGGGCCTGATGGAAGGGCAAATGGAGGAGATGAGGTTGACAGAGGAGGCTGGGGTGCCTAGAATGGGTCGGCTGTGGCCTTAGGGAGAGATGATATGAGGGGGTGGGCGGAGCCTTGCGGACGGAAGGAGTGAACAGCATGATGTCTGGGCGTGAGACGGTGGCCAAGTGGATGGGCCAGGCGGCGGGGATGGCTAGCTCGGTGAGTGTAATCGGGGGCCTAAGCGGCATAGTAGCTTCTCTGGTGGCATTGTGGATGCTGGGCTTGGATGTAGTGTCTATAAGCAGCCCTTTCCAGCTGTATGTATCACGTAGCATTATGGGCATCGGGTGGGCACTGGTAGGCCTGTTGGGAGGGGTGATGGTGGGGAGGGACCCCAAGGTGCCTGCAACTTTTGCCATAGCTGGGGCTGTAGGGGGAGTGCTCACCTTGGGCAGCTATTTTGTTGTGCCCGGCGTGCTGATGCTGGCGGGCGGCGTGCTCTTTTTCCTGCGCAAGCGGTCCAGACAGCCCTGAGCGGGCGAGAGTTGAGCCAGGCTGCATTCATCTTCTACATTGTGCTCTCCGGCCTGGCGGTGGGCAGCTTTCTCAACGTTGTCATCGACAGGCTGCCGAGGGGGCAGTCCATTGTAGGAGTTGCCTCCCATTGCGAGGCCTGCCAGCGTCCCGTCGCCTTCTATGACCTGGTGCCTCTGCTGAGCTACCTGTGGCTCAGAGGGCGGTGTCGCTACTGCCAGGCGCGAATACCCGCAAGGTTGCCTGTCGTGGAGGCTGCCACGGGTGCCCTCTTCGGATGGACCGCCTATCAGCATGGAGCCTCCCTTACAACAGTCGTGGCACTTTTGGGCATGGGTTTTCTTCTTGTAATCTTCTTCACGGACCTGGAGTACCGTCTGATTCTCAACAAGGTAGTGCTACCTGGCGCCGTCCTTCTGCTGGCCCTTTTCCCATTTGGGCCGATAGGGAGGGAGCAGAGCCTGTGGGCATCTTATCTGAGCGGTGTAGAGGGAGTGGCATTAGGTTTCGGCGTTATGCTGTTGATTTACGTCGCTTCGAGAGGTGGTATGGGAGAGGGGGATGTGAAGCTGGGGGCCCTAATAGGGGCGGTGTCGGGGTTTCCCGGTGTGCTGGCGACGCTTTGGTACGCCTTTGTAGTCGGGGGAATAGCGGCCCTGGCGCTCATCGGCGCGGGAAAACGAAGCCGCAAGGATATGATGCCATACGGCCTCTTCATGGCGGGGGCGGCCATAGCGATTCTCCTGGGGGGGGAGAACATTTACTCATGGTACGTTGATCTGCTGACAAGGGCTTGAGGAGTGGGGCACGGCTGGAGAACCAGCAGAGACGACTGGGGATGGGGGACACAGACTCCATGGGGTAATATGGCCCGACTAACTTCTAAGGGCCAGGCCCACGTTCACCAGGTATTCGGAGACAGGGAAGTCGGCGGGGTAGGAGATGATGTGTGGGCCAGGTGGCTGCACAGGGCGCTGCAGGGCTGTCTGAAGGAGCTGGTGCCCGCCTTCCCTCACCAGGTGGTGCCTGCCTGAGAGATAAAGGGGCGTAGAGGCAGGCAGTGTCGCTCCGGGGTTCCTCTCGTTGTAGAAAGCCAGGGCCCGCTGGACCTCATCCACAATCTCTGACACCAGGTCTTCAGCGGAGAGGCCGAGGCGCAGGGCCCGTTGAGCGGTGACGAAAGGAATGTGCCTGGCGAGCACCAAGACCTCCATCTGGTCCTGGCCGAGATTGATGATGATCGCGTCGGGGCTGCCCACGGCCCTGGCCAGAGCCAGGGGCCTGGCCTCGACTCGTTTGGGGCGGAGCCCCGCAAGAAGGAGGCTCTGCACGAAGTTGTTGAGATCAGTACGTGGAGCCGCCAGTAGCAGGTATTGGGTGGTCCCTGAAGCGGCCTCTACGGGAGCCCAGAAGAGGTGCTGATAGTCCGCGGCTGTGCCCATGAGGCGACGAGCCTCCCGGGGTACCAGGATATCGGGGTTGACTCCCTTGACGGGCGGCAGGGCCATCAAGCGACTGGTGAGACGTCCGGCATAGGCAACGAGAACGGTTCTAGGAGCTTTGCCCATGCGCTGGACAGCGCTGCTGATTACGGAAGAGAGGCCCTTGGGGTCCTGTACACCGGCAGCGCTGAGGAGACGAGGATTGAAGGGCATTGTGAGCCAGCTCAGGATGCTGTTGCCTTTGGCGGAGAGGAGGCTCAGGCTGGGGCCATCCAGACTTACGGTCAATATCTGATCCTGAGCCCCTCTCAGTAAGCCTGGAGGCCTGAACTTTAGAAGCGACATCATCGCTCGCATCTAGGAGAAGCTCAGGAGCTGGCTGATGGTAACCCTGAGCAGCCACTCTCGCTCAGAACCTCTCAGCTCCAGCTCCGTTAGGAGAGTGGTGGCACCCAGTAGCTGCTTGATCTCGTCCAGGACAGCGACCAACCTGTCCCGGTCGCCGCGGAGTTCGAGGCTCGAGCGCATCATGTTCACGTCGCCTACGGCGCCGAAGGGCTGCTTTGCAGCCTTGCTGCTCCAGTTTGTCAGCCTGACACCGTTCCTCTCTGCAATGGCGAAGATGCCGATGGCCTTCTGCTCGGCCTCCTGCTCCATGGGCAGGGCCCTCTTTTTCAGGGTGCTCTGGAGATCGGCCACCTGGCGCTGCAAGACGGCGATGGACACGGTGGGGGCCTTTGCTTTGAGAGGTCTCAGCCCTGTGAAGAGGATAAGGACTATTAGGACCAGACCCAGAAGGATGAGGGCCCGGAGGATTAAGTCAGGGCGTAGCTGTGTTTTGGCTTTCATGGGACTCCAGGGGCCTTGAGCTCAAGCTGGAGTGTGAAGGGAATACGCTGCTCCTGGGCCTGTCCGCCCACGCTGAGGACCTTGGCGGTTTTCACGTTAGGGACCTGAAGGAGGTACTCCCTGTAGGCGACGATGTCGTCGGACCTAGGGGTTGCGCCGGAGAGCGTGATCACGCCCAGAGATTCCCGCAGGGCAAAGACCTCGAGCCCTTGTGTTCCACTTCCGAAGATGGACTTGAGAAGTGGAGGCCAGTCCACCGCCCTTGTTGCCACCTCATTCTCGGAAGCGTTGAGCCTGTTCACCTGGGCCTTGAGGGTGTTGATCTGGAGGGTCAACTGGTCGGCGCGGAGCTGTTCCTGAGTGCTAGAGGACTCACGCCCTGTGAGATAGCGAATGGAGGCCGTCGTGTTCTCGCCGTAGCTACGAAACAACACTATTATGACAAGTAGCTCCAGTACGAGGAGCAGCAGGGTCCTCCGCTCCGGGGTCAGGAAGGGTTTCGGCAGGTACTCGGGTGGCATCAGATTTATCTCAGGCACCCTGGCCTGGATCGCCGCGGTTTTCCTGACGGCCTGGAGCCGGAGCTGCAGAGCTGGAAGGAGCTTCATGACAGGTCTACTTGCCTACTTGAGGCAGTACTGAGTACACGGTGGTGATCACGGTTACTCCGACCAGGCCGACGATGCCTCCGACCATAAGGATCATGGCAGGCTCCATCAGGCCCACGAAGCGATTCATCACCTTCTCGAAGTCGGCCTGAAGGATGCCGCTGGCGATGTTGAGCTGCTCGGTCAAGTTGCCGCTCTGCTCACCGACAGCACACATTTCGGACAGAATGGAAGGAAAGACACGGGCGTGAGCCAGACCTTGGGAGAGGCTCTTGCCCTCCAGCAAGTCTTCCCGAATCAGATTGAGGGCCTCTAGCATAATGACGTTGTCCGTGTTTTCTCGGGTGAGCTGCACCGCCTCGAGCAAAGGCACTCCGGCAGCGAGGAGGCTGGCCATGGTCTGGGTAGTCCTGGATAGGAGGTTGGTGTGGATGAGCTTGCCGAAGAGTGGCATCCTGTACATTACGCGGTCGAGGCGCTCTTTGCCCCCGGGCCTTCTCTTGTACAGGAAAAGAAGGATAGCTGAAACAAGGACCAGTAGGATGACGCGGGCGGTCCACACCTGAGCAAGGTTACCGAGGAGGACTACCATGCGGGTAATGAACGGGAGGTCTGCCTTGAACTCCTCCAGCAGGCCGGCCAGCATGGGAATGGTAAAGGTGAGCAAGATGTAGACAGAAACAGCGGAGGTGCTGGCGACGATAGCCGGGTAGGTCAGGCTGCTTCTGAGCTTGCCACGAACGGCGGCCTGGGCCTCCAGATAGTCGGCGGACCTTCGAAGCATCGATGGGAGACCACCGGTCTGCTCACCGATGCGGATGAGCCTTACCAGGATGCTAGGGAAGATAGTGGGGTTCTGCCCCAGGGCCTCGCCGAGGCTCTTGCCCTCTCTGAGGCTGGCGGCCACGTTGCGACCAGCCTCTCGGATGGCAGGGGTCGACTGTTCACCTTGCAGAACCTCCAGAGCCGCCAGAAGGGTAATGCCGGCATCCAGCAGGGTAGCCAACTGGCGGGCCCAGGCGGCCACCTGAGCGGCACTGGCAGTCCCGAATAGCGTGGGAAGCAGCTTGTGTAGAGGAGGGAGACGCCGCACCGGGCTAACGCGGGCCACGACGAGGTCAGAGCGCCAGAGCAACTCCTCGGCGCCCCGGGGTGAATCAGCCTCCAAGGTGCCCGTTACTCTCTTGCCACTTTTATCGAAAGCAACATATCGTAGCAGCATTTCCCAGTCCGTCCCCAAGAGTCATGGCTACGCGTTCATTATACCGCATGTCGCCAGGGAAAAAGGGGGTGTATAGACGGTGGATGCCGCTAGTGAAAGGGCTAGCTTATGGTAAAGACGTTGCGCATGACCTCAGCCGGCGTGGTAATGCCATCCTTGGCCTTGGTCATACCGTCGTGGCGCATGGTGACGAGGCCGTCCTTCACAGCCTGGGCCCTGATCTGCTCTGAGGTGGCGCCGTCCACGATGGCGCGCCTGACGTTGTCTGTAATGGTAAGCACCTCATAGACGCCTACGCGGCTCTGGTAGCCGGACCTGGTGCAGATGTTGCAACCGCGGCCCAGATAGAACTGATTCCTGGGCTCCCCCATCTCCATCTGGTAGATGGCAGCCTCCTGTGGCGAGACCGTGACCAGGGTCTTGCAGTAGGAGCAGATCTTGCGCACCAGCCGCTGGGCCACGCTGCCGATAATGGCCGAGGTCACCAGGAATGGCTCGACTCCAAGGTCTATCAGGCGGATGATAGCGGAGGCGGAGTCGTTGGCGTGGATGGTCGTGAGGACCAGGTGGCCGGTCAAGGCGGCCTGTATGGCGACTACAGCAGTATCCTTGTCTCGGATCTCGCCCACGAGCATGACGTCGGGGTCCATGCGGAGGAGACCGCGGAGTCCGGCGGCAAAGGTCACGCCCGCCTGCTCATTGACCTGGGTCTGGCTGATGCCAGGGAAGTGGTACTCCACCGGGTCCTCAATAGTAACGATGTTCTTGGCAGTGGCGTCCAAGGTGAGGAGCGAGGCGTAGAGGGAGGTGGTCTTACCGGAGCCGGTGGGGCCGCTGACCATCACCATGCCGTAGGGGGACTCCAGGAGTTGCCTATACACCCGCTGGCTCTCAGGCAAGAAGCCCAACTGTTCCAGCGAGAACACGGCTGTGCTCTTGTTGAGGATTCTGATAACGATCTTTTCGCCATGGGAGGTATCGATGGAGGCAACGCGGAAATCCACGTCACCCTTGTCGGACTTCAGGGAGAAGTGGCCGTCCTGGGCCCGACGGTGCTCGGCAATGTCCATGCCGGACATGACCTTGATCCTGGAGGTAAGGGCCGCCTGAACGCCCTTAGGCAGCATGGCTGCCTGCTGGAGGACACCATCGATGCGGTAGCGTATGCGTACCGACTCAGGGAGAGGCTCTATATGGATGTCAGAGGCCCTTTCCTGGATGGCCTGGTTGATGAACATGTCCACGGCCCGCACAACAGGGGCCCGGCCGATCTCGGTCTCACCAGCAGATGGCTCCGAGACTGCGGTGCCCTGGGACCTTGCCATCTCTTCTCGCCGCGGCTCAGGCGCAGCGCTGGGGACCGGCGACGTAGGGCCGAGAATGGATTCGAGCTGCTGGACGATCTGGGGGGTGGACTTGTAGTACCTGCCCAGGAGGTCCGTTACAGTACCCTGGATGGGGAGCCTTGGCCTGACCTCGTAGCCAGTGATGGTGTTGAGGGTGCTGACAGCCTCCGCGTCCTGGGGATTGTCCATAGCCACCCGCAGGGTGTTGCCGTCGATGCCCAAAGGTAGGGCCTTGTACCTGTAGGCCACGTCCTCAGGGATCAGGCGGACAGCCTGCTCATCCACCTGGACCTGGCGGAGGTCTACCAAGGGGACTCGAAGCTGCACGCTGAGGAAGGTGCTGTAGGTCTGCTCGCCAATGAGGCCCTTGGAAACAAGGGCCTGCCTTAGGCTTGTCCCCTGTTCCTTTACCAGGCGGATGGCCTCTTTGAGGTCGTCCTGAGTGATGAAGCCCCCCTCCAAAAGGAGTCGGGCTATCTGCTGGTCAAGACGAGACAGCTCAGCATCTGCGGCCATGGGCTTCTACCTTCACCCCACCCGGAGGGCCTGAGTGATTGTACTAAGTCTAAACTTTATGTTAAACTGACAACTATCCATACGCTAAAAATCATACCAAAATCCCCGTGCTCTGTCAAGAGAGCCACCTCCCTGTTCCGGGGTCTTTCGGCTGTCACCCTGAGGCGTAGCAGAGTGGAGGCGAAGGATGACTATTCGGGTGGTGGCGGTATCAACAATCACCTGGCAAACGGAACCCCGAAATACCCCGTCCACTAGCGAAAGTGGGGAGCGATCTCTCTGGCCAGGTAGTCCAGGTGAGATGGAAGGGCTTCCTGGGAACACTCCAGCTTGCAGACGAAGTGGCGGCAGCCGGCGTCGATGAACTGCTCCAGCTTGGGCACGATCTCTCGGCTGGTGCCCAGGAAATCGTAGGGCACCACCTTCTCCTTGCTGATGGCTGGGGCGTTTCGGAAGCCGTAGGCCCTTTCCAGCGCTTTGTCAAAGCTCTCGTCAATGAACCAGAAGTTGTTGAGGGCCATTGCTATGGTGGACGGGTCCCGACCGCTCTCCTGGGCTATGGCCCTGATCTGCTGGACGCTGTTCCTGTAGCTTTCCACGCTCATGTAGTAGGGAAGCCAGCCATCGCCCAGGAGGGCAGTTCGCTTGAGGGCCGCGGTCTTGCTCTTGCGGCGGAGGCCTCCATCAGGAGCCTTCTCGACGCCACCCGGTCGACCGCCCACCCAGATGGGGATAGACTTCTGGACGGGCTTGGGCTCCATGATGATGCCTTCGAAGTCCAGGAAGCGCCCGTGGAAGGAGGCGATGGGTTGAGTCCAAAGGGCGCGCAGCACCTGGATGTATTCGCTGGTGCGGGCGCCCCTCTCGCTGACGGGAAGACCAAAGGCTTCGTACTGCTTAGGGAACTCGCCTCCTGGGCCCACTCCCACTATGACCCGCCCACGTGAGAGGATATCAAGGGTAGCTAGCTGCTTGGCCAAGCGTGTAGGATGTGACAAGGGCAGGAGGTATATAGAGGTGCCAAGCTTGACGCGCTCGGTCCTGGCGGCGATAGAGGCAAGGACGATGTGGGGATCATACGTAGGGGCCCGATTGGTGGGGCTATCGCCTACCCACACTCCGTCCAGTCCCAGACTCTCCGCCAAGAGGGCCAGCTCAGCCTCCTGGGCAATGTGAACGCCACCCTCCCAGCCGACACCGAAGGTTATCTGTTCCTTGGTCACCTGGTCTCCTTCCGCCGTGGCTCCCCACAAGAGGACACGTTCAAGGTGAGCTACTTTATCAGATCGAGTGGGATCAGTCAAACTGGGCTAGGAAATTTATCAAAAACGAGTTATAATGCTCTCATAGTGGTGGTAAAGCCGTTTTCGTTCTGAGACGCCCATGACGTGTTCGACTGCTACTCCCGCAGCGGTGTGAAAGCTGTGTTCGAGGTGAGGCCATGAAAAAGGGCTCAGGGATGAGCATGAGTCCGTCGACGCTGGTGCTCCTGGGCGTGCTGCTATTCCTGGTCGGAGTATTTGTTGCCTTCATGGGCTACAGGAATGGCCTGATAATGAACATGGGTGCCGGCGGAGTCAGTGCCGTGCTGGGACTGGGGCTGATATTGGGCACTCTGAGAATGAAGTCGAGCAGGCAGGCCACAGGGGTGGCGGGGAAGGGAGTGGCTGCCACGATGGCCCAAAAACCTGCGGGACAGCCGGATGTGATCTCGAAGGCAGGCCTGACAGGAGACCTGAGCGCGTCAGTTGCACCAACGATGCTGCAAGATAGACCAAAGCCAGAGTCGGCTCCGAGGGGCTCTGTTGTTGGACCCAGGCCAACATCAGGTGAGATTGTGTCGACCGGCGGCTACCTGCCCGAGGGGCAGGTAGCTCCACGTCCGAGGATAGAGGAGCGAGCGTCTCAACGGGAGGTACCCCCTACCCTTCCAATAGTGCAGGCTCCGGCCGCGTCGATAGTGACACCAGCACCTGCTATGCAGCCTCCACCCCAGACTATGACGCCGCCAGCACAACCAAGTGCACAGGAGGAGCCTGTGATGCGGGCCTGGAGCGATGTACAGGAGGCAAGGCGGCGCGCCAGAGCAGAGCTGGAGGCCGCTATGGCGGCCCGCGAGATTGCTATGAGAATCCAGCGGCAGACCGAGGAGGCTCTGGAGCATTCGGAGTTGCTGCGTAAGGAGACCGCCCAGGCGCGGGAGGAGGCGCGGAGGGCCCTGCAGGAGGCCCTCCGGATAGCCGCAGAAACGCGTGCCCACTGGAGCGAGCTGATGCACTACCTGGACCAGGCAAGGGCGATGGAAGAGCAGGCCAGGGCGACGTTCCGCATAGTGACCGAGACCCTAAGGCAGGCCCAGGCGCTGCGAGAAGAGGCCGAGGAGACCCGCCAAGAGGCGATCAGGCTGCTCAAGCGGGCTGAGACCGTTCGACAGGGCACAGTCCAGATGATGGATGCTGGGGACAGCATACAGCCCAGCCGGAGGCCATGGGCAGACGTAGACGTCCCTGGGGCTAGCGAGGTGCGCCAAGAGCCCAGAGAGAATGCCCAGCGTGCCGAGTGGGCGGAGCCTGAGCCGACCCGCCCGCATGCGCCTACACCAGAGCAGCCCATCCAGATGACACCTCCGCCGCGTCAGGAGACGCCGAGGCCAGCAACACCGCCGTCACTCGAAGAAAGCGCTCCTCTGAGGACAGCTCCACGGCCCCAGCAGCCTGTGCCCGGGCCGGAAGAACGCTCCAGGGCCTCTTCCCCTCCTGAGCCGGGACTGGACAAACTAGGGGCGGAGCTCGAGAGGTTGTTCAGGGTCTTTGGGGAACCTGACAGCCCTGCCAGAGAAGGCAGCTCCCGCAACCCTGCGAGATCTGTCACCCCACCTGCAGACATAAGCCAGGCCACCAACGTCCCATTAAGGCCAGATGCGCAGCGAGAGAGGCTGGCACCGGGTGAGAAGGCCCCAGACGTGGCGTCCGTGCAGAGCCAGAGGCCCCCCGCTCCCAGGGTTGTCCAGCCAGCGCCAGCAGGCCCGGCGCAGCCGGCACAACACAAGGTGTACTCGGGAATACTGCGGCTTTTGTTCATGCCTTACCCTGACGCTGACTCCCTCCAGAGGATATGGAATGCCCTGGAGAAGCTGGTGGGGGCAGGGCAGGTGCTCAGCTCCTCCCCCACGCGGGACGGCTCTGGGCTGGAGATGGTGCTAGACCTGACGGGCAAGCAACTCAACACCCAGGAGCTGCTATCATCCCTGCCCGATTCTGAGCTAAGGGAAACACAAAAGGACCTGGTTGCTATCGTCCTGCGGGAGCGTCTGTAGCGTCTTCCTGCTTTCGAAAGTAACGGTGCGTTTCACCTACCCTCGTACAGCTCCTCTCGGGTGCGGCTGGCCTGAAGGGAGAGGTACTGCTCCTTGGTCATGAAAGGTTTGTGGCGGTTCTTGATTTCGGTGGCGAGAGCCGCACCCTCGGAAAGCAGGTCGATGGCGGTCATGGCCATGATCTTGGCAGGGGTGATGACGGCGAGGTCGTAGTCCTCTATCAAGTAGTCGTTCCCGTGGCCGCGGCCCGTAGCGCCCGAAACGTATGGGTGGATGGCTGGCATGAGGTGGCTCAGGTCTCCCATGTCAGTGGAGCCGCCGGCTGCCAGCCTTTCGGGCCGGGTGGCCACACTCTCCTGGCCTACCAGGGCGACTGAATTTCTGCGAAACGCCTCCAACAGGGCCGAGTTGTTGATCTGGGGAAGGTATCCGGCGATGGTGGCGATGCGGACGCCTCCTCCCACGGCCAGGGCGCCGGCGCGCAGGCAGCGGTCCACCCTCTGGTTGGCCTCGGCCACTGCTTCCAGGGTGCGGCCGCGGACGCGGCCTTCGAGACGCACATCGGAGGGCACCGAGTTGACGGCAACGCCGCCGCGAGTGATGGTAAAGTGAAGTCGTATGGTGTCCTTCTCACGGGCGGTCTCCCGGACCGCATGAATGGCATTGAGAGCGATTCCCGCGGCGTTGAGGGCGTTAATGCCATCCCAGGGTGCGCCTCCCGCGTGAGCGGCGCGACCGAGGAATTGGACGTACTTGACAAGGTGGGCAGTGCTGGTGCCGCCAAGAGCCAGCTTGGTTCCATTGCGGGAGTTGGTGTGAACCAGCATGGCCATATCCACGTTGTCGAACTCGCCCAGCCGGATGAACTCCTGTTTGCCGGACATGAGGCCCAGCCTGCCCTGGCGGTGGAGCTCGTAGCGGTACTCCACATCTATGAACTCCTCGGCGGGGACCGCTACTAGAGCGACGCGGCCGCTGAGGACATCCAGGACTCCGGGAGCCAGGAGCCCTACGGCTGAACCGACCAGCATCCCCAACTGGGCATGGTGTCCGCAGGCGTGGGCCGCTCCCGTTTCGGGGTTGGCGTGGGGGTGGTCCGGCACCCGCAGGGAGTCCAGCTCTCCTATGATGGCGACGGTGGGGCCCGGCCCTTGCCTTCCCTGAAGATAGCCCTTTATGCCGGTGAGGGCGATGCCTTTGCGGTGGGGCACGCCGAGCTCCTGGAGCATTTGGCAGACGAGGGCAGAGGTCTTGAACTCCGTGAAGCCGGTCTCAGGGTTCGCCAGGACCGCTCGGGCCAGGCCAACGATCCCATCCCTTCGGCTATCGATGGCCTGGCACGCCAAAGCCTTGAGCTCGCTGAGGCTCACTCCTCGTACACCTTCTCTTTAAATATCCCTTGCATGAAGGCCAGGTACTGCTCCTTGGTCATGGAGGGCGCGCTCCTGGCTTTCACGTCCAGGGCCTTCGCTGCCCCCTCCGCCAGCAGGTCCACGACGGTTAGGGCCATGGCCTTGGCTCCCTTGATCACCGCCAGGTCCCAGTCCTTGATGTAGAAGTCGGCCCCGTGATGGTTGCCCACGGCGCCGCCAGAGAAGGGGTGAATGGCTGGCATGATGTGCATCACATCGCCCATGTCCGTGGAGGCGGTGCGGTGGCGACCCTCCCCCACATTCTCCTCCCCCACCAGGGTCGCTGCATTCTGGCGCCAAAGGTCTGCCATGTGGGGATTGGTGACCATGGGCATGTAGCCCGGCAGGGTGACGATGCGAACCTTGCCCCCTACGGCCATGGCCCCGGCCCTAAGGCAGCGGTCTACTTTGGCATCGGCGTCTGCGATGGCCTGGGTGGTCCTCCCCCGCACGAAGGTCTCCATGCGCACGTCCGCAGGCACCGAGTTCACCGCCGTGCCACCCTGGGTGATGATGGGGTGCACCCTGATGGTATCCTGGTCCTTGAAGGTCTCCCTCTGGCTGTGGATGGCCTGGAGGGCGATCATGGCGGCGTTAAGGGCGTTGATCCCTGCCCAGGGGGCGCTCCCCGCATGGGCCGCTCGTCCAAGGAACTGGATCCGCTTGGCCACTATCCCGTTGCTGGTGTGAGACATGGTGAGGGGATTCTCCGCCGACTCGGAGGTGACGTGGGTCATCATGGCCATGTCCACGTCGTCGAACTCCCCCAGGCGGATGAACTCGGGCTTGCCCCCCAGGAACTGGACCTTCCCCTGACGGCGCAGCTCGTCCCGCCACTCGATCTCGATGTACTCCTCCGCCGGTACGGCCATGAGGGCGACCCGCCCGCAGAGCCCCTTGAGCACACCCCTGGCCTGAAGCCCCAGGGCCACTCCTATCAGCATCCCTAGCTGGCCGTGGTGGCCGCAGGCGTGCACCGCCCCTGTCCTGGGGTCTGCCTCCGGGTGCCCCGGAACGATGAGGGAGTCCAGCTCACCGAGGACAGCCACGGTGGGGCCCGGCCCTGCCTCTCCACTCAGGTAGCCCTTGATGCCAGTCAGGGCGATGCCACCCCGATGGGGAATGCCCAGGTCACGGAGCTTCTGGGATATGTAGCGAGAGGTCCGCTCCTCCCGGAAGCCGGGCTCCGGGGTGGCCCAAACGGCCCTGGCCACACCAATGATCTCATCAGCGTGGCTGTCTATCTCCTTGCCCACGAGGGCCTTCATCTCTTCTCGGCCTGCCATCGTTTCCTCCCGTGCTGGCTCTTTGGCGCCAGTGGGATTTTACCAGAGACCTTGCGATGGAGGGAGAGGCCGAGGGGGGAATATAATGCAACGAAATGAAAGTGGTGGTGGCGCCCCAGGCCTTTAAGGGCACACTGTCTGCCAGGGAGGCAGCGAAGGCTATGGCAGAGGGAGTCGGCGCTGTGTGGCCTGAAGCGGAGGTGGTGCTGGCGCCGGTGGCCGATGGCGGCGACGGCACCCTGGAGGCCCTGGTGGAAAGCTCAGGGGGTCGGTATCTGGTCACGCCGGTGACAGGCCCTTTGGGCCGTCTTGTGCGGGCAGAGTGGGGCATATTGGGGGACGGCGCCACGGCCGTGCTGGAGACGGCGCGGGTGTGCGGGCTGGCCATGCTATCACCGTCGGAGCGGGACCCCCGTGCCACGACCACCTGTGGCCTGGGCGAGCTCATGCTGCATGCCATGGACATGGGACTGCGGAGGTTCGTCATTGGCCTGGGGGGCAGTGCAACCAACGACGGCGGTGCGGGGATGGCCCAGGCCGTCGGCGTAAGTTTCCTGGACGCGGAGGGGAGGGAGCTTCCTCGTGGTGGCGCAGCCTTGAAGGGACTGGCGAGCATAGATATCTCTCATCGGGATCCAAGGGTCAAGGAGTGCGTTGTCATAGGGGCCACTGATGTGACCAACCCTCTGTGCGGGCCGGAGGGGGCTTCCATGGTGTATGGGTCTCAGAAGGGGGCTTCGCCGGAAGCGGCGCGAGAGCTGGACGGTGCGCTGAGCCATCTGGCTGCTGTCGCAGAAAGGGACCTGGGGCTGGCCCTGAGGGACGTTCCGGGCGCTGGTGCGGCGGGCGGGCTCGGCTTCGGCCTAATGGCTTTTCTAGGGGGAAGGCTCCAGCCTGGCGCGGAGGTGGTCTTCCAGGCGGTGAAGATGAAGGAGAAGCTGGAGGGGGCCGACCTGGTTATCACCGGCGAGGGGCGCCTGGATGCGTCGACGGCCTACAACAAGGCGCCTCTTGCTGTGGCCCGCCTGGCGAAGGAGAAGGGAGTACCTTGCATAGCGGTGGTGGGCTCTCTGGGAGACGGGTATGAGGCGGTGGTAAGACAGGGGCCTTTTGCCAGGATCGAAACTGTGGCAGAGAGGGTGTCAGGGGTCGGGAGAAGAGAGCAGCACTACCGGTTGCTGGTGGAGGCCACCGAACGGGCACTCAGGTGGTGGTTTCGTAACCATTAGCGTTGTTCAGACGCATTGAGGCCTCGGCGCTGTTTAGCTCCTGGGCCGGGTAGCAGGGATTGGGCGGGTTAAGGTGCCTTGACCTCAGCAATACCTGCATTACCTCTGGGCTCCACCATCCATGATTCGGGAAGAAAAAGAGACGCTAGACCACTCCCCTTAAGGTATATCCTACATTCGTAAATTGCATCGTCTACCAATTTCTCAGGGGACATCGAGTGAGTGATTTGAGCCGAATAACGAATCGCTATGCGGTGAATTGTTTGTCGGATGTCCATAGACTGTCTTTCTATGGCGAGGTTTAGCCAGAGACAATTAGTGAAATTAGTAAGTCGGATAAGAGCAGTCTCTCGTCGAAGGGCTAGAAACTGGTCGATTAGTTTTTGTACCTGTTCCGCTAACCTATCGGTGGATTGTTTAAGTGATTGTAATGGAGGTAGTTGACCTTGTATCGCATCCACTTTGTCTTGGATATCGGCTATCTCATTCGAGAGAAGGTCATATTTAAGTTGTTCGACCTTGTCGTCTACATACTTGTAGATAGGGTCGGGGTGTTCACTACTTACCATAGTAGGCCAAGGATAGTATAGGGGATTCCAATGTGTCAACCGAAATGGAACGGAACGCAAGGAACCATAAGCTCGCCCTTTGGCCAGGCTCATCCTTTGACGAGCTCAGGATAAGTGAAGGTACCGCTTGCAGTGAACTAGCTGAACCATGAGGGGGTTGCGTCAGCCGCCCTAGTTGAACCGCCACTCTCTTATGTCAACGAAGTGGCCGGCGATGGCGGCGGCGGCGGCCATCTGGGGGCTGACCAGGTGGGTTCGTCCTCCCTTGCCCTGGCGGCCCTCGAAGTTGCGGTTGGAGGTGGAGGCGCAGCGTTGGCCGGGCTGGAGGATGTCCGGGTTCATGCCCAGGCACATGGAGCAGCCCGACTCGCGCCAGTCGAAGCCGGCGTCCTCGAAGACGCGGTCCAAGCCCTCGGCCTCAGCCTGCCTTTTTACCGACGTGGAGCCGGGGACGACCATGGCGTAGACCTTGGGGTTGACCTTGTAGCCCTTGACCACGGCGGCGGCAGCCCGCAGGTCCTCCAGGCGGGAGTTGGTGCAGGAGCCGATGAAGGCCCGGTCGAGAGGGATCTTCTGGATAGGTGTTCCGGGCTGGAGGGCCATATACTCCAGGGCCCGCTCGGCGGCGGCCCGGTCTGCTGGGGAGGAGAAAGAGGCGGGGTCGGGCACGCGTCCCGTAATGGGGGCCACCATGCCCGGGTTGGTGCCCCAGGTGACGTAGGGCACCATGGCGGCGGCGTCTATCTCCACCACCCGGTCGTATTGGGCGCCAGGGTCTGTGGGGAGATGGCGCCACTGCGCCACGGCAGCATCGAAGTCCGTGCCCTGGGGCACTCTGGGCCGCCCGCGCAGGTACTGGAAGGTGGTGTCGTCGGGGGCGATCATGCCCACGCGAGCGCCGGCCTCGATGGACATGTTGCAGACGGTCATCCGGCCCTCCATAGAGAGGGAGCGGATGGCGTCGCCGGTGTACTCCACGGCATAACCGGTGGCCCCGTCCACCCCTATCTGCCCAATGATGCCCAGGATGATGTCCTTGGCGGTGACGCCGCGAGGGAGGCGGCCGTTGACGCGGATCTCCATAGTCTTGGGCCTGGCCTGGACGATGCACTGGGTGGCCAGGACGTGCTCTACCTGGGTGGTGCCAATGGCCATGGCCAGGGCCCCGAAGGCGCCGTGGGTAGCCGTGTGACTGTCCCCGCAGACGATGACCTTACCGGGCTGAGTGTAGCCCTGCTCCGGCCCGATGACGTGGACGATGCCCTGGCCCGGGCTATGCATATCGTAGAAGGTGATTCCGAACTCTCTGGCGTTGCGGACCAGGGCGTCGATCTGCTTCAGGGATATCTGATCGGTTATAGGGCGAGAGCGGTCCCAGGTGGGGACATTGTGGTCAACGGTGCCCACGGTGAGCTCCGGACGGCGGACGCGGCGGCCTGCCAGGCGGAGGCCCTCGAAGGCCTGGGGGGAGGTGACCTCATGGACCAGGTGGAGGTCCACGTAGAGGACCGGTGGGTTACCCCGCTCCTCGTGAACCAGGTGGGCCTCCCATATCTTCTCGAACATGGTCTTGGGCTTCATCGTTGTCCTCATTGAGAAGACTCTGTAACTCGTAGGCGACCGTTGCTGGGGGCTATCCGGACTTGGCCTGTGTTGCCACGTCCTGCATGGCGAGAAGGCGGTTGAGAGCGTTCATATAGGCCTTGGCTGAGGCCACGATGATGTCAGTGGAGGTGCCGCGGCCCGTGTACAGCTTGCCGTCCTTCTCTATGCGGATGGTGACATCGCCGACGGCCTCGGTGGTCTCGGTGATAGAGCGGATGTTGAACTCCACCAGCTTGCTGGGGACGCCCACGATGCGGTTAATGGCCTTGTATACTGCGTCTACAGGGCCGTTGCCGGTGGCCGCATCCACATAAAGCCTGTCCTCAGGGCCACGGAGGCTGACGGTGGCCGTGGGAATCTCATGGTCGCCGCAGGAGACCTGGACGTGCTCGAGGCGGTAGGTTATGGTCTCCACGGTAGCGCGGCGGTGCTCCGCCATGAGGGCTTCCAGATCTTCGTCTGTAACCTCGCGCTTCTTGTCGGCCAGGAGCTTGAACTCCTCGAATACCCGGTCCAGCTCCTCCTGGGTGAGCTTGTAGCCGAGGTCTTCCAGGCGGGCTCTCAGGCCAGCCCTGCCGCTGAGCTTGCCCAGGACCAGGGCGCTACCTGGCCACCCGATGGATCGGGGGTCCATGATCTCATAGGTGGTCCTCTCCTTGATGACGCCGTCCTGGTGTATGCCGGAGGCATGCCGGAAGGCGTTGAGGCCGACGATGGCCTTATTGGGCTGGACGGGCATGCCGGTTATGTCGCTGACGAGGCGGCTGAGGCGGAATATCTGGGTGGTGTCGATACCCGTGGTGAAGCCGAAGAAGTCCCTGCGCGTGTGGAGGGAGAGGATGATCTCCTCCAGGGCGGCGTTGCCTGCCCGCTCGCCGATGCCGTTGATGCATCCCTCCACCTGACGGGCGCCGACCTTGATGGCAGCCAGGCTGTTGGCCACGGCGAGGCCGAGGTCATTGTGGCAGTGGACGCTGAGGCGGGCCTTGTGGATGTTGGCAACGTTCTCCTGGATGCCCCTGAGCAGGGCGGCGAATTCCTCAGGGATGGCGTACCCTACCGTATCCGGGATGTTGACGGTGGTGGCCCCGGCGTCTATGACGGCCTGGAGGAGGATGTAAAGGTACTCGGGCCTGGTGCGAGTGGCGTCCATAGGGGAGAACTCTACGTCCTCGCAGTAGCCCCGGGCGCGCTTGACCATGGCCACCGCCTGCTCGATGACCTCCTCGCGGTTCTTGCGGAGCTGGTGCATGATGTGGATGTCGGAGCTGGAGAGGAAGACATGAATCCTGGGCTGGGCAGCGCCTTTGAGGGCCTCCCAGGCCATGTCCACGTCTCGAGGCACGGCCCGCGCCAGGCTGGCAATAGTTGGCTTGCGCACCTCGCGGGCGATATTTTGCACCGCCTGGAAATCACCTGGGGAGCTGGCGGCGAAGCCCGCCTCTATTATGTCAACTCCAAGCAGCTCAAGACGCCTGGCTATCTCCAGCTTCTCGTCGGGGGTCATCCCGGCGCCGGCGGCCTGCTCCCCGTCTCTTAGGGTAGTGTCGAATATGTATACCCGCTCTTTAGTCATGGGGATCAACCTCCTTTATTTTCCCTGGGCTAGTGAACCTAGGCAGGCCAGGGATACTAAAGGAGGCCGCAGTCCGCCGGCCATGGCATGGTGGCTGTCCATGGCTGCGGCGGCACCGCGGGGCACTTTACCTCCTGATCAGGCTTTTTCATTGGGTCACCCTTCTCTAGGTAGTCTGCTTGAGCCAGGGCATCATGGCCCTGAGCTGCTGACCAACCCTTTCTATTGGCTGGTTAGACTCCTCCTCTCGCATCTTGAGGAACCGCTTTTTCCCTTCGTCAGCCTCAGCGATCCACTCCCGGGCAAAGGTGCCGTTCTGGACCTCCAGGAGTACTTGCTTCATTCGTTCCCGCACTGCCTGGTCGATGATCCGGGGCCCCCTGGTGTAGTCGCCGAACTCCGCGGTGTCGCTGACAGAGTACCGCATATAACTTAGCCCACCCTGGTATATCAGGTCAACAATGAGCTTCAGCTCGTGAAGGCACTCGAAGTAGGCCACCTCGGGCTGGTAGCCAGCCTGAACGAGGGTCTCGAAGCCGGCCTTGATGAGCTGGGACACGCCGCCGCAGAGGACAGCCTGCTCGCCGAAGAGGTCAGTCTCTGTCTCTTCCTTGAAGGTTGTCTCTACGACGCCGGCCCTTGTGGAGCCGATGCCCTTGGCGTAGGCGAGGGCCGTCTCTTTTGCCTTGCCGGATGGGTCCTGATGGACGGCCACAAGGGCGGGGACGCCCAGGCCCCGCGTGAAGACCTCCCGCATGCGATGTCCAGGGGCCTTGGGAGCCACCATGGAGACATCTACTGAAGGGGGAGGCTTGACCTGCCCAAAGTGGATGTTGAAGCCGTGGGCGAACATGAGGGTCTTGCCCTTTGCCAGGTAGGGCTCGATCTCCTTTTTGTAGACGGGAGGCTGAGCCATGTCTGGCAGCAGCATGACAATGATGTCGGCGGCTTTGGCGACCTCAGGGACCGTGGCCACGCGAAGGCCAGCCTGCTCGGCCCTGGGCCAGCTCTGACTGCCCTTGTAAAGGCCAACCATAACCTGAAAGCCGTTGTCTTTCAGGTTCAGGGCATGGGCATGGCCCTGGCTCCCGTAGCCGACGACTCCTACAGTCCGATTCTTCAGGGGTGAGGCGTCCACGTCCTGGTCGTGATACATCTTGGCCATCATCGCTCCTTCTGTATGCCGGGGCTAGCTGGAGATCCTGGCATAGATTATATGATATCTCTTCATTTCTGCCACGTCGGAGTCAGAGATGGCCGGGGACTCCATGCGTTCCAGGAGGCTCTGGAACAGCTTAGGCTGACCCTGGGCCTCTACTACGCCGTTGCGGGTGGCGATGGCCAGGGGCCTGTAGTTCTGGAACAGCCACTCCCGGGCCTGCGGACTGAGGGGTGTGACCACCGACTGACGCACGTAGTAGGGTGGGCGGAGGTCTTTGAGTATGTCCACGAGGACGTCGGCGTTTTTCCACCAGGGCACCGTCTGGCGCTCCCAGTAGGGCAGGACCTGGGGGGAAGCGAGGCCTGCCAGGTCCAAGATGTAGCGGTCGGTCATGTACCCCACTACTCCAATGCCCTCAATCGCGATAGCCTCATTGTCCTGAGTGTGCTTGTCGATCCATTCTGAGATGTAAACCCGAATGTTAAGCTCAGCTTCCTTGTTCTTTTGCACATTGTGTCTTTCTCTCACGATAAGGGCGACGAGCAATAACACTAGCATTAACGCCCCTGCGGCCTTCCCTATCTCTGTGAGTGAGGAAGGTATCCTGGCCCAGCTAGTGGCGATTGACGCAATGAAGGCGAGACCTATACCAGCCAAGATCCCATAGACCGAGTATGGTGGTATGAGGTACCACTGGAAAAGGGCCGTCTGGGAGAGCCAGTAGGCAAAGTACCACAGGACCATCCACGCCGTAAGCAGGAGGACTGGGCCTGCCCTTCTCAGGACTGCCACCGCCAGGCCTGTCAGCGCGATTAGAGTGGCCAGGTCTCTTACAGGGTCTCCAATGAAGGAGTTGCGGATTATAAGGTAGTTTCGCATGAAGCTTCCGGCGGTCCCACCATATATTACCGCCTTGGCCGTCAGAGAGTTGGGGACCGGGGAGCCGAAGTAGGCCCAGGCAAACACCACCCACGGTGTGACGACCGCAACTGCGATGGCCCCATGTTTCAACGCCTCCCTTATGCCAAGGCCTTTCAGGGTCAGGAGCAGGAGCAGGATGGTCATCAGGGCGCCCTCTGGCCTGACC
Source organism: Chloroflexota bacterium (assembly GCA_016179845.1). Taxonomy (GTDB): domain Bacteria; phylum Chloroflexota; class Dehalococcoidia; order Lucifugimonadales; family JACPCK01; genus JACPCK01. The sequence goes on along the minus strand of JACPCK010000034.1, from coordinate 78,296 downwards.
CACATCATTAGCCCGCAGGCCACCGCCATCCACACGTACCTCTTGTTCACATACAGGTATACCCCGAGCAGTGTCACGAAGGTGAACAGGGCCGTCTCCATCCCGGAGGTGCTCCAGTAGACGACGCTCCAGTTCAGGCCGTATATGGCGGCAGCAAAAACACCTGCCCACGGCCCTACGTACCTCCTGGCCAGATACGCAAGGAGAAGTATGGTGCCTACCTCGGCGAGGATAGACACCAGCTTGCTGCCTCCCTCTACCGACAGCCCCACAGCAGGAAACACCGATATCAGCAGGGTCCAAAAGGGAGCGCTGCTTACCAGCACCCTCTCCCCTGGGTTATAGACGAAGCCTATGCCATTAGCGAGGTTTTCAGCAATGCGGAAGTGTATGAAGGCGTCTTCCCAGGAGAAGCCGGCGTAGAAGACGTACAGGAGACGGAAAAGGACGCTCAGCAGCACTACCAGCAGGAGCAGGGCACGGAGAATCGCTGTCTTCTCTTGCCCAGGCGGTTCGGCAGAGAGCGGAAGCAACCCAACTTTCCTGGCGAGCTTCATGGCTTCTCTAGCCAGTGCCGAAGCTGTCGCTCTCCCCCAAGAGAAGGCGGCAATGAATAGGGCTGAATGCTGTAGGGGGTCCTGTGCTCTGCCTGGGAGCGCGGCCTGGGTATGGGTAGCCTATCCAGGGGCACCCAGGCTACCATCCTGGAGGCGGGCTGTCAGAGGAGGGGGCCCCGTTGCTGGCGGTCCTGGGTGCGGGAGCCCCGAGCTGATCATCGTCTATCTTGACAGTGGAGGAGCCCCGGACCATGGCCAATCGCCCGGTACGCATGAGCTCCTTTACACCGAAAGGCTCAAGGAGGCGGGCCAAGGAATTGATCTTCTCCTCGTCGCCGGTCACCTCGATTATGAGGGACTCTGATCCCACGTCGATTATGCCGGCGCGGAAGATATCCACCAACTGGACAATCTCGCTCCGAGTGGCCGGGGTGGTGGTCACCTTGATGAGCGCGAGCTCCCGGGCCACGACATTCTCCTTCGATATGTCCGCTACTTTCACCACATCGATGATCTTCTGGAGCTGCTTGGTCACCTGCTTGACCGTCTCCTCACCTCCCTCGACGACGAAGCTCATGCGAGACAGAGAGGGGGCCTCGCTGGCGCCAACGGCCAGGCTGGAGATGTTGAAGCCCCGGCGTCGAATCATGCTGGTGATCCGGTTCAGGACGCCCGGCTTGTCCAGGACGAGGGCGACAATGGTGTGCTTCATTTCTTCCAATGGACCCTCTCTTCCGGCTCTTCCATCAGCTCAGCGACGGTCTGGCCCGGTGGGATCATGGGGAACACGTTCTCCTCCTGGTCTACCCAGAAGTCGATGAGGGCGGGCCCCTGGTGGAGCATGGCCTGATGGATGGCGTCGTCCACATGGTCCACCTCCTTGACCCGAACAGCCCAGAGGCCGAATGCCTCGGCCAGCTTCACGAAGTCGGGGTTCCGCGTGTAGTGGGTAGCCACGTAGGTCTTCTTGTAGAAGAGGTCCTGCCACTGGCGAACCATGCCCAGGTAGGAGTTGTCCATAAGGGCGAACTTGACGGGGATGTTGTTCTCTACCATGGTGGCCAGCTCGTACATGGTCATCTGGAAGCCGCCGTCTCCGGCGATAGACCATACTACCTTGTCGGGGCGGCCAAGCTGGGCCCCCATGGCAGCGGGGACCTCGTAGCCCATGGCACCCAGGCCGCCGGAGGACATGAAGAGGTTCGGCTCCTTGAACTGATAGTACTGGGCGGCCCACATCTGGTGCTGGCCCACACCGGTGACGATGATGGCTCTCCCATCGGTGATCTCTGATAGGCGTTCCAGGACATACCGCTGCTGTAGCCGATCTGGGCGGGGGGAACCAAGGGCGTGCGCCTGCTTCAACTCCTCCACCCTGCGCAGCCACTCGGGATTGGTCTTCGGCTGGATGAGGGGAAGAAGCTGGCGGAGCACGTGTTTAGCATCGCCCACGAGAGCTACGTGGGCCTTGATATTCTTGTCCACCTCCGCCGGGTCAATCTCGATGTGGATGACACTTGCATTGGGGGCGAAGGCGGAGAGCTTTCCTGTAACCCGGTCGTCGAAGCGCATGCCGATGGCGATGAGGAGGTCTGCCTCGTTGATGGCCATGCTGGCGTAGGCAGCCCCGTGCATGCCGGGCATGCCTACGTATAGGATGTGGTCCTCGGGGAAGGAGCTTAGGCCCAGGAGTGTGGAGACGACTGGTGTCTGAGCCCTCTCAGCCAACTCCCTTAGCTCCTGAAAGGCCCTGGAGATGATAACGCCATGGCCTGCCAGTATGAGGGGCCGCTTGGCCGCAGCGATGAGCCCGGCTGCCTTGCGCACCTGCTCAATAGGGGCCTCGAGGATTGGCCTGTAGCCTGGAAGGTGGACCACCTCTGGGTAGTTGAAATCGGCCTCTTCTGTCAAGACATCCTTGGGTATGTCGACGAGGACGGGGCCCGGACGGCCTGTTCCAGCCAAGCAGAAGGCCTCTCTTATTACTTGAGGCACGTCTGCAGCCCTGGTGACCAGGTAATTGTGCTTGGTAATGGGCACCGTGATGCCGGTGATATCAGTCTCCTGGAAGGCATCTGTGCCTATGGCGCTGCGGGCCACCTGACCGGTGATTGCCACCACAGGGACGGAGTCCATCATGGAGCAAGCGAGGCCGGTCACCAGGTTAGTTGCTCCGGGCCCTGAGGTCGCCCAGCAGACGCCGGGCCGTCCTGTGGCCCTGGCATAGCCATCGGCGGCGAAGGCCGCCCCCTGCTCGTGCCGGACGAGGATGTGCCGGAGCTGCGGGAACTGCGGCAGGGTCTGGTATAGGGGGAGGATGGCCCCTCCCGGAAGGCCAAATACCACGCTCACGCCCTCCCGAAGCAGGGACTCGCATAACATCTGACCACCCGTCATCCTCATTGTTTGCCACCTCTTTGACATCCGGTGCTCTGCTCTGCCATTGTTTGAAGCCTACAAAAAATCCCGCCCCTTGAGGGACGGGACTGGCTTCCCGTGGCACCACCCTTCTTGTTCGCTCATGCGAACCTCTCGGCCGGGCGATAACGGTGCCCCCCCGTCTGGTCCTAGGGCGTGATGCCTTTGGGCCAGCCCCTCTGGGGCGACTTCGCCTGGCTCTGCCGCTAGCTCGCTCCGCCTGCCAGCTCTCTGAGGCGAGATCCCAAGCTACTCCTCCCCTTCACAGGGTCTGAGGCTAGATGCATTTTAATCCATAAATCTTAGCACGTAGGTTCACCTTGTCAATGGCGGCGGGCGCTTTCAAAGCTCGGGGGCCTGGGCTGCCCTGGTGAGAGCGGCCTTCAGATAATCGATGACCGGCACCGGCGAGGGGTCAGCGTCGTAGAGGAGGGCCAAATAGTAGCTGACCCAGTCCCCCAGGCACAGAGTGCTGAGGACCTGGGCCAGGGGACCCTTGCCCTCTGCCCTGACCTCCTCTGCTTGTACTCCTTCTTTGGCCAAGATATCCTGCGTGATCTGGAACCGGAGGGTTACTCGGGGATGGGTGAAATCAGGAGCAAGGAGGAGGATGACACGGGCTCTCCCCTTAAGGACGCGGGGCAATGGCAGACCCACGATGGAGTTGTGATTGAGCTCAGGAAGGGCTTCGGCGAAGGCCCAGGCTTTAGCGTTTTCGTTGATCTGGGTCTTCCAGCGGCGGGCCACGGCCTGGAGAATACCTGCGCCGTATATTACGACCAATCGGTCCTGGAGGCGGCGGGCCATGACTTTGGCCTCCTCGGTAGAGCCGTACCTGGCGGCCAGGCCTTGGAGCACACCGACGGCCTCTTTCACGCTCTCTTCCTTGTCGGTGCAGAGGGAAAGGCCCTGGAGGAGGCCCAGCAACCCCAGTAGGCTCCACCCTACGGCAGAGCGCGGCTCCCCCTTGAAGGTGATGGGCAGCAAAGGCACCCCATTCTCCAGGGCCAGGGCCCGGAGACGGCCCCCGCTGGTGACAGCTACTGCTTTGCAGCCTCGTTCCAGTGCCGCGCGGAAGGCCGACAGGCTTTCCTCCGTCTCGCCGGAGTAGCTGGAGACTACTACCAAGGTATCCTCACCGGCCCATTGGGGCAGGCCGTAGTCCCGCCAGCAGACGATGGGGGGCGCATTTTCGAGAGATAAGAGGTCGGACACCAGGTCACCGCCAATGGCGGAGCCGCCCATGCCGGCCACGACTACCTGCTTCGCAGAACGGTAGGCCTGAGGAAGGGTTAGACTCCTGGCAGCCTGCCACGCCTCCCAGCACTGCTGGTCGAGGCTGCTCATGCGGCCTCGCATGCCGGAGGGGTCCAGCCGCCGGTAGGTCTCTGGGGCGTCGAGGTCTGCCATCTAGAGCCCCGCTATGTCCCGGCCGGCGTTGATAAGCTCCCTGGCCCTTTGGGGGCTTTCCGCCTCGGCATATATGCGCAGCAGGGGCTCAGTGCCGGAGAACCGCACCACCAGCCATGCGCCTCCTCGCAGGCGGAAGCGGACTCCGTCGATGGTGTCTCTTTCCAGGACCGGAAGGCCGGCCAGGGCGTCGGGGCGGGCCTGGGTCACCCGCTTCTGCACGGCCTCTCTTTGCCCTTGAGGGAAGATCAGGTCCTCCCGCTGGTAGTGGTGCTGGCCCGTCTTCTCGTACAGGTACTGGACAAGCTCCGATGGGCGTTTCCCAGTACGCACCATGAGATCGATGAAGAACAGGTTGCTCAGGATGCCGTCTCGTTCCGGTATATGGCAGCCGCAGCCGAAGCCGCCGCTCTCCTCGCCGCCGATGATAGCCTTTTCCTGGAGCATAATGGGGCCGATGTACTTGAATCCCACCGGCGTCTCGTGCACAGGGACCTGGTACAGCTCGCCCAGGCGATAGATCATGCTAGTGGCGGTGAGGGACTTGACGAGGGGGCCGCGGAAACCCCTGACCTCCAGCAGATAGAGGGCCAGCAAGGCGAACATCTGGAGGGGAGTGATGAACTGGCCCTTTTCATCCACTGCGCCGGCCCGGTCGGCGTCGCCATCTAAGGCTAATCCTACGTCAAGGCTCCTTTCCGTTATCAGGTCTGTGAGGCCCTTGAGGTTGTGGGCGACTGGCTCTGGCTGGGCCATGCCAGGGAAAAGAGGGTTCCTCTCGCCGTGGATCTCTTGAACCTGGGTGGAGCCTCCATTCAGGAGGGAGGGGAAGTAGCCGGCGCCGGCCCCGTACATGGCGTCCAGGCCTATCCTGAGCCCGGCTGTTTTCAGGGCCTCCAGGTCTACCAGGCTCCCTATGTGGCGCAGGTAGGCGGACTTGGGTTCAACATGCTGGACCAGACCCTGATGCAGCGCCTGGCTCATCGGCAGGAGCATCACCCTCCGTGAAGCCTCAACTCTTCCGATCTGGTCCTCGAGAGCCGTGATAACCTCAGGTGATGCGCTGCCGGCGTATTCGGGCTTGAACTTGAAGCCGTTCCAGCGGGCTGGATTGTGGCTGGCGGTTATTATGGCGGCCCCGGCGGCTGCTCTGGTTATGATGTTATAGCTGACAACGGGGGTGGGCGCCGACCTGTCGCAAAGGATGGTCTTGATCCCGTTGCCCGCCATGACCTCGGCGACGGCAGCGGCGAAGTCCTCCGAGGCGAAGCGGGTGTCGTAGCCTACGACGAGGCCCCTGGGGGCCTGACCGGTCCCCAGAAGGTACTGGGCGACCCCCTGGGCACAGAAACGGACGTTCTCGAAGGTAAAGTCGTCGGCGATGATGCCTCGCCACCCGTCGGTGCCGAACTTGATAGCCATGCTGAGCCCTCACTCTTGTCAAGTCATGGCATTGGGAGGTGTCCCGGCCAGCAAGGAGCACATCAGAACAAAGGCTATAGAAAAGCCACGGCGCCAGGGGCGAGCTTGTGCCCAGGCCAAAGGGCCAGTCCCCGGTCCAATTGGTTCCCTGCCCCTACCTCCACATGGTCGCCCAGGGCACAGCCATCGCCGACGTAGGCGCCTTCCCCTATCCGACATCCGCTGCCGACGATACACCTGCGCAGGATGGCCCCCTTCGCCACTCGGGAGCCTGCCCAGAGGACGGAGCCTTCGATGGTGGCCTCTTGCTCCACGTGGCACCCGGGTCCAAGGACGAGGGGCCCCAGTAGATGGACGCCGGGCTCTACGATACAACCCTTGCCCACCAGCACCGGCGCTCGAAAGATGACCCTGCTATCGATCACGGAGCCCTCTCCCACCCAGACGCCGCGGGATACCTCCTGGCCGTCCCAGTGAACGCTGGTGCCTCCCAGAAGGAGGTCCCGGTGTATCCGCAGGTAGTTGGCAGGGGTTCCGATGTCCAGCCAGTAGGCCCTAGACCTGAACCCGTAGAGTGGGACGCCCTTTTCTAGAAGGGCAGGAAAGAGGCCTCTTTCGAAACTAAAAGGCTCGCCTGAAGGCACGTACTCCAGCACCTCGGGCTCCAGCACATAGGTCCCGCCGTTGACCCAGGTTGTAGACACGGCTTCGTGGGGGGGTTTCTCCAGGAACTGGAGTATCCTTCCTTCCCTGTCCGTTTCTACCACGCCGTATGGCGTGGGGTCTTCCACAGGGGTTAGCGCGATAGTGACTTTGGCGCCTTTTTCCCTATGGAAGACGAGCAGGGCTCCCAGGTCCAGGTCTGTGAAAATATCGCCGTTGAATACGAGGGAGGTTTCATCCAGCAGCTTCTCCACGAGCTTAACGGCGCCAGCGGTGTTCATGGGCCGCTCCTCTAGAGAGTAGGACAGGGGTATGCCCAGGGCTTCACCGTCGCCGAAGTACTGCCGGACGGCCTCTGGCAGGTAGTTCAATGTGAGGACAGCACCGCTGATCTGATGGAGGGCCAGGCGAGCAACAAGGTGCTCCAGGAATGGGCGGTTGACCACAGGCACCATGGGCTTGGGCAGGTTGCAGGTCAGGGGGCGCAGGCGGGTCCCCTCACCTCCGGCAAGAATTACAGCCTTCAACGGGCGTTACTCCTCCCTGCGTGGCACTGAACTCTGCACCAGGGGTCCAGGCGATTCGTAGAGGCGTCTCTAGACATTATCGCACAGTCTTGGCGTTGGCAAAGGCCTCCTGGCGCAGGATGTCGGCCTTGTCCAGCTTCTCCCAGGGCAGGTCTAGGTCGTCCCTTCCAAAATGGCCGTAGGCGGCGGTGGGCCCATAGATCGGGCGCCTCAGGTCCAGGTCCCGAATAAGGGCTCCAGGTCGGAGGTCAAAGTGCTCGTTGATGAGGCCCTCGATAACCTGGTCGGGAACCTTGCCCGTCTGGAAGGTCTCCACACTGACGGAAATGGGATGGGCCACCCCAATGGCGTAGGAGATCTGTACCTCCACCCGGTCGGCCAGGCCGGCGGCTACCAGGTTCTTGGCCACGTAGCGTGCCGCGTAGGCTGCCGTCCGGTCCACCTTGGTGGGGTCCTTGCCGGAGAAGGCCCCGCCGCCGTGGCGGGCGCTGCCCCCGTAGGTATCTACCAGAATCTTCCGGCCTGTGAGGCCTGTGTCGGCGTTGGGGCCACCGATGACGAACTGCCCCGATGGGTTGATGTGGTATTTGGTGTTGGCATCCAGCAGCGAGGGAGGGATGACCACGTCGATCACGTGCTTTCTCAGGTCTCGCTCGATCTGCTGGTGTTTGACCGCCTCCTTGTGCTGAGCGCTCAGGACCACCGTGTGAATACGCTTGGGAGCACCGTAGGCATACTCCACGGTCACCTGGGACTTGCCGTCAGGCCGCAGATAAGGGATGATTCCTTCCTTGCGGACCATGGTCAGGCGCTTGCAGAGAGCGTGGGCCAGAGAGATGGGCAGGGGCATCAGCTCGGGGGTTTCGGTGCAGGCGAAGCCTACCATCATGCCCTGGTCTCCGGCGCCCAGCTTCTCCGCGTCGTCGTAGCGGGAAGTGTTGGCTCGCGTCTCCAGGGAGAGGCTCACCGCCTCGTCAATGTCTCTGGACTGCTCTTTGATGGAGACGATGATGCCGCAGGTGGAGCAGTCGATGCCATAATTGGCGTTGGTGTACCCGATCTTTCGGATGGTCTCACGGACTATCGCCGGGATATCCACGTAGCAGCTTGTGGTGATCTCTCCCAGGACCACCACGAGCCCGGTGGTGACGGTGGTCTCGCAGGCCACCCGTCCCATAGGGTCCTTGGCCAGGATGGCGTCCAGGACGGCGTCGGAGATCTGGTCGCACAGTTTGTCTGGGTGCCCTTCCGTCACAGACTCGGACGTGAAGAGGAACTGGGGTGATGTGAAGAAGCTCAAACTCATGGCGAGGTATCCTCCTTCTTTCTGATGGACGGCCCGCCCCCTTGGTGGGCTGAACCTGTCATGTCCCTTCCTGCCAGCTCTGCTGGTACCTGGTCTGCTCGGCGGTAAGCCCATCTATGGCTATGCCCATGGCTCTGAGCTTGAGGCGTCCCACCTCCTCATCCAGCTCCCGCGGCACCGTGTAGACATCGGGGGCCATCTGCCTTCCCTGGCGGGCCAGGTAGGCTACCGCCAGTGCCTGGTTGGAGAAGCTCATATCCATGACGGCAGATGGGTGGCCCTCGGCGGCAGCCAGGTTGACCAGCCTGCCCTCGGCCAGCAGGTAGAGGCGCCGCCCGTCCTTGAGGCGGTGCTCGTCGAGGAAGGGTCGTAGGGTCCTCTTCTCCACTGTCAGGGTGGTGAGGGCATCCAGGTTTATCTCGACATTGAAGTGGCCACTGTTGGCGATTAGGGCCCCATCCTTCATCGCTTCCAGGTGGCGCCGGTCGATGGCATGGAGACCCCCGGTGATGGTGATGAAGACGTCGCCTATCCTGGCTGCTTCCAGGAGGGGCATCACCTGGAAGCCATCCATCACGGCCTCCAAGGCCTTGATGGGGTCTACCTCGGTGACAATGACTTGGGAGCCGAGGCCGCGGGCCCGGCTGGCTACACCGCGGCCACACCAGCCGTAGCCTACGACCACCACCTGCTTGCCTGCCCAGAGGATGTTGGTGGCCCTGGTGATGCCGTCCAGGGTACTCTGGCCCGTGCCGTACCGGTTGTCGAAGAGGTGCTTGGTGAGGGCCTCGTTTACGGCGATGACGGGGTACCGAAGGTGGCCTCCTTTGGCCATGGCGCGTAGCCTGACGACGCCGGTGGTGGTCTCCTCAGTGCCACCGATGACCTCGGTGAGAAGCTCCTGTTTATCTCGGTGAAGGGTGGTCACCAGGTCGGCGCCGTCGTCCAGCGTGATCTGAGGCCGCTGCTCCAGGGCCGCACCAATGTGGCGGTAGTAGGTGTCGGTATCCTCCCCTTTGATGGCGAAAGTGGGTATCTGGTGCGCCTGCACGAGGGCCGCAGCCACATCGTCCTGGGTGCTGAGAGGGTTACTGGCGCAGAGGACTATCTGAGCACCGCCCTCCTTGAGGGTGATGGCCAGGCTAGCGGTCTCCGAGGTGATGTGGAGGCAGCCTGAGACCCGAAGGCCCTTCAGGATGCCCTCGCGGCGGAGCTGCTCCCGGATGAGCCTGAGGACGGGCATCTCCCTCTCGGCCCACTCGATGCGCAGGAGGCCCTCTTTTGCCAGCGAGGGGTCTTTTATGTCGCCAGACTTAGCCAAGGGCATGGCGCCTCCTTTCGCCTGAGACGGACACCGGCTCCTGGAGATAGGCTTTGAAGACCGCCGCCAGCGCCACATAGGTCGCCTGCCGGGGCTCCACGGAGGTGTCCACCTCGATGGCATCTGTCTCGGGAGGGTCAAAGCTCTGAACCTGGCGCTCAAAGAGCTCCCAGCGGCCGTCGCTGGGGGTATCTGAAGCCTGCTGGCGCGCCACAAGCCGCTCCCTGACTATGCTGGGAGGGCAATGGGTGCATAGGGAGTAAAATGGGACTCCGCACTGGGCTGCCAGGGCCCTGGCAGCCTCCCTCTGCTCATGATGGCTGAAGGAGGCATCCAGGACTACGCCTCGGCCTTTGGCTATAAGGGCCGAGGCCCGCCTGAGCATCTCCTCATAAGTCCTTCTGGTGAACTCTTCAGTGTAGATTCCTGTGTCCCAAGGTTCGTACCTGTGGACTGTCGGCGGGACCCCTGCCAGCTCCTTGCGGACCATGTCGGAGTTGATGACCTCAGCGCCCAGGGCTTTGGCCAGGCTTCCTGCGAGGGTGCTTTTTCCCGTCCCCATGAGGCCGAAGGCAAGGATGAGATAGGGAGGGCGCATAGCTGCGTAGCGGGCGGCCAGAGCGAAGTAGCTGCCCGCCCTGGCTGTCACACGAGCCCCCTCCGGCTCAGGGAGTCCGGTCTGGTCCAAGCGGAAGCTTTCCACCTTGCCCCTGACGTAGGCACGGTAGCACCTGTAGAAGTCCAGCAGATCTGCAAGCCCCGTGTCTCCGGAGAGGGCCTGGTAGGTCTCGACGAGGAGGCGGGAAAGGTCGTGAGCGCCGTCGAAGTCCAGGTCCATTGCCAGGAAGGCCAGGTCGCTGGCTACATCGATATAGCGGAAGCGGGTATTGAACTCGATGCAGTCTATTACAGAGATGCCGTCCTCAAAGAAAATCTGGGCCGTGTGGAGGTCTCCGTGGCAGTCACGGATGAAGCCTTCGCGGGCGCGCCTGGAGAAGAGATCCCGCTTGCCCTCCATGAAGGCATAGCTGTAGGCCCTGACCAGCTCGTACTGATGGGGAGCCAATGTCACGCCAATGTACCTATCTGTCTGCTGGAAGTTCTCATCAATGCTGACCTTAATGGCCTCGACTGTGCCGGCAGCGGCGATGTGGGGGCCTCTCTCCGCCTGCTGGTGGAAGGCGAAGATGCGGGAGGCCAGCCTCCGGACCATGTCCTGGTCCACCTGCCCCCGGGCCAGGAGGGCCGACATGGCCCGATGGGCGGGAAGTTGGCGCATCTTCACGGCGTATTCGACCACAAGGCCCTGCCCGCCGATGGTCAGTCTGCCACCTTCTCCGCGTATCTCCACCACATCCAGGTAGACGCCGGGTGAGAGGCGCTGGTTAAGCCTGACCTCCTCGTGACAGAAGTACTTCCGTTTCTCCAGGGTGGTGAAGTCCAGGAAGCCGAAGTCCACGGGCTTCTTGACCTTGTACACATGGCGACCCGTCAGGAACAGGTAGGAGATGTGGGTCTCCACCAGGACGACCTGCTGTGGCCTTTCCTCTGAGGGGTAGGCCTGTGGGCCAAGCAACGCGGAGACCAGGGCTGGCGGTGACATCTAGCTGGCCTTCTTGCCATCTCCTTTCGGGGAATCTGAAGCCTCTGTTTTCTTGGCGCGCGACGCCCTTGTCTTCTTTGGGGCTGGCTCAGGAATCGCCTGCTCCGGTGCTGCTTGAGGAGGCGGAGCCGCCTCTGCCGCAGGAGCGCGGCGTCGGGGTCGAGCCTTGGCAGGCTGCTCGGCAGGAGCTGGCGCAGCGGCCTCGCGGGCCGGGGCACGACGCCGAGAAGGCGCAGCGGCCACGGCTACGGCGAGTGCTGGCCGAGGTGCTGGCACCGGTGGTCGGAGGGTTTCTGCCAGCCTGAGGACCGCGGGGGCACCTTCACCGGCCCGGCTCCGAATCTGCTCTACGGTCATCTTGCCAGTAGCCAGGAGTCGGGCCAACTTGCGGCGGTCTTCCAGCCGGTGATGGTGACGCCGGTGTTTCAGGTCTGCCAACCTCTTTCGTTTGTTCAAGAGTCACTCCTTTATTGATATTGAGATGCCTATAGCTCCGTGCCGTAGCTGGTAGGGTGTTTCTTGGCTATCCAGGCGCCTGTGCCCTCCTCTATGTTGTAGAGAAGGTCTGTGGGGAAACCCATAGCAGCAGCCATCTCAGCAGCCAGGCCGCTCCTTACCCCGACAGCGCAGATGAATAGGAGTTTCTTCCCTTTGGGAGCTCGTTTATGCGCTCCAGCACCTGGTCCACGGGAATGAACAGAGCGCCCTTTACATGGCCGGATGTGTATTCATCGTTGTTGCGGACGTCTATGACGGCGGCCCCGCCGTCGTCCAGCAGCTTCTTGGCCTCGTCAATAGATACACGCCAGTAGGGCTCGCCCGGCTCTTGTCTTGGCACCATGTGCTACACCTCCCCTCCCTAGTTCAGATACTTTTGGATCAAGATTCCAAGGTCGTGTTGTGCCGTCTGGCCGATGTGCGCGGGCGCGGTGACGATGGCGTTTTTCAGGGCTGAGGCACATTGGCAACGGCGGTCCTGAGTGATGCGCGGTAGAACTCGGCGCAGGACGGCCTGAGCGCTCTCTATATTCTGCTTCAAGTTTTCGATCACCATGTCCACGGAGACGAAGGCATGCTCCGGGTGCCAACAGTCGTAATCGGTGACAGAGGCCAGGATGCTGTAGCAGACCTCTGCCTCCCGGGCCAGCTTGGCCTCGGGCAGGGCTGTCATGCCGATGATACTGGCGCCCCAGGAGCGGTATAAGGCAGACTCGGCCTTGGTGGAGAAGGCCGGGCCCTCGATTACAATGTAGGTGCCCCCTTCGTGGGCCCTGCCTTCCATAACTTCCTGAGAGGCCTGGAAGAGGAGCTGGCTAAGGGTGGGGCAGAAGGGGTCGGCAAAGGCTACGTGGACAGCTACGCCGCCCTGGAAGAAGGTGGAGGCGCGGCCATTGGTGCGGTCTATTAGCTGGTCCGGCACCACCATGTCGAGGGGCCTCAGCTCCTCCTTGAGACTGCCCACGGCACTCACCGAGATGATGCGCTCAACGCCCAGGGACTTGAGGGCGTATATGTTGGCCCTGTTGGGCATGTCTGAGGGGCTGACACGGTGCCCGCGCCCGTGGCGTGGCAGGAAGGCCACCGGCAGGCCGTCCAGCAGTCCGACGAGGATGGCGTCGCTGGGCTCGCCGAAGGGTGTATTCACCCTTACCTCATGGAGACTGGTGAGGGCCTCCATCTGGTAGAGGCCACTGCCCCCTATGATGCCGATCTTGGCCTGGGTAGCCATAGCCTCACTCAACCCGTAGTCTGGTAGGCTGCGCTGGAAACTGGTTTCTCTGCGTCTCCCAGCAGCGTTTTGAGGGCCTCCCCATAGGGAGGATGAAGGACTCCCCTGTCGGTGATGATAGCCGTGATGTAGCGGGCAGGGGTAACGTCGAAGGCCATGTTTATAGCGTCGACACCCGTGGGCGCCACCTGGACGCCGCTCAGCCAGGTGACCTCCTCAGGGGCTCTCATCTCTATAGGCATGTGTTCACCACTCTCGATGGTCAGGTCCACTGTGCTGGTCGGGGCGGCAACATAGAAGGGGACCCTGTTCTCCGCGGCAAGCACCGCAAGGGTATAGGTGCCAATCTTGTTGGCCACATCCCCGTTGACAGCTATCCTGTCGGCTCCAACCATGACGCAGTGGATGTCGCCGCGACGCATCATGTCCCCGGCGGCGCTGTCGACGATGAGGGTCACCGGAATGCCTTCCTGGGCAAGCTCCCAGGCGGTCAGGCGGGCCCCTTGAAGGAGAGGACGAGTCTCTGTGACCACCACGCGCTTGAGGCGGCCCTGTCTCCAGGCTTCCCGAATTGCTCCCAGGGCGGTGCCGATACCGGCAGTGGCCAGGGAGCCGGTGTTGCAATGGGTAAGCACTGTAGCCCCTGCGGGAACGAGGGCCGCTCCCAGGCAGCCCAGGGCCAGGGACGCCTGCTCCTCTTCCGTATGGATAAGACTTGCCTCCCTGACCGCCAACTCTTCCGCTTCCAGGAGGGAGGCCGCCCTGGCGGTAGCCGCCAGAACCCTCTCCACGGCGCGAGACAGGTTAGCAGCAGTAGGCCTTGCAGAAACTATCTGGTTAGCTATCTGGTGGAGCCTCTGTTGTGGGGCACTGGGATCCCTTAGCCGGAGGTCCCTGGCGGCCATGGCAAGGGCGTAGGCGCCGGCGATGCCGATAAGGGGGGCTCCCCTCACCCGCATGTCCTTTATAGCTTGTACGACCTGGACATAGGTATCAGCCTCCAGATAGACTATCTGGCCTGGCAGCCTGGTCTGGTCCAGGAGCTTCAGTCGCTCGCCCGACCACTGAATGGCAGAAATCAACCCCACTCCCTTCAAAGACAACAAAAAGCTTCCCGATGAGAGAAGCTTTTCTTAAGCTGGCACTCCCATCGCTCAAGCCGCCTTTCAGCGGCTCGACGGCATTGGCACCGTCATCAGCAGGACTCATCTTGCGAGGCCCGCCGGTCGGTTGCCGGGCTTCACAGGGCCGTTCCCTCTGCCTCTCTGGATAAGAGCGTCACTATATTCAGTTGTCTGGAATGATATCCCAACCTTTTGTGACTGTCAACATTTTGCCAGAGGGGGTATCCCCCCTCTGGACGCCCCCGAGGCGAGCTATGAGACGATTTCGCCAATCCTCGGCGTGTCATCACCCTGCTAAGGCGCTGGCTTAGCTTTGCAAAACTCTGCCCACCTCTCATCCGTGATAATCCTGCGCCACGTCAATGAGAGGGAGTCCCTGGCTTCTTGTACCAGGTCCATCCGCCCGCTTTCAACCAGACTCTGGATGAGCAGTCGGGCCCTTGCCAACATGTTGCGCGCCTTTCTTTGATCTACCTCAGCCGAATCGTCTTGTGCACCGCGCAGGGCTTCAAAGGCAAAGTAGGCATCCACAATGGCCTTGACTGCCATTACCTCGCCGAAGCTTTTCGGCTCCCGCTGCTCCCGTCCTGGGCTCACCTCACTCGGCTCGCAGAGGCGTCAGTCAACTAAACTTGACGCCCGATCTTTTCACGGCAGTGGTCATAGGCTCCTGTTCTCCTTATGCCGCAGCCGAGAACGCTCATGTTTCCAGGATCATCCCTAAACTCGTCCAGACGCCTATTCTCTAAAGGAGAAAGTCCAGGGTCAGCTTGGTCAACTCTTCCGGTCTATCAAAGGCAAAGACAACTCCCGGCACCACCGCGAGGGCAGACCCTTTGATCGTCTCGTGGGCCACCTGCTCAACACGTCGATGGGGGCTTCTTTCACCGTATATCAGGAGGGTCGGGGCCTTCACTTTGGGGCCCATTGCCTGATTATCGTAGTTGCTCAGGGCCCAGTACCCCGTCCGCGTCCACCGTCGGCTTCTTCTCTTAATGGCCTCGTTTTTCTCCCAGTGTTCCCTATCCAGGTTGGGATTGGCCTTTACGGCCTGCTCCCAGGTGGTTAGAGAGTGAACGGGGACACTGTAAGCGGTGGTATCGGTAAACTGGGGCACGAAGGTCCTCTCCCAGATTATCCTGCCGTGCTCCAGGTCCCAGTAGGGAAGGCCGTCCAGGACGAGCTTTTTGACCCTATCGGGGTAATTGGCCGCCAGGTCCAGGGCCACCATTGCGCCCCCAGCGTGGGCTAGAATGTCGGTCGATCTGATACCGGCGATGTCCATCACGTCCAGCACAGCCCTGGTGAAGTCGGGGACCATATATTTGCGCCTCGGTATCTGGGAATGGTCCCACCCCGGGAGGTCCACGTTGTAGCAGGTGAAGTGCTGGGCAAGCTTGTCAATCATCTTCCTCCACATGAACCCGCTAAAGCCGAAGTTGTGGAGAAGGATGAGGGGCTCCCCCTTCCCTACCTTATAGTAGTAGACCTGGCCGTCGGGCCTGTAAACGTAGTGATCTGTGCCTTGTAAGGTAGCTACCATGGCTCACCCTCCTCCTGAGGCCATTTTTGTCCGGAGTGTGGCATCTGAGCTACTGAAAGGGCGATGCCCAGCCATTTCCCCTCAGACCGGAATTATTGGCCTCTTTATCCTGGCTGTCAATGCCATTTGGTGGCCTGGAAGCAGTCGCCAGCATTCGCTCTCTTGGCGTAAAATGGCTGGGTATTCTCCAGGCGGTCGCTGTAGCAAGCAACCTGGAGTACAATGTAGGACAAATCGGGTGCTCTATAGAGTGTACGAAGGAGGTAAGCCAGTGGAAAACGCGGTGAAAGGGAGTTGGGACTACGTTTGGCGGCCTGATGGTGTAGTCTATTACGAAAAACTGGGGAAAGGGGAACCACTGATTTTCTTGCACCACATCGAGCTGGGCGGGTGGATCTGGAAAAGAGTCATAGATAAGTTTGCGGAGCACTTCACCTGCTACAACATCTCCCACCCTGGTGTTGACCACTCGGACACTCCGCCCCGGAAATACTCCATGGATGACTACGCAAAGGCCTTCATAGATGTTATGGACAAGCTAGGCATAGGCCAGGCAAACATCATCGGTTCCCACGGCGGATGCGTGATGGCAGTGGCGATGGCGGTGAACTACCCCCGGAGGGTGAAGAAACTGGTCTTCGATGGTCTTCCATATTGGGACGAGCGGCGGGGCCGTATCGTTTTCGAGCAGCATTGGATGCCTACATACACGGACACCACCTGGTGCGATATACCCGTCCCGGCCCTGAGGAGCTGGGAGGAGGCGTCCAAGACGAACCCCACTCTAGATAGGGAGTATTTCGAGTTGAGCCAAGCGGGATTGCGCAAGACTCGCCGCTGGTACCGCTTGAGCGCCGAGGCTCTCACCTCCTATGATGTGGAGGCGGCTGGCCCGAAAATAAGGGCGCCTGTTCTCATGGTCCACGGAGAGACCGATCTTCTACGGCGGGGTGAACAGCGGGCTTTAGAAGGGATCAAGGGCGCCGTCCTGAAGGTGGTGGCGGGATGCAGCGCCCCATTTTGGGAGAAGCCCGAGGAGGCTACCAAGCTGGCCCTCGAGTTTCTGCTTGCCAGGAGATAGCCTTTCCGGTGAGCTAGGTAGGACTGGCCTCAGAGGTCCAAGCTAGGCTCAAAGCTGCTGTGCAGTGCTTGCTAGGCATCCCGCAAGCATTGCGTCCTGCTGGCTGAGGCGGCGGTGCGCACACTAGCCATTAGCCCTGGGGCAGGGTTATGGACCTGGAAAAGGCGCGGTCTTCGATCCAGGCCCTGGCCAGTCCATTGATGATGGCTTCCGCCTCTGCCACCATCCTTCGGATAACCTCGCTGGCGGGCAGGATCTCTTTGATGAGGCCTGCTATCTGGCCGGAGTGCATCTCTCCATTCACGGCGTCCCCGTACACCTGGCCGAGGAGACGGCGCTGCATAGCGGCCACACGGACTGACTCATGGCCCATATAGGCCTTGATCTCGTCCAGTGGCGCCCCTGATGTCTCGAGCTCATTGAGCTTCTTCACAAAGGGGTTCTTGAGCGATCGCAGAATATCCCCGAAGACTTCGCCCCTGCGCACAGTATCGGTGTCGCCTGCCTGGACGATGGCCATCTTGTGGTTGATGTGGTTACTTGCCTCTACCGTGGTGGCAAAACGTGTCCCTACCCTGACGCCCTCCGCACCCAGCATGAAGGCAGCTACAATCCCCCGACCATCGGCTATGCCACCGCAAGCGATAACGGGGATGTCCACAGCTTCCACAATCTGGGGCAGGCCAGCGAAGGTGGTAATCTTGTCGTTGCCTCCGGGGTCGTGTCCTCCCCCCTCGTAGCCGGACAACACAAAGGCATCGACTCCTGCCTCCTGGCACTTCTTGGCGTGGGCCACGGTGGAGCCCATGTGTACAACTTTAATGCCATACGGTTTGAGAAACTCTGGGACACGACCGGGAGCTCCCCCGGAGTTCACCACTACCGGAATCCCCTCTTCCACCACCATCTCCATCCATCTTCTGTCCTCCCGCACCAGCACGCCGAAGGGCTTGTTGGTCAAGGACTTTATCTGCCGGATCAACCTCCGCTTCAGCTCGATCTCGTCTCCTTCGAACCACTCTTCGGGGGCCGGAAGCTCATGGCCCGGCTTGGATGGTCTATCCTTGGCCTGCGCGACCTGGGCTGGAAGCACCCCAAGACCTCCGGCGTTGGACACGGCTGCTATCAGCTCCGGGCCGGCAACCCAGGCCATCGGTGCCTGAATTATGGGATACTCGATACCTAAAAGGTCGCAAAGGCGCGTATGGAGGAACCTGGGCATTTAGACCTCTCTCACGTTGTGAAGCTTACTTGAAGTACGGCACAACCTCCTTGGCAATGCGCTCGACCTGGTTAAGCACCTTGTCAGGGGGGAAATAGGGCTTGCATATGAAGTGCGTCACGCCGGAGTCTACATACTCTCTAAGCCGCTTGATGCAGTCCTGGGGAGTGCCTGCAATGTCGTACCTGGCAGAGAACTCTTTTCGGTGCTGGCCAAAGGGGTTCCCGGCCGCAGCGGCAGCCAGGGCCTCATCGTGGTCGTCCCCGACAGACCAGAAAAGGTTGTGGGCCCAGGTGAAAGACCCGTCTTTAATGTCTCGCCCGTTTTCCTGGCCATACCTCTTTATCTGCTGGACACTCCTGCCATAGGTCTCCGGGTCTGTCAAATAGGGGAACCAGCCATCACCGTAGCGCGCGGCACGGTGCATGGCTGCGGTCCTGCTCTTGAACCCCTGGTCCCCATCCAGCCCTATCTGAATGCCGCCCAGTCGACCGCCTACCCAGATAGGCGGGTGTGGTTTTTGGGCAGGCCTTATCGAGAGGCTGACATTCTCGATGTTGAAGACCTTTCCGTGGTATGTAAGGGATGGCTGGGTCCACAGGCCCTTAAGCACCTCAATTGCCTCGTCAGCCCGCACACCGCGGTCGCCAAAGGGTGTGCTCAGGTTCTTGAACTGCCACGGCCTCTCACCGCCGACGCCTACTCCCAGGATCACACGCCCCCTGGAGAGATAATCGAGAGTGGCGACCTGCTGACCCAATATCAACGGGTGAACAAAGGACAGCAGGTATACCGACGTGCTCAACAGCAGGCGCTCGGTCACGGCGGCCACCTGCGACAGCACCACCATGGGGTCGATGCCCGTCCCCGCTACACCGGAGCCCCCCATCGTAATGCCGTCATAACCCAGCTCTTCTGCCCAGCGCGCAAACCGGGTAATTGGCATAACGGTTACACTGTGACTGTAGTCTATGCTGAACCTTACCGCTTCGCGTGGCATTGGAATCACCTCCTGCTAGAAAACTTGGCAATCCTCGAAATGTAGGGGACAATCTTCAGAACGATCCCTTTTGTGCCCTCTCTGGCCCGCTGCTCACCGCGGCGCAATTGGTCACCCTCACCGTAAACCAGCAAGGTTGACGCCTGGGTCTTCGGGCCCATCTCCTCGACGTCATACTGAGTCACGGCCTCCGGCTCACCTCTAACTCCAGTTGTTTGGCACCCCTCCTCGGCCCTGTCCGAGGCGTATACCGAATAACAGCAATCCCACTGTTTGTCAAGGGGCTTGCCACGAAACGATTATCAGTCGCGGCCATACCATGATTGTCAACCAGTGCAGACTCCAGAAGTTTTGTGCTTGTTTCCGTTTATGCCGAGCGCCCGGTCTTGTATGAATTACGGGGTCAGCTTGGGGCAAGGAGCATGGCGCCGAAATCCACATCTTGACAGCCATGTAGTATCCTGATATATAGAAGTAAAAGTCAGCATGGCAGAGCTGTGCGGGTTGGACAAGAGGTTTGCCACGAACTAGGAAGGGGGTGACCTATGGCCACTGCAACGCAGGCTACAGAGCATTACGTGTCTCGGCCCGATGGCCGGGTCTTCTACACCAAAGTTGGCCGTGGAGAACCGCTACTGTTCCTTCATAACATCGAGCTGAGCAGCTTCATCTGGCGCAAGTGCATCGACAAGTTCGCCACCCATTTCACCTGCTATCTCATAGATATGCCTGGCCACGATCGCTCGGACATACCGACGCAGAAGTACTCCATCGGGGACTATGGGAGGGCCATCCTGGATGTCATGGACACCGTGGGCATCAAGCAGGGCAGCATCGTTGGCTCCCACGGCGGATGTGTTGTAGCGGTGGAGGTGGCGGCACAACGTCCCGATAGGGTGCGGAAGCTGGTCCTTGATGGTATACCCTACTGGAACCTCAGGGTAGGGCGCCTGGTCTTCGAGAGGTTCTGGGTCCCGCGATTCACGGATACAACCTCCTATGATGTAGCCGTCTACCCCTTGAAGACCTGGGAAGAAGAGGTAAAGAAGAGCCCGAACCTGGACCGCGAGCACTGGGAGAAAGAGGAAGAGATCTCGCGGAGGAGCCGGCGGTGGATCCGGCTGAGCTTCGAGGCCCTGACCGAGTACGACGTGGAGGCTGCTGGCCCCAGGATCAAGGCGCCCACGCTCCTCGTCAACGGGGAGCAGGACGTGCTACGGCGTGGGGAGCAGAAGGCCAAGGACGCCATAAGGAGCTCCCAGCTCAAAGTAGTGCCCGGCTGCCGGGCGCCGCACTGGGATAAGCCCGACGAGTTTGCGAAGCTGGCCCTGGACTTCCTGCGCTAAGTGGCTGCGGTGTGACGCGTACAGATCGTTAGTGTGCGTGAACGGCCATCGGGAGCATCATATCGGAGGTGAGGCATGAAGAAAGACCGTAGCATGCCCCGGCTTTGCATCCTGGCCCTCTTTTCCCTGATCGTGCTCCTTCTGGCCTGCGCCCGGGCAGCGCCCACGGCGACGCCGGCGCCGACGCTGGCTCCAACGGCTACTCAGGCTCCGCCCGCGCGTACTCCCACAGCCGCTCCAGTCGCAGCTACGCCCACCAGTGTGGCGGCCACGCCCACAAGGGTGGTTGCTGTCGCCCCGACGGCCACAGCGATAGCCGTGGCCAAGCGCAAGCCCACAGGGACCATCAACATTCTGCTGCCGACCTTCGAGAGCGAGCGGTGGCTCCCGCGGGATAGCCGGGCTGAAAGCTATGTGATGGCCCCTATGTACGAGTCCCTCTTCTTCGAAGACCCGGGCACGCGGAGCCCTGTACCGGGCCCAGCCACCGAGTGGAAGGCGGAGCTTAAGCCTGGGGGGAAGGTGGACTGGACCATCAAGCTCCGAAAGGGAGTCCAGTTCCACAAGGGCTGGGGTGAGATGAAGGCGGACGACGTCAAGTTCAGCATTACAGAGTTCGGGAGACCCGGCTCCCGGAACTCGCGCGCCGCAGACGTGGCCAACTGGTACGGAAAAGACCCCAAGAACATCGAGATCATTAACGACTACGAGCTGGTGGTCCATAGCCCCGGAATCGACGTCAGCGTAGAGGAGTCCGCACTGGTCGAAGGGGTCGTCAAGATACTCCCCAAGAGCTACATGGAGAAGATGGGCGAAGAGGAGTTCGCCAAGAACCCCGTTTTCAGCGGGCCCTACGAGTTCATCGAGCACAAGAGGGCCCAGTACGTGAAGATGAAGGCCCTGGAGGAACACTGGCGCGTCGTTCCCGAGTTCCTTGAGATAAACATGCTGCTGGTGCCGGAAAGTACTACTCAGATGGCCCTCATGAGGACGGGGAAGGGCGACGTCGCGGAGTTGGACCTGGCGCTGAAGAAGGAGGCGGATGCTGCTGGTCTGCGTCTCACCAGCTTGAAGATGCAGACCGGGGCGGACGGTTTTTTTGGCGGCATCTGGCTCAAGAGCCACCCCAAGTACGATCCCACCATACCCTGGGTAGGCCAGGACCCCCTGGACCCCGGGCCCACCATGGTCCGGCAGGCTATGAACCTGGCCGTCGACCGCCAGGCCATTGTTAGCTCCATACTGCTGGGTGAGGGGGCGGACACCAACACAGGCTGGTACTCTTTTACTCCTGGGGCTGCCTGGACCAACCCGGAGTTGAAGCCCCTCCCCTACGACCCAAAGAAGGCCAAGGAGCTGCTGGCCCAGGCCGGGTACCCCAATGGGTTCACCTTCGGCGTCTGGATCCTCACCAACTTCATTCAGGAGGCGAACATAACGGAGGCTGCAACCTCCAACTGGGAGGCCATCGGACTGAAGCCTCAGAGGCGGCGGATAGAGTACCGGCCCACGGTCCGTGAGAAGCTCATAGCACGCGAGACCGGGGGTTGGGTCTATGTCTTTCCCAACACTACCAATCAGACACCCTGGAGCCACTCCTGCACCGTGGGCGGGATGAGCACCAGCACCATCCATCACTTTGAGCATCCTGTGATGGACGAACTCTGCTCCAAGATGCGGGGAGAATTGGATTTCGGCAAGAGGGCGGCCACTGCCAGGCAGTTGCACGAGTTCCTATATAAGAACTACCTGATGTGGCCCGTGGCGTTCTATAACCAAATCTTCATGCTGAGCAGTAAGATTGATTGGGTTCCCGCTGCAGCAAATAGGCGCTGGGAGTACGCCAAGCACCGACAATAGAGCGGGGAACCTGAGATGGCGTCCAGTTGCACTCACTTGAACCTTGGCTACAGGAACGACCAATTCGAGGTGGATAGGGCAGTCGACTCAATAGACGGGTGTATTCTGGTGAGGCAACAGGGTCTCTGCACCGAAAACACCCTGTTGCAGAGTTTCCAGATAAGCTCATTTGGACGTCCTGTAGGCACTCCTGGAGAGCAGAAGGTATAATACGTTTTGCTTTTCCGGGCAGGCAAGGGGGAGCTTCTGTGCGGTGGGCCATTCCGCACCCTTCGTGAGAGCGCGCACCCGGAAGTTGCACTAACTTCAACGAGAGGTAAAGCATGGCGCAGCAAACCGTGAAAAGGGGGGTGGAGTCCATCCAGTGGCTGCTAAGCGTGGCTGGTGCGGCCTGTTTCGCGGCCGGCTACATCACAGCCGTGATAGGGGGCATCTGGTGGCCGGACAACGCGGGTCTTATTGCTACCCTTGTGATCATGGGGGTGATAGTTGGCCTCTTGAACATTACCAGCCGGGAGATAATGCCCTATCTGGTGGCGGCCATAGCGCTGGTGCTGGTAGGGAACACCGAGGCTTTCACCCCCCTCAACCAGGTGGCGATCGGCCTGGGCGACCGGGTGAACGAGATAGTGCGCATGATGGCCATCTTTACTGCGCCGGCAGCGGTGATCCAGGCGGTGAGGGCTGGCGTGGTGCTGGCCAAGCCTGGGTAGGGCATAGATAAGAGGCCAGGGCCCGGCAGACCAGCTTCATCTTGGGAGGGGAGCGTATGGCATCTATCACGCTGGCAGAAGCGGAGCGGGTTCTTCAGGCAGCAAAGGCCAAGGCCCTCCAGATCGGTGTGAGGGTAGGCATCACGGTGGTGGACTCCCGGGGAGACCCGGTCATCGCCCTCAAGACGGACGGTGCCAACCACTTCACCTTTGACGCTTCCCGAGGCAAGGCCCACGTCTCAGCAGTATTCGGCGTGCCCAGCGGGGAGACAGCGGCCCGGGCGGACTCCCCGGTCTTCCGCTCCCTGGTGATGATGGAGGGTGGCCGCCTCATCTTCAGCATAGGGGCGGTGCCCCTCAAGCAGGGCAGCGAGGTCATCGGAGCCATCGGCGTAGGCGGCGCCACCGGGGAACAGGACGAGGAGATCGCCAGGGCAGGGGCGGCGGTCTTATAAGGCGCTACATCTGCCGCCAGGGGCTGCCCTCGGTCACCTGGAGGAACCTTTCCAGCAGCAGGTGGCTGGAGGCGATGACCCCATCGGTCTGGACACGGGCTGGCCGGCCCTGCCGATCGACCACCTGGCCTCCTGCCTCTCGCACCAGCAGGAGCCCCGGGGTGATGTCCCAGGGGTAGATGTTGTGGTGGAAGTATAGGTCAAGCCTGCCGGCGGCGGCGTAGGCGAGCCCCAGGGCAGCAGAGCCCAGGACGCGGATGCTCTGCATTCCGGGCCAGAGGCCCTGGATGAGCTGGAGGGCCTTCCGTGCCCGCTCGTCGCTGTAGCCCATGTCAAAGCCCAGGAGACACTGGAGAATATCGGTGTGGCGGGAGACGCTAAGAGGGCGGCCGTTGAGGGTGGCGCCGCGGCCCTTGATAGCCAGGAACAGCTCCTCGCGGACAGGATCGTAGGTTAGGCCCAAGAGCACATCCTCTGCCTTTGCCAGGGCGATGTTGAAGGCGAAGTGGGGGACACCGGAGGCGTAGTTGCGGGTGCCGTCCAGGGGGTCCACGATCCAGATGTAGTCAGAGTCGGACTCCACTGCCGGCGACTCCTCGGACAGGATGCGGAAGGCGGGGAACTCCGCCCGGAGGAGTGCGAGGACCTGCTGCTCCACCAGGAGGTCCACGTCGGTGACCAGATTGCCGCGGCTTTTCTCGGTGACCTCCTTGGGCCCGAGGAAGCGCTCCCGCAAGAGCGGCCCGGCGAGATAGGCGGCTTGAAGGGCTACGGCAAGGGCCGAGCTGCCGCCGGTGCCTACGGGGATTCCCAGCATACTCACAGCTAGATTGCTCCAGCGCGGTTCACGGTCCGGCGAGGCAAAGGCAAGGGAGAGACGGGGGCGTGTATGGCAGGGTCATGGAGAGGCACAGCTAGGAGGCCCTCGTCGGTGGGGGCGTTCTCCGCTTGTAACCGTACTTGTGCGGAAGCTTCCACTGGGGATACTCCTTGGCCCCAATGAAGCGGGAGGCATTCTCACCGAGAATGAGGTCTACCTCCTCTTTGGTGAAGCTCTTGCCGTACTTGACCGCCGTATCAGGGAGCCTGCGGAGCCAGTCGAGCAGCTCCTTGAGGCCGAACCCGGTGGCGCGGCCAAATAGATTGCTGGCGTCGACGCGCGGCCCGCTGAAGCTATCCGAACCCCACATAATGCGGTGAGGGCCAAGAGTATCACGGGCGCGGGCCAGCAGCGTTACTACCGCCTCCTCATTGGTCATGATGTTGGGAATGAAGTTGGGGACGAGCATCTCGAAGCCCCACAGCCACATGTCGAGGGAGATGGCGGTGTTGTTGCCGCGGGCACAGACCAGGAGAGCGTGCTCGAAGTAGTCGTAGAGCGGGGCGCCGGCATGGAGACAGACCAGCTTCATGTCGGGAAAGTCGCCTACGACCTCGTCCAGGTGGATGGGGTCTGTGAAGCGGACGCGGTTGTATCCTCCCCCCTCGGGCTGGGTACAAACAAAGGCAGGGACACCAAACTCCAGGCACCGGTCGAACAACTGGTACGCTCGCTCCTCCCAGACGTAAAATCCGGTCTTGGGGATCATCTTGAGGCCATTGAGCTTAAGTTCCTTGATCCCTCTGTTGAAGATATCGACGGCTCCGGGCCTGCGGGGGTCCGGGCCTGCCAGGCCGTAAAAGCGGCCAGGATACTTCTCCTGTAGCTGTGCAATATGCTCGTGCTTCTCCTGGATGGTGATGTCGGAGGCGGAGCCCCAGGAGAAGTCGTAGTCGATAGGTAGCAGGAGACTCGCATCCACGCCCGCCGTGTCCATGTCCCGGATTGTACAGAGCCCGTCGGGGTCGTTGAGTCGCTCCATCATCTTGGGAAATAGGAGGCTAGGGTCACGCTCGAAGGGAGGCATGCCCCTGTTGGGCGCGCCGGCGCCGTAGGCCCAGTTCAGGGACTGGTGCCAGCGCTGCTGCCAGGGAAAGTACTGCCGTCCTGCAGTCTGACCGATGATGTGCTTGTGGGTGTCAACCGAGAGGCCCATGTATCGCTCCTTCCGAGTTGAGAGATAACGAAGTCCATTTTAGAGCAAACGGGAGCTTTTGTGGGTGTTCTCCCATTTGCGAAGGGACTGGGGACGAAATGGAAGCGTACCTGGCCGCACCAACAGGGCGAGCTCAGGTAACAAAAGCGAAGCCATACCTGCATTACTTTTGGGCCTGGTAGCGGGTATTGGCGAGGTTAAGGAGGGGCAGGACAGTGGTCTACATTTCATCCAGCCGGGGAAGCCGGTGCAGAACACCTACATCGAGAGCTTCAACGGGAAGTTCCGGGGCGAGTGCCTCAACGAGCATTGGTTCGCAAGCCTGGCCGAAGCCCAGGCCATCGCCACGACCTGGCGGCAGGACTACAATACCTTCAGGCCCCACAGCTCTCTGGGCAACAGGACGCCTGAGGAGGTTGCAGAAGAGGCTACAATGGCCGCTGGACTCTCATAATGCCTGGTCTTAATCTTGGTGATCTTGGGGGCAGGGCAGAGGGATAAGCCGTGAGAAAGCAAGTGTATAATCTGGTATTTCCGCCTTGGTGTAAAGAGATAACAATCTCTGGATATCACTTTGCGAGAGTAAAAGACTACCGAGACTCATTAGCCAGTTTACAGCACTTGATCACAGTCCACTCGGAGTTCGAGATTCGTGCCAATACCGGGAACCACGCTGTAACTGCGCACGTAGACCTTCCCGAAAGCGAAGAGAAGTCAGTTCTCAAATGGCTTGGCCGTGGCAATACTGCCCTGAGCGATATCCTGCTTCTCCTCTCCATTTTTACCGGTCGTGATGTATTCACAGTTGACAATGCAAGCGATGGTAGCGGCGATAGGATCATAATAGCGGACCCCAGGGTTTACGATTGGGGAGGAATACTCATAACTTCCATCCCTTACAAAAAGAAGCCCATACCCGATAACGAGCCTTTTGGTTACGATATCGGTTTTGAGGAAGGGCTCAATCAAGTATATGAATTGATCAGAAGTGAAGATTGGCAGCGCAAGTACAAGGGAGGATACTTCTTGATCCTAGCACAGCAAGCTTTTTGTCGCCAGTCACTGGAAACTGCATTCACTCAATGCTGGACAATATGGGAGCACTTATTTACGGTTCATAACGACCGCTGGCTTTCAGATGAACAGATAAGACGGCTGAATTCGACCGACAAAATAGCCTTTCTTCTGATAGAGTATGCTTTGAGGGGTGAAATAGACAATAGTGACAAAGAACGCATTAACTCATTAGCAGAGATAAGAAACAGGCTCGTCCACTTTGGGCACTTTCCTAAGCGTGGTTCAGTGTATCATGATGCACGTCTATTTATACGCATGACAGAGTTTATCATAGCCAAGACACTCGGCTTGGTGCCTTCTAATATTTTCAACACAGTGGAAGAATGGCAGGATTTCCTGAAACGCAAAACAGGAAGGTTATCGAGAGGACCCTCTAGCGCAACCTGATTTCGTCGGAGCCGGTCGGTTCTCGGTATCGTCCCCTCAAGTGGGCCAAAGGGGATTCGAACCTCGAACCTTTTCTACCGTTGCATTGCAGTCCCGCTGAAGGAGGCTCTCCGATAACCCTTAAGCTTTTCAATATCTGCAAAGCTGATCAGGGGCGGCTCCCAAAACCGTTTGATATGCCGAGCTTAGATAACCATGAGCGGGCTCAAAAGCCCCTGTCATCTTGCACTTTTTCACGGCCAGGCCCCATAATGAACCACGTGAGGTCCCACACCCTAATCAACCTCCAGAGAGGTCTCGTATGCCGCAAGTAAAGCTCCCTCCCAAAGCGGTCCAGCTTCTACACAAGCCCTTTATCGCCCACCTCGCCACCGTCATGCCCAACGGCTCCCCCCAGGTCACACCCGTCTGGGTCGACACCGACGGCCAGCACATCCTGGTCAACACCGCCGAGGGCCGCATCAAGACCCGCAACGTCCGCCGCGACCCCCGCGTCGCCATCTCCCTGGCCGACCCGGCAGAACCCCAGATGGGCTCCCTCTACATCCGCGGCACCGTCGTGGAGATCACCACCCAGGGCGCCGACGACCACATAAGCTTCCTGGCGCGCAAGTACACCGGCGCAACAAGCTACACTCGCCGCCCAGGCGACACCAGGGTCATCCTGAAGATCCGCCCCGAAAGAATCGCTGGCGGTGCTGCCCGAGGCTAGGGAGACGAGCTAGTCTAAAACGTAAAGGAGGCTGCCGGTGCGTTTGAAAGAAATGCTAACCCTCTTCGACTACAACTGCTGGGCCAACCATCGGCTCTTGGAAAGCGCCAGCAGGGTTAGTCAGGCCCAGTTCCTTCAGTCCAGCAGCATCACCGGAAGGAGCCTTCGGGGCACCCTGATTCACACCCTGCGCGCCGAGTGGACCTGGCGCCTTCGCTGCCAGGGAGTCCCTCTTCCAGCACTCCCGACCGAGGAGGACTTCCCCACGGTGGAAGCCCTGCGAGCCCGGTGGGTAGAGGAAGAAGACGCCATGCGCTCATTATTGAAGGGCCTTGGGCCAAGGGACATGGACCGACTTGTAAGCTACAAAGACCTGCGTGGTAATTCGTACCAGAATGTCCTTTGGCAGGTCCTTCTGCACGTGGTAAACCACGGAACTCAGACCAGAAGTGAAGCAGCCACCCTGCTGACCCAATTCGGCCAATCCCCGGGAGACATGGACTTCATCCTGTTCCTGCGCCAGGCCACATGAGCACAGCAACAAAGCCATAGTCTAGAGCCGATTCTGCTACCTCATGACATGCCGAACAAATCACCGGACATGCCTCCGTCTTCTCTAGTTAACGCCGCCCTTGAGTTCCACCCCGTCACGCCAGACCGCTGGACAGACCTCGAACAGCTCTTCGGAGACCGCGGTGCCTTTGCCGGCTGCTGGTGCATGTGGTGGCGCCTCACGCGCTCTCAGTTCCAGAAACAGGCCGGCCAGGGAAACAAGGAGGCCATCATGAGGCATCCTCTTTAGCAGGCCCCCCTTACCAGGCTTTACGCGTGATCCAGACCCCAACCACCAGAGCCCAGAGGGTGCTGAGGATGGAGAGGACTGGGAAGAGGACATTGGTGAGGGTCTTGGTCGGCCCGCCAACGGCCTGGGCAATGCCCACGACGACGGTGGCGACCCCCAATATGATGATGGCCCAGCCCAGCCATTTGGGATAGACCTTGCTAAAGGCCATGCCAACGCCCAGGAAAGTTAGGGCCAGCCAGAGCACGATGATGGACATGCTGAACACGCCGCTAGTTGTCATGGCCAGGGACTGGACGGTCTTGTCATTTCCGGCGAGTTTCACCGCCTGCGAAAGTCCAAGGTTCAGGGCCAAGAGCACCGTCCACAGCGTCACGCCAACAACGAACCCGTAGTAGCCCAGGCGCGCCCAGGCGGCGGCACCGCCCGTGGTGATAGAGCGATAGACCCCTGTAGCGCCGATCATAAGTGCCCAAATGCCTACCGCAAGAAGCAGGTTGTCTACCTCCCAAAAGCCCCCGCGATTGTCGGCGATTTTCTGGACGTACTGCGCTGCATCGCTTGGATCAGCCGCACGAGGGAACAAGGCATTGGCCACAATCAACAGAATTGCGCCAACTATGAAAGAAAGCCCCGCAAGTCTTTGTAGAACGTCCCCTTTACTTATTCCCTGTTGCATGTCTCCTCCTTTCTCCAGCGAAGTCGTAAGTCATCGCATGCCGATGCATCTTATAATAGAAACAGCCCCACCTTGTCAAGTGGAGTAATGAAAGCGAAGCGAAGTCGCTGTCCTGGGCCAAAACCAGTCTGGCACCTACGGCAGTTCTTTACGAGTTTAGTAGCTTAGTGAGGTCCCCTACCTCTGCGCCCCCACCGGCCGCCTGATGTAGTCCCCCAGGCCTGGCTGCGCCACCACCTGCCCGTCCTCCAGCGCCATCTGCCCGCGGACTATCGTGTGGCTTGGCCACCCCCTCACCCGCAGCCCCTCGAAGGGCGTGAAGTCCTGCGCCGAGTGCAACGCCGCCGGCGTCACCACCTTCTCCTCATTCATGTCCACGATGGCCAGGTCCCCGTCGTACCCCGGGGCGATGGCCCCCTTCCGCGGCGCCAGCCCGTGGACCCGCGCCGGATTGAAGGATATAAGCTGGGCTACCCGCTCCAACGAAATGTTGCGCTTGAAGAACCCCTCGCTCACCATCAGCGGCACCAGCAAGGCCGTCCCGCCGAACCCCGGGTCCGCCGTCCACATCTCCGTCCCCTTGCCCGCCTTCGTCGTACAGGCGTGGTCGCTCACCACCACGTCCACCACGCCCTCAGCCACCGCTTCCCATAGCGCCTCCGTGTCCTCCTTCGACCGGATGGGTGGGTTCACCTTCCCCAGCACTGCATCGGCCCGGCCGTAGTCCAGCGCCAGGTGGTGCAGCGTCACCTCGATGGTTGCATCCAGACCCCCCATTATGTGCCGGCTCGCCTCCGCCGTTTGCACCGCCTCCCGGCTGCTCAGGTGCAGGAAGTTGATGGGACACCCCGTCTCCGAGGCCAGCATCGCCACGTGAGTGATGGCCGCCGCCTCCGCCAGGGGTGGGCGCGCCGCACTGTAGGCCGCCAGCCCCCCCTCCCCCTTACCTTTCGTCTCCTCCATGAACACCCTGATTATCTCCGGGTCCTCACAGTGGGTGCTCAGCCTCACCGACCTCCCGTACCGCTGCCTCAGTGACGCAATGGCCCGCATTATCCTGTACAGGTGCCCCGAGTCGTAGGCGTCCTCCGACTTGATGTACTCCCGGCTCGCCCCCGAGCCTGCCAGGTTCAGCGTCTTGTAAAACGTGTAGAACTTGAAGGTGGAAACCCCAAAGCCCTCCACCAGGGCTGCTATCTCCTCCACGTGGCTATGGGTCATGGGCGCTACGTGGTACCCGTAGTCCGTGAAGAAGTTGCCCGAGGAGGCCTCCAGCATTCGCGGAAACACCTCCCTGTAGGGCCCAGTCGTGTTCAGGTAGTTGGCCCCCGTGCGAAAATAGCTCAGCATCGTCGTCACGCCTCCCACCAGCGCCGACGCCGACTCGCTCCGCGCATCCTCCGCCACCGGCCTGTATATGCCAATGTGGCTGTGAGCATCCACCGCTCCCGGCAGCACCACCCTGTCCCTCGCCTCGATGTACCTGCCTGCCCTCTCACCCCCAATCCCCTTCCCAATAGCCACGATCCTCCCGTCCCTCACCGCCACGTCGCACACCGTCATCCCCGACCCGGGCAGCACCACGTCCCCATTGCCTATCACCAGGTCGTACTCAGCCATGCGTACTCCCTCCATAAAAACTCGAGCACGCCGTGCTCACGCTTATTTGAACTGAACCTGAGCCAGCTTAAACAAAACTGGACCTAAACGTACAGAAACCAGACCTCAGCCTGTCTTCCAGCCTCGTCTGCGCCCAATGGCCGTAGGTGCCATGGCCCAATCGAGCCTCACCGCTGCTGCGTTGTTCACAGGTGACCCGCTTTCGCCAACTCGATCGCCCGCCGAGCAACCTCACTGAAGATGGGTGGGATCTCCGCGCTCGTTATCCTTCCGGCTAGCTCTGCAGCCACCCGTTGTTTGCTCCTGCCCATCTCTTCAATGATGCTCCGCCTTTTTTCTTCTAGCCCGTGCCGGTCCAGGAAGTCCTCGAGTTCAGCGCCGAAAGAAAAGAAGCGTTCCGGCGGATACTCTGGACTTGCGCCCCACGAAAGGTCTCGCAAACAAACGTAGGGGATACCCAAACCGTCCAGTAACACGCGGAAAGACTTAAACCCATCTTCACCGCCCACATCGACAATGGATACACCCTCGGCGTCCAAGTCGCATCCCAACTTGGCCCCCAAGCCCAAGAAGAATCGGTGCTGTGATTCATCCTCCACGAGGATCGCGGCGCGAGCAAATACAACTTCTCGGACGTCCAGCCGGCGGAGCGCTGTGCGGAATTGGCCTGCCTCCCGCGAATCGAGTCCTGAAAGATGAGGCCAACGCACCTGGATTCCCTTCTCAGTCCGCCAAAACCTGCTAAGCCGATCCGGAGCCTGAGGGTCGACGAGTTGGCAATCGTGGGTAGTTATTATGATTTGATTGCGCTCACTAGCCGCTTGAATCAGTGAGTTCATGAATCGCACGCTGTGGGGGTGCAGATGCTGTTCTGGATGTTCCAAGAACACCGTCAGACCTTCTCTGCCAACCAGATTGGCAACGATGTTAAGGGTCTGATAGGCGCCAGCACTTCCCTGTTCGAGCGGAACTGGATTTGGGCGGCCTTTTTCGTAGAAAAGGACTGTGGGCGTCGAAGGACCGGGAGCACTCATCACGGCTTCAATGGTGTATCGGGGGAAAAGGCGGTTGAACGTACTCTTGACTAGGTCATATCGCTCTCGTTCATCGTGCTTCCGGCTGTTCTTTAGATTCACGAGTACACTGGCTACGTCTGGCCCTTCCCACGACTCCATTGTTGCTCTGAAGCCACCCGTTGAACGAAACCTGAACTCCGGCACCAGCTTGTAGGAGTTTCGTAGAAACTCCCCAAGATTGGCAGCAAGCATGTTCATTGGGGTCTCGTCCAACACGAATTGTTGTTCGAGATGGGAAGACAACGATTCCTCAGATATGCCTCCGTTAGCGAGTGCCGCAGCAAAGTTGGTCCAATGCCTCACACTGCCTCCCAAGACAATCGCCTCGTCCCCGATTCGCATCTGGTTGGCCCAGATCGTCATGTTGCCCCACCATACCCTGGTTGGTAGAGCACTTAATCCGGGCGGGTCGGGCCGGGTCAGAGTAAGGGTTATCTCATTCCCGAAACCGCGAAGCCACCGGGCTAGTCGCTCTCTTGCAGAACCAGACACGCCGGACGGCGTTAGCTTTTCGATCAACAGCCGTTCGGCCTCTTGGGGAGCTAGTTCGATAGTTGCGTTAATTGCAAGCGGTCCAAGCACGCCATACGGGAAATCCTCTCTTGTAATAGCATCTTCGCCTAGGTGTGAAACCAGATTCCTCAACAATCTTTCGATCGCTAGCCCGATTGTGCTCTTGCCCGTGGCATTTTCACCCACTAACGTGCTCACTCGCCGGTCCAAAACCAGTGACACGTCCAAGAGGGCTCTAAACCCCTGTATGCTCAACGACTTAATCCACACGGTGCTGCGTCCCTCGCTCCATCCTCCTTAAAGTTAGCGTGCCAACCCGATAGCCCGACATCGTAATCGCAGGTAGTACCTTACGAGGGGTGAATTGGGCTTTTGGCAAACTTCTTGCAATTTGCACCACAGTGGGCCCGGCAGTCCTTCTAAACCCCTACTCCGGCCTCACCTGCTCCGGCCTCCGCCACGCCTCCCCAGGCGCCTTCGGGTGCCGGTACGCATGCGCCGGCAAGGGCCTGGGCTTCTCCAGACGACATATAGACGCTAGCGTATTCACGCTCATGAAGGGTTCCCGTAGAGGAGTCTACGTGCTGTCCCCGAAACCCAATATTCACTGTGGGTTCATCTCGACCAGACACCGTGACAGTGAGCCCGATGAAATCTATGCCCTAGCCTGCCAGCGTGTATTCGAGACCGCTCACATACTTTATAGAGAGACGAAGCTTGGTCATAAACAATCCTCCTTTGTAGTGAACATATTAGCGGACCTTCGATTGAATAGCATCCCCTCGATACAATCGTGCCACCAGCCTCGCTGTGGTTCACCTACCTGCGAGCGATTGTGAAACGGGACGGAAACAAATGCAAGTGGTGGACCCACCAGGACTCAAACCTGTGACCAATCGGTTATGAGCCGACCGCTTCATTAGCAACCTCTTCTTGAGTCTCATTACCTATATGCTTCTCGCCTGTAACGCACGCCTAGAATGTAGACCACCTTCTGTGCAGCGTCGTATGTGAAGAAAATCCGCCAGTCACGCACCCTCAAACGCCATTCGTCAACTCTTCCCCGCAGCTTCCTGACATCACCCCGAGCAGGTTCAGAAAGGAGAGTGTCTATAGCATCCCGGACACGAGTTTGTGCTTCCGTTGGCAACCCTTCGAGGTCCCTCTCTGCGTGCGGCGTGACAATGATCCGCCACGCAGCAGGACTAGCCACCCGCCAATTCCCCGCGAACTGCTTCCCAGGCACGGCCCTGCCCGAGCGATGCTTGCTCCTTTGCTTCGTCCAAAGCTTTTGCCGTTTC
Source organism: Chloroflexota bacterium (assembly GCA_016179845.1). Lineage (GTDB taxonomy): Bacteria > Chloroflexota > Dehalococcoidia > Lucifugimonadales > JACPCK01 > JACPCK01. Next base: position 44,793 of record JACPCK010000034.1, on the reverse strand, counting down.
CTTGCTCAATGGCTTTTCATCCTCCGGAGCTGCTAGGAGCTGGCGTATCAGCGGATCTCCCAAGCTGCGAAGGTACTCCAAATAGCGGCCTGCAGGTGCTATCTCGCTCCTAGGCAACGCATCCACCAGCCGATGCAACTCTTTCTTCGTTCTCATCAGTTTTCCTCCACCCCAAAGCTCCGTATCGTTTTGCCTCTCTGCCATTGGTGGGCCCGGCAGTCCCCCAACCCCTACTCCATCGGCCTCACCTGCTCCGGCCTCCGCCACGCCTCCCCAGGCGCCTTCGGGTGCCGGTACGCATGCGCCGGCGGCGCAATCTCGAACCCTATCCCAGCCATCTCCGACTGCATCTGCCCCCGAAGCCGCTCCCACGCATCAATAATCTGGTCCTCTTTCTCGTAGTCGAACGGGTCCCCAATCTGCGTCTCCACCTCACCCCCAGGCTCCGGCCGGCCCTCCAGCAACCAGTCCACCGTCTTCTTCAGCGCTGCCTCCATCGGCACCACGTCCCGATACCCCAGCTCCGTCTCGATCCTCCCCGTGTCCCGCACCCACGGGTCCCTCCCCGGCGTATACGGCCGCGAAGGCACGCCGAACTCCCACGGCATGTCCACCATCTCCCACTCGTGGCCCATGTACTTGGCTATGGTCTCGATGCGCTGCCGCAGGTTGTACTGCCGCTGGTCCTTGACCACAAAGTCCCGCCCTGCCGCCGCATCGGGCCTGTCCACCGCCAGCAGCAGCCCGTGCGCCACGTTCTCCGCATACCCACGGTGCAGCACCTGCGAACCCCCGTCCGCAATGATCAGACGCCTCCGCCCGTCCAGGATACGCCGCACTATGCACCAGTCCTTCGGTGCCTGCGCCCTCGGCCCGTAGATGACCGGGTACCCGATATACGTGGCGTTATAGTGGCCGTCCCGGTGCGCCTGGAACACCGCCTCCCGGGCCTCCGCTATGCGTGCCCCCATCTTGGCGTTCACCATGTCGCTCTCTGGGACCAGGAACTCCTCCCTCACGTTGAACGGCTTCCCCAGAAGGCCCCAGCGCGGGTCCGTCGTCCGCGCCACCCCGTCCACCGTCCCCACTCCTATGAACCTCCCCGTGCGCCCCTTGGCCACCTCCACCCCGATCCGCAGCCTTCCGTAGGTAAAAATCATCAGGTCCCACCACTTCCGCTTGTCTACCCCCACCTCCAGCGTCTCCTTGAAGTGGGGGTCCGTGTGGATGTGCTCCACCGGCACCGCAAACTCCACCTCGTGAAAGCCCCCGTGCAGCACCGAGACCTCGTAGCCCCTCCCCAGCAGCCCGTTGACGATGTGCGGCCCCGTAGGCCCCGTCCCTCCTACCACCAGCGCAGTCTTCACGTCTCCCTCCTCCTTACTTAGCGAGCAAGCGTCTGCCGCCCCTCAGCTTACGTGGATTCTAGGCGAAGTTACCCCCCGCCGTCTACTATGGGCAGCAGGAATCAGGGCCTTTCTATGTCACCCTGATCCCGACACGTCGGGACTTCAGCATGACAGAAAAAAACCGAAAGACCCTGGCTCATGCCGCCGCACGCTTGACAGGGATACGCAAGTCCGGTAATCTTCACCTATAAGGTGTATGGGTGGAGTCGATTTCACAACAAGCCGTCTGGCTGCAGCGAGCCTTAACCTATCTGAGGCCACGCAGCTCTTCGGTGTTCCCATAGGCCGGAAGTACATCCAACGGGTAGCAGTGCTGCAGGCTGTCGAAAAATTCGCACATCTCTACGGGCACCGCGCTCTGCGGCTGCACCCGTTGCGAGGCGACCGCACCGGACAGTATGCCATAACCCTTACCGGCAATTACCGTCTCATCATCGAGAGGACCAGCGAGGAAACGGTCCGAATCCTGAGCGTGGAGGACTATCATGGCGACTAAGACGAGTGCTTACCCCGACGTTGCCATCCCGCCCGGGGAATACCTCGCGGAGGAGATTGCAGCAAGGGGCATCTCCCAGAAGGAGCTGGCCAAGCGCATGGGACGGCCCGTAAACACTGTCAACGAGATTATCAACGGGAAAAAGGCCATCACTGCTGAAACAGCCTTGCAGCTTGAGGCGGTGATGGCGGAAATCCCGGCCCGGTTTTGGCTAAACCTGGAGACCGACTACCAGCTCGCCAGGGCCCTGATTAAACGCCTCCAGAGGGTGGAGTGACGACAGCCAGCCTGGCTTCCAGCGCCCCCTGCTCCATGCCTTCCACCCGCACCAACTTGTCCCTGGCGCTGAAGCCCCTCACGATGGCGATCTGGCTACGCCGCAGCCCCAGCTCTCGCGCCAGAAAGAGCACCAGAGCCTCGTTGGCCCTCCCTTCCCTTGCGGGCGACGCCACCTTCACCCGCAACACGCCGCCGGCGTAGCCCGCGACCTCACTGCGAGAGGCGTTAGGCACAACTCGGACGGCTATGGTGCAAGAGGGCATGAATGCATCCTCGTTACCATTGGTGGGCCCGGCAGGGATCGAACCTGCGACCAATCGGTTATGAGCCGACCGCTCTACCACTGAGCTACGGGCCCGCACAGCCCTAGCTTAGTCTACCCCATATCTGCTGTCAAGCTAACCTCTCTCCTTGATACCCCGCGTTATGTCAACCACTCCCCTTCCACACTACCTCGTCTCCCCTCGTCCGGCGGTCGTTCTGAGAAGCCCCCTCCCTTGTCATTCTGAGGAGCGAGGCGACGAAGAATCCGTCCTGTACCCCCTTCCTCCCTTTGACTTCCCTCTCCGCCCTTGCTAACCTTCTCTATCCCGACACTGACGTCGGGATTGAACTATCCTGAGCTGGTCCAAGGAGGCTCCCTTGACCCGAAGCCTTGACCCCGTCGACATGGACAAGATCGTCTCCCTCTGCAAGCGCCGCGGCTTCATCTTCCAGTCCTCCGAGATCTACGGCGGCCTCGGCTCCGTCTGGGACTACGGCCCCCTGGGCGCCGAGCTCAAGCGCAACCTCAAGGACGCCTGGTGGCGCGCCAACGTCTACGCCCGCGACGACGTCGTGGGCCTCGACGCCGCCATCCTCATGCACCCCCAGACCTGGGTCGCCTCCGGCCACGTCGAGACCTTCGCCGACCCCCTGGTGGAGTGTCAGAACTGCAACCAGCGGTTCCGGCCTGACCAAGTGCTGGTGTCAGAGGTGACTGATATCCAGAATAATAGGCTTCTGGGCTATGCAAGTGGTTTCAATCGCGAAGAGGTCTTGAGCAAGAGTCGGCCTCTGTTGCCGAAAAGAATGCTAGTAATGTTTCAAGCCACAGCCCCAGAACCCAAACCATTCCAAGACTATCTGGGCAATACAAGCAAGTTACCCTGCCCCTTCTGCGACACAGTCGGCCAGCTCACCGACCCCCGCATGTTCAACCTCATGCTCAAGACCTTCCTCGGCCCCGTCGAGGACACCGCCAGCCTCACCTACCTCCGCCCCGAGACCGCCCAGGGCATCTTCGTCAACTTCCAGAACGTCCTCACTACCTCCCGCAAAAAGCTCCCCTTCGGCATCGCCCAGACCGGCAAGGCCTTCCGCAATGAGATCACCCCCGGCAACTTCACCTTCCGCACCCGCGAGTTCGAGCAGATGGAGATCGAGTTCTTCGTCAGGCCCGGCGCCGACGACGACTGGCTCACCCGCTGGGTCAACGACCGCTTCCACTGGTACCTCTCCCTCGGCATCCGCCAGGAGAACCTCCGCACCCGCCGCCACGCCAAGGACGAGCTCGCCCACTACGCCAAGGACTGCTACGACATCGAGTACCACTTCCCCTGGGGCTGGGCCGAGCTGGAGGGCATCGCCAACCGCACCGACTTCGACCTCCGCCGCCACGCCCAGTTCAGCGGCAAGGACCTCTCCTACTACGACGACGAGGCCAAGGAGCGCTTCTACCCCTACGTCATCGAGCCCTCCGGCGGCGTCGACCGCGCCGCCCTCGCCTTCCTCGTCGACGCCTACGACGAGGAGCAGATTCGCAGCGAGACCCGCACCCTCCTCCGCCTCCACCCCGACCTGGCCCCCGTTAAGGCCGCCGTCCTCCCCCTCAGCCGCAACGAGCGACTGCTGCCTAAGGCCAAGGAGGTCTACGCCCTCCTCCGTGAACAAGGCGCCCGCAATATCGACTACGACGACGCTCAGTCCATCGGCCGTCGCTACCGCCGCCAGGACGAGCTCGGCACCCCCTTCTGCGTCACCATCGACTTCCAGTCCCTCGATGACAACGCCGTCACCATCCGCGACCGCGACTCCCTGGAGCAGCTCCGCCTCCCCATCCCCCAGCTACCCGTCCTCCTGGCCGAGCTGCTAAACCACGGCTGGTCCGCCGCCCCCGCCCACCTCAAAGTCACCACCGGCCCGCCAAAAGACGCCTGACCCACTCCCCTGGTCACTCTGCCGAGCCATTTCCCCCCTGTCATTCTGAGGAGCGCAGCAACGAAGAATTCGGTGTGGGGTCAACACCCCATCCGCTCATGGTGAGCCCGTCGAACCATGAGCTACCTTTGAGCTATAATGAGCACGGTTCCATGAGTACAAAAGGCCTTTCTTAGTTCCGTGTGATGCTCACCCGTGACATGGAGACGGGTTAGATTGTTGCCCAGGTGCCCGTCTTGGACATTGCTGCCTATGGCATAGACAGCCAGGTCACTATCCCCGACCCGGAGAGTGTGTCCCCCAGGTACGCGTGCCCATCGCCGGGCTGGTGGATGCGCTCCGCGAAGGGCTGGGGTAGAATAGGATAGTTGCGGAGGTAGGTTTGACAATTGCTGCTCAGAACACCAAATTCGACTCCGAAGTCTACGAACGAATAGGGTATGACGAGTTGACTAATTATGCCATATATTCCATTGCAAATAAAGGCGCCGAGGCTACATTTGAAAACCTAGTTGCTGAGGCTTTCACTCTTTTCCCGAAGAGATTCAGCCTCAGAGGCTATCCCCAGTGGCCAGATTCAGCCGTGATAAACAAGAGCTGGCTGCGCTGTCGAACCGATAAGCATTACATCGAAGGAAGCGTCAAAGAAGGGTTCAAGCTGACTCCCAAAGGGCTAAGAGTAGCGGAAGAGGTAGAACGCCGATTCCTAGGGCAGACAAGTCCTTCCAACGCGCATAAGGAAATCCAGGCCGAGATAAGGACCAAGGCTGGGAGACTTCTACGGGCCGTAGAGAAATCGAAGGCCTTCGCCCACTTCAAAGAGACTGGCAACATTGGAGACCTCAAAGACCACGAGCTTACAGACATGCTTCTCTGTATGCCGGACTCCGACATCAAGGTCATCAAACACAATCTGGAACAGTTCATGCAGGCTGCTGGCCTTTACAACAGAGACGATATTCTAAAGATTTTGAAGTTGGTAAAGGCAAGACTTTTGGCCGCCCGCGGACTTTCCAGGGTGTAGACAATGGCTTATCGTGTTGACCGTCCACTGGAATATGCCGATCGGTTTGGCCGCCAACAAGCTGACCAAGCCATCAAAAAGAGCGCGATAAGAGCCTTAGTAGAACTGATAACAAACAGCGATGACAGCTATGAAAGGTTAGAAGAGCGTGGCAAATCCGCTTCCGGGACAATAGACATCGACATCTTGAGGAAGCGCGAGTCCTCGGAAATCTGGGTTGCTGACTACGCTGAAGGTATGGACTCGTCTAACCTTGACAAGGGACTTGGGACATATGGAGAGGAATCTAGCGAGTTCGAAAAAGGCGCTCGGGTTAGAGGATACTTTGGGAGGGGTCTTAAGGACAGTATCCTTGGCCTAGGGCATGGCAATGTCACTTCTATAAAGGACGGCAAACTCTATACTGCTAGCTTAACTATCGAAGCCAGCAAATCCCGCTACCGTGAAGAGAACCCACGCCTTGCATCCCCAAAAGACCGCGAAAACCTGGGGATCCCCACTGGCAATGGAACCGTAGTCCGCATTACTGTTTCCAGAAATGAAGTAAGGATTCCTCAGATAGCCACCATTAGGCTGCAACTTCCTCTCTACTACAGTTTGCGAGACATCCTGACCAATGCAAGCCGCAAGCTCTTTCTCCGAGAAATTGACGGCAGAGGAAACGTCAGGAACGAATGGCAGCTTTCTTACAAGCCACCCAAAGGACTCCAAATTAAGGTGGATACTCAAGGCTTCTTCCAGTACGAGGACAAAACCATCCCGTTTCAATTCGTTCTTCTTAGGTCAGAGCTTCCGCTCGATACACCCAGTGAAGGAGGCTCTTTTGCACAAGGAGGCCTTCTTATAAAAGGGAAGCACGCAATTTATGACAACACCTTGTTCAAATTTGACGGCGAGGAAGCAGCACGTCATTTTCTAGGCAGGGTAATCTGTCCCGCTCTGGATGACGTGCTTAAGGTTGATTCGTCATTGATCAGAGCTACCCGAGACGGGCTGGATTCCGACCATCCCTTTTCAAAGCTACTAAAGGGCGAAGTAGAACGTCTGCTGGAGCCGTATGTCAGAGAAGAGCAGCGAGCGTCACGGGAGAAGGAGCGCAAAGCTCTTAGTGCAAAGCTTCAGAGGAAGCTAAAAGACGCTATCCAGAAGCTAAACGACATTGCCAAACTTGAACTGGAGCCTCAACCCGGTCCTGGCCCGCGCCCACCCAGTGACCCCCAGGCTCCTGAAACAGGATTTGGCTTTGTTCCTCCCTATTATCATGTCGTGTCTGGCAAAGATGCCACCCTGCTTCTACGTTGCTTGAGTTCGCTTTTGCCACCAGGCACCACGGTGGCGGTTCAGTCTGACAACCAGGAAGTAACTATAGTGACACCCAGGGTCACTCTCGAAGAGAGGCAGGGGTTCCCCTGGCTTCTAGAGACGAGGATCAAGGTGGAGGGCGGACAGGTTAACAACCTAGCTACGATCATAGCAGAGAGTGATGGCTTGAGAGCTGAAGCTCTAGTTGAAGTAGTAGCAGGAAGGGGCAGAGATGGAGATGGCCCACCTCCGCCTCCCAGGGGTGGCCTGTTCAACGATATAACGTTCGATGACAGCCTTGCACCACCTCAACGAGTCAGGTATGACCGTGCAACAGGCAACATAGTAGTCTATACAAATGCTTCATCGGTGAAACCCTACGCAGACCCTACTAACCCTGAGGATCTAAACAAGACTCCCCATGGTCAAATCCTCCTAGCCGAACTTGTCCTAGAGGCCGCATGTTTCGAGATTACCCGTAGGAACGTCGGTACTGGCAAAATAACACTACCAAGTGGCACTGAGGCAGATGCTCTAGAAAATGAGTACAGAAAATTCAGGCAAAACTACGGGGGGACTATACACGAGGTTCTTGTAGACGCCGAGTTCCGACAGCATGCTTGACAACTCTCCCCCGGTCCGCTAAGGTCCAGGTCCATTTTTGTCGGGAGGCTACAGATGGGCCTGGACATCGGCATCATCAACATCACCTACCTACCGCGGCCTCAAGGACTCGCCTACCGGTTCGCCTGGGAGATGGCCACCGAAGCCAGCACCAGCGGCTACATGCACGGCGAGGGCAACAACTGGGCTCCCTTCAGTCAGCGCAAGGTTCTCCTTATGCTTGATGACTTTGCGTCCAGGCGTTCCCTTCCTGCCCCTCAGAAAGCGGAAGTCCTGGCCTGGGTTCGCTCCCTCCCCTGGGAGGACTGGCGTGATAACGTAGACCCCTTACTATCGGTAGACGATGACGACCACGATCCTATCCTGGACCACGACCCGGACATAGACGGCGGCCTCATCGAGCTCCACTTCAATTGGTAGCCTCCGTCATTCTGAGTGCGGCGAAGAATCCGCCCACCCTATCCCCAGACCCCGCCACCTTCTCCTTCAGCCTTTGCACCCTCCCCTGCTATACTTCTCCTATGCACCTCCCGCTTGGCGCTCCCACACCCCCTGCCTCTCCTTCTACTGGCTCCACGCCGGCCCTAGGAGTCGTAGGGCAGTCCCGAGTCCCGACGCCTCGGGACTGCCCTGAGCCTGGCGAAGGAAAGGGGGACAGGGGGATGATCGAAAGAACACCAGCCCCCCAAAAAGTAAACAATCAAAGATTACGTCCCCTCAGCTTGGGCGGTCCAAGCTGCCGCCAGAAATTTTTCTCCCAACAATCAAACATGACCTTACCGCTCATGGTGAGCCTGCCTGCCCCGAGCCGAAGCCCTGAGCCCGCGATGGGTCAGCCGAACGGTCGAACCATCCCGATAGCTATCGGGTCTTTCCCTTAGAACTAAGGGGATAGAGATGCGTATCCTCCACTTCGCTGACCTCCACATAGGCGTCGAGACCCACGGCAGGCCCGCCACCCTGGAGGACCTGGCCGCCCTCCCCGACTCCTTCGCCCCCGGCCTCGACCGCGAGCGCACCTACACCGGTATGTCCACCCGCCTCCTCGACTTCCTTGCCGCCTTCGACGCCCTGGTCGACTTCGCCATCCGGGAGCGCGTCGACCTCGTCCTCTTCTCCGGCGACGCCTACAAGTCCCGCAATCCCACCCAGACCCACCAGCGAGAGTTCGCCCGCCGCATCGCCCGCCTCACATCCGCCGGCATACCCGTCTTCCTCCTCACCGGCAACCACGACATGCCCCACGCACCAGGCCTGGCCACCGCCCTGGATATCTTTCCCACTCTATCACACCCCCTCGTCCACGTGGCCGACACCCTCCGCCTCCACTCGGTCCAGACCACCTCCGGCCCCATTCAGGTCATCTCCCTCCCCTGGATCCGTCGCAGCGCCCTCCTCGCCTCCGAGGATGCCCGAAGCCTCTCCCCCGATGCCCTGCGCCGCCACATAGAGGACCGCATCACCCACCGCCTCCAGGATGCAGCCTCTGCCCTCGACCCCAGCATCCCCGCCGTCGTCGCCGCCCACGTCACCGTCCAGGGCGCCACCGTCGGCACCGAGCAGTCCATGATGCTCACCCAGGACCACGTCCTCATGCCCAGCGCCCTGGCCCTCCCAGGTGTGGACTACGTCGCCCTGGGCCACATCCACCGCCACCAGCCTATTTCCCAGCGACCCCCTATGGTCTACCCCGGCTCCCTCCAGCGAGTCGACTTCTCCGAGGAGGACGATGAGAAGGGCTTCTGCCTCGTCGAGCTCAACGCCAGCGAGCCCCCAGGTCAGCGCGTCCGCTGGGAGTTCGTCCCCGTTCCCGCACGACCCTTCCTCACCATCGACGTGCAAATCGATCAAGGAGAAGACCCCACCCAGCGGGCCCTCCAGGCCGTCGCCCAGCGGGTCGTCCGGGACGCCATCGTGCGCCTTCGCATCCGCCTCACCCAGGACCAGGCAGCCGCCCTCAACGACAGGGCCATCCACCAGGCCTTGAAGGAGGCCCACTCCGTTGCCGGAGTCCACAGAGAGATCGTCAGGGAGCGCCGCCCTCGCTGGGAGTCTATCTCCACTACTACCTCCCCCTTCGAAGCCCTAGAGCTTTACCTCCGCCAGCAGGAGAAAGCAGACCCCGCTATCCGGGAGCTGGCCTTGAGAAAGGGCCGTCAGCTCATTGACGAGCTGAGCAAGCCTGATTGAGGACATCCAGTCCCCATCACTCTGGGCAACACCTTTTGACCTCTAGCAGCATCCAGCCTACAATAGACTCCTCACGTCAGGCTGCCGATGGCTAAAGAGAAAGCGCTGCCCAGGGTCCGTTTGCCAAAGCTACGCCGCTCCCTGCTGGCCACTGCCCTGGCCACCGCAGCAGTCCTGGGCGTAGTAGCCGCAGTTGCATTCTACTCCCTGTCCCGGCAGCAGGAGAGCACTTCCGCCGCTGAGGTTAGACCCGGCCGCCCGGCTCCGGATTTCAAGGTTGCCCTGCTCAACGGGGGAACCTTCCGCCTCTCTGAGCAAAGGGGCAGGCCAACGGTGGTCAACTTCTGGTATGCCAGTTGTCCTCCCTGTCGCCTGGAGATGCCGGACTTTGAACAGACCTGGAGGGAGTACAAAGACCGCGGCCTAGTCCTGGTCGGCATAAACCCTTCGGATACCGCCGAGGAAGCCAGGCGGTTCGTCGATGAGATAGGTGTCACCTACCCCATTGGCCTGGACACGGATCTGCAGGTCCTCCTGAACTATCGTGTCCTTTTTTTCCCCTCCACCGTCTTCATCCACCGAGACGGCACCATCCTCCGCACACACCTGGGATACCTTGATGGGGAGCTCCTCAGAGGCTATGTGGAAGAGCTATTGCAGTAGTTTCCTCAGCATCCCTTGCGCTCATGACCCTTAGCGACGGCTTCCTCCTCGTCATTCGCTGGCTCCACGCCTTGGCAGCCGTTGCCTGGGTTGGCGGCAGCCTCTTCTACCTGATGGTTCTCCGCCCAGCCATCCGGCGCCAGGCTGAGCGGGCCCAGGAGCTTAGCCAAGCGGTGGCAGCCGAATTCCGTACCCTTGTAGACCTGTGCATCCTGGTCCTTCTACTCACGGGCGCCATCCTCGCCTTCGATAGGCTCTCCCGGCGTTACACAGACGTGAATTACGTGGTGGTCCTAGGGATAAAGGTGGCCCTTGCCATATGGATGTTCGCCCTGGCCTGGGCGTTAAGGCGCCCCGAACGCTACCTGGTCTACTCACGGCCGAGCGAGACCTCGTCGAAATCTAGCCCTCTCAGAAGAGTAGCCCGCCTGGCCTCTGGGGCAAACCTCATCCTCATCCTTGGCATCCTGGTGTTCCTGCTGGCGGACCTGCTGAAGCTCCTCTTCGAGAAGGCTATCGCAGCACGCTAGACGCCCGACTTCAGAAGCGCTACGCCCCAGGGTTCTCCACGACCAACGCGAGGCCCATGCCGCCGCCCATGCAGAGGGTAGCCATGCCGTACTTGGCCCTTCGCCTCTGCATCTCATACAACAGGGTCACTAGAATCCGGGTCCCACTACAGCCTATAGGATGGCCCAGGGCTACGGCCCCTCCGTGGACGTTGACTCGGCTCCAGTCCCAGTCTAGCTCCTTGCCCACAGCCAGAGCCTGGACAGCAAAGGCCTCATTCAGCTCGATGAGATCGATGTCCTCCAGCCTCAGCCCCACCCTTTGCAGAGCTTTTCGTACTGCTTCCACAGGCCCTATGCCCATAATAGCGGGCTCCACTCCCGAAGAGGCGTATCCCCGGATCACGGCCATGGGCTGCAACCCCCGCCTCTGGGCCTCCTTAGCAGCCATAACCACCACTGCTGCGGCTCCGTCATTGATCCCAGAGGCATTCCCAGCAGTAACCGTCCCCTTTTCCCTGACAAAGATGGTGGGTAGCTGGGCCAGTCGCTCCAGGGAGGAATCGGGCCGCGGGTGCTCGTCCCGGTCCACCAATCTGGGCTGCCCGCGGCGCTGCGGCACCTCTACCGCGACGATCTCATGGGCGAAGGTGCCATCCGTCTGGGCCTGCACCGCCTTCATGTGGCTCCTGTAGGCGAACTCGTCGGCCTCCTCCCGCCGGATCTCCCAGCGACGGGCCACGTTCTCTGCTGTCACGCCCATGTGGCAGTTCTCGATGGCGCACATCAGCCCATCCTGAAGGACAGAATCTAATAGCTCCCCGTGGCCCAAGCGGTACCCGTAGTGGGCCTTAGGCAATAGGTACGGCGCCATGCTCATGTTCTCCATGCCCCCGGCCACAGCTATTGACATATCCCCCAGTCGTATGGCCTGAGAGGCCAGCACGACAGTCTTGAGACCTGAGCCACAGACCTTGTTGACCGTCATGGCGGGAACGGTGACCGGCACGCCGGCTTGAATAGAGGACACCCGCGCTGGATTCTCACCCAGGCCCGCAGAGATGACATTCCCAATCAGAACCTCCTCCACCTCCTCCTTGCGGAGTCCGGCGCGCCGTATGGCCCCGTCTATGGCTATGGCGCCCAGCTTGGTCGCAGGTAGCTCGCTGAACACACCGCCGAAGGTGCCTATAGGTGTTCTGGCACCGCTTACAATCACCGCGTCATCCATCGCGCCCTCCTTGTTTCTACCTGGCTCCTGATTGAATATACACCTGCATGAACCTTGTGCGTAGATGTCAGTTCAGAATAGGAGTGCCCCGCCAGGTCATTTCTGGTAGCATATCAGTCACTACAAACTGTCAGCTTGGTGGAGGAGATCGGAGAAGACCAGAGATGAAGCGAGAGCTCATGGATATCCTGGCCTGTCCTGGATGCAAGGGCGCCCTGCAATTGGCAGTGGATAAAGAGGACCAGAACGAGATAGTGACCGGCAGCCTCTTCTGCGCCCAGTGCAAAGAAACATACCCCATTTCAGACACCATACCAAATCTGCTTCCTCCGGAGCTTCGCCCCTAGGGCATGCCCTTTGGCAGCGGGACCGTTCCCGCCAGCCTGACGCCTTCTCTACCCTTCACCTGGGCCAAAAGCTCCCTGACGCTCCTCTTCAACACAGGATGGAACCAGTCGGGGGCCACATCGGCCAGGGGCACAAGGACGAAGGCCCTCTGGTGAAGCCCAGGATGGGGTATGACAAGCTCTTCGGCGTCTAACACCAGCTCCTCATAAAAGAGGATGTCTATATCGATGACCCTGGGGCCGCCTTTGAAGGTGGGCCTGCGCCCCAGCTCCCTCTCAATGGCCTTGACCGCGGCCAACAGGGCATGGGCGTCCAGGTCCGTCGCGGCCAGGGAGACGGCGTTGAGGAACCTGGGCTGCTCCATGAAGCCTACCGGCTCCGTCTCGTATACCGGCGAGAGCTTCCTGACCTCTATGCCCCGGGCCTCAATAGCTTCCACGGCCCTTTGCAGGTAAGCCAGGCGGTCGCCCAGGTTGGAGCCCAGGCCGAGAGCGCACGTAGTCTTCAAGGTGTTACCTCGGGCCTACGCCAGCCCCTTATCACCGCGTCGCTGACCCGAACCACCCGCACCATCTCCCTCACATCGTGGACGCGGACTATGTCTACTCCTTTGGCTATGGCGATGGCGATGGTAGCCGCCGTCCCTTCCAGGCGCTCCGTCACCGGCAGGCCGAGGACGACGCCGAGGGTCGACTTTCGGGAAGTGCCCAGGAGGACGGGCCGGCCCAGGGCTTCCTTGATCTGATCCAGCCGACGCAGGAGCTCCAGGTTCTCCTCAGGGCCTTTGGCAAAGCCGAAGCCCGGGTCCACGATGATATTGCTGGGGAGGATGCCGGCAGCTTCGGCCCGCTTCATGGACTCCTTGAGGGAGTGGATGACATCCACGACCACGTCCTGGTAGGAGGGCCCCCGCTGATTGTGCATAAGGGCCACTGGCACTGCGGCCCTGGCAGCGACATGGGCTATGCGGGGGTCGGCGCGGAGGCCCCAGATGTCGTTGAGCATATCGGCGCCGTGGGCCAGGGCAGCCTCAGCCACGTCGGCGCGGTAGGTGTCGACGCTGACGGGTATGTCCAACTGCCCCTTGAGGCGACGAAGGACCGGGAGGATACGATGAAGCTCCTCGTCGGGGGATACGGGGAGGGCCCCGGGGCGGGTGGACTCGCCGCCGATGTCGATGATGTCGGCGCCGTGGGCCTGCATAGCGCTGGCGAGGGCGATGGCGGCCTCCACGTCGGTGTCGAGGCCGTCGCCGGAGAAGGAGTCGGGGGTGAGGTTGAGGACACCCATGACGTAGGTGCGGGAGCCCCAGGGGAACTCCCGGCCGCCGATGCGGGTGGGCTGAGGAGTCAGGCTAGAGGCGGGCATGGGCGGTTTGATTGTTGGAAGAAATTTTTCTGACGCCAGCTTTGAGCTTCCAAGCTGAGGTGGGGGAATTATTGATTGAACTGATCTCAAAACCCTCACCCCCTGGCCCCCTCTCCCGCCGAGGCAGGAGAGGGGGAATCCCTCTGGAATCCCCTTTGCTTCTTGAAGCCTGCGTGGAGCTAGTAGAAGTAGAGGCAGCGGGTGAGGGCACGCCAAGTAGGAGGTGCATGGGTGAAGTATAGCAGGCAGGGGCGCAAAGGCTGAAGGAGGGGATGGCGACAGAAGCGTCGATGGGCGTGCGGATGAGGAGACGGCTGGGCCGAGATGCGCGAGCACTGCCATCGCCCGTGCGTGGGAAGCGGGGTACGGTGTGAAGAGAGAGTGTAAGCCGAGACACGGCGAAACCCAATATTTAACAGGCTTTTTCGGTGCCATTGATGGTGAAATGGAGTATAATCCATCCCAAGTATAAGAAGAAGGATAGAGAGCGGACAAGCTGTCCGAAAAGTCACATGCAAAAGGTAACAGCCGATAATAAGACGTCCCTGAAGGAGAAGGCGTTCCAGCTCCAGCAGGCGGGGAGATGGAACCTTGTCAGCGACTTTCTTTCTTCGATTCCCACTCCGACCCTTGAATCGGACTTTGAGCTTAGGCTGCTGCGGGCGGAGGCTGACTTAAGGCAAGGGAACCATCATCAAGCGGTGGCTATTGCCACGGCCCTGCTGGCTGAGGGCACAGAGGTGGCTGTACCGATCAGGGCCAAGGCTCTGCTAATACGGTCCGCCGCGTCACGGTTGAGGGGGTTCCCCGCCAAGGCCCTGGAGGATGCCTTGACGGCGACGGCGATGCTGGAGGGCGAGTCTGCACCTGTTGAAATGCTGATAGAAGCGCACAAACAGGTGGGGATCGACATAGGCATGACGGGGGAGATGGACCAATCTATAGAGCACCTGGAGAAGGCTCTAAAGCTATGTGCGAAGAGCTCTGACCTGGGCTTACAGGGGGGTGTTGAGAATGGCCTGGGAATTGCACTGGCGCGGCTAGGTCTTTACTCAGAGGCGCAGGTCCATTTCAACAATGCCCGGTCTGCATACCAGAAGCTGGGTAGCAAGGTTGAGCTGAGTGACGTCCTGAACAACACGGGTCAGCTACATTACCTCCTGGGGGAGTACGAACTCGCTTACAACGCCCTGCAAGAGGCCCTGACTCTGGCGAGAGAGGCCAAGTATCACCGCACGGAGACTATGGTCCTGGTTAACATAGGGGACACCCTGCAAGAGATGGGCGATTATGAGAAGGCTCTCCAGTCGTATGTTGAGGCGTGGCAGCCTTTTCGGGAAGCCCTGGAACCTCGCCTATCCTGCTGTATCAACAGCGGGATTGGCAGCGTCTATTGTGCTCTACAAGACTTTAAGAAAGCCGGGTTCTATCTGAAACAGGCGACCTACGAGGCGAAGCGGCTAAACCTCAAGCACGAGCTGGCTGTTGCTACCCTGAACCAGGGTATGCTTGCTTGCCTGCAGCGGAACTATGGCAAGGCTGAAGAGGAGCTGACGAACTGCATAGCCTGGCTGCGGGACCTGGGGTCACCAAGGCCTTTGATCAAAGGCTATCTCTACCTGGCGCTGGTGTACATGAGGAGCAAACAGTGGAGGAAGCTGACCAGGGTCCTGGAGACGCTTGCCAGGATGGTTCAGAACCTGGACATGACCTCATTTCTTATCCAAGAAGCGAAGGCGGTGCCGGAGGTAATCGACTACGGGGCATCCAAGCGGATTGAAGGACAGCTATTTGCGCTGGTGAGGAGGGCCATAGAAGGTGCCACGGAGGAGGTCCTCCAGAAACGCACACCGAGGGAGGGCACCCTCAGGGAGACGCGGGAATACTCCCGTGTGGAAGTGTACGCGCTAGGACGCATGGAGGTCATCGTTGACGGCAGAAAGATAGGCGACAGCGAGTGGGAGAGCCAGAAAGCGAAAGAGATGTTCCTCTATCTGCTTTGCCATAGAGAGGGAAAGCGGCGTGAGTTCCTGCTTGAGGTGCTGTGGCCGGAGGTGGCTCTGGGCTTGAGCAGGAACGCGTTCTACAATAACGTCTATCGAGTCAGGCGCACATTATACAAGGATTGCATCTTGCTGGAAGACGGGGTGTATAAACTGGGATCGCGAGGAGAATTCTGGCTGGACCTGGAGGAGTTTGACAGACTGACACAAGAGGCAGATAGACAGGTTGATAACGCAGAGAAGAAGGCTGATCTGCTTGCTCAGGCCGTAAGGTTGTATCGAGGCCATTGCCTGGAAGAGTTCTACTCGGAATGGAGCGATGGAATACGGACAGCAGCGGAGGCAAGGTATCTGCGAACCCTCGCCACGCTGGCGAGCCTGAAGGCCTCTATGGGCGACTATGGGGAGGCCGCAGGACTGCTGGAAAAGCTGCTAGCTATTGATGATTCGGACCTGCAGGCGTATGAGCAGATAATCGAATACCTTACGAAAGGCGGACACAGAGGCGAGGCTCGGCGCTGGCACCAGTCGTACAGCGAACTACTGAAAAAGGAGCCTCAGACGTAGAGAGAATAGGACGGCGCAGTCGTTTCTGAATACGCCTCCTGCAAGCGGTAGAACAGGGCGATCTGGAAAAACAAAGAGGGGGCTACCGGGTGGTAGCCCCCTCTTTGTTTGCAAGTCGTGAGCATTTCGTGAGCATGGCCCGCAAAACTAGGAGCAACACAGTTTAGAGGAGGCTAGCATGAAGCGGAATAGGTTCGCGAAGATTGCTCTCTTGGTAAGCACCCTGTTGGTTCTTGCTGCGGGGCTGGCTGCCTTGGCCGATTTTCAGTGGCCCATCTAGCCAAGATGCAGGCGGAGGCATGTGAGGCGAAAAGCTGAGTCATTCGCAACAGTTGCCGAACAGGTAGTCCTGCCTAGCACCGGACCGGGGCTGCAGTGGGGATGGCTTTTTTTGGTGGCCCTCCTCCTGCAGTTGGCGGTCTATCTGGGCCTAAAGACGGGGGTTACACCGGCGGGTGTGGGACTATTGCTGTTCGTCTCTTACGCTCTGCTTCTGATAGGGACAGTACGCAATCTGCGGATGTGGGGTTTTCGCCTATTTCTAATAGGGCTTGCCCTGAACATGGCGGCAATGGGCGCCAACGGCTGGCGGATGCCGGTGAGCCCGGCGACGCTATTGCAGGCTGGCTTTGTAGAGGAGGCTTTCCTTCAGAGCGGCTCCTACCTGTCATCAGTGAAAAGCGTGCTCTTGGCCCCCGAGTATACCAGGCTGGGCTTCCTGACGGACATCATCGTCATCACAAAGCCGCTGAGACGCATTTTCAGTGTAGGGGACATCATGGTTCTGCTGGGGGTCGTGACAGTATTCGTTGAGTGGTGCTTGACCCTTCGTAGCAGGAGAGTCGCGTGATCCCTTTGCCAGATTCCTTTATCTGAGGATTGGGAAATGGATGATCTACCCAGGGCCATGTCCCTCCACGTCATAACGGAACGGGTAGCCCTGCCTTCATATCGCAAGAGCGTCTTGTCCCTTCTACGGCAGCTTCGGACCGAGAAGATGTCCTGGCCTGGCTGTTTGCCAGGAGTAATCTGGCAAGACGCAAGCAATGAGAACAGGATTTTCACGCTGGACACCTGGCAGACGATTGGGCACTACAGGGATTTCCACCAGACCACGGCGACGCGCATGCTGGTGGAAGAGCTAGAGGTACTGCTGGAGAAACCGAGTTCGATCCAGCTCGCCAAGGACGTTCCTATAGAGGATTTTCCCCCTAGGATTCCGATTCATCCGACCGGGAGCATCCCGAAACTGGGTAGTTCCCCCACATAACTGGCCCAGCTTCTATTTAGGGACGCCGCCGGCCTTCTCCTTCATCTTGTCGGATAGCTCCTTGACAGAGGCGGCGGACTTGTGGAGGGCCTGCTGCTCTTCGGCGGATAGCTCGAACTGAAGTATCTGCTCCACGCCTCTGGCGCCGAGCTTGACGGGGACGCCGACGAAGAGGTCATGGATGCCGTACTCGCCCTGGAGATAGGCGCAGCAGGGGAGGAGGCGCTTCTGGTCGAAGAGGATGGACTCGACCATCTCGACGACGGCAGCGGAGGGGGCGTAGTAGGCGCTGCCGGTCTTGAGGAGGTTGACGATCTCGGCGCCGCCGTCCTGGGTGCGCTTGACGATCTGGGCGAGCCGGTCCTTGGGGATGAGCTTGGCGACAGGCTGGCCGCCGACGGTGGTGGAGCTGAGGAGGGGGACCATGGTGTCGCCGTGGCCGCCGAGGACCCAGGCCTGGATGTCTCGGATGGAGACGTTGAGCTCCAGGGAGAGGAAGGTGCGAAAGCGGGCGGTGTCGAGGATGCCGGCCATGCCGACGACGCGCTCCCTGGGGAAGCCGCTGACCCAGTAGGCTAGCTGGGTCATGGCGTCGAGGGGGTTGGTGACGACGATGAGGATGCAGTTAGGGGAGTGCGAGACCAGCTCTCGGGTGACTTTGCTGACGATGTCCATATTGGTGAAGAGGAGGTCGTCGCGGCTCATGCCGGGGCGCCTGGCGATGCCGGAGGTGATGACGGCGATCTGGGAGCCGGCCGTCTCGGCGTAGCTGTTGCTGCCGACGACGGAGACGTCGGAGCCGGTGACGGGGCCGGCCTCCCGCATATCCAGGGCCTTGCCCTGGGGCAGGCCTTCGATGATGTCCACCAGCACGACATCGGCAAGGCCCTTGTCGGCGATGCGCTGGGCCGTGGTGGCGCCTACGTTTCCTGCTCCAACAACGGTGATCTTGGGTCTCGACATGTTTGCTCCTCCTTTGGAATGCCTATTACCCTACGGGTGCGGCCTTACGCAAGGAGTCCATCTTGCGGATTACGGCATCGGCCATCTGGCTGGTGCCGACGGCGGAGGGGTCGTCGCGGGTAGGCTTGAAGTCGTAGGTGACGGACCTGCCTTCCCGGATGACGGCGGCGAGGGCCTTGTTCACGAGGTCGGCCTCCCTCTCATGGCCCAGGTGCCGGAGCATGAGGACGCCGGAGAGGAGGACGGCGGTGGGGTTGACCTTGTTCTGGCCCTTGTACTTGGGGGCGCTGCCGTGTACTGCCTCGAATACCGCGGCGTCGTCGCCGATGTTGGCGCCGGGGGCGATGCCGAGGCCGCCCACAAGGCCGGCGCACAGGTCCGATATGATGTCCCCGTACAGGTTGGGGAGGACGAGGACATCGAACTCCTCAGGGCGCATGACGAGGCCCATGCAGGAGGCGTCGACGAGGCGCTCCTCGTACTGGATATCGGGATACTTCTTGGCCACCTGGCGGGCCACGTCATAGAAGAGGCCGTCGGTGTACTTGAGGATGTTGGCCTTGGTGACGGCGGTGACCTTTTTGCGCCCGTTCTTGCGGGCATAGTCAAAGGCGAAGCGAACGATCCGTTCGGTGCCGAAGACGGAGATGGACTTGATGGAGATGCCGGAGTCGTCCCTTATCTTCTGGCCGGTGCCTTTGATGAACTGAATGAGCTTGATAGCCTCTGGGGTGTCCTTCTGGTACTCGATGCCAGCGTAGAGGTCCTCGGTGTTTTCGCGTACGACAACGACGTCGATGTCCTTGTAGCGGCTCCTGACGCCTGGGTAGCTCTTGCAAGGCCTGAGGCAGGCGTAGAGGTCGAGGACCTTGCGAATGGCCACGTTGACGGAGCGGAAGCCGGTGCCAATGGGAGTGGTTATGGGGCCCTTGAGGGCCACCTTGTTGCGGCGCACCGACTCGATGACAGCATCCGGCAAGGGTGTCCCATACTTGTCCATGACGTCAACGCCAGCCTCCTGGACCTCCCAGTCGAACTTGATGCCGGTGGCCTCAAGGACACGAACGGAAGCCTTGCAGACCTCGGGGCCGATGCCGTCTCCGGGGATTAGGGTTACCTTGTAAGACATGATCCCTCCGAAATTGAGTATATGGCAACCGGGGCTGGAATCTGAGCAAAACACAGGTTAGTTCAGAGGATAGGCAGGAAATAGGGGAACTGTAGGGCATCAGAAAGGCAGGCATCTGCGCTCTATTCACCCGCCCCTGATAGCTTTTTCCGATCTCTGGACGGGGTCAGGAACCCAGCGTCCTGGGACCTCCTAGCTGCCGACCTGCTAAGTGACCCCACCTGTCCTGGCTGGCAGAAGACACTTTGATTATAGCAGGCGCTTCGTCTTTCGTCACGCTTTTCTCGGAGAGTGGCAGGGCCTTTTAGTTATCTGCTCCTTGCCAGTCTCCCCAGGCCCTCATCCCCACATGAGCCCCTTCTCCCAGGTGGGAGAAGGGGGTGGCTTTTTGTCTCCGAGGGGGCTGACGCCCCCTCAAACTCCCCTGCTTTCTGTCGGATTTGGGAAACTAGGGGATTGACGATGGCCCTGCACGACAGGGCTCGCACACGTCAGAGAAGACCCCAGACTCTGACCAGAGAGGGCTTAACCCTTCTGGACGCCGCAGAAATGAGAGCTGCCGAACAATAGTAGCGGGACCGAGGCCGTCCAGGGGGCGAGGGCCAATCAGAGGGGGATGTTGCCGTGCTTCTTGGGAGGGAGGGTATCGCGCTTATTCTGGAGCATGTTGAGGGCCTTGACGATGCGGGGGCGGGTCTCGGCAGGGTCGATGACGTCGTCGAGATAGCCGCGGGTGGCTGCGATGTAGGGGTTGGCCAGCTTGCCCTTGAACTCCTTGATAAGCTTCTTGCGGGTCTCCTCCGGTTCCTCCGACTTGCTGAGGAGGTCCCGGTAGAGGATGTTGACCGCGCCCTCAGGGCCCATGACGGCCACCTCTCCGGTAGGCCAGGCCAGGTTCACGTCGCCGCGGAGGTGCTTACTGCCCATGACGATATAGGCGCCGCCGTAGGCCTTCCTCACCAGGATGGTGACCTTGGGGGCCGTGGCCTCAGCATAGGCGTAGAGGAGCTTGGCGCCGTGCTTGATGATGCCACCGTGCTCCTGGGAGAGGCCAGGCATATAGCCGGGGACATCCACGAAGGTGACGATGGGAATGTTGAAGGCGTCGCAGAAGCGTACGAAGCGGGCGCCCTTTACGGAGGCGTCGATATCGATGACGCCGGCGAGGACCATTGGCTGCTGGGCGACGACGCCGACCGGGCTGCCGTTCATGCGAGCAAAGCCAACGAGCATGTTCTGGGCGTACTGCTGGTGCACCTCCATGAAATCCCCGTCGTCAACAACCCGGTAGACAAGCTGGAGCATGTCGTACGACTTGACGGGGTCCTCGGGCACGAGGGTCCTGAGGGATGGGTCACGCCTTTCCGGGTCGTCGGCAGGCTCCTGGCGGGGCGGGTCGTCGGCGTTGTTGAGGGGGAGGAAGCCGAGGAGGCGCCGCACGGCCTGGAGGCAGGCGCTCTCATTATCGTAGACGAAGTGGGCCACGCCGCTTTTGGTGGCGTGGACCTCCGCCCCACCCAGCTCCTCATGGGAAACCTGCTCCCCGGTGACGGCCTTTATCACATCTGGGCCGGTGATGTACATCTGGCCGACCCCCTTGACCATGAACACGAAGTCGGTGAGGGCAGGGGAGTAGACAGCTCCACCGGCGGCAGGGCCGAGGATGACGGATATCTGGGGGATGACGCCTGAAGCGAGGACGTTGCGGAGAAAGATGCCGCCGTAAGCAGCGAGGCTATCGACGCCCTCCTGAATGCGAGCCCCTCCCGAGTCGTTGAGGCCCACTACGGGGGCACCTACCTTCATGGCCATGTCCATGATCTTGTATATCTTCTGCCCTACGGCCTCCGATACGGAGCCTCCCAGGACGGTGAAGTCCTGAGCAAAGAGAAAGACGAGGCGGCCGTCCACCCTACCGTACCCTGTAACGACGGCGTCGCCGGGGATTTTCTGCTGATCCAGGCCGAAGTCGGTGGCCCGGTGAACAACGAAAGGGTCCACCTCTTCAAAGGAGCCTTCATCGACAAGCAGGGCTACTCTCTCCCTGGCGATGAGCTTACCCTTGGCGTGCTGCTGCTCAATGCGCTTTTCGCCACCGCCAGCCCTGGCCTGGTCTCTCATCTTTGTGAGCTTTTCCAGGCTGGTAGGGATGCCTTTCTCAACCCGCATTTATGTCACACCTGATCCTATTGGACTGGAACGGCCCTTCCAGGGCGGGCCTATGCTACCAGAATGACAGAGCAGGTGCAAGGCAGTGTACTGCCCATGGGGCCATCCTGTCGACTAATAGGGCCATGAGGCCCGCAAAAGTATGAAAAAATACATCAAAAAAGTCTTAAATTTTGCTTTTTTTCTCTTTGACATCACAGGTCGGTCAGCTTTAGGATAAGCTGAGCATCAGTGATAAACATAATCATAAACTTGTATTAGACTTTCCCAGTATCTTGGTCCGAAAGCCTGGGAGCACCTCAGGGGCTTGAGCGCTCTCACGCAGGGTATGAGATGATGGCCCTTAGCAGCAGGAGGAGAACCGGGCACAGGAGGAGGCGATGAGTCTCTCCTTGGCCAAAATAGGCGGAGCCAGCGCGCTGCTTGCCTGTGCCCTCATGATTGCAGGCATACCTGCCCTGTTGTTCTTCTACCTCAAGAACCCTGTGCCTTTAGGCCAGTCGCTCTCTCAGACGCTCAGTAATGTAGACGCGTCGAGCGTCAACTACTGGATGGCCTTGCATCTCTTCCAGGCCCTATTCCTGCTCCTGGCCATACCGGCGCTGTGGAGCTCTACTGCCTCCCTGAAGAGCAGCGATGAATCCTTGAGCACCTGGGCGCTGGTGGCTGGAGTCACTGCCCTCGTCTCAGCAGCGCTGCTGATGATGTGGAAGGGAAGCGTTGAGGTGGTGATGATGAAGGCCTACCTCAGCTCCCTTCAGCAAGGGACGCCGCCCGATGCCCTGGTGGCCCTCAGCCAGCGTCTGGACGTGGTGTCCACAACCCTCAAGAGCGTCTCCCTGCTGATCATCCTCTGGGCGATTCTCTTCGCCGTTGGGGTCGTGAGAAGTGGTGCTTTCCCCTCGTGGATGGGTATCCTGGGCCTTTTCATGATTCCGGCGGTGGGCCCCTTTACGCCTGCCGGCCTGGTGTGGCTCTTACCCTCCGGCCCTCTGCTGATGCGGGGAAACGGGAGCCACGCCCCGAAAAACGGTGCGGCCCACAGAGCCTCTGGCAGAAAGAGATCAGCGGGTCGCTGGCGGCAGCCTACTGAAAGTGGGGATATAGAGAGCCCATGAAAGAGGACGTTCTGGCCTTTCTGGACTACCTGATGGTTGAGAAGGGGGTCTCACCCAATACGATCATGGCCTACCGAAACGACCTGTCCCAGTTGTGCGCGTACCTGGAGGGTCAGGGGATTCACGGCTGGCAGGAGGCGGGCACAGAGCTTCTGGGCAGCTATCTGATGCACCTGGACCAGAAAGGCTACAACAAGACGACCAAGGCTCGGAAGGTGGCGGCCATGCGATCCCTCTGCCACTTCCTGACCAGAGAGGGGAAGGTGAGCCAGGACCCCAGCGAAGGGATAGAGTCGCCCAGGGTGGGCCGGGCCCTGCCACACCCTCTATCGGAAGGGGAGGTGGAGCGGCTTCTGGCATCTTCGGGGAACAACGGCAGCCCTGAGAGCATGCGGGGCAGGGCGATGCTGGAGCTCCTGTACGCCACTGGCATGAGGGTCAGCGAGCTGGTCTCCCTCAATCTGGGGGATGTGAACCTGTCTGAGGGGTTTGTGCGCTGCCTGGGAAAGGGGTCCAGAGAGAGGGTGATCCCGGTATACAGGGCTGCCCTAGAACACCTAGTGGCCTACCTTTCCCGAGGGAGGCCCAAGCTGGGGTCAGACCATCGAGAGGAGGCGCTGTTCCTCAATCAGCGGGGTGAGCGGCTCACCCGCCAGGGCTTCTGGCTCATCCTCAAGGCGCTGGCCCGGCAAGCTGGGCTAGGGCGAAGGGTCTCGCCTCATACCCTGCGACACAGCTTCGCCACGCACCTGCTCCAGGGAGGCGCCCCCTTGAGGCACGTCCAGGAGCTGCTGGGGCACGCCAGCATCACCACAACCCAGGTGTACACATACCTGACCAACTCGCACCTCCGGAGCGAGTACGAGAAGGCCCACCCCCGGGCCGTCTAGAACTCATTCGGGAATTCCGCCAGGACGCAGTCTATTACCCCTCTCCAAGGTGTTAGTTCCCTCCCACCCAGCCCGAAGTTCGTTCAGCAGCGCCCCTCCCCAAGTGGGGGGAAGGATTTCCCGAACCGGCTCTAAGACGTCACCATAAAGCCCCTTTCTTCCTCATCCACGGCGCATCCACCTGCTGGAAATGGCTAGGGTCTTTTAGTTATCTGCTGCCTGCCCCGTCACTCCATAAGCTCTCATCCCACTGGCCCCCTTCTCCCAACCTGGGAGAAGGGGGTGATTGTTTGTCTCCGAGGGGGCTGACGCCCCCTCAAACTCCCCTGCTTCTGTCGGATTTGGAACACTAAAAGGCCCTGGGAAATGGCCTGTTCGAGGGCGTTGTGGTAATATTTGGGGTAGCAAGGGGTTCCAGGTGGTGCTATGAGGGTGGCCGTAGGCAGCGATGAGCAGACTTCCACGACTGATGCGGTGGTGGAGGAGCTGAGGCGGCGTGAGGCAAAGGTGGAGCTCTTTGGTGCACTGGCACAGGGGGATGACACCTCCTGGCCCGAGGTAGCCCGAAGGGTAGCAGAGCAGGTGTCCCAGGGGCGCTGCTCCCAGGGCCTGCTGTTCTGCTGGACGGGGACCGGCGTGAGCATGGCGGCCAACAAGGTGCCCGGAGCCCGGGCTGCTCTTTGCGTCGATGCGGCCACGGCGGCCGGAGCCCGCAGGTGGAATGACGCCAACATCCTGTGCATGAGTCTGCGCCTTACGACGCCGGCCCTGGCCATCGAGATGCTGGAGGCCTGGTTCTCTGCGTCTCCCGAAGCTAGTGAAGGGGAAAACATAGAGCGGCTCAAGGCCCTCGACGCCGTGCGAGCAGGGGCCAGGTAGCTGGGCTGGCACCAGGAGAGGGGCCCTGCCTGAAGGGGAAAGGGAGCCATCGCCAGCCTTTCGATCAGCGCCAATAGTCCCTCTCAGGGAGGTGGGCTATGCCGGTAGTAACGATTAACGGACCCGTAGGCAGCGGTGCCAAAGAGATAGGATCGGAGTTGGCGCGCCTTCTTGGCGCCGACTATGTGGATCGCCTCATTCTAGCAGAGGCCGCCAAGAAGATGAGGGCCACGGTTGCGGCGCTGGTGGAGAAGGAGGAGCGTCCCATTACCCTGAAGGACCGCCTGGCACGCTCTTTCCAGCGGATGCTGGAGCGGTCGGCTCTAACGGGCACGGGTGCCGATCCGTTCTTTGGTGTGGGAGTCGACGCCATGATGACTGCCTACTACCCTGAGGCCGCCAGAGAGGAGCCCATAGCCAGCGCCCAGGAGCTGAACGACCTTCTCTTTTTCCAGACCGTGAGCGGCGTCATCAAGGACATTGCCAAGGCGGGCAACGTGGTAATCGTAGGAAGGGGCAGCAACATTATCTTGAGAAACATGATCCAGGCCTTTCATGTAGGGCTTGTTGCTGACTGGGCCACTCGGGTGAGGACTATACAAGGTCGGGAGCACCTGGATGAAAAGGCCGCGGAGCGTTTTGTGCTGTCCACGGAGAAGGCCAGGGCCAACTTCTACCGACTCTTCTTGAAGGTTGAGCTTGATAATCCCAAACAGTACCACATGGTGCTGAACACCCAACTCCTGGACTTCCCGGTGGCGGCGCGGGTAGCAGCTCAGGCGGCGAAGGCCTACCAGGAGCAGGTAGACAGGGAGAGAAAGGAATAGCCGATGCCGAAGAAAAGCCGTCGTTCATCGGGTCGCCCCCCCCTGCGCCGCAGGCTGCCGCCGACAGGTGCACCAGTACCGTCCTCAATAGAGGGCGCCAGAGAGGGCGCCAGCCGAGCAAGCGCGGGGGCCCCTTCCGGCGTCCCCGCCCAGGCCGAGGCGGCCCGGCCCGTAGCTAGGGCATTAGCTCCCACGCCCAGGTCTGCCCTATCGGCTCGAGCCCTGGGTGCAGACACGGGCAGAGAGCTCAAACGCATCGGCCTTATTACAGGGCTCATCTTCGTTATTCTTATAGTGCTCAGCTTCGTGCTGCGGTAGCAAAAGCCAGGCCTCACTTTCAGGGCCGGGCCGGGGGCGGAAGGACTGGGACACGCAGGGACCATGGCAGAAGGTATGGCATTGCACGAGAGGGTGAAGTCCGTCCCCACCGTTCCCGGCGTGTACCTCATGAGGGACTCCACCGGGGGCGTGCTCTACGTGGGGAAAGCGGGAAACCTGAGGAACCGTCTTCGGGTCTACTTCACCCGCGCCGTGGGGCTTCCTCCGAAGATAGAGAGCATGCTTACCAAGGTGGTGGACTTCGAGATCATCACTACCCACTCGGAGGCCGAGGCCCTCATCCTGGAGAACACGCTTATCAAGCGCCACAGGCCTGTGTACAACACGCGGCTGAGGGACGACAAGGGCTATCCGTACATCAAGATAGACCTGAAGGAGGAGTTCCCGCAGGTGTACTTCACCAGGCGGGTAGAGAAGGACGGGGCCCGCTACTTTGGGCCGTACGCCAGCGCCAGCTCCGTGCGGCGTACCCTGGAGCTGCTGAAGAAGCTATTCCCCTACCGCTCCTGCACCAAAGCCATCACGGGGATGGAGGCGCGGCCCTGCCTGGAGTATTACATCCACCGCTGCGTGGCGCCCTGTGTTGGATACGTCACCAAGGAGGAGTACAGGGAGGTCATCAGCCAGGTGATGCTGTTCCTGGAGGGGAAGAGCGGTGCGGTGGTGAGAGGGCTGAAGGTGAAGATGGCGGAGGCCAGCGGGAGGCTGGAGTTTGAGCGGGCGGCGGTGGTGAGAGACCAGGTCCGCGCCATCGAGCGGGTGATGGAGGAGCAGAAGGTCGTATCTGTCAATGATGCGGACATGGACGTGATAGGTCTGTTCATGGAGAAGGATGAGGCGTGGGTGGAGGTCTTCTTCGTACGTCAGGGCAAGCTGATAGGGCGGGACCACTTCATCATGGACGGGACGAGGGACGAGAGAGCGAGCGACGTCACATCCCATTTCCTCAAGCAGTTTTACGGCGGCACTCCCTACGTGCCGCCTCTGGTGCTCCTTCCCTATGCTCCGGAGGAGGCGGGCCTCCTGGAGGAGTGGCTGGGATCACGACGAGGCGGCAGGGTGTTGCTGAAGGTGCCCGCCCGCGGAGTGAAGGCAGCCCTGATCAAGATGGCAACGGAGAACGCCCTTCAGGCCCGCGAGCAACTGAGGGCCAAGGCCCTGGCGGGGGAGGATGCCCTAGAAGGCGCCCTCAGGGAGCTTCAAGAGCAGTTGAGCCTACCCCGCCTGCCCCTGCGAATAGAGTGCTACGACATCTCCAACATCCAGGGCAGCAACGCCGTAGGCAGCATGGTAGTCTTCCAGCAGGGGAAGCCGGTGCCGACCCACTACCGGCGGTTCCGCATCAGGAGCGTCTCAGGGGTGGACGACTACGCTATGATGAGGGAGGTGCTGGAGCGGCGCTTCAGGCACCTAGCCGAAGCAGCCGAGGCCGCGGATGGCTCCAGGGACTCCTGGGGCGTAGTGCCGGACCTGGTGCTGATAGACGGAGGCAAGGGACACCTCTCGGCAGCATGGGAGGTCTTCCTGCAGCTTGGCATCCACGGGATGATCCCGCTGGCCTCCATAGCCAAGGAGGAGGAGACCCTCTTTGCACCGCA
The DNA here is from genome assembly GCA_016179845.1 of Chloroflexota bacterium. GTDB lineage: Bacteria > Chloroflexota > Dehalococcoidia > Lucifugimonadales > JACPCK01 > JACPCK01. The sequence goes on along the minus strand of JACPCK010000034.1, from coordinate 17,399 downwards.
CATGGCGGAGCCGGTGTTCCTGCCAAGGAACTCCCAGGCCCTTTTCCTGGTGCAGCGGGTGCGGGACGAGGCGCACCGGTTTGCAATCACCTACCACAGGAAGCTGCGCTCCAGAAGCAGCATGCGTTCCGGCTTGGATGCGGTGCCAGGGGTAGGGCCGAGGCGCAAGAGGCTGCTGCTACGGCACTTCGGCTCGATTCCAGCCATACGGAATGCCTCTCTGGAGGAGATTGCGGCTGTGCCCGGCATGACGCGCTCCCTGGCCCAGAAGGTCAAGGAGAACATCTAGCACCTCGGACCGGCTCTGGGAATCCTTTCGTATTGAGAGGAGGGTGACGATGACTACGGAGCGAGCCCTTCGTACGGAGCAACTGCGTACGATCTGGCTGGAGTGGATGCTGGCCTCAGAGACCCTGTCAGAGCAGGAGGTCCGGAGGCAGGTGGACTTTATTGAGCGGGCCATGGCGATGCCGCCTGGAAGCCGCATCCTAGATTTGACCTGCGGCAACACGCTTCATCTACAAGGCCTGGTCAAGCGGGGCTACCGGCTGACGGGGGCAGATATTGCTGCGGAGGCCGTCGAGCTGGCGCGGAGGGAGCTTCAAGACGAGGGCGTGGAGGCGGAGCTGCTTACCTGCGATCTGCGGTCCATGCCATTCAAGGGGCTCTTCGACGGGGCGATCCACATGTGGAGTTCCTTTGGCACATTCAACGCTGCGGAGGACCTTCAGATCCTCGTGTCGGTGCAAAAGGCCCTGAAACCGGGTGGCCGGTTCATCCTGGACGTGATGCCGCGGGACAGGCTGGTGCGGGAGTTCCAGAGGTATTTCTGGTTTGAGGATGCTCGCAAAGACAAGGTGATCCTAGAGCGGGACTTTGACCCCCTTAGCGGAAGGGTAACCACGCGCTGGATCCTGCTGAAGCAGGACGGCTCCACGATACACGATAGAAGGAATGAGCAGCGCCAGGGTCTATAGCCTCACGGAGCTGGCGGGTATGCTACGACGGGCCGGCCTGCGCATCCTGCACGCCTACGGGAACTACGACATGAGCCCCTATACCTTCGCCAGCCGCCGTCTCATTATCCTTTCAGAGTACTCCAAGGCTGGGGAGCCAGTAGAGGAGGCAGTAGCCCTGGAGGTGTGACAGGCAAGTGTTGAGTCTGTCTTGAGCGGCCTGGCCCTCCACTTGACACAGCCAACTGAAAGGGTCTATCATCTCGTTTCGTTAGTCGGCTTGCAGGGTGTTGTCGGAACACCCCCTGGGGTTCTAGAGTGGAATAAGGGGGAACAAGATAGCTGGTTGTCGCTGTCTTTCAGGGCTTCGTGAGATTCTCCGCGACCTGGTTTTTATTACTGCGGCAGGGGGAACGTTGTGAGTATCATTAGAATATTGAAGAGATTTAAGAGTACGAGACCCCACATATCTCTGCTTCTGGCCCTGCTCCTAGGCGGCATACTTATATTCATGCCCGCGGAGCCTGCCTCCAGCTTCACTGCGACCCTTAACACAGACAAGGGCCAAGCCCTCAGCGACGCCAACCCCAAGTACAAACTAGGCGGGAAGGTCCAGCTCATTGGCGCTCTTTCCATTGCAGCCAACGAGACCGTGCCAGCCACTGTTGACCTTGAGCTGGTGGGGCCGTCGCCTTTCGGCAAGATACCGATTTCCCTGACGGAGGGGACCCAAACCCTGACCAGCCAGCTACCGGGGAACTTCCGCCTGCCGGACCCCTCGTGGAACAAGAGCAACGTGAGCCTCACTGCCACTGTGAGCTTTAGCGGAATAGTGGCCAGCGGCAGCGGCTTTAAGGGCGGGGCCAGCGGCGGCACGATCAACATCACCGTGAACTACAAGCACCCGATCACCAAGTTCCCCCTGCCGGCGGCAGCAGCCGGGCCCCTACAGAACCCGACCTTGCGATTCAGCCTAGGCCAGGCAGGAGGTGGCGGCCAGCAGCAGCCGACGACCCCCACGTTCCCCACGTTCAAGTTCAAGGGCATAGTGTTCAGCGTGCCCTTCACGGCCCCCGATGGCGAGATCCGCGGCGCCGACTTTGCCAGCAGCAGCCTGCATGTGGTGATGGACGGCTTTCCAGGCGATCCTGATGTGGTGGCGCAGCTTGACCCGATGACGCTCTCCCCGGTCAACTTCTTCAAGCTGCCCAGCCTAGGAGGCAGCTTCAGCAACTCCGAGATCCACGGCCTGGCCAAGTTGAGCAACGGGGACGTGGTGGTTGTGGGCGGGATCAGCGGCAACTTCTTTGCGGCCATAGTCAGGCCGCCCACGAGCCCCACCGGCAGCGCGACCCTGGTGGACACCGTGGCCCTGGCGTCCTCGGTAGGTTTCGACAACAGGCCGGGCGGCGTGGACGTGCGCCCCGGCAGCCCGCAGCGGGTGTTCATATCCGAGCGCGAGCCTGACGCCTCTAAGGAGGCCAGCGTCTATGCCATCAACATAAAGAGCAACGGCGAGTTCGACGACAACTCCGTCACCACCTTTGACGTCGGCCTGGGCACCGTGGGCAAGCCGGGGTTTGATGCCCTGGAGTTCAACCAGGTGCCGGAGACGCCCACTCTCCTGGGGACGGCGAACGGGCCCTCCAGCTCTATCCTGGAGTTTGACCAGAACGGATTCTTCGTCAACCTGTTCAACCCCGCGACTGACATGGGCATGATAATCAACGACATCCAGGGGCTAGGATTCAAGGCTGCCACGAGCGAGCTGGTAGCCGTGACCAAGATGCGGGAGGTGTTTGTCTCCAAGATAGGGGCGGTGGCTGCGGTGAGCGGCATCTCCACCACGCCGAACTTTATAAGCAAGGGTGGCAGCGAGATATTCGTGGGCTTCGAAGGGGAGCCCAAGGACGGGGTGCGTGTCTACGACCCGTCGGGCAACAACCTACGGGAGTTTAACCTGCCGAGCAACGACGTGGAGGCGGGGGCATTCGTTGCTGGCAGCCCGCCGGCCCTGTACGTGTACGACAACGTTGCCAATAACATCAAGAAGCTTAGTATCACCAACGGCAGCGTTCTGTCCACCATCAGCGTGCCAGGCTACTTTGGCTCCATGGGCGGCATGGGCGTGGATGGCGACATCCTATACCTGTACGAGCAGTTCAGCGACATTTTCCACAGCATCAACATCCAGACGGGGAACCCTGGCGCATCCCTGACGGTGAAGGACAACAACTTCCAGGATCAATTCTGGCCTCCGGGCGGCGCCGATGCCCTTGAGGTAGTGAACCTGACCGTGGGCAAGAGGCTACTGGCCGGCAAGTTTGGCACCCTGTACGTGATAAACCCCAGCAACGGCAACCTGGAGACCGGGTTCTTTACGACTGTAGGAAAGATCGTGGGCCTGGGAACGGGTAGCGTCCTGCTGGTGGACGAGTACACGCAGAACGTCTATGAGGCGACGCTGCCCGGCGAGCCGCCGCCGGAGAAGACGACGAAGGGCACCTACGATGCCCGGCTGTACAAGACTTCGTCGGATTTCGTCAAGACGACCTTCACGCTGGAGACGGTGGACACCCTGGAGGTGAAGATCACCTCTCCGAAGGACGGCTCCGGCGTCTCCGCCTCGGACCTGGATGCTGACGGCAAGATCGCAGTGAGCGGCACCGTCAACGACCCGACGGTGGACGAGGTGGCCTTTGGCGCGGTGCTGGCCAAGACGACGCTGGTTGGCGCGCCTGTTACTGCGCCCACGGGGCCCCTGGACCTGGAGACGGAGGCGCAGAGGACCGCGGTGAAGACGACAACCACAAGCCCAACCAATGACTGGGAGGCGAAGGGGCTGTGGCACGTGACCGGCGACCCCAGCGCGCCGGGGGGCAAGAAGTACAACGATGGCTTCGGCTTCTACTATGGGCGTGACGGATCGTCCCCGCAGGGAACGCCATCTGGGCCCAACTTCACGTACGAGACACCGGGCGTGCCCAACACGGGCGACCTGGACTCCCCCACCTTTGCGGTGGGTACAGACACAGTGCTTTCATTCAACACCTGGTTCTCCACGGAGCCAGAGTTCAACTTCGACCAGAAGCTGATCCAGTTCTGCACGTCGGCGGCCTCCTGCACCACTCTGGCGCAGATCGTAGACTTCCCGCCGCCGCCGCAGCCGCCGTTCTTCCAGCCTCCCACGCCGCCGCTGGTGTACGATCCGAGCCAGGTGGGGGCCAACTTCCCGCCGTTCAACGACGGCAGGAAGTTCATATTCATCCCGAGCAACGCTTTCAATCCCTTCACAGGACAGATTCAGCTCTTCAAGATTGAGCTAAAGCTGAGCAAGGCCCTGGGAACGGGCTTCCTGCGGTTCAAGTTTGACACCAAGGACCCCTCAGGCAACTTCTTCGAGGGTTGGTACACGGACGACGTCCAGGTAGTGGGCGCCGGCGCGGCCGCAGGGGCCAGCGTCGCGGTGACCAACAGCGCCTGGTCGGGGAAGGTGAAGATCACCGACGGCAAGAACAAGATCGACGTAAACACTAGCAGAAGCGCCTACGAGCCGGTCCTGACGGACTCGGATACGGTGAACGTCTTCCTGGACAGTGCGGCGCCGATAGTAAGCTTCGACACGCCGAATCTCGGCAGCAAGGTGGTGAACCCAACCGTATTTGTGACCAACAAGGGCTTCCTCCAGAACGTGATCAAGGGCAGGTTCACGGAGCTGACGCCCTCTAGCCTGGAGATCTTCAAGCTGTTCAACGAGAGCCTGACCTCGCTGCTGAGCAAGAACGTGTTCACCGATGCAGACAGCAAGCTGATCAGCTCCCAGAAGGTCTTCGACTCGTCGACCCTGTCGGCGAACAGCGCCATCGGCGCGACGAGCATAAGCGTGGCGGACGCCAGCAACCTGGCAGTGGGCGAGCTAATCCAGGTCGGCACCGGAACGGACGCCGAGGTCAGGACCGTCACGGCCAAGAGCAGCAACAACCTGACCCTCTCTTCGGCCCTGGAGAAGGAGCACGAGAGTGGGGGCACGGTGGCCGAGGTGGGCTTCGACAAGGACGTAGACCTGGGCACCACCGATGGCTACATAAAGCTGGGCGCAAAGCTCACCGACAAGGGAGGCGCAAGCGGTACGGCGCAGATCATCCTGCAACTGGACAAGACGAAGCCCGCGATCGATGTGGGCACTGTCATCTCACCCATCGGCGCCGTGTCGGCCCGGGCCCTTGACCCACTCATCTTCGACATCACGGCCTCAGACATAGGGAGCGGCATCGATCAGGTGCTGTTCCTGCTGCCTGGAGCCGGCAAGCTATCGGCTGTGGCCGCCGTGGGCGACACCCAGATAACGGTAGCGGGGCAGGCCTTCTCAGCGGGGAAGAAGGTCGTGATAGGGAAGGGGACGAGCGCCGAGCTCCGCACGGTGAATACGGCGAGCGGCAACGGCTTGAGCCTGACCCTGAACAAGGCCCTGGACATTGGCCATGCGGCAGACGAGCAGGTAAGAGAGGCCGAGAGCCTGCCCAGCGCAGCGAGCATACCCGACGTGGTCCTGGGCAAGTTCGGCCTGAAGGGAACGCACGAGGCCTTCGTCACGGTGCCTGCCGGAACGCCAACAGGCCAGTTCTCCATAGACGTGGCGGTGCTGGACCTGGCGGGCAACGCCGACACCAAGGAGGCCAAGGGCACCATTGACGCCAGCCTGAAGGCGCTGAACTACTACCTTGGCCCAGGGTCAAACCTGATCGGCATGAACCTGCAGCCGACGGCACCGAGCTGGACCGACCTCCTGGCCCAGGTCATCGACAAGACCGGTCTGGCGACAAGCTTCGTGAGCGGGCTGAGCCTGGGCAGCACGACCAGCAGCGCGACTGTCTCGGTCGGAGCCACGAGCATCGCGGTCAACAGCCTGACGGGGCTGGCGGTGGGCGACGTGGTGAAGATCGGCGCCAGCAGCGAGGTCAGACGTATCACGGCCATCAACACCAGCACCAAGGTCCTGACCCTGAACACGGCGCTGGCCGCGGGCTACGGTTCCGGCACGGCGGTGGTGGAGCAGGTGAAGCTGGCGGACATCGTGAAGGCGGTGTACTACTTCACGGGCGGCACGGCGGTGACGGGCGAGTGGCAGGTGTTCAACTTCCTAGGCGCGACCAACACCCTCACCCAGGCCAAGCAGGGCAGGGCCTACTGGATCATCACCAAGGACGAGGCCTTCAAGAGCTCGGCGCCGCTGCCCGGTTTCACGAGCGGGACGCCGATACCGGTGCGCATCCAGGTGGACGGCGTCTTCTTCGATGCCACGGTGGAGCCGCCCACCCTGCCGGCCACAGTAGACGTGGTGCCCGGGTGGAACCTGGCGACGGTGATCTCGGAGCGTGACCGGAAGATGAAGGACGGCCTGCGCAGCCTCTTCTTCCCCGAGAGGATCCTCTCCGCGGTGGCGGAGTTCCAGAAGTTCGTGGAGTTCGATGCCACCGCCGCAGCTGGGAAGCAGATCGAGATCGTGGGCGGTGTGTTCAACCCGCTGTTTGAAGAGGACCTGATGAAGATCGGCCGGGGCTTCTACATCTTCGTGGCCAAGGCCGGGACGATAACGCCGTAAGGAGAGAGAAGGCACGGGAGGTGTGATCCTGAAGATGGAGCGGGAACCGTGGGCTAAAAGGCCACGGACCGCGGAGGCGGCGAGGTAGCAGAGACGAAAGTCGAGAGCCCTCCTTCGAGACTCGGGAAAAGGCCAGACCGAGGAATCGGGGAGGGCTCTCAGGTGCCAGGGCTAGTTTCACCAAGATGTGGACAGGTGCTGATAGATGAGGCTGATGGAGACAAGGAAGGTCGCGGTCCTCCTGGGCGCCGTGATGGTGTCACTGGCGGCCATAATGGTCCTGGTGGACACCGCGAAGGCGGTGCCGCTGCCTTCCCACATCTTCTTTGGCGACGTGACCGTGGGCGGGGCTCCCGCCGCTGACGGCCTGACCATCGAGGCCTGTATTGGCGGGGTGAACTATGCCAAGTCCACCCAGGGCACGACGACGACTAAGGCAGGGACCTACGGCACCCAGGGTAAGAGCGATGACTTTCAGGTGCGGGCCGACGACACAGGCACGCCTGCGCTAGAGGGCGGGGTAAACGGGCAGACAGTGGTGTTCTTCGTGAAAGGGGTCCAGGCGACCACCTCACCTTCAGCGGTTACCTTTAAGAGCGCGGAGATCACGCGTGTAGACCTGTCCGTGACCTCTGTCCCTAGCACATTTACGCCAGGGTGCGCGCCGCCGCCCGAGGTTACACCCACGGCGACGGCGACACGGACTGTAACAGCGACGGCGACCACCGTCACGGCACCCGGTGGTGGAGTCATAATCGTCCCAGCGACGGAGACCCCCACGCCGACGGCGACAGCGACGGCGGCAGCAACAGCAACGGCTATCGTAAGCCCCACTGCGACGGCGACGGCCACTCCCGTGTCTGTGGTGCCCAAGACAACTCTCCCCGCAGAGGTGACCCTCTCCCCCAACACCACGGTAAGAGATGACCAGGGGAACGTGATCCAGATGACCCCCGGCGGCGTCATCAGCCTGAAGACGGAGGCCGGGGTCAACAGGATAACGCTGCCGTTCGCCCTACCCATCGGGAGGACGGTGGGCACCCTCTTCGACCCGGTGAGCGGCGTAAGGGTGGAGAGGCTCGCTAACGGACAGACCCTGGTAAGCATGCCGGTGAAGGATGCGGCGGGCAAGGTGCAGATGACCATCAAAGCCACCCTCGATGCCCTGACGGGCACGGGGACGACGGCAACCGGCGTCATAACCAAGCTGGAGATGGAGATCCCTCCAACGACGGTGAACTTGGCCCTGACTGGCCCGGTTGAGGTGAGCATCAGTGCCATCCTGAACCAGATGCCCCAGGGGGCCAGCATTCAGGTCAGCATCTCCAAGGAGCCGGATACGCAGACCAGGAGCAGCTTCGTTCTGGCAGCAACAGGTGCAGGGACCGAGATCACCGACATAGGCTTCTCGGTGAACATCATCAAGGAGAACCTGGACCAGGTAGTGGGAGCGGCGACCCTGAAGATGAAGGTGGGCAAGGCATGGGTTGACACCCACGGCGCACAAAACTTGAGAGGCTTTCGCAAGGGAGACGACGGCAAGATAGAGATCCTGGAGACCAAGTTCATAGGCTTTGAGGGCGAGAGTGCTCTCTTCGAAATTGTCTCCCCCAACGGCCTCTCGGTGTTTGCCCTGGTGGCGCTGAAGCGGCCGCCGGTGATCCAGCCGACGCCGACGGCCACCCCTGTCCGGACACCTACTCCAACGGCCACCCCAGCACCGACGCCGACGGCCGTGGCGACGCCCAGGCCCACGGCGGTGCCAACCGTTACACCAACGACGGTGCTGGCAGCACCAACAGCGACACCGCCGCGCATTGTGCCGACGCCAACTCCGACTGCACTGGTAGCCGTGACGATTACGCCACAGCCCTCGCCCACGGCAACGGCCGTGCCAGCGGCTGGCTTCCCCGTCGGCGGCATCATAGGCATCGTGCTGGTGGTGCTGGCTGTGATAGTGGGAGGTGTGCTGGGCTTCCTGTGGCGCACCGGACGGTTGGGCCGCCGCGGCTAGGGCGGGGACGCTCTCTCTGCACAGAGGCACTACGTATGCCCAGCACATGGAGCCCGCAAACTTGCGCTCATGACATGAGCCTGGGCCGACGCTAAGGTGAGCTAGCTGCTCGCGCCTTAAGCAGAGGAAAGGGGATGGGCCATAGAGGCCTGATGAAGTGGAGCAGGGGTATGTGAAGCAGGCGCTAGGCCTTAGAAGGCCACCGCAACTTGAGCAGCGTAATAAAGTCGTCTACCTCGAGGGCAGGCATGGTAAGGGTCTCCATGGTGCCGCGGGCCCCCAGCTCGATGGCTATCCTGTTCATCTCCCAGTTGTCGCCAGCCCGGATGATAGTGGCGAAATCGTAGGGCCCCAGGAGAGCATACTGGGAGACTATATTCACCCCTAGAGCCTCCACCTCCTTATTGACCTCCTTAATGCGATCTGGACGCTCGCGGATGCTCTTTCGCCCCTTCTCTGTAAGTTTGCTGAGCATAAGATAGTCTGCCATAGTGCCTCCTTTAGATTGGGACTGGGAGCTATATGATCAAAGCCGGGCAGCCACCGGCCGCCGGAACAGTGGCGACTATTGTACCATCCTCAAGCGTTACCCGAAAGGGGACAAATCCAACAGACGGAGGAATACGGGCGGACAGCTCGCCGCGTGGGGCGGGAGAGGAGGCGATCGGAAATCTGGGGAATACCCCCTGACCCCTGGCAGAGGTTCCACAGTTGAGCACGGGCCAGGCCCATCAGTACATCGAGGGGATGGCACCATGGGCGGGTGACACCGATGTGGGAGGCGTGATACTTTTGCGGGGGCTGGAGATGATGGAGCGAATAGAGGAGGGCCGTGTGATGGCAGAAGCAGGCACCAAGCGAACACGGATTCTCATTGTGGAGGATGAGGGTCTATTTAGGGGGCTTCTTGAGCAGGTTCTTGCCGCCGAGCCCCTGCTGGATGTGGTGGGGTCTGCCGCCGACGGCGAGACAGCGATTCGCCTTGCCGAGGCCCTGCGGCCAGACGTGGTGCTGATGGACATTGAGCTAGCAGGACCCATAGACGGGATCAAGGCAGCGGAGCACATCAAGAGGGAGCGCCCAGAGACTGGTATTGTCATCCTATCGGCGCACAAGGAGAAGCAGTACATAGCCAGCCTACCACTAGGGCGAACTCCGGGGTGGTCCTACCTGTTGAAGCAGTCGGTGGGCGACATCAACACCCTGGTGCGGGCCATCCACGGGAGCGCCAGCGGCCTGATGGTGCTCGACCCGGGAGTAGTGGCAGGCCTAAGGCCTCGGGAAGGGACAAGGGTGGCTAGGCTGACGCCCCGTCAGCAGGAGGTCCTGAAGCTGATGGCTCAGGGATACAACAACGCTACCATCGCGGAGAGGCTCCATCTGGGCGAGAAGTCGGTGGAGAACTACATCAACGCGGTCTACCAGGAGCTACAGCTTACAGCGGAAGAGAGGATACATCCCAGGGTAAAGGCGTCGTTGATCTACCTGGAGGAGAGCCAGAGCAAGTCGTAGCAGGCGTTTATCCCCAAGCGGAGGCTGGACCTGGGTGCACTCTGCTGGATGCCCTGAAAGAGGGAGGCTAACGAATACCCCCGTGCCCTCTCCTGGGATGCTCACAATCCAACACTTACCGCCGACCGCCTCGGCGTAGTCGCGGATAGCCACCAGCCCAAGCCCTAGCGAAGCCCTTTCCACAACGAACCCCTGCCCGTTGTCTTTCACAGAGAGATGGAGCAGATCAAGAGGCAGCGATCCGAGTTGGAAGTGAAGCAGGTCAGGCTGGAGAAACAGAAGCTTCAGCTAGCGACTCTGGGCCAGCTTAGCGATCAGGTCAGAGAGTTCTGCGCCAGGGCCTCGGCGAAACTAAACGGCTTCAGCTTCGAGGACAAGCACATGGCGCTCAGCGCGCTTCAGGTTAGAGTCGTGGTAGGGAAGGCTGGGGTGAAGCTGTTTGGAGTGATTCCCGATTCTAACGCTACCACTGCGCGAACATGGGCATGTATGTTAAGTCCGCGCGTTTTATTCAATGGCTGTGCGCTGGGTTTTTACGATACCTTATGCCCGACGCTGGCGTCGCTACACAGGCAGATGGTCCGAGTGACCTACGACCGCCATTCCTCTTGAGGAATCTCACTCCCCTCCATGATGCTCCGGAGCGTCCCTAAAGGCAGTTGCTTGCCTCTGTGATAGGGAACGATGACCTGTCTGCTGGATTCAGGATGACACCACTTCTGATGGCTGCCTCGCTGAGAGACTAAGCTGAAACCATGTCGTCGGAGAACCCTGATAACTTCGTCCGCCGTAAGCCTGGGCCTGCGCTGAGCCATCAGACGGCAACTTCTACCTCGAAGACCTTCCCGTTAGGTCTGATTTTCACCGGCGATGGTTCCAAGTAGAGGGCTATGGCCTCCTTGATATTCTTCAGCGCCTCTTCTTCGGTATCGCCCGCGCTGGCGCACCCTGGAAGCTCTGGACAGTACACGGCATAGCTCTTTGCGTCAGGGTCGTATTCGACTACTGCCCGTACTTTCATCGCTTCCATTCTCCTCTGGCGTAACCCCCGATTCTAACGCTACCACTGCACAAGCATGAGGATGCATACCCAATTATAGCGTTTTAAGGGGGGACGTTGAAAATGTGTGCCCGCCATTGGTCTGTCAAGACCTGCTGCTCACTCCCATGCCGGGTTGCGGAGCGCCTAGGCATCCTTGAAGCGGTGCGCCAAGCCCTCGTAAGCGGTGCGCAGGTTTTGGTTCGTCTGTTCCAGTTGAGCGTTGCGTGACTGGAGTTCCTTGATCCTGCCAGCAGAAGACTTTATAGCTATCCAGGGTATGGCCAAAATGGGAAGGGAGACCAGAACACCCGGCAGGCCGTTGGTGTGAAACATTGTACCGACGGCTACGGCGATGAGGGCTGCCGCCAAGTAGTGGACCGCCAGCCAGCGGTGGTTGCTACTCCACACCTGGCGCAGGGGCTGAGCGCTGGCCAGGCTCACCGCCACAGCAACGGCGCCGGTGTTCAGGATAAAATAGACCAATCCCGCCGCTATGGCGGGCCCAATGTCCTGGCGCAGCTCCGCCATAGGTACACTGCCCCCTGAGGCCAAGTACACCCCTCCGGCTACAACTGCCGTGGTGCTGAGGGCCCCCAGGTTGAAGACCACTTTAGACCAGGGCCGTCGCTTGGGGTAGACAGCATGGACAATCCCGCTCACGATGTTGACCAGGACTGCCGCTTCTGGCCCGTAAGTCAGCATGGCAATGAAAGCAAGGGCGTATGCCATGGAGACACTGTTCTCTCCGAAGAGCGGCACCGGCTGCACCTGCGCCACTGCTGCGAGCCCAAGGAGAACCAGCAGCAGCTCTATGTCTGATCGGGGCAGTCGTAGAAAGGAATGGGAGATGGCGAAGGCTCCTGTCAAACCGATCAACGTGATGTACAACTGTAGCTTGTGCTGTCGGAAGATATGGAGGAGGTTATTCACAGCGCACTCCCGGATCGGCCCGACCCCGTCCAGCCATCCTTTCTTCCCGGACTTCGAATGACTCTACTCCCTATCGACCTCCCACCTAATCGAAGCTAGCAGCATCCCAGCCTGCGCTGTCCCACGCTGCGCTGTCCCAGGTAACGTTGTCCCAGAGCACGTTATCCCAGAAGACGTTGTCCCAGAGCACGTTGTCCCAGAGCAGGTTATCCCAAGTGACGTTATCCCAGAGCACGTTGTCCCAGGTGACATTTGTCCAAGAGGTCCCCCTGGAGTCTACCCCACCGCTAAAACTCAGGTCTTTCCAGCTAGGGGGCACCGTCTTACTGATGCATTTCAGGCATGTGGCCGCAAAGCCGTTGGAAGGACGAAGCCCCCGGTTATCCTTTCTTACTTCCGTGTATGTGACCGCTGAGGAGGCGTCGAGCACGCCACTTCCCTGGGCATTGGCATCGAAGCCCGCGAGAGGACGAGAGGCGTGCTTGAGGATGTACTTGACCTGGTCCGGTTTTAAGCTCGGGTCTTTCTGGAGCAGCAGCGCCGCCACTCCGGACGCCACCGCCGTCGCTTGAGACGTGCCACTCAAGCGAAAGTAGCCAGTTTCCACCACCCGATCGGGAAGCGCCAAGTCCAGGTAGCTTTCAGGGACCCGCAGGCTCACCACCTTGCGGCCGGGCGTCAGTAGGTCCGGCTTGGTGTGCCAGGCCAGGGTGGGGCCTCGGGAGCTGTAAAAGGCAACAGTGTCGTCATCAACGCCCAGGGTACCTGCCGGGTCAAGAGCCCCGACCGTTACCACATAGGGATCGTGTCCTGGAGAATGTATGGTGCCATTGGAGGAGCCGCTGTTGCCTGCTGCCGCCACCACCACTATTCCCGCGTGCCAGGCCATCTCCACCGCACCAGCCAGAGGGTCTTGCTTATAGGACACGGCGGGGGTCATTCCAAGCGAGATATTGAGGACCTGGATGTTGTACGCCTTGCGGTTGTTCACCACCCACTGGATACCCGCAACGACAGTGGAGAGCCTGGCACCGCCGCCTGCCTCCAACACACGAACGTTGATGAGGTTGGCGTCCGGGGCAACGCCACTCCAGCCGTTGCCCTTTCCGCCGATGATGCCTGCGATGTGGGTACCGTGACCACCTGGATCCAGGGCAGTGTCGCTGGCCAGGTTCACAGAGGCCACAATGCGATCGGAGCCCAAGCCCAGGTCAGCGTTGGGCTGGATACCCGAATCGAGAACGGCTACACCGACGCCGGCCCCTGTATAGCCCTTTGCCCACGCCGCCGGGGCGTTTACCAGGGCAGCGTAGTCCACCATATCACCCGAGAAGAGGCTCTGTTGACCGATGACACCGTCGTAGGAGATGTACTGGACGTTGGGGTTCTTGCTGAGGGCCTTTATGGCCGCAGGTTTCAATTGGCCGCTGGCACCGTTGACGATGCCCAGAGCCCGCCCTGGCTTCCCCGAAGCCTTGGTTATCAGGTCCTTGGCGTGCTCCGCCTTTGCCTGCTCCGGAGGGGAACCCTTGCCAGGGCTACCAGGCTGAATCTGAACGATGACCGGAAAGGGCCCACTGGCGCCAGAGTCAATCAGCGCAGCCAGGTAGGGGTCTATCTTTTCCGTATCACCGGCCTTGGCCGCTTGACCCACCGACGGCAACAGGCTTGACAGGATGAGGGCTGCCAGAAGGCCGAGCCGCAACGCCATGGTAAGAGCTGTTTTAGAGATCATCCTTCCCTCCTTGAAAGCACGCACTGATGGTGTAGAGCCCTTGGGGAGACGGGTTGCCGTGTTCTTCGTCTGCCATTGCCCTTCGGTGTACCTCAACAACAAGTCTCGGGTAAGCAAGGGGTTAAACCAGCAACAAGGATGAATGCTAGCCCTCAATTCACCCAGGGTACTAGCCCAGGCGTCTGCGGGGGAATTCTCCCACCCTGTTAGGGTGCTAACCCCCTGTTGCGCCTATAAGACAGGGACCAAACCTGCGGAACAGGCCAGGAGGGGTGCCACGCCTAGCTCGCTTTGTAGACGATAGAGAGCAGGATACAGGCAAGCCATATCGACCGTGGCCGCCAGATAAGAGGCTGAGGACTAAGGGTATGAAACCTATGTCGCACAAGTGGAGGCAAGATTAGAGTATATCCAATGGGTCGAATGAGGATGGGGGATAAAATCACCACTGCACGAACGTGGGGATGACCAATGGTGTAGAGCGATATCTACCCCACGCCCGCCGGTTGCCGCTCGTTTTGAATGACCACGGTAGGGTTGGGGTTTGTCCTGGGGACAGCAAGCCCCCGCTCTTTCAGGAGCGCAACGTGCTCTTCCATTCCCCACCTGGCCTTGTAGATGCAGTCCTCAACAGAGTGGCCAACGCCAGTAAAACCCTCCAGGTCGGGGGAGTAAAAACCGAAGAAAGTGGGGTCCTGGGTGGCTTCGATGACCAGGGAATATTTGAGTTCTAGCATCTCATCTCCTGCGTCTTCGTTTGAGTCCCGCCGCTTTCAGAATGGCATCGCACGTGCCGCTGGGAACCTCTCTTGAACCATGATAGTCAACGCGAATGAGCCTGTCCACGCCCGGCTTTGCGTAGTACCGTATCGAACCCTTTTCTCTCACGATCTCAAATCCGGCCCGCTCCAGAAGCCGGACTAGCTCGTTGAACGTCAATCAGCACTCCCTACCACTGAACGAACATGGGATGTTTGCCCAATCATAGCGTTATTAGCGATGATGGCGTGCTGGGCTTTCACGACGTAGTATGCCCTACCCTGGCGGAGGTAAGGAGACGGCGGTCGAAGCAGCAATTCCTCAGGCTGCCTCGTGCCTTAGTGGCATGGTAACGACTTTCCGGTGCGACAGCACGTTCCACTGCTTATCAAGACCTGTCCGACGTTCTTCGTTTCTTGGGCTTGGCCCTAACGGGAGTCTCCTTGGATAGCGAGGCCAGTTCCGCACTCGTCACGACTCCCGTGAGTTTAGTGACATATTGGCTTTTTGTCGGAGCTACTCTGTGAGACTCAAACCAATCCTCTTCTACTTGCCCAAGTATTTTGACATGGTGTCTACCTGCAAGGGACTTGAGCTGTGCAAGGCTCAATGACTGCAGGGCTTGCTTCATTGATTGTTTCTTCACTGTTTCGGGGTCTTCTATGTTCTGTTTCTTTAGGAAAGTCGCCCAGCTATCGGTTCCCTGTAGCTTGTTGCAGCGGTAACACAGACACACACTGTTCCTCATCGTCGTGGCGCCGCCTCTTGAATAAGCGGTCTTGTGGCCCACTTGCATCTCATCGAAATCTATCTTCTTGTTGCAACCGGGATTCTGACATCTGCCTTTAGCATTTCGATACAGAATCTGCTTATCTCGTATTCCTAGCGTTCGTTTTACGCTGCGTTCCTCGTCGAAGAACATCCAACTACCTCTTTAGCTGCTTTAGCTACCACTGCACAAACATAGGGATGTATGTTCGATTGGAGCCTCAGCTTACCGCTTTCCTCACGAGCACGGCGATCTTTGCCTCTTCGGCGGCAGTCAGCTTCGTCAGCGCGAAGGCGGTCGGCCACAGGTAGCCTTCGTCGAGCTTCGCCTCCGGGCTGAAGCCAAACGTCATGTACCGCTCCTTGAACTTCTGCGCGCCCCGGAAGAAGCAGACGACTTTGTCGTCTTTGGCATACGCGGGCATCCCGTACCAGGTTTTCGGAGAGAGGGCCGGCGCGCTGGCTTTGATAATCACGTGGAGCCGCTCGCCCATGGCGCGATCCGATCCCTCCATCGCGGCGAGCGCAGCGAGCACAGCACTTTCTCCGTCCGCCTTGCTCGCGCCCGCCTTCATCTCCCGGGCGCGGGCCTTCATCGCGTCTCGTTCCTCGTCCGTGAACCCCTTGGCCTTCTTGGCGGTCGCGGTGGTGCTCTTAGCGGACGCTTGCGTGGCCTTCCTTGCAGGTTTCCTCTCAGCCATAGTGTTCCCTCCTTAGAGGCTTGCGCTGAAACTCTTCAGGTCAAAACCATTGTGGGAATCAGCGGAGTGAAGCTTTTCGGGCTGATACCCAGTTTTGACGCTACCACTGCACAAACATGGGGGTGCATGCCCAATTATAGCGTTATTGGTGATGATGGTGCGCTGGGGTTCCACGACTCTGGCGGACGCGCCCTGGACCACTCAAGCCATAGCTAGACTGGTGATCTCGGCTCGACGACGCCAGCGTTTTTTGGGACTGGCGTTCTCCCAACGATTTCTTCGAACCTCTTGGGTTGAATCATCTCTGTGACTAAGAGCTTCACCCAGCCATCGGTATAGACATATTGTCTGAAAGTCGGATCCCACTGGCAGTAGCGGCGGTCACAATTGCTTGGATCAGTTGCCCCAGCTGGAGGGCGAACCTTGAAGTATTTCCAAGATCTCACGTGCTCATGGGGACGGAAGCGCCAAGGGATTTGCTCTGCCACCATACGAGTGGCCTGGGCCGGAAGATACTCATTACCTCTGACGGCAACCTGACGCTGCTTTACTAATATGATGGCACGATCGAGACCCTTGAGAGTCTGGTCATCGGCTTGGTCTATCGGCAACCATTCAACAGACAAAGTGTCTTTTGACCTGTGGTTGGCTAGCTGTGGCACGAGAAAAACCTTGAACGCGAACCGCTGGTCATTCGCGATGTCCAGCGACAGCTCGCTGCGGAAAGTCTGCACGTACTGAATGACCGAATCCATCGCCGAACGGCGTAGGCTCTCCATTACCTCGATCCGCTTGGCCGGAAGCAGTCCGCTGAATTGTAGAGAGAAAGCGAGGCTGGTGTTCAGCGCATATTCTGATCCAAATTCCTGTTCCAGGAGTTCCTCAAAGTTAAGTAGACACGCCTGGCACTCGCCGAAGACTTCATGGTCCAAAGGAGGCATGCTGCGATGTTCGATGCGGTCACGGAGGCCCATTAGAAACTTGAGGTTCTGCCAAATGGCATTCCATTGGCCACTGTAATACTGGTTCAGACACTCGCCAAGCTCCCAGTGCCGATAGTCGCTTCCTATCCGAATATATCGAGTTCCTCTGCCCGAACCCGATTTCACACGCCATGGCTTTGTTCTGCGTTTGTAAGAGATTGCGTGGAACAGAGAGGTCCATGCAATGATCATCAGAACAATGTAGGTGCCTGTGCGGAATTCAGCGGTGGGGTTATTGTAAGCAGCGACAGCAGCAAGGCAGCTCTCGCGTGCTTTGGTGAGATGCTCTTTCGCGCTACGTGCCAGACGTTTCGCCATACTGCTCGCCAGGCAGAAGCCATGCACGGCTTCATACCACAAGGATTTGTAAGGAAGCTCACCACTGAACGAACATGGG
>JACPCK010000032.1 GCA_016179845.1 Chloroflexota bacterium | reverse complement strand
TGAGACGCCTCTACATTCGTCAAAAAGCCTCAGCGAGCTACTGGGCTGCCGCCTCCTGCTGAAGGCGGAGAACCTCCAGCGCACCGGCTCCTTCAAGGTGCGCGGAGCCGCCTACAGGATGTCATTCCTGAGCGCGGATGAGCGGCGGCGTGGGGTCATTGCCGCCAGCGCGGGGAACCATGCTCAGGGCGTAGCCCTGGCGGCGCAGGACGCAGGCGTCCCCTGCATGATAGTGATGCCGCAGGGCGCATCCATAGCCAAGGTGAAGGCGACCCAGGCCTACGGTGCTGCCGTCGACCTCTTTGGGCACTCCTTTGATGAGGCGATGAGGCGGGCCCGTGAGCTGGCCAGGGAGCGCGGCCTCACCCTGGTGCACGCCTTTGATGACCCTGCCGTGGTGGCCGGCCAGGGGACCCTGGCCCTTGAGCTATGCCGGCAGACGGGAGACCTGGACCTGGTGGTGGTGCCGGTAGGGGGAGGCGGGCTCATTGCGGGGATGGCAACAGTGTTGAAGACGCTGCTGCCCAAAGTCCGCGTGATAGGGGTACAGGCAGAGGCTGCCCCCGCGGTGGTGCACTCCTTCGCCGCCAAGGAGAAGCGCAGCGTAAGGCCTGCGTCAACCATCGCCGACGGTATAGCGGTCGGGGAGCCTGGCGAGCTCCCCTGGCGCATCATGCGTCGCTATGTGGACGACGTGGTTGCCGTGCCAGAGGAAGAGATAGCCTGGGCCATGGTCCTGCTCCTGGAGCGGGCCAAGCTGCTGGTGGAGGGGGCAGGGGCCGTGGGGCTGGCAGCCCTCCTCGGTGGCCACATTGCAACTCGGGGGCAGACAACGGCCGTGGTCCTCACCGGGGGCAACATAGACCCCCTTCTGCTCTCTCGTGTTCTGGATCACGGCCTGGCACGACAGGGCCGGTTCCTCGTCCTCTGGGTACCTCTAAGTGATGTGCCAGGGCAACTGGCCGGGCTTCTCTCGGTGGTCGCAGAAACCGGCGCCAACGTGGTGGAGGTGATCCACCAGCGTCGTGGGGCATACATCTCACCGGGCCAGGCCCTTGTGGAGCTCATAGTGGAGACGCGCGATGCTGGCCACGCCAGCCTCCTGATGGAGCGGCTGCGGGAACGAGGGTATGAGCCTCTGGACGCCCTGCCGAGGGCCAGCACACCTGAAGAGTAGACCAGAGTGCGGGAATAGTGTGGTGAATCAGAAATCCGCTACAAATGTCATTCCGAGCGGCAGCGAAGCATCTGGCGGGGAGGCTGCCTCCCCGCCAGATGCTTCACTTCATTCAGCATGACAATGCAAGCCTCACATTATGCAGCGAATCTCTGACTCAGGACACTAGGGTCTAAGAGGTATCCCCATCTCCTCCACAAGGGGGAAGAGGACCCTTTTTATGACGGCAGGCCAGGTGTAGCGCTCCGCCGAGCGGCGGGCGGCCCTGCGCAGGCGCCGGGGGGCGTCCCGAAAGTCGTGCAGATGGGCCGCGTAGCGGACGATCTCGTGTGGGTCGTCCGTCTGTAGGGAGATAGCATCATAGCCAGGGGTGGCGTAGTCCTCCCCCGTGGCCCCGATGAAGGCTACACCGCCGGAAGCCATGGTCTCCAGGCCCACCAGGCCGAAGGGCTCGATGCCACTGTTGGCGAGGACCGCGTTGGCGACACGGAAGAGGAGCTTCCGCTGCTCATCATTCACATAGTCCTGGAGGACCACCATGTCGGCATCCAGGGCCGACTGTAGGGCCTCAGCCATGCTATCGATAGAAGAGGCACCGACCCCCGGAGTGTAGGAGAGGCGGAGCCCCCGGCCTTCGGCCCTCTCAAGGATCTGGTCTCCGTACGCCTGACGCTCCTGTCCCCCGCGGGCCAGAAAAAGGGGCTTGAACTCCAGGCGCTTCAGTTCGGCCACGGCATCGACGGCCATCTCCCAGCGCTTGTCCGGGTCCCACCGGGCCATCTTGATGAGGACGAGCCGGTCATGGAAAAGGCGGCGCAGATCCAGGCTGTTCTTGCGGTCAACAGGCTTCAGCCAGCTTTCCGGTATGCCGTTGGGAACAACCCTCGCGTCGATGTCGACTTCGCGCATGACCTGCCTCATGTAGCGGCTCACGGTAGTAATGGTCGCAGCCTTCTCCAGCGCGTCCCAGTCGATGCGATGGAAGGAGAAGGTGTTGTTGGCGTTCCAGAGAAGGAGAACCGAGTCACGGCCTTCGGTGGAGGCGAGGATGCGGTTAAGCGCCTGAACGGAGTTGGCGGTCTGCCACTCCTCAGCCATGATCACTACTGAGCCGCCGGCGGCAGTTTTGGGAGCAATAATCTCTGCCTCAAGCCATGAGGGCAGTGAGCGGTTCCAGTCGTACAGCTTGGCCTCCTCGCCATCGTAGACACCCAGAGGGTGGTGGCTGCTGATCCACTGGCACCAGCGGTGCAGGGCCAGCTTGCCCTCATGGGTGAATTCCAGGCCCGGTTTGTTCGGGTCACCGATGAAGCAGAGGTGGGTTTCGAATCCCAGAGTGGCGAGGGTCTCAGAGAGCCCCGTCACCCGTGTCCCCAGGCCCCCGGCGTGGGAGTAGGGGTCCGGCCCCTCGAAGCTGAGGATGACGAAGGTGGTGCTGCTCAAATTGCGCCTCCTCCGGGCCCCTATCCTGTCCATCACTCCTGCTATACATCGGGCCTGGTTAGACAGAAGCGCCGTTTGTAGGGATCGGCCTGTTAATTATCGCATTGGCAGAGAGCCGTGGCAACCGTCTGTACTGGTCCCCGGTCAGGAGAAGCGGCACAAGGCTAGTGTCCTGTCTTGGAAAAACGTTAAATAAGTCGTAGCCAATCCGGGTGCAGGGGCGTCCCGACTTGTCGGGATGCCAGGGGTCTGGGGCCTGCCCTGAGCCGAAGCCCTGAGCCTGCGCAGGGTCAGCCGAAGGGGTGTCCCCCAGGTTTCTTTTTTCCCCCTCTCCAGCAGGAGAGGGGGCCAGTGGGGTAAGGTATCTGTCTCCAGAGAGGACGTGATTTCTCGGGAGGCAGCGTCCACTTTTGTAAAGAACTAAGGAGGCTCCACACTAGCCCAGGTTAATTGCCTCCTCGGCGTATACCTGGCGTGTGGGGCGCCTGCGGGAAGCCAGAGCAAAGGCCAGGGTCAGGGGTCCGACCCGGCCGACGAACATTGTGAGAATTATCAGGAGCTTGCCAGCCGGAGAGAGTGTGGGGGTAGTATTCAGGGAGAGGCCCGTGGTGCTGAAGGCAGAGATGGCTTCAAACATCTGGGGCAGGAGGCCTGGCCCCTCGATCACGCCCAGAAGGAGGGTGACAACAAAGACCATGGCCAGCGAAAGAAAGGCGATGGCCATGGCACGATAGACCTGCTCTTCGTGGACTATGCTGCCCAAGGCCGTTACCTCCCGCTTGCCCCGCACAAAGGACCAGGTTACGGCGGCAAGAATGGCAAGGGTGTTCACCTTGAGGCCGCCGGCGGTGGAGCCCGAACTCCCACCTATGAACATCAAGGCCGCCAGCAGTAGGATGGTCGACTGGGCGAAGGCCGAGATGTCCACGGAGGCAAGGCCAGCGGTGCGGGTAGAGACAGAATGGAAGAAGGCCGAGAGCACCTTCTGGTCCACTGACATAGCGCCGAGTGACTGAGCGCTGTTCCACTCCGTTAGAAGAATAAGGCCCGCACCGCCTGCCACTAGCAGGACGGAGATCAGCAGGACGAGCTTGGTATCCAGAGAGAGCGGATGGCGAAACAGCCCCCTTGCCAGGTCCACGACGACGATGAAGCTTATGCCTCCCAGGAAGCTAAGGCCTCCCAGGATAAGCAGAGTCTGGGTTGCCGGCTGCTGGCTCCCCATGCCCATGAACTCGAAGCCGGCGTTGTTGAAGGCGGAGGCGGCATGAAAAAGGGCTTTCCAAAGGGCTTCATCCCACAGCATGGAGGCTGAGAGTTGCCGGGCCAGGAGATAAGTCCCCGCTGCCTCGATTATCAGGGCATAAACGGTGATCCCCAGGACGAGGAAAAGAAGCCCACGCCCGCTTTCGACACCCATGAAGCTTCGGAAGAGGGAGCGCTCCTCTTTGCTCACCCGGCGGATGATGAGGAGAAGGAATATGGTGGACCCCACTAACGAGCCAAGACCTCCTATCTGGAAGAGGCCAAAGATGACCCGATGACCGTAGGAGTTCCAGTAGCTCGCCGTGTCCTGGACCACAAGGCCGGTGCCCGTGGCGGCGGAGGTGGCCGTGAAAAGGGCGTCCAGGAAGGAGACCCGGTCTTGTCCTGCCACGGGGTTGAGCAGGTGGTTGGGAAAGTAGGCCGGCAAATATAGCAGGAGAGTGCCTGCCGCAACAAGGAGAGCAAAGAAGCCTATGAGGGCCCATGAAGGGTGAAAAGGCCCCCTTACCTCAGCACCGGCCTTCCTGGCGTCGTGGGCAGCGCCAGTGCGGTCCTTGCCCATGCTCAGCTCCCACTACCTGAAGTGAGGGCCGTAGCCCCAGGCGATGTGAAATGCTCACCGCAACCAATGAGAGCTCTTGGTGAAGAAGCCATTGCCCGACATTTTATAGGAACTCGACGCCAAGATGAAGGTGGCCTTTGGCCATAGCTAGCGAGCTTGACACCCCTGGGGCCTGCAACTATACTCACGCCCAGGTATCCTGGCATTGGCTGAAGCCGGCGCACATAGCTTCCCGACGAGCGGGAGAGCGGGTGGTGGATCGGACAGAGGCATCGGCCGGATGAAACGGGGAGTGCGCTGAGGGAGTTGCTTTCACTGGTTGGGTCGGCTCCGAATAGAATAGAGGGAGGGGCACATGCTGATAGACGCGCACCATCATCTCTGGTATGACCTGCAGGACGGGAACAAGATAAGGCGCTACTTCCCCCAGCGCCAGGGTTGGCACATCTGCATGCGATGGGCCTACGGGGGCGTGCCGCCGTTCAACAAGGACCCCAACACCCTGTTACAGAGACAGATCCTCCGCATGTCCGACTACGAGGGCAAGTACACCGTCGAGGGCCTCAACTACTGGAAGATGGACGGCACCGTCCTCTTCCCTGTGGACTACGACCTGAACTTTGGCCAGGCCTCCGACATCACCTGGGAGGAGAAGCACCAGCACCTGGGTGAGCTGGAGAAGAAGTATCCAGGCCGCCTG
>JACPCK010000017.1 GCA_016179845.1 Chloroflexota bacterium | reverse complement strand
GGCCCTGATATGGCCATGCTGGGGGCGAGCCTGTTTGCCACTCATGGGATATTGGGTGCCCTCTATCACAAGTGGCGTACTGGGGAGGGCCAACACGTAGAGGTCAGTATGCTGGGCAGCATCCTACACCAGAGGGCCCTCGCCTTCACCGCTACGGTCAACCCCGATGAGTGGGCCGGCTTCTACTGCGAGGGTTATGTCAAGCCCCCAGAGCACGGATACAAGACGGGAGACCAGCCCATACTACTCGCTGCCATACGGGGACAGGACCGGTTGCCTGAGCTACTGCGTGCCCTGGGGATGGAGCAGTACATAGAGCACCCGCTCCTACAGCACCCGGTGAGGAACATCATGGGGACGGCGGGGGCTGTGGGCGATGCAGGCCTCAAGGCTAAACCCCTGTGGGAGGAGGGATTCAAGAGGTGGAAAGCTGAGGAGCTTCTAAGAGTGCTGGACAGGTTCAGCGGCTCCTCGGCCCACATTAACACCTACCGACAGCTCTTCTCCCATGCGCAGACGGCAGCCCTGGGCATGGTGAAAGAGATGCCCGGACGCTCAGGCCAGCTCAAGGCCCTGGGACCGTCCTGGAAGCTATACGGCCTCCAATCATTCGAACCCCGCCCCTACCAGGAAAGCGCCCTCGACTTCTGAGGTAACGGCGCGTCCTGCCAAGAGCCGGAAGAGGCAGACGGGGCTGCGTCAGTCGGTACCGTTCTGACACGGCCCTTTTATCCCCTCCTTCTATCTTGAAGCCGCGCCGGTAGCTGATGGGAAGCCAAGGGGTGGTAGAATATGGCCCAGAGGTTCCTTTGTCTGAGTATGTCATAGAGACCCACAACCTTACTAAACGCTACGGCCCGGTCCTGGCCGTGGACAACCTCTCTCTCCAGGTTCCCCAGGGCGGAGTGTTCGGCCTGCTGGGACCCAACGGGTCAGGTAAGACCACTACTATGGGGATGGTTCTGGGACTGGTGAGGCCTACCTCTGGCACGTTCCGCCTGTTCGGCCAGGAGACTGACGGAGACCTCCAAGACAGCCTTCACAGGATTGGCGCCGTAGTGGAGACTCCTGCCCTGTACCCTTATCTCTCGGGACGGGCTAACCTCCGGTACTTTCAGGGCATCAGCGGCAAAGGCAGTCCCCAGGAGGTGGCACAGATCCTGGAGATGGTGGGTCTGGCTGGCCGTGCGGACAGCAAGTACTCCACCTACTCCATGGGGATGAAGCAGCGCCTGGGCATCGCCTACGCCCTCACGGGGTCTCCGGAGCTGCTGTTCCTCGACGAACCCACCAACGGCCTTGATCCCGCGGGCGTCGCCGAGGTGAGAGACCTTATCCGCACCATGGGCACCGGCGGGCGCACTGTCCTCCTCTCCAGCCACCTCCTCCACGAGGTGGAGCAGGTGTGCGATAGAGTGGCCATACTGTCCAAGGGCAAGCTGATAGCCCAGGGGAAGGTGCAGGACCTCCTGCACCGGCGCGGTGCCATCCGAATAAAGACCAACAATGACGCCCGGGCCGCATCTATACTAACGTCCATGCCGTGGATCGCAGGGGTCAGTGATGAAGACGGATACCTGGTGGCTTCCGTTGCGCCGGAGCGCTCCTGGGAGGTGACGGCGGCTCTGGCGCAGCAAGGCGTGTACATCAGCGAGATGACGCCGGCGCAGAGGTCGCTAGAGGAGTATTTCCTGGAGGTTACAGGCGAGGATGCCTCATCTGGTCCCAAGGGGGGAAAGTGATAGGCCACGTGTTCAACCTGGTGCGTTGGGAGTGGTTCAAGCTCCAGCGTCGCTGGATGCCCTGGATCCTGCTTGCCCTCATGGTCCTATTCTCCCAGCTTTTTATATGGGGCACCTTCTTCTCGTACCGAAATCAGGTGCAAAGCGGTGGCGAGTTTTTCCTCGGTGCAGGGGGGCCGGGGGAGCGGGGCGTTCGGGTGTCATGCAACGATCTACTGGCTGGACGCATCCCTGACCTTCCTCCCGGCATAGACCCTGGAGTCCTGGAACAGCTACGCCTGAGTTGCACTCGAATGACGGTGGAACGCCAGGACCAGCTTCGAGAGATGTATTCAGGCTTCACACTACCGGGGAGCATCCCCAACGCCTTGGGGGTGGCCCAGGGGATGGGCCTGTTTCTTATAGCAATCCTCGCCGCCTCCACCCTGGGGACCGAGTTCGGCTGGGGCACATTGCGCGCAGTTCTTGTCCGGGGCACGGGGCGGTGGCAATACCTGACGGCCAAGCTAGTTCTGATATCTCTGCTCGCCGGGGCAGCGCTGGTCGTTGTGGCCATAGTGACCCTGGTCAGCAGCGCCGCGGCTGGGGCCCTGGCATCGGAGCCACCAGCAGGCGCACCCGGGGCCTTGGGCTGGACCGACGCAATGATAAACTTCGGCAAGGCATGGTTCGGCTTGCTGCCCTACCTGGCCCTGGCAGCCTGCGTCACAATTCTCACTGCTTCATCAGCCGCGGGCATGGCCGTAGCCCTGGCCTATTACTTCGCCGAACAAATAGTAGTCGCTATTTTCATCAACGTGTTCGCCTGGTTCCAAACTATGGCCGACTACCTCCTGGGGCGCAACATCAGCGCCTGGATGACGGGGAATCAGCAGAGGACTCTCCGGGGTGGTCTTCTCACTGGGGAAGGGGCATTTCCTGGGGATCTCCATGCCTTTCTGGTTCTATCGGCATACATTATTGTCCTGGGTGCTATAGCCTTCCGCCGCTTCCAGCAACGGGACATCAGCGGAGCTAGCGGCACTTAGCTCTTATGGCCCAAGAACACTTACCGTCAGTTGAAACGCTCTAAAGAGGCCCTTTTATCCCCTCTTGCCGGCAGAAGATGGCCACTTTTTGTGTTGTACTCCTGGCTGCTGGCGCTTATACTTCCATAAAACCATCCAAGAGTCTGAGCCAGACCCAGAATAAGGTGACTCCCCATGACGCGCCGTGTAGCCCCCACTCAACCGCTTCTCAGGCAGATGGTCTCTTCACTACAGAAGGAGCTACTCAATAGAGAGGAGCAGATCCAGCTCCTGCTAAGGGCCAGCGGCGAGGCCCAACAGGCCTATCGACAGGAGTTGAGCGACGAGGTTCACGATAGCGTCATCCAGCCCCTGGTCGCGGCTTTCCAGCTCCTTCAGGCGATCCAGGCCTTTGCCGGCAACTCCCCTGCAGTTCAGAGCCTGGCCCTTCAGGCTGGCGCTCTCCTCAAGGAGACCGTTCAGGAGGCCCGCCTTCTCATGGCGACCCTGCATGGTCCCGAACAGGGCCACTACTCCCTTGCATCGCTCCTTCAAGAAGATTTTCAAAAAGTAGCCCAGGAGTGTGGCTGGCAGGCGGAGTTCCTGGGGGAGACCGATGCGCCTGTCCCCTACGGGATGGAGATACCCCTGCGACGCATCGTCCATGAGGCCCTCAGCAACATCCAAAAGCACGCCCAGGCTTCGCACGTACGCCTGGCCCTAGCTGCAAAGGGCCCAGACGTGATCGTGGAGATAAAGGACCGGGGTGTCGGCTTCGACGTTGCACAGGCCCTGAACGACCACAGGGTAGGTGGGCTGTCTGCCATGCGAGACCGCGCACAGCGGCTTGGGTGGCAGCTTTCCATCGTCAGTCACCCGGGCAACGGCACCGCTGTTACCCTCAGGCTTCCAAAGGAGTCCCTAGGAGTATCGGAGGGAGCTTAGCATGAGCAGAATCCAGGTCCTCCTGGTAGACGATCACCTCCTGGTCCGGCACGGGCTCCGTACCGTCCTTGCAACCGACCCCCGGATTGAGGTAGTGGGAGAGGCGTCCACCTCTGAAGAGGCTGTAAGGCTGGCCTTGGAGCTCAGGCCCCAGGTCATCCTGATGGACATAAGGCTGCCCGGGCCCGACGGCCTGAGGGCGACCCGGGAGATCAAAGTGCGACTCCCTTCGGCAAACGTCATCATCCTTACGGCCTACGACCATGACGAATACGTCCTTCAGGCCCTTGAGGCCGGCGCCGTCGGCTATCTGGCCAAGGACTCTTCAGCGGAGCTCATAATCCAGTCCATCCACAGCGCCGTGGAAGGCGGGGTCCTTGTCAAACGCTCTTCGGCCCAAAGGCCTGGCATAGCTTTGCTAAGCCGCCAGAGAGGGGATGAATCAATGGTCGCTGGCAAGCTGACCCTGCGGGAGAACCAGGTGCTGAAACTGATTACGGACGGGGCTAGCAACAAGGAGATCGCCAGGGCCCTGGGGCTCGCCACGATCACGGTCAAGAAGCACGTCCAGAACCTGCTGACCAAGCTGGACGTATCGGACAGGACCCAGGCCGCCGTTAAGGCCCTGCGGACTGGCCTCGTCGAGCTAAAGGCTCCAACGTGGTAAATTGTAGACCGGGTAAGTGCTGAGAAGAGCGCTCTGAATGGCCAAGGGCAAGAAGGGGCAGAAGCCACCCGTCCACCGGCTTCCTACGGGCCACCGACTCTCGCCGGTGGCGGAGAACTACCTTTTATCTCTCTACGTGCTCAAAGAGGAAGGGGTGAGGGTCTCCCTGGGCCAACTGGCAGACTATCTGAAACAGATACCGGCTACCGAAGGGCTGGGCACGTCTCTCCCTTCAGTGGCGGGGATGGTACATCGGCTGGTCCGGGAGGGGCTGGTGCAGGTCGCCCCGGACAAGGAGATCCAGCTTACGCCCCAGGGTCTCCCCCTCGCCGAGGCTATGGTCCGCCGCCACAGGCTAGCGGAACGCCTCGTTGTCGACCTCCTCGGGCTGGAGCTTCACAACGCCCATATTGAGGCCCACAGGCTGGAGCATGCCATCTCCCCAGAGCTAGAGGCCAGGATCGCCGAGAGGCTGCACAACCCCACTACATGCCCCTTTGGCCGCCCCATCCCGGGAAGCGGATACTCTCCCTCTCAGCAGGAGATCCTACCGCTGGACAGGGCCCGAGGCGGACAGACCTTTGTGGTAGAGAAGATCCCAGAGGAGGACCAGGCCCTGCTCAAGTTTCTGGTGGAGGTAGGATGCCTCCCCGGCCACCTGGTCTCCCTGACGGACGTGGCCCCCTATCGTGGGATAATCCAGATGCAAGTAGACGGTCAGCCCGTGGCGCTGGGGTACCAGGTTGCCTCCAGGATTTGGGTCAGACCCCTCGACGGTGAGAAGGCGTAAGCCAACGCCCTTGTTTCGTCTTCCACCGCTTCTAATCCTCATGCTGACCTTCATCCTGGCCTGTCAGGTTCCATCTCCAACTGTCACGCCTACCCCCGGCCAGGCACCCACTCCCACGTCTTCTCCGTTACCTTCGCCTACTCCTACGCCCAGGCCAACGCCTACAGCGACGGCCACCCCAACGCCTGCCCCCCGTCCACCACCGGGCTCCAGGCTCAAGCTGGAATCGGTGGCCAAGGGCCTGGAAATCCCCTGGAGCCTGGCCTTCGCCCCCGACGGGCGCATCTTCCTCACCGAAAGGAAGGGCGCTGTCCGTGTGAGCAGGGATGGCCGGCTGCTGCCCGACCCTTGGGCTACCCTTGAGGTGGCTGTCGAAGGCGAGGGCGGTCTCTTGGGTATCGCCCTGGACCCACGCTTCTCCGAGAACGGCTATGTTTATGTCTACTACACCTACTGGGATGCCCGCGGCGGCCGGTGGAACCGCGTGGCCCGCCTCACCGAACGAGCAGGGCGAGGCGCCGACCTGACGGTTATCCTCGACAAGATTCCTGCTGCCTCCATCCACGACGGAGGGAGGATAAAGTTCGGGCCCGACGGCCTCCTCTATATCACCACAGGCGACGCCGCCAACCCCTTCTCAGCCCAGGACTTGGGCTCCATGGCAGGGAAGATTCTTAGAATCCAGGCCGACGGCTCCATACCCCAGGACAACCCGTTCCCCAATTCGCCCGTCTATAGCTACGGCCATCGAAACCCCCAGGGGCTGGCCTGGCATCCTACGACGCGCCAGCTTTACTCGACCGAGCACGGGCCCCAGGGACGTGATGAGCTGAACCTGATCCTCCCTGGCGGCAACTACGGTTGGCCCCATGTGGTGGGCATCGCCCTGGACCCACGCTTCCGAGACCCCCTCATGGAGAGCGGCCCCGACGCCACGTGGGCTCCCTCAGGCGCCACCTTCTATACCGCAAGTCAGATACCAGGCTGGAAAGGGACCCTCCTCTTCGCTAACCTTCGAGGGACTCACCTGGCTCAGGTAACCCTGGCGCCGCCTGCCTACGACCGCGCGACGCTTCTCCAGAAGCTCTTCGTCGGCGACCTGGGCCGCCTGCGGGACGTAGCGGAGGGGCCCGACGGAGCCCTCTACTTCATCAACAATAACCGGGACGGCCGCGGCTTTCCTACTCGCGATGATGACCAGTTGTTCAAGGTCTCCTTTGCCCCTTGAGCCGATTGCCCCGCTGACCTCTCCCCGAGCGACGGCAAGGGATGGCCCAGCAGAGGCTATTTATCAGAGGCGGGCAGCCCAACTACACGCCACCTAGCAAGCGGCGAAGAAGGGCCCGCCGCACCCTAGACCAGGCAGCCCTCACGCGGGACGCCTCCCCCCCAGCCAGGGGCCGCTGGCTGTAGCGCCTTCGGCTGTAGGTCTCCCCCAAGACGTAGAGGTCCTCGGCTGCCTTGGGCATGACCTTCTCCAGGGAACGGCAGTACTCCTGAGGGGTCTGATGGTACTTGGGCGCTAGCCCAAATATGGAAGCCAGGCGACACATCTTTTCGTAGGCCAGCTCAGGAACGGGTAGCCTCACGAAGATGATGCGCCACGCAGCCCAGAAGACCATCCCCCAGAACAGGAGAAACATACCGAAGAGGATGCCCCCGGTGCCCAGGGGGGAACCGAAGAAGATGAAGGGGAGAGGGAGCGGCCCCAGGCCACCCAGCTTTCGGCTGGGTTCTGTGCCTATGAACTCGTCTTGCGGCAACTCCTCGAAGGTTGGCTCTTGCTCCACTTCCGCCATTGAGCCCTCAGAATCGAGGCCCCCCGTCAGGCCCCCCCAGAGGGCCAGGTCTCCCCTTGGACGCCGCAAGTAGATGGGGGTTGGCTCAAAGTCGATCCAACCGTATTCAGAGAAGTAGACCTGCGGCCAGGAGTGGCTGTCCTTCTCTCTGATCACGTAAATGGGGGCGTCGGGCTCCTCCATGTCCACAGAACCTGGGCCGAAGCCGACCACCATGCGAGTTGGTATCCCTATGCTACGGAGCATCACCGTCATAGCTGAGGCAAAGTGGTCGCTGTAGCCCTCCTTGCTCTCAAACAGAAAATAGTCGGCAGCGTCGAAGTTGAATGGGATCGCATCTACCTTAGGGTTATACTTGTATTTCCTCAGGTACTCCTCTATGGCCGATGCCTTGTCGTAGGAGTTGCCCTGCCGCCGCGTGAGGGAGGCGGCCAGGTCCCTCACCCTCTGAGGCACGGTACCGGGCAACTGCAGGTATCGGTCTGTCACCCACACAGGATAGCCTGTGCCGGACCTCAGCTCCTCCTCCGTAGCCAGGCTATAGGTGGCGGTGACGCCGTAGGTGAGGTTGTTAACAATACGGACTTCCGGTCGTACCGATACGAAGTCCGCTGTGCCGGGCCCTCTGCGTGTCACTTCCAGGGCCAGAATCCGCCTGGCGTCCCGGAGCGCCTCAACCAGCGAGGCTGCGTACCCCCCGCCAGGCTCGATTCTGACAGCCGCCTCACGGCCGTCGCCGGACTCCCTAATTACCCGCGTTATCACCACGTCCCTGGGGAGGAAACCACGCACCACAGATGCCCAGTCCCCCCCCTCTATCCCCGACGCCCCATCCTGCGCAAGGCGGGAAGCCGCCCTCCTGAGGTCCTCCGGAAGCCCCGAGACCTTTTTGCTATCCCGAAGGTCTAACAGGTAGGACTTGCCCCCATGCACCTCAACCTGGGCCGGCACATTCAGCGTCACCACCTGCCCCGCGGTGTAGTAGTGAGTCGTCGGGGCCACCACGCTTATGTAGTAAGAGAACTCTACCTGCGCTTTATAGGCGCCGCGGGTTTCCGCCGGGCTGGCCCTGAAAGGCACCACCTGTGTATCCTCCGTTCTCCACCCCTGGGAGCTGTAGAAGGAGTAGGACTTCACCTGCCAGAAAAGAGGAGCCGGCGCATCCGCATAGAATAGGGGCGTTTCACTGAGGTTGAGGCCCTGAAAAGCGAGGTAGTCACCGAGAGGACGCAGGGAGCCAGGCTTCCTGGACGGTATCGAAGAGAAGAGGCGGGTGAACTCCTGCTCCATCCGGTTAGCCGGCCACCTGGCCTTCCCCCACAGGAGGTCCAGAGCCGGTACCACCTTCGATCGGAGGGGTAGAAAGAGGGCCACCAGCAAGATGGCCGCAGCCAGCCACTGGGAGGTGAAAAGGGCCATCACTCCTGATGCGCCTGGGTAAAGCGTCCCCTTTTCCCGCCAGAGGGTCATGCGCTGAAGGGACGTAACCCTTACCACCAGCAACAGGGCGACAAACAGGAAAAGGAAGAAGTAGATAAAGTATTCCGCAGGGAGGTAGCTCAGGTTGGTGAGGATAGCGATTCCAGGAAGAAGCACCGCTCCCCAGAAGTTGTTGTAGCGGAACAAGAACCAAGAGGCGAGGTAGCTCACCAGCCAGGTTAGAGCTGTCAAGATGAGCGCAAAGGGCAGAAGGTCGGTGCTTATGCCCCCTCCGAGAACCGCCTTCCACCACATGTAGACGCGGCGATTCAACTCGGTAAACCCTTCGGGGGCAAACCCTGCCTCCGTCAGGACCACGCAGTGAAGGTATACCACGGCGGCGCCCAAAATAAGGGCCCCCACCTGGGCCAAGGGGACCCACCGCCGACTCCTGCCCACCAGGAGGCCAGCAAGGGCAGCCACGGTAGCGGTACTCAGCAGAGGCGGGGCCTCTACCCAGTGGGCCTCCTCAATGGAGCTGGCCACAATGAATAGGAGGCTCAGCAGCAGCAGGAAGGTCAGCCAGGCATCCTTAGCCAGCACCCTGTCCAAGAAAGCCCAGGCCACGCGGGCGCCGGGCCTATCTCCTACCTTCTGTATTGACGTTCTATCCACGGCCATGGAAGCTACCTTTGTAGTTTCTACTGAGCGTTCCGATAGTGAAGGGCCTTGCCAAGGTCGTCACCCCTCCTCACAGTGTAGACCGGCACCCCTCGCAGCCGGACATGCTGAATCACGGCGGAAGAGTCCCCCTTTGCCCCGCCCTTTGCCCCGAAGGAAGAAGGCTCTACCAGAATGACCGCTGCCCTGACTCGGCGCCTCAGAATCGAGTCCAGGGCCCTGGTCCACTCGGGATCCAGAGAAGGAGTGACCAATAGCATCGTAGATAGGGGCCCCAGAAGGGAGCCAGCGCCTGCAATAACCTTCCCCAGGGGGGTCGTCCCATCGGCACGAGCCCTGGTGAGAAACTCCAGGGCCTGCTCTAACCTGGCACTCCCAGACTCAGCCGATAGCACATAGCGGTCCCCCCCATTGGCCACCAGGCCCACAGACCAGTCTTCGTTGAGATACTTCTTCACCAGAGAGGCAGCTATGCTTACCTGGACCTCCTCGCTGTTGTCCACCTCATCGCCAGCCTGCGCCCGCCGCTCCAGGTCCAGAAAGACCCAGATGATACTGCCCTCCCCCACATCAAACTCCTTCACCATGAGGCGGCCCATCCTGGCAGTGGAGGGCCAGTGAATACGGTTCAGCGTATCCCCATAAGCGTACTCCCGGACACTGGAAGCTGAAGGGCTCACCTGGTAGGAGCGCTGTCTTGCAACTTCTTCGCCGACCAGCTCTGCCAGCGGCAGGTGGAAATAGGGCAAGTCCACCGTTGCTGGATAAACCGCCAGCTCCTGAGTCCCACCAAAATAGCGCTGGCTGGCGTGGATTCCAAAGGGGTCCGCGACCGAGGCCCTGACCGGCCCCAGGGTATACACACCGCGTTTCTTGAGGAGGGTAGACGTCTGCCATTCAACACTACGATGAGGTGCGACGTTTATGACCTGGCCAGCCACAGGGACGGGCAGGTCTGTCAGGTCCCCCACCTCGACCCATAGCTTGGGCAACCATGAGGAGTTCTGGACTCCCACCACCGTGACCAGGCTATCCCCCACCTGCGCCTTCCGCGCCCTCCGTACAGCGGTAACCTGAAGGCCCCGCAGACCAAGACGGCACCACAAGAGGCCAAGAATCCAGACCAGCCCAAGGAGGTAGACCAGCCGGTAGAGCAGGATGAAACCAGTGGCCATGGCAAACACCAGGGCTATCGCTGTCAGGACCAGAACAACATTGGACCGCCTCAGCAAGGCAGCAATACGCGACCTCCACCCCTGCACTATGGGCAGCAGAGGCTGCCTCAGGCCAGGTCTACCGCGTTCCCGCGCCAGCCGTTCCACCATAAAAGTACCCCCGCAACTACACAGAGAGCCCCAGGTATGGTGCCTCCCAGAATGGCCACCAGCGGAAAGAAGGGCTGCCGATATATGTACCAGTCCGTCTCCAGGATCATCCGCGGCGTGCCCCCGTAGAACCGAATAGAAGCCAACTCCAGGGCCATGCCGAACAAGACCAGCAGAGCCGCGCCGGCGTTGAGGTAGCCTTTCCGCGGCAGCATCGCCACAAAGACCACGGCAGTGGAGATCACCACACAGCCACCCAGGCTCAGAAAAATCGTATCAGGAAAGGTCAACAGCCTGGAGTTAGGAGCCAGTGCGCTGACAAAGACGCCGCCAAAGAACAGGACCAACACCGCCGCGGCGATAGCCAGCACCAGGGACGTGCCTGCCCCCTTGGAGGCACCGCGGGCGGGCATCGCCAGTTCCATAATAGAGACCACCAGCAGGGGCAGGGAAGCGCTGAAGAACCATAAGGGTGGGAAATACCCCTCCACGTCCTGGTGATAGAAGTACTTGAAGAAGAGTGGCGCATAGCGGACGAGGGGAAACAAGGCGACAAAAAGGAAGGCCAGGCCAAAAGCTAGAAGCCCTAGACTCCGGCTCCTGCTGGCACCCACCATCGCCCCGTACAGAACGAAGAGGGCAAGCAAGGCTGTGATGAGGGCAGCAAACCACTGCTGATGGGAGCGCTCAGTGTTGAAGGAGCTGATGAACAGCACCGAGGCGGCCACCATCATTGTTATGGCCGCCAGGACGCCTGCTCCCCTCACAACCCCTGATCCCGGCAGGGTAAAGGCCACCTCTTGGACATCCCCCTGCCACTCCACAGGCCTATCGTAGCTCAATTGGGCCCTCTCCCCATCATCACACTGCCCCAGTATCAAACACCTGGAATGCTGAAGTAGCAGCTCTTTCAGCAAGATATAGCTAGGGCAGAATCTACCATCTGACAGGAGGCTTGTCAACCTGCATAGCAGCCAAATGTTGACACAAATCAATAGCCCTGGTGGCAGGAACATCCTTCCTGCTCCTGATCCCTCCCCAGCCACCTCTCCAGTTCAAGGCGGAGAAGATTGTGAACACTGCAGCCCAGCTGATTTGACTGGGAGACCAGAACCATTGGCAGAGACCAGCCCGCTATAGCTGGAAACGCCGCTAGCATATGCACTAATAATGCGGATGCACCAAGAGAATAATTAACCTGGTAGTTGACACTGCTCATACCTTAATGTTCCCCTGTGGAAGAGAGCGAGTGGCCAAATACCGAATCGTCGGGTTATGGAGGAAGTGGCAAATGCGCTCTGTACGCTTGGTTGCAATCATTGTATGTGTCGCTTTTGTTGGCCTAGCCTGCGCACGCGCGGCGCCGACAGCAACGCCCACGAAGGCCCCCGTGACGGCAGCAGCGCCA
The DNA here is from genome assembly GCA_016179845.1 of Chloroflexota bacterium. Lineage (GTDB taxonomy): Bacteria > Chloroflexota > Dehalococcoidia > Lucifugimonadales > JACPCK01 > JACPCK01. The sequence continues at coordinate 24,661 of JACPCK010000017.1, read as the reverse complement.
ACACCGACCAAGGCTCCGGCAGCAGCGGCTACCCCAACGCCTACGAGGGTGATTGCAGTTACACCCACGCCAACCCCTGCGCCATCTATCCCAACACCCACTCCTAAACGCGTCCCCAAGGGAATACTGAACACGGCTCTCGAGAATCTGGGATCGGAAAGCTGGGTCGTGAGGCTCACGACTGGCGTTGAGGGGCCTGTTACGGCCCACGTCTTCGAACCCTTAGTCGGGTACGATACTGAGACAGGAGCCTATCCGCCCACCGGCCTGGCGGAGAAATGGAGTGCTGAGGCATTGCCTGGTGGTGGCTCCAAGTGGAGTTTTACCCTGAGAAAGGGCATCCAGTTTCATGGAGGGCAGGGTGAGTTGACATCCGACGATGTAAGGTTCTCGCTGGCCGAGTTTCTTAAGTCTGGCTCCCTAAATCCGAATGCCGGCCTGTTCCAGCGCTGGATTGGTAAGGATATCAATAACTTCAAGGTGCTGGACAAGTATAGCTTCGAAATCCACAGCCCCGAGACCCTGGTGACAGTGCTCAGACGGTTGAGCTTTGGTTACCAGTCATCATATTTCGCTCCCACGTCGAAGAAATATGCAGAGGCCGTTGGTGAGGAGGCAGCCACTAGACGGCCAGTAGGGACTGGACCTTTCGAATTCGCAGACCACAAGCGAAATCAAAAGGTTACACTGAAGGCCCTCACCGAGCACTGGCGAATAGTACCCTCCGTAGCAGAGGTAAACATATTTATCGTGCCCGAGGCCTCCACGCGCATAGCGATGCTGAGGACAGGAGCCACCGATCTCGCGCCTATATCTGTCAGGTACAAAGGAGAACTCGAAGCAGCACGCCTCAAGATTTTCCGCGGCCAAATGGCGATGGAGACCTTCGGCGCCTTCGGTGGCATGGTTCTGAACACCAGGCCTAAGTATGACCCTAACCAGCCCTGGACCCAGGGCCCTGACCCCATCAATGAGAAGGCCCGCCTGGTCCGTCAGGCCATGAACCTGGCCATAGACCGACAGGCCCTTCTGAATAAGATATTCCTTGGTGAGGGGTTCCTTTCTTCGGTGGCCTTTAACTTCCAGAAGGAGGGGGTAGCCTGGTGGAGCCCTAAATGGAAACCTTACCTCTATGACCCGAAGAAAGCCAAAGAGCTATTGGCTCAGGGGGGTTATCCCAACGGCTTCGAGACCGGCATGTGGCTCATCAAGTTAGCCGCCGGGCCGGAGAACGTGGATGCATCGGAGGCGGTGGCCTCATTCTGGGAGACAAACCTGGGCCTGAAAGTTAACAGGATGCTCACTGAAGACAGGCCCACCGTGAGACAGAGAAGGATAGAGAGAGACACCGCCGGGTGGACCTGGCTCTACACCAATCCTAGCGTCACCGATCCCCCAACCTACGCCTGTAGCAGTGGAGGCCCCAGTTTCTCAACGACCTTGCACAGTGAGCATCCGAAGATAGACGAGCTGTGCGATAAGATCCTGAACGAGTTGGATTTCGGTAAGCAAAGCGAACTCGTGCGGCAACTGGGGGACTTCTGGTATGACAATTACTGGCACATCCCCTTGGTGACGGGAAATATTCTTTTTGCCGGTGGCTCCAGGATAAGAAACTACCCCATATCCCCAGGGAGCTCCCTTATGGCTAACCTAGAGTACCTCACCCTTGTCCCATGAGCTCTCAGAGCCTGGGCTGAACAAACAGGAGGGCGGGCTGATTATGAGTGTAGCAAGCAAGCTAGCAGTGTTCTTCGTAGCAACGTCTCCAAAGGATCTACCAGCAACGGTAGTGGAACACGCAAAGATTGCCGTTGCCAACACCATCGCAAGTGCTGCGGCAGGATCAGACAAGGTGTCGGCGGCCATTGTCAGGAAGCTGGTAAAGGAGCGAGGGGGCCCGGGCGAAGCCACCATATGGTTTGATCCTGGCCCCAAGGTGTACGTCTCCGATGCAGCAAGAGCAAATGCGATGATGAGCGATGCAGCCGCCTCGGACGACAGCCACATGAAGTGCTACGCCCACCCAGGCACGATCGCTGTTTCTACAGCTATAGCCGTTGGAGAGCGAGTCGGAGCCTCTGGTAAGGATGTACTATGCGCCATCACGTTAGGTTACGAGGCGGCCGGTAGAATTGGGGAGCGCATCTCCCCTGTGTTCCTTAAACGGGGTATTCATAACTGCATCATCTCCGTTTTCGGCGGGGCGGTTGCTACCGGCAAGCTGCTGGGACTTACAAGCGAACAGATGACCCAGGCTATAGCCCTGGCGGCCACATCTATGGGCGGCCTGCGGATCGCCACCAACTCTCATGCTCGTGAATACCATGCAGGGATATCGGCCATGCAGGGCATCAATGCGGCGCTGGCAGCCCTCAACGGCTATACCATTGATGAGCATATCCTCGAAGCCAGGTCAGGCTTCTTTGAAACGTATGGTTCCAATGTAGATATAGAGGCAATAACACGGAGTTTGGGAGAGGACTGGGATATTGTGACCGACATGGCGTTGAAGCTCATCCCAGGGGTTCATGGCATGCATGCGTTGGTGGAGGCGGCGATACTCGCGGCCAAAGCCGGTAATGTTATGCCCAAGGAAGTAGAGCGTATAACAGTAGCCGGTTCCCCTTTCCTGAAAACTGTATACGCGCACCTCCATCCCCAGGATTTCCCGGGCATGATCCACAGCCTGTCATTCTATATGGCCCTCTGTGTAGCCGAAAAGGAGTTCGCCTGGGACAGCATCTCCCTGCGAAAGCTGAACGACCCTGTCCTACGGAGTCTTCAAGAGAAGGTGAGGCTGGAGCTGGTGCCAGGACGGACTGCCGCCGACTATCCGAGGGGAGGTACAGTCACCATCACTACCAAGGACGGCAGAAGCTATTCCCACACCGTTGACTGGCCCAGGGGCTCTCCCCAGAGGGGGATTGAGTGGAGTGACGTCGATGCCAAGTACCGGGCCCTGGTGCCCAGGAGCGAGTTGCCTCAAGACCGAATTGAGCAGGGCCTTCGCCTCATCCACCGCTTTGACAATGTGGCCAACGTGTCTGAACTCACGGCTCTGCTCTCAGCCTAATCAGCTGCGGGGCTTAGGGTAGCCTAACTCGACCTAACTTTTTGGGAGAAGGTCACTTCCAAGCCATGCAAAGGCCGCGGATCTTAACACCATCATAGTAGGGCTTCAGCGAATGTCGCCAGTCAGGAGCTACTCATGATGCAAGTAGCAGACCCCCTCTGTCAGGGAAAATCTATGCGGCGACTTTCTTTCGTATCTTTGACCTGCTGGAGCGGGTGAAGGGATTCGAACCCTCGGCCCTCTGCTTGGGAAGCAGATGCTCTGCCACTGAGCTACACCCGCTTGCCTCCATTGTAGGGAGCGGTTTGCCGGTCAGTCAAGGAGCATCCCCTTTCAGCCCGAAGAGCAACTCCCGGTGGAGTGGCGTTGGCGGAATAGTGACGGCAGTCTTGGACAAACAGGCGTCGGAATTCCCTTCAAAAAGCCTGGCGATTATACCGATGACACACCCTGAATCTAATGACACGGCGAGCCATCAGAATGGGTGAACATAGATACCGAAGATGGTCTATTGACCGCTAATGGGGAGGTGGTGATAATGGAAAGTGTAATGGACGTAACGCGATAAACCCCATTGCTTTCCCTGCGGTACTACCGTTGATGCATCTAGTTATCTCCTATGAGGCAAGTCCAGCGGAATTCGACTCTATGAAGCAAACCAAGGTCTTGTTGCTAGACGCCGATGGAAACCAGATGTTCTCTGCGGAACAAGGTATCAAGGTCAACAGGCCTCCAATCCCAGGGGCAAGGGCGACGATGAATCAAATCTATGCATTGGTTGGTGTACGCTTTGAGAGATCAGGTGATTACCAGTTCTCTGTCCTGGTCAATGATGAAGAGAAGCGTGCAGTTCGACTTAGGGTCAATGAAACTCCGAAAAGTTCATGACGAAGGTGGGGAAGATGACTATGCCAATCATTGAAGTCATTCCTGGACTCCACTTAACAGATACCAGGGTCATGAGCGGGTTTAGTGAACAGTGGGCCGAGCAACTCCCTAGCACGAGCTTCGGCGACCATGAAATCACAGGAGAGTCATACTACAAGGCGGTATTTGTAACTATACCAAAGACGCTTGAGAAAGACGCCGCTCTAGACGCCGCAGACTACCCAATCCTAGCCTCAATCTGGGACAATGCCGCAGATGCAGAGTACAACACTGTATAGTGCTGGTGCCATCGTCACCGTAGCCATCCGCTTTACGAACCAACGGGGCACCGAGTTCCGTCCCGCGATTGTCGTAAGTGCAGTGGGCTTCAATCAGAACAGTGCGGACGTTGTTTTGATACCAGTATCGTCCAAGGTGGAGAATCTTCGCTATGGCGATACCCCAATCAACGGCTGGCAACAGGCGGGTTTGTTACGGCCATCCAAGGCCAAAGCAGTCATTCAGACTGTGGACAAGCGCATGATACGGAAACACCTCGGCTCATTGAATCCTGATGACTTGGATGGATTGCAGCAATCCATGAAGACGATTCTGGGGATATAGGATGCCCACCAAGAAGGGAAAGCATCAGGACACAACCATATCGCTTCACCCCTTTTCCTTTGAGGAAGCGATAAAGGAACTCGCCACGCCGCCTAAGCGTGAGGATTCTGAGACTGTGGAGTCTGGCAATACCAAGTCAATCTCCCCTCAGTCTGCCCCATCAAAGCGACGAACCGCTCGGCGTCGGAAACCTTCCGGCGGTTGAACCGGAACTCGAACTCGCTGAGATACTGGGGAAGATAGCCTTCCCCTACATGGTGGAACACTCCGTAAATGCCCCGCTTTAGCAGGCTCCAGTAATTTTCAATCCCCTGGGTATGCACATCTCCCCGCACGTATTCTACCTCATGGTCAATTACATCGTGGGGTAGATAGCGTTTTATATCTCTGTAGGCCGGATGCCCGTCGGTGATCAGGCGGGCCTTCTGCATATCAATCATCCGGCCCATGATAGGCTTGAGGACGCTGCTGGTAGTGGCGGGTACCCGCATGGTCCGGACTTGCCCGTCCCGCTCTAGCATACCGAAGACCGTCGGGTTGTCCTGGTAGGGGGCCTTCTTCTCCGGCTTGGGGCGCAGCCCCATCTCAATCTCATCCTTCACCTTTTCATGCCACGTCGGGTGTCCCCGCCGAGTCCTGGGGTGGATATAGGTCTCATCGGCTTCTACAATGCCCGATAGGGGCGTAAGCACGCCCTTGTCCTTCATGGCCTCGCGAATCCGGTGGCACATGAACCAGGCGCTCTTGTAGGTGACTCCAAGCTGCCGGTGAATCTGGTGGGCGCTCACGCCCTTCTTGGATGCGCACATGAGATATATCGCTGCAAACCATTTGCTGAGCGGGATGTGAGAGTCCTCAAAGATGGTGCCTACCGTAGAGGTGAACTGTCTCCGGCAAGCTCGGCACTTGAAAAGGGTCTGGACGGTGTTCTTCGTTGCCGATTTGCGGGTGATTCGGTATGGCTCTAGTACCCCACACCTGGGGCAACATACGCCGCTGGGCCAGCGTTGCTTCTCCAGGTAGGTACGACACTCTTCATCCGTCCACTTGAGCACCTTTTGGAATGTGACCGTCTCTGTGACCATGTGCGCCCTCTCCTATCTATCTCAGATAGAAGTGTATCACAGATTTGTGGGTGTGTCAAGTACCTAATTGCCAAAAGCCTTGACAAAGGGGCTACAGGCGGTACAATTGTAGTTTGTCTGATTATGACCCCACTAAGACCCTTCCCCCCAGACCTTGTCCCACTGACGGCTTCCGCTGGAACTGAGTAGACCTGTTTTGTCTCCAGCGAGTTTTATTCGGGAGTCTCAAAAGTATGCTTGCAACTGAGCACCTACATAACGGTATTCCTCTGGCAAGAAAGACCTTCGCGCGGATACCACAGGTCCTTGAGGTGCCTAGTCTCATAGAGATACAGACCAGGTCCTTCGACTGGCTCAAAGCTGAGGGGATACGAGAGCTACTGACCGAAATATCCCCCATCGAGGATTTCACGGGCAATCGGTTTGAGCTCCGTTTCAGTGATCACCATTTCCGTGCGCCCAAGTACAGCGAGGAGGAATGCCGTCGCCGAGAGATAACCTACGCCGCCCCGTTGTATGTGACGGCCCAATTGTTGGTTAAGGAGACCGGGGAGATAAAAGAGCAGAAGCTATTCTTCGACGACATGCCCATGATGACCACCACGGGGACCTTTATCATCAACGGAGCTGAGCGAGTCGTCGTGAGCCAACTGGTGCGCTCTCCTGGAGTCTACTTTACCTTGCAAGTGGACCCCCTGACCGGGCGATCCTATTGCTTCGCCAAGCTCATACCCTACCGAGGGGCATGGCTGGAGTTCGAGACTGGGACCAAGGACCTTATCGTGGTCAAAGTGGACCGCAAGAGGAAGGTACCCTTCACCACTTTCCTCAAGGCGCTGGGCGCTGTCAATGATGGCCGCCTGCGAGAGCTGTTCTCGGACGTCGATACTAGTCCAGACCATCACTACGTGGAAAGCACCCTGGCGCGGGATGTGCCTTCCGCCACCCAAGAGGAGGCCTTGATACAACTCTACCGGCGCCTCCGCCCCGGCGAGCCTCCCAACGAAGAGAACGCCCGCAGCCTAGTGGAGAGCATGTTCTTCAACCCCAGAAGGTACGACCTGGGACGGGTAGGGCGCTACAAGCTCAACCGACGACTCAGCCTCCCCTTGGCTGAAAGCACCCGCATCCTCCGCGTGGAAGACCTCGTGGCCATCATCAAGACCATGATCCGCGTCAACAACGGAGAGCTGACCGCCGATGACATAGACCACCTGGGCAACCGCAGGGTGAGGGCAGTGGGGGAGCTTATCCAGAACCAGCTTCGGGTAGGCCTTCTTCGAATGGAGCGGGTGATAAAGGAGCGGATGACGCTCATAGAGCCGGGGGAGGCAACCCCGGCAGCCTTGGTGAACGTGCGGCCCGTCATTGCCGCAGTAAGGGAGTTCTTCGGCGGCTCGCAGCTCTCCCAGTTCATGGACCAGACTAACCCTCTGGCAGAGTTGACCCACAAGAGGCGGCTGTCGGCCCTGGGACCCGGAGGCCTGTCCCGAGAGCGCGCCGGGTTCGATGTCCGGGACGTCCACCACTCCCACTACGGCCGCATATGCCCCATAGAGACCCCCGAGGGCCCTAACATCGGCCTTCTGGGCTCTCTAGCCACGTACGCCAGGGTCAACGACTACGGTTTCATAGAGACACCCTATCGTAAGGTGTACAAACAGCTTCCCGCCAACCACGATAAACTCCCTGGCCGAACCGTGACCGAGGATGTGCGGGACAAGGGAGGCCGCATCCTGGTCAAGTCAGGCACGACAGTGCAGGTAGCCACCAGAAAGAGATTGGCAGCCTTGGGCGATACGCCCGTCAGCATAAAGCCCTTCGTCTCCCTGGAACCTCAGGACGTGGTCTACTTGCCAGCCGATGAGGAAGAGCGATACGTCATAGCCCAGGCCAACTCACCCATGGATAAGCTGGGCCAGCTTGTCGCCAGTCAGGTGGAGGTCCGGCGGGGAGACGCAGTCCACGTGGAACCACCCGAGAACGTGGACTTCATTGACGTCTCGCCAATGCAGATCGTAAGTGTATCTACCTGCCTTATTCCATTCCTGGAGCATGACGACGCCAACAGGGCCCTGATGGGGTCCAACATGCAGAGACAAGCCGTACCCCTCCTCAGGCCTGAGGCCCCCCTGGTGGGTACAGGGATGGAAACCCGCGTAGCCCTGGACAGCGGGCAGGTTCTGATATCTGAGGTGGACGGGGTAGTAACCTCTGTCACGGGCAATGCCATAAGGGTCCGAGATAGGGATGGCAAGATCCATCAATACTCTCTGACCAAGTTCCTGCGGTCTAACCAGAGCACCTGTGTGAACCAGCACCCCATCGTCTTCCCTGGAGAGGTGATAAAGGCGGGCCAGCCCCTAGCAGATAGCTCATCTACTTCCCAGGGGGAGCTGGCCCTCGGTCACAATGTGCTGGTAGCCTTCATGAGCTGGGAGGGGTACAACTTTGAGGACGCGGTCATCCTCTCAGAATCGCTGGTACAGGAGGACAAGTTCACCTCCATTCACATTGAGAAGTACGAGTGCGAGGCCAGAGACACCAAGCTGGGGCCCGAGGAGATAACCCGGGACATTCCCAACGTGGGTGAGGAGGCCCTGAGAGACCTGGATGAAGAGGGTGTAATCCGAGTAGGGGCAGAGGTAAATCCGGGAGACATCCTGGTTGGCAAGATCACTCCTAAAGGGGAGACGGAGCTCACCCCGGAGGAGAAACTGCTGCGGGCCATCTTTGGTGAGAAAGCCCGGGACGTAAAGGATAGCTCTTTGCACGTGCCCCACGGGGAGCGTGGCAAGGTCACCGATGTGCGTGTCGTCACCAGGGACAGCAAGCAGGAGTTGCCTCCCGGCGTGACCCGGCTCGTCAGGGTCTGGGTAGCCCAGACAAGGAAAATATGTGAGGGCGACAAGATGGCCGGGCGCCACGGCAACAAAGGCGTCATATCCCGTATCTTGCCAGTGGAGGATATGCCGTTCTTGGAGGACGGAATGCCGGTGGAGTTGATCCTCAATCCTATTGGGGTACCGTCTCGCATGAACCTGGGGCAGGTGATGGAGACCCACCTGGGGTGGGCAGCCCGCTTCTTGAGTTTCAGGGCCTCCAGTCCGGTCTTCGACGGGGCCAAGGATGTGGACATAGAGGATGGCCTCGCTCGGGTCTGGTTCATCCAGGGGTCGGGGGCCCTCTCCCCCAGAGCTTTGGATCACCAGGAGGTCAACTGGGAGAAGGTCAAGGAGTGGCTGGCCCAGAGGGGCTACGATGTGGCCCGTCTTTTCGATGAGAGTGTGCATGGTGAAGCCCGCACCGCCTGCCTAAAGATATGGCTGTCAGAGGAGGCAAGGGTGTCCGCCCAGAACATGAGCTACGAGGAGATGCTGCAAGAGGCCCGCCGATTGAACCTGGAGGATCACCTTGCGCCCCCCATATTTGGCAAGATGGTGCTCCGTGACGGGCGAACTGGCGAGCCCTTTGCGCAGCCCGTGACGGTGGGCTACATCTACATGATGAAGCTGAGTCACCTGGTGGAGGACAAGATTCACGCCCGTTCCACGGGCCCCTACTCCCTGATCACCCAGCAGCCCCTGGGCGGGAAGGCCCAGTTTGGAGGCCAGCGTTTTGGGGAGATGGAGGTGTGGGCCCTGGAGGCCTACTCAGCAGCCTACAATCTGCAAGAGATGCTCACAGTCAAGTCGGACGATGTCCAGGGGCGGCAAAAGACCTACGAGGCCATCGTCAAGGGAGAGGATGTCGTCCAGCCAGGAATTCCTGAGTCCTTCCAGGTGCTTCTTAAGGAGCTTCAAAGCCTGGGTCTTGCCATTGAGCTAATGAGCGAGGAGGAGGAAAAGATAGGTCTGCCGTTGAGATCCTTCGAGACGGAGCAGCCAGGGGAGGAGGAGGAAGAGACCCCCGAGTGACGGGCCCCCAGATGGCAACAAGTCAGTAGCTAGTCCAGCACGATAAGCGGTGAGAGGTAAGGATAGATGGCTCAGACGGGAACCGATTTTAACGCCATTCGCATATCATTAGCCTCGCCAGAGCAGATGAGGGCCTGGTCCTACGGGGAGGTGAAGAAGCCGGAGACCATAAACTACCGAAGCCTTCGTCCGGAGAAGGACGGCCTGTTCTGCGAGCGCATCTTCGGCCCCACCAACGACTGGGAGTGCGCCTGCGGCAAGTACAGGAAGATCGGCTTTCGCGGCATAAAATGCGAGCGATGTGGTGTGGAGGTCACAAGGGCCAGGGTACGTCGGGAGCGCATGGGCCATATCGAGCTTGCCGCTCCTGTAGCCCATATTTGGTTATCTAAAGGGACTCCCAGCCGCGTAGGCCTTCTAATGGGCCTGTCTCCCCGCAACCTGGAGAGGGTCCTCTACTTCGCCCAGTATATTATCATCAGCATCAACGAACAGCTACGTCAGGAGACCCTGGGTCAACTCAAGGGGGAGCTGGAGAAGATACCCGAGCCCTCGACAGCACAGGTAGTCGAGGTGACCAAGCCTTCTTCTCGCCGTCGTTCCCCGTCGTCCAAGGAGTCAGCGGGTGGGGGACCGGCAAAGCTGGACGAGAAGGAGCAGGCCCGCCTGGATGAGCTTCAAACCTGGATCGATGAGCTGGAGGAGCTACGCCCTCTCCAGATCCTGACAGAGGCCCGTCACAGGGAGCTGAAGGAGAGGTATCCAGGGATTTTCCGCGCCGGTATGGGGGCGGAGAGCGTTCTGGAGATCCTGAAGAGCATCAATCTAGACCAGCTCCGAGAAGAGCTCGTCCAGGAGATGAGGACCACCACGGGGCAGCGCCGGCGCAAGGCAATAAAGCGCTTGCGCCTGGTGGAGGCCTTCCGCAAGAGCGGCAACAAACCGGAGTGGATGATCCTTACAGTCTTGCCGGTCCTGCCTCCTGACCTGCGTCCCATGGTTCAACTGGACGGAGGCCGCTTTGCTACCAGTGACCTGAACGACCTGTACCGGCGAGTGATAAACCGCAATAATCGCCTGAAGAGGCTCCTGGAGCTGGAGGCGCCGGAGATCATCGTCCGGAACGAGAAACGGATGCTCCAGGAGGCCGTGGATGCCCTGATAGACAACGGACGCAGGGGGAGGGCCATTGCCGGGGCCCACAACCATCGGCTCAAGAGCCTCTCCGATCTGTTGAGGGGCAAACAGGGCCGATTCCGCCAGAACCTCCTGGGCAAGAGGGTGGACTACTCTGGACGGTCCGTAATCGTCGTGGGGCCAGAGCTAAGAATGACGCAGTGCGGCCTTCCCAAGCGAATGGCCTTGGAGCTCTTCAAGCCTTTCATACTTCACCGCCTGGTGCTCAAGGGATTTGCCCACAACATCAAGAGCGCCAAGAGGATAGTGGAACGGAGCCGACCCGAGGTCTGGGAAGTGCTGGAGGAGGTTATCAAGGACCGCCCCGTGCTTCTCAACCGGGCGCCGACGCTCCACCGGCCCAGCATTCAGGCTTTCATGCCCGTACTGATTGAGGGGAGTGCCGTCCAGATACACCCTCTGGTATGCACCGCCTTTAATGCCGACTTCGACGGTGACCAGATGGCCGTCCATGTCCCTCTATCCCGGAAGGCTGTCCTCGAGGCCCGGAACGGCATGTTGAGCCTGTACAACATGCTCTCCCCAGCCTCCGGTGAACCCCTAGTGACACCTACGCTGGACATGGTCCTCGGCCTGTTCTACCTCACCACCCTTGAACTCAAGGCCAGTGGCTCTGGACGGCGGTTTGCCTCCTTTGAAGAGGCCCGCCTGGTCTACGACCTCGGCGGCGTTGATGTCCGTGCAGAGGTTCAGGTTAGGGACATCAGCTCTCCCGACAGATGGCTGAAGACTACCGTAGGCCGCATAATCTTCAGGGACATTCTGCCACCAGAGATATGGGCGGACACCGCCCTCTGGAACCGGCAACTGGACAAGAAAGCCCTCAAGGAGATTGTGGCCCAGTTCGTACACCGCTTCGGCAACCAGAGAACTTCCGAGTTTCTGGATGCAGTGAAGCAACTGGGGTTCCACTTCGCCACCGTTTCCGGGACGACCATAGCGATCGAAGACCTTCAGGTGGCACCGGAGAAGGAGCAGATCCTGAACCAGGCCCAGGACCTGGTCAGGAAGCTGGACGATCAGTACCAGTTGGGTCTCATCACCGAAGAAGAGCGCTACAAGAAAGCCATCGAGATCTGGCAGGAAGCCAGCGACGAGATGGAGAAGCTGGTGACCAAGTACCTGCCCAGCTACGGAGGCATCTTTCTGATGGCCACCTCCGGCGCCAAAGGCAACATCTCTCAAATAAAGCAGATGGTCGGGATGAGAGGCCTCATGAGCAACCCCAAGGGCCGCATCATCGAACTGCCCATCAAGGCCAGCTTCCGGGAAGGCCTATCCGTGCTGGAGTACTTCATCTCCACCCACGGAGCCCGAAAGGGGCTGGCTGATACGGCCTTGAGGACCGCCGACAGCGGATACCTCACCCGCCGGATGGTGGATGTAACCCAGGACGTCATCGTCTTCCAGGAGGACTGCGGGACCACCGAGGGGATCTGGCTGGTGCGAGACCTGGAGAAAGAGAAGGCCAATTACGTGGCCCCCATCAATGAGCGCATTGCGGGCAGGATCGCCGCAGAAGACGTCCATGACAGCGCTGGACACCTGCTCGTGAAGCGCAACGATCTGATAGACGACGAGATGGCCAGGAAGATCATGGAGCTTGGCATCCAGCAGATGCACCTCCGTTCGCCCCTGTCCTGTGAGGCCCGCAGAGGGGTATGCGCTTACTGCTACGGAAGGTCTCCTGCCACAGGCCACATGGCGAACATGGGAGACGCCATAGGCATAGTAGCCGCCCAGTCCATCGGCGAGCCGGGCACCCAGCTTACCATGCGCACCTTCCACACTGGAGGCGTGGCAGGTATCGATATCACGACAGGCCTGCCCAGGGTGGAAGAGCTTTTTGAGGCCAGGGTACCTAAGAGCCCGGTCATCATCTCCGAGATCGATGGGGTGGTACACGTTGACGAGGGTCCCGATGGAAGACGCATACGCATAATAAGCGAGGAGGAGTACCGGGAGGAGTACAAACTGCCGCCGGGGTCCACCTTGCTGGTCAGCGAGGGAAGTGCCGTAGAGGCAGGAACCATCTTGGCCATCCCTAAGGCTATTGCCAAGGCCGCAAAAAAGGAGGCGGCTCTACCCCAGAAAGACGACGGCCTTGTGGCCGGCATCTCTGGGACAGTTCGCCTCAACGGCAACATACTGGCCATCGTCTGGCAGGAGACCGAGGAGAGGGTCTACCCAGGAGAGGACCGCTCCCTGCCCGTCTCCTACAAGTTCACCGTCCAACAGGGGGATCAGGTCAAGGCTGGACAGGTGCTGGCGACAGGGGCACGAGGGCCAGACATCAAGAACCCCCACGACATCCTCCGTATCCAGGGCAAGAGCGAGGTCCAACGCTACATTCTGGAGGAGGTGCAGAAAGTATATCGTGCTCAGGGCGTTAGCATCTCCGAGCTGCACATCGAGATCATTATTCGGCAGATGCTCAGCAAGGTGAGGATAGAACAGCAAGGCGACACCGAGTTCTTGCCCAGCGAACTGGTGGATAAGGCCCTCTTCCAAGAGAACAACACAAGGGTCTTGGCAGAGGGTGGAGAACCCGCCACTGCCACGCCTGTTCTCCAGGGCATCACCAGGCGCGCCCTCCTCACCGACAGCTTCCTGGCTGCCGCGTCTTTCCAGGAGACCACGAGGGTCCTCACCGAGGCAGCCGTCAACGGGGCCGTGGACCACCTCTACGGGCTCAAGGAGAACGTCATCATAGGCCGCCTTACCACGGCACGCATGGACCTGACTGAGGATGGACGGAAGAGGTTGGACCTGATGGAGGAGATGCCTCCTTCCATTAGCACCAGTGAGAGCCTGGCCCCCGCCTTCTCCGTGGAAAAGGGAGAGGATGCCATACCGGCCGCCGGAGGCGCCTAGGACCTGCCCTGGCCTGCCAGTCCCGTGCAAAGGGCAGAGCCAGCCCTAGAGAAACGGGCCAATGAGAGTCGTCTACATAGCAGGTGCAGAAAAAGGGGCGGGCAAAACCTCATTGGCCTCCGCCCTGGTCGTGAACGTGACCAGAAGAGGCGTGAGGGCCGCTGCCTGGAAACCTCTGGCCCTGTCGGCCAAGCCCCACGGTGAGGGCTCAGGCCCTGACGCGGACACCCTCCTCTATGCCCGCCTGACGGCAGGCAAAAGCCTTTATCCGGAGCTATTCACACCGGGGGACGATCAGCTTAATGGGACTTTGCCCAAGGACATCGTGGCGAAGGTACTGGCCCATCTGGACGATGCTTCCTCGGACCATCAGGTCATCGTCGCCGAGGGCCTGGACGGCCTATCTGTCCAACAGGGCACAGGCCGGGCATCCCGGGAGCTGGCCAGCCTTCTGGACGCCCGCGTTCTGGCGGTGGTGCCGTACCGGCACCCTCCCGAGGAGAACTACGTCTCCCTGGCCAGAGACCTGTTCGGCCCAGCTTTGGTAGGCCTGGTCATCAACAAAGTTCCATACTACCGGATGAGCCTTCTCCAGCAAGAGACCGTCCCCCGCCTCCAGAAAGAGGGGTTGCCTATTCTGGGGGCCATCCCCGAGGACAGGACCATGCTCTCGCCAACGCTCGGCGACGTAGCTCAAGCCGTACAGGGGACCTTTGTCCTTTGCCCTGAGAAGGGCAACGAGCTGGTGGAGTACCTGATGGTGGGGGGCTTCTTCATGGACGAAGGACTGTACGTGTTCCAGCGGAGGGAGAGAAAGGCAGTCGTCGTAAGAGGAGACCGACCGGACCTTCAGATAGCCGCCATAGAGACGGACACGGTAGGTCTGGTCCTCACCGGGGGAGTACAGCCCATCCAGTACATCCTCTACGAGGCGGAGCAGAGAGGGGTACCCCTGGTGGTGACTCAGATGGATACAAAGAGCGCCATAAGCGCCTGCGAGACCCTCCTCAATAGGGCAGTGGTGCACCACCTGGGGAAGGTCCACAGGTTTGCCCAACTGATGGATGCGCATTTGGACATGGAGGCGCTGCTCAGCTCCCTGGGCCTCCCCTCGGTAGCCTAACCACCCGCCGCGCGGTTCGCTTCGGTCTACTCCCCCTGGCTGAAGTAGCTGGCCAGGGCCTCACGGGACGTATGGCGGGGGTGGAAGCCTGCTACAGACCCCACCTTCTCCATGTCCACCATCCAGGGCCAGCGAATGAGGTCCAGCCCCACAGCAGGCGAGTCCCCTTGCAGGCCAAGCGACCAGGTCCAGCCCGTCAGGGCATAGGCCACCGCCGCAGGCAGCCACAAACACCTTCTGCCGGATAGACGTACCAGTTCGCTATAGCGGACGGAACCCTCGCCGGCCACGTTAAAGACACCCGCCACGGGCTTCATCAGAAGGCCCATCATAAGCTCGCTCAGATCATCCTGGTGGAGAAACTGCATAGGCGGGTCCTGGCCCCTGATGCCTATGAGCATAGGCTTTCGAAAGGCTTGGGTGATGAAGTTCTCGGCCCCTGGGCCCATGACGACACAGCTTCTAAGGACCGTCACCGTGACCTGAGCATGTCTCTCAGTGAAAGCCTTTAAATAGCCTTCGACGACCACCTTGTCTTCCGCGTACTGGAACCCCCTGTTCGGCCTAAGGGGCGCCTCCTCCTTCAAAGGCTGGCGGTGGTCGCCGTAGGCCCCATATACGGTGCCACTGCTCAGGTACAAGATGTGCCTCACACCGCCAAGGAGGCACTCTTCCAGCACCTTCTGAGTGCCCTTCAGATTTACCTGCTGGGCCCTTTCCCTCCTGCGACTGGGCCTCAATACGAAGGCAAGGTGGATGACGGCGTTAACACCCTCTCTTCGCAGTAGGCCAGCAGCGGGCTCTGCCACATCGTAATACTGGAAGAACACCTTGTCGTGACGATAGCTCCCAGGCCGGACGTCAAGGGCAAGGACCTTCTCGACCTCAGGTTCCACAGACAGCCGCCGGACCACCTGAGAACCTATATATCCGCTTGCCCCCGTGACCGCGACCCGCAGGGCTCTACCCATCAGGCACGGTGTCAATGAAGTCAAAGGAGAGGGTGCCCAGACCCTGGACCTCGAAGCCCATCCCTATCTTGTGCGGGCCCGGGGAGAGCGTGACGCCAGCTACGGCGACCGTAACGGTCCTGTTCATAACCAGCGTGAAGGGGCTTTCCGGTGAAACTGACGGGAAGGGCGTGGTGACAGCGCCCGAAGTGAAGAATGCCTGCTCCAGGGGCGCGGGCTGCCCATCCACCGTGATGGGCAACAGCCGTCGGGCATAGCCCGAGCCCAACTGATTTCGCAACTGGAACTGGAACCCGTGGTCGGTGTTGCAGAGGCTCCCTTTCACGTAGAGGCGCCGCAGCAGAAACCCGGGAACGCTCACCACGGCGCACGCTCCCTGGAGCCTTGGGAGGATGCGAGCCCTTCCGAGCTCCTTCGCATGCGAAATAGCTCCTGCTCTATGCTTACCACCTCATCGGGTAGCTTGTTTACCGCCCCCAGAAGGCGGGCATAGAGAAAGACCTCGGAGGCCCGCTCCACCAGAACCGCCACATCCAGGGCCTGGGACGCGGTCCTCCCGACCGTCAGCAGGCCGTGGTTCCTCAGCAGGACGGCATTCCGTTCTCCCAGGGCCTGCTGGGCGGCCTCAGCCAGGCCCTGGGTGCCTGGGAAGGCGTACTGGGCCAACTGCACCGGTCCCCCCACAGCCAGCACCAGCTCATCCAGGATCGGCGGCAGCTCCAGTCCAGCCACCGCCAGGACGCTGGCAAACACGGGATGTGTATGGATGACAGCCCCCACGTCGGCCCGCGCCCTGTAGACTGCTATGTGCAACAGGCTCTCCGATGAAGGCACAAGCTCCCCTTCCACCGGCTCCGCCTCATGGTCGATGACAACGATGTCCTGAGGCTGGAGCTCCACGTAGGGTTTCTGGCTGGGCGTAATGGCCAGGAGCCCTTTACCACCTTCCTCTGGCAATTGCAGGCTGACATTGCCGCTAGAGCCCGCCACCAGGCCCAGACGCAGCATCTCCCTGGCCGTCTCCAGGACCTGTCTTCTCTGGGCTTCCCACTTCATAAGCTCAAGCTCCGTTCAGCATGTGCAGGCCTGGACTAAGACCTTTGCCCTTCCCTCTCTTGAAGATACGCCCATAGCTTCTGCCACTCGCTATAAAAGTCATTGTACTCCGCCGAATGGGCCGCATCCGGCTCCACAATATAGCTTTGAGGCCTCCACAATGCAACGGCCTCCTCCAGGCTGCTGGCACCTCCCGATGCCACGAGGGCGGCAAGGGCTGCGCCTGTCGCACTGACGTGGGGAAAGGAGGCCACCTCAACAGGCCTCCCCAGGACATCCGCCAGGACGCTTCCCAGGAGACGCACCCTGGAGAGGCCCCCTCCCAGGCAGAAGCGGCGGGCCGGCTTGCCCAGCGCCTGCTCCAGGTACTCGACGCCCGCCCGTATGGCGTAGGCTATGTTCTCCAGCACGGCCCGGACTGCATGGCCGGGGCCAGGCGCATTGTACGTAAGAGGGACATGAAACAGCATCCCGCCCAGGCGCAGGCCAACCCTGGAGAGGTCCAGGAAGGAAGGCCCCAGCATCGCCGTCACGCCCTCGCACCCCGGGGGCAGAGCCGCCGCCAGGCGCTCCATCCGGCTGTAGGGGTCGCGAGCGCCCCTGAAGAAGCTCTCCCTGACCCAGCGATAGGCCATTCCACCATCCCCGGTGCTAGCTTCTATTACGTAGGTCTCCGGTAACAGATAGAGCCCGGCCCAGGTCCGACGGGCAGGGTCCAGGTGGATGGCCGAGGTCACAAGCTGGACTGGACAGCTCCATCCAGCGGTGATGCCAACCTCCGCCTCCCGCAGCACGCCCATGCCTAGCAGGCCAGTCTGGGAATCAGGGCCGGCCACCACGACGGGTATGCCCTTGGGAAGACCGAGGAGGTCACCCGTAGTGAACCCGGTGGGCTGCCCCGCCTCCAGGAGAGGAGGCCACCTTACAGGCTCAAGCCCCATCTCTTTCATGAGGTCCTCAGCCCAGTTCTCGCTGCCAAGGGCCACGAGACCCGCCTCAGCCGCCAGCGACCGCTGGCTGGCCATTTCCCCGGTAAGGCGGAAGGCCAGCCAGTCGGCCAGAGGCAACACCGTCCCTATTCTTTCGTAGACCCGCGGGCGTTGCTCCTGGAACCACTTGAGCTTGGCCGGGGCAAAGAAGAAGGAGGGCAGGTGGCCTGTGGTCTCGTAGACCTGGGGCCCCAGCTCACCGTCTATAGCCATCCCCTGGAAGAGGGCCCGCAGGTCCAGGTTAGGCCCCAGGTACACCTCCCGGCCCCGCACATCCAGGAAGGCGACACCCTGGCGCTGGCTGGTAATGCCTATGCCTGCTACATCCGCAGGGGAGGCGTTTGCCTTCGCCAAGGCCTCGGCGACCAGGTCCGTCAGGACCTTGAGGACAGCTCCAGGCACGAACTCCCTCGCCCAGGGAGAGACGTCCGGCAGCTTCTTGTAGCGCAGGTCCCTGGAAGCAAAGCCTGCCGGCAGCCCCTGCCTGTCGGCTACCAGGGCCTTGGCGCTGGTAGTGCCCAGGTCCAGGGCGAGGACGCAGCTACCTGCCACGGCGTCTCCAGGCCTGGGGGTTGACCAATCGGCGAGGTCTCTTCCCCTCAAGAAAGCGGAGAAGGTCTTCCGCCACCATTCGGGAGTGCCGTTCTACGGTCTCGGCGGTAGCCCCGCCTATGTGGGGCGTGAGGACTACGTTAGTTAGGCATAGCAGAGGGCTGCTGGGCGGCACTGGATGAGAGCCGAACACGTCCAGGGCTGCACCGGCGATACTTCGAGACTCAACAGCCTTTGCCAGAGCTCCCTCATCCACCAGGGACGGATTAGCTACGTTAATCAGGTAAGCAGCAGGCCTCATGAGGGCCAGCCTCTCAGCGTTGATGAGCCCTTCCGTCTCAGAGCTAGCTGGTGCATGGAGTGACACGAAATCGCTCTCCCTCAGAAGCTCTTCGAGAGAAGCCATCTCGACCCCCCTGAAAGCCTGCACGTAGGGATCGTAGGCCATGACCCTCATGCCCATCCCCCGGGCCAGTCGCGCCACGGTGCGGCCTACGGCGCCCAGGCCCACGATGCCCAAGACCCGCCCGCTGAGCTCAAGGCCCTGCCACCGGGTATAGGCCTCCGTAGGCTCCTGCCAGGCACCTTCCTTCACGTACTCATGGGCAAGGGGAATGTGCCTGGCCAGGCACAACATCAGCCCCAGGGTAAGCTCGGCAACGGCCCTGGCATTTCGGCCCGGGGTGTTGACCACCACCACGCCTTTTTCGGTGGCCGCCTCCAGGTCCACGTGGTTCGTGGCGGCGCGGCATATCCCTACGAAGCGGAGGGGAGGCGCTGCATCAAAGACCTCATCGAAGAGGAAATCGGCCTCCACGATGACAGCGCCGACCTCTTCACCCTTGATTCGCCTTGCCAGGTCCGCTGGCGCGTACAGCCTGCGAGTCTCCGTCCAGGGCTCGTAGGTCACTGGAATGTGCTCGTTCAGGAGCTCCAGGACCCCCGCATCGAAGGGGGCGAGGATGAGGGCGCGCACGGCTCAAGGGCCCCCTGAAGATGGAGTTGGCAAATGAGCGGGCTTCAGACCCAACTCCTGGGCCCGTCGCAGAAGGGCCGTGGCCGCCAGCCTGCCGCTGCGGACCGCTCCCTCCATGGTGGAAGGCCATCCAGTGGCGGTCCAGTCTCCCGCCAGGAACAGGTTCCCTATGGGCGTTTCCTGGGACGGTCGGCAGGCCTCAGCGCCAGGGATAGGACGAAAGGTCGCCTGAAGCTGCTTCACCACTATGAACCGCTCCAGCCTGGCCTCGCGCGCCCTGGGGAAAAGGCGCTCCATCTCGACGCTGAAGAGAGCCTTGAGCTCCTCCTTTTCCATACGGGCGTACTCCCAGGCGCCGCTGAGGGAGACGCACAGGTACTGGCCCGGGGCAGGCAGGGCCATGATTCTGCTCTTGTTGAAGACCCACTGGACCGGGCTGTCCAGAAAGGCGACGAACTCCAGGTCCGTGACCGGTCGGTCGTACCACAGGTGCAGTCCCACTATAGGCGCGGCCTCCAGACGGGAGGCCGCCTGGAAAAAGGGTTGCCCGGACCAGGGCTCGGGAAGCAGCTTGGGAAACCCCTGCCAGGGTACGGCACACACGTAGGCGTCCGCCCTCAGGCGCTCCCCACCCGCCAACTCTGCCCACGCGACACGGGCGCCGCGCCCGTCTCCAGCCTCCACATGGAGTCCCACCACCCCTTTGTCCAGGACCAGGCGTCCACCGTTCTCTGCGATGTACCGGCGTGCGCCGTCGTCTACGAGGGCCGTAAGGCCTGCCCTGGAGTAGCCGATGTTGGCACTGTGCCTGCCTCTCAGCAGGCCTTCCTGGAAGACCAGGAATGCCTGGTAGGCGCTCACGGCCCCAACGCGATCATTAAGGGACGGCAGGACGAAGAGCTCCCAGAGGCACCGTATGGCCCTCTCCGACTGGCCCTGCTCCTCCAGCCAATGGAGGAAGGTTTTCCCCTCCAGGCCCTTCTTCTGCTTGCTCCTGTCGGTGAAGTAGATCTTGGTGATAGCCCGGAGAAATCTCAGCTTCTCCGCCAGGCCCAGATACGGAAAGGCCAAAAAGGAGGGCAGCAGGTGGAGAGGCGCCGGAAGGAGAGGAGCAGCCGAGAGGGCCGCCTCCTTCTGCCCTCCGATCACATTTACATGAAAGCGCCTCTGAAGGTGAACCTTGTGGAAGACCCCCAGGCGCTTCAGAAAATCGATGTACTCCGTGCAGCAGCCCAGAAAAACGTGCTGCCCATTGTCCACCTCCTGGCCCGTTTCCGGGTCTCGAAAGGAGTAGGCCCGGCCCCCCAGAAAAGGCCGCTTCTCAACAAGAGTCACCGAGAGACCCTGGTCCAGCAGATGGCAGGCTGCCGATATCCCGGCCAGCCCTCCACCGATTACGAGGATCTCAGGGCGAATGGGACCTGACATTGGAGCCACAGCTTGGCTGTGAGATAGACCTTCTCCACCGACGAGAGGGAAACTCGCCTTTCGAAGACATTGTAACCCCTCTCTTCAATGCGGTCGAGGACGCGGCTGTAGAGTCCGTATAGCACCGCAGGACAGGCGCGACTGTGGCGAGGTAGGAGGGGCAGCAACTGCCGCCCCCTCCTGAAGTAGTCTCGGGCCCTGGACACCTCAAAGGCCATCAGCCTCCGAAATGAGTCATTGACCACACCCCGAATCAGCTCCGGCTCGGAGTATTGAAGAGAACCAAGGTCCTCAAGGGGTATATACACCCTTCCCCGGGCTGCATCCTCCCTCAGGTCCCGAAGGATATTGGTCAACTGCATGGCGATACCCAGGTCTACGGCGTAGTCTCTGGCCTTGGGGTCCCGGTACCCGAAGACCTGGATGCACACCAGACCCACGGCAGAGGCGACCCGATAGCAGTACTGCCTTAGCTCCTCGAAGGTGCCGTATCGGGTGCGGGTCAGGTCCATCTCCACCCCCAGAATGATCTCCCGAAGGTCATCCAGGGCTATGCCGTAGCGCTGCACCGCGTCCTTCAGGGCCACAAAAACAGAGCCGTCCGGCCGCCCGTCGTAGGTCCTGTCCAGTGCCTCCCCTATCTCACGGAGGCGGAGGGTCTTTGCCTCCAGAGGCAGGCTCTCATCGGCTACGTCGTCGCACAGACGGCAGAAAGCATACACGGCGTAGATAGCACAACGCCGCCGCCTGGGAAGGGTAAGGAAGGCATAATAGAAATTGCGCGCGCTCCTTCGGGTGACATCCCGGCAATAGCTATATGCCTCCTCCAGGACCATCTCCATCGCCCACACACCGTCTCTGTGCAACGCTCCTAGCAGGGTTTTGAAGAACCCTTTTCGACCATTCCCCTGCCCCCTTCCCGGCCAGGAAGGAGGTGTAAGTTGTATCTGGGGGGCACCCCCAGACCCCTGCCAATCCCGACTTGTCGGGATCTGGACTTCCCTTTTTCAGCACGCTCCTAGGACAGGGTTTTTCGCAGCCAAGTGCTTAAGAAAAGGCCAGCCTTGGTCCACCTGGAAAGCCTGGGGCGACGGGACAGGACGTCATAGCCCTGCCTCTCAATGGCCTCCAGGACCTTCAAGCCTCCCCTGGTGAACAGCTCTATATCCACTCGCACAGTGCCCTCTACCTTCTTCACCAGCCGTAGCCCCTCCTGAAAGAGGGCCCTGGTCCTCTCCACCTCAAAGGCCATGAGCTCTCCAAACCGCTCGTTGAACTTGAGGGCTTTCAGCTCCTCCTCCGAGTAGCTGTAGCGGGTCATATCCTCCAGAGGAACGTAGATACGATCCATCGCTACATCTCGACGAACGTCCTGCCAGAAGTTGGTGAGCTGGAGGGCGGTGCAAGTATAGTCGGCCATCTGCTGCCTCTCCCTGTCCCGATAGCCGAACAGGTACAGAAAGAGGTGCCCCACGGGGTTGGCGGAGTGGTCGCAGTAGTAGAGTAGGTCCTGATAGGTGGGGTGCCTCCTGACAGTCTGGTCCATTCGGTTGGCCTTGAGGAGCTTGAGGAAGGGCTCCATAGGGATGTCGAACTGAGCGATAGTATGCTGGAGGGCTATCATGTGGGGATGGGTCGGGGCACCCTCGTAGCAGCGTCGGAGCTCCTCCTCCCACCAATCGAGAAGCCTCAGCCGGTCTCCCTGGACCTCGTCCCCCAGGTCGTCCACCCCGCGGCAGAAGGCGTAGATGGCGTATACGTGCCTCAGCTTCTCCTTGGGAAGGAGGACGGACCCAACAGTAAAATTCTCGTAATGGGTACGGGCCAGTCTCTCACAGCCTTTGTAGGCCTCCTCAAGGGAGACCGAAGCCCCACGCCCGGTGGAAAGCTCCAAGGTCACACCTACCCTGGCTACTCGCCCACGATCTGGAGTATCACTTCTCTTTCCCGCGGCCTGTCCAGCTCTACCAGGAAAACCTTCTGCCATCGGCCCAGGTGGAGTAACCCCTCCACGATAGGGATGGTCTCGCTGGCGCCCAGCATCAGGTGTTGGCAATGGGCGTGGCCGTTGGGGCACTCGCCCTCTGTCATGTTTACCGTTCGCACGCTGAAGTCGTTGTGCTGGTAGTAGCCGTTGCGGGAGGCGATGCGCTCCAGGAAGCGGGCCATGTCCTTCAGAAGCAACGGCTCGTTCTCGTTGATCTTTATCGCTGCCGTAGTGTGCTTGGAGAATACTACAACGAAACCGTTCTGAACTCCCGACCCCTCAACGCACCGGTGCAATTGGTCCGTTATGTCAATAAATTCCGGGGCTTCGGTAGACTGGACACACAGCTTAATGGTGCGGGTCTTCATCAGTTGTCCCTCACTGCGAGAGATTAGGCCCTCTCCAATCGTTTTCACTTTCTCATTCCTACCCAGGGCCAACCCTGGGGATCACTGGAAGCCCCTCCCGAAACCTCTTGTAGCGGCCCAGGGCCATGAGGGGCCAGTAGACGCGGTAGAGATGATAGTTGATCATGAAGCCCGACGGCAATGCAGGGTGCAGGCCCGGCTCTTCTCCAGCCCTTGGTGCCTTCTTGAACCTTTGCCCAATGCCGTACCCAGGGAAACCCGTACCCGTAAAGTAGGGCTCGTCCCAGGAGCCGTCCCCTTCCTGAGTTTCGACAAGGTATCGGACCCCTCTCTCGACAGCCGCATGGGAACCCCAGCCTGCCGAAAGGAGGGCCAGCAGGGCCCATGCCGTCTGGGACGCCGTACTGGGACCTACCCCCTTTTGGGACTGGTCTGCATAGGTGGCGCAGCTCTCTCCCCAGCCCCCATCAGGGTTCCGGTGATCTACCAGCCACTGAGCCGCACGCTGAACCCAGGGTTGCGTCATCTTCTCCCCCACCGCTTCCAGGGCAGGCAATACGGCGCCGGTCCCATACACATAGTTGACCCCCCAGCGCCCGAACCAGCACCCCTCCGGCTCCTGCTCCTTCTTGATGTACCTTAAGGCCCTCTTTACCGCTGCGTCGTTTCGCCTATACCCCAGGCGCCCCAACACCTCCAGGATGTGGGCCGTCACGTCCACGCTGGGCGGGTCTATGCTCTCACCGAAGTCGGCAAAGGGTATCCTGGCGATGTAGGTCTTGTCATTGTCTTTGTCGAAGGAGCCCCAGCCACCGTTCCGGCTCTGAATGCCCAGCAGCCACCTGACCCCCAGCTCTACGGCGCACCTCTGGGCTCCTTTGTCATCCACATTTATCTGGGCCAGGGCAATGATAACCTCGGCTGAGTCGTCGGTGTCCGGGTACAGGTCGTTGTGGAACTCGAAGGACCAGCCCCCTGGGGGGATACCCCTGGCCTTCACCTGCCAGTCGCCCCCTGTCAGCACCTGCTCCTTCAGAAGCCAGGAGGCAACCAGAGCGATGGCTGCCAGGCAGGTGTCCCACACGGGAGCAATGCAGGCCTGGACCCGCCAGGTGTCCCCTTCTTCAATGGCAAAGCCTTCAAAGCCGCGGAACCCCTTTCTCATGGCCGGGTGGTCCATGCCATAGCCCAGGGTCTTGAGGGCAAGGAGGGAGTAGACCCAGGGCGGCTGGATCCCTCCCCAGGAGCCGTCAGCCTCCTGATGGGCCAGGATCCACTGCTCTGCCCTTCTGAGGGCCGGCCCCTGCAACGGGTCCCAGGGCGTCTTCTCCAGGACGTGCAGAAGCTTGTCGGTCAAATAGAAAAACCCACGCCATCCCCAGAGGCTGTGGGGCCTGGGGAGGGAGTAGTCTGTGTGGACACGAGATACCGGGTATAGCTCATCAATGGCAGCCTCCGGGGGAACGGGGCAGTGGGGTTTTCTCGCCAGGATGATGAGCATGGGGACTATGGTCGCCCTGGCCCAGGAGGAGAACTGATAGATATTGAAGGGAGCCCAGGGAGGCAGGTAC
>JACPCK010000016.1 GCA_016179845.1 Chloroflexota bacterium | reverse complement strand
GGCCCGAAGATGAACTCGTTCCGGCCTCCGTGGAGCCCCTGGAACCCCATGACGTAGACAGGGGGCTTCTTCAGGTGGCGGGCCCTGTCTGCGGTGGTCATGATGACGCAGCAGCCCCCATCGTTTATCAGGCAGTAGTCCAACAGGCGGAGGGGGTCACAGATGACACGCGCGTTCAGGTAGTCCTCCATGGTTATGGGCTTGCGCATGATGGCGAACGGATTCATGGAGGCGTGCTTGCGGAAAGTAACGGGGACCCACCCTAGCAGCTCGCGGCGCACATTATAGCGGAGCATGTACTTCCGGAAGGCCAGGGCGGCGCCTGCTGCGGGGGAGGTCATGCCGTAGGGAGGGCTCTGGGCGTGGCCGCCGCCCGTTTCCCGGGCCTCCTCAACGCCTCCGCCTCCCGCCTGGTGGCGGCCGCGGCCGTTGCCGAAGAAGCAGGCCACGTAGCTGGCAAGGCCGTGGTGCAGTACAAAGGAGGCCCACTGGACTACAGTCCCATTGAACCGGCCGTGGGTCCAGGTCTGCCCGTACCAGCGCAGGTTGAGACCCAGGGCCTGGGCTACCGCGTCCGTGTCCAGGGCATAAGGGCCGCCGCCGAAGTTGGTGCACAGGCCGTCGATGTCCTCTTTGCGGAGGCCGCAGTCATCCAGGGCCTTCTGCATGGCCTCTGTGATCAGGTCCAGGGAATGGCGTCCCAGGTCCCTCCCGTACTCGGTGTTCCCGATTCCAACAACTGCTACCTGGTCCTTAATGCTGTCCGACGGCATCCTCCCCCTCCTTGTGCTTTGGGTTCATTCTTCCTGGAGCTAGTGTGGAGTCTCCTTAGTTCTTTACAAAAGTGGACGCTGCCTCCCGAGAAACCACGTCCTCTCTGGAGACAGATACCTCACCCCACTGGCCCCCTCTCCAGCAGGAGAGGGGGAAAAGAGAAACCTGGGGGACACCCCCAGACCCCTGGCAGGGGCTCCGCCCCTGCACCCGGGTTGGCTACGACTTATTCAACGTTTTTCCAAGACGGGACGCTAGGCCCTTGCCAGGAGGAAGTCGAGGACCAGCCTGGCGAACTCATCCGGCTTCTCCTCATGCGCTGGACCTGTTGAGCCCTCTATCACCTTGAGGATAGAGCCTTTTATGGCGGCCTTGGCCTTCTCTTCCGTGCGGCGCACCTGCTCACCCTCTCCGTTGAGGATCAGCGTGGGTGCCTTTATCTTGAGCGCCGCGGCCTCCGCGTCATGTTCGCACAATGCCTGGAAGCTCAGTGCCGTCCAGCGGCGGCTCCTCTTTTTGATCTCCTCTTTCTTTTGCCAGCGCTCATGGGTGAGATTGGGTTCCTTCTGGTGGGTTTCCTCCCAGGAGCTGAGCGGCTCCACAGGGATGTCAAAAGACGTCCGGTCCGTGAAGCTGGGGAGGAAGTACCTTTCCCAAAGGATCTTGCCCTTCTCCTTGTTCCAGAAGGGGAGGCCGCTTAGCACCAGTCTATTCACTCGCTCCGGATGCCTGGCGGCCAGATCAACGGCAAGGAAGGCCCCGCCATGGAAGGCCACGATGTTTGTCCGCTTGACGCCTGTCTGATCGAGGACATCCAGCACCGCCTTGGTGTAGTCCTCTACAGAATACTTCCTCGGTGGGATATCGGAGTGGTCATAGCCCGGCAGGTCCAAGTTGTAGCAGGTGAAATGCTGGGCAAAGTCTCCTATGACCTTTCTCCAGATCCATCCGCTCCAGTCCATGTTGTGCAGAAGCGTTAAGGGTTCTCCCTGCCCTACCTTATAGTAGTAGACTTTGCCGTCTGGCCGGGAGACATAGTGCTCTGTCCCCTTGGTTGCGCTAACCATTGGAACTCCTCCCTAATCTTGTATTTTTCGCAGAGGCCTTCCTTCGCCTGGCGTTTTTGGGCTGCCGCCAATGATAGGACAGGCAGGGGCCTGGAGGCAACTGCGATGAGGAATCCCCTATGCTGCCCTGGCCTCAGGGCGGAAGACCAGCAGGTGATCGTAGATGGGGCAGCACCACTCCTTGACCTGCTGCGGCTCACTTTCGCTGGCGGCCATGCGCAGGATGGCCTCCGCCGGGCCGCAAAGTCGTGGCGTGGTTTCGCCGCCAGGCCCCACTAAAACCAGCTCTCCCGCACGGTGTCCTAGGGGACACACCCCGCGTGCACCCACCACGCGAAAGGCCAAGGTGGCTGCCGCCTGCGCCGCTGGCCTCTTCACGAGGAGCGTGCCGACGGCCTCCTTTCGTTCCGCCTGGATGGTAGCCGTCTGGGAGACCTGGGCCCTCTCCCGCAGGTGCTGGCGATACAGGTAGTAGGCCGCTCCGCTGGCGAGAAGATAGGTAAGCCCAGGGACCACGGCGATGGTCCATCCTGTCAGCACGCCCACCGCCACCAGAGCTACCACCAGGGCAAGCCCACCAAGCCCAACCATCTCCGCCAGACCAAGACGGTAACCCTCTTTTTTCATGCCTCACCTCCTGGTCTACTTCTTGAGCATGTGCAGGTTCATCATCCCCGCGCCAGAGCTGTGGGTCAGGCCAACCTTGGGGTTGCCGGGGACCTGGCGTGGCCCGGCTTCCCCCCGCAACTGCTTCACGATCTCAGCAACCTGTGCCGTGCCGGTGGCTCCCATTGGATGGCCCTTGCACAGTAGCCCCCCATCGGTGTTGGTGGGTATCTTGCCTTGGGGCCCGAGATTTCCTTCCAGTACGAAGCGGCCGGCCTCGCCCTCCTTGCAGAAGCCGAGGGCCTCCAGGTCGACGAAGACCGCGTGGGTAAATGGGTCGTGCATCTGGGCCACGTCGATGTCGTTCGGGCCGATGCCGGTCTTGTTGTACAGCTCGGCGGCCAGGCGCCTGGTTACGTTGCCCCCCTTGAAATCGCCCCCGATGTCGGCGCCAGGCCCCCCTACCAGGTCGTCCACTTGGGGCGAGGCGCAGGCGGCTCCGGCGACGTACACCGCCCTCTTGAGCACCCCCAGTCGTCGCGCCTTCTGGGCGCTGCAAATTATTGCGGCCGAGGCACCGTCGCTGACCGGGCAGCACATGTACAGGGTCAGCGGGTCGGCAATGACAGGGGAGTTCATGACCTCCTCTACGCTGTGCTTCACCTGATAGTGAGCGTGAGGGTTCAGGGCCGCGTACTCGGAGGCCTGAGCCGCCACGGTGGCAAAGGCCTGAAGGGGCTCGTTGTAGAGCTGCATTCGCTTCCGCATCTCCAGGGCTACCCTGGCGGGTATGGGGTCCAGGCCCATCACGTCCAGGTGGGATGTGCCGGGGAAGAGGGTCCCCGCTATCAGCCCCTTGGGCATCTTCTCGTAGCCGACGACCAGCGCAGTATCGTAGTAGCCTGCCGCGATGAGCCAGTAGGCCACCCTGAAGGCGGCTGCGCTGCTGCCGCTGGCCTGGGAGAGGCTGTGGATCATGATGCCGGTCCAGCCAAAGTTCTGGACGACCCGCCGGCTGTCGTAGACGCCCGACTCTACGACGCCGCAGAAGGCCACTTCAATGTCCTTGAAGGAGATGCCGGCGTCCTCGAGGGCGTGTTCTATGGCCGGATAGGTGAGATCTTCAAAGGATTTCTCGGGGAACCGCCCAAACTTGCTCAGGCCCACCCCTATGACAACGACCTGTCTCATCTCCCTCTCCTTCCCTGTAAGGCCGTTCGATGGGATCTATTCGCGCGGAACAAAGCTATAGGCGATGACGCTGCTGCCGTCCTCGTTCTTCTTTATCTCCAGGGTGTCCAGCTTCAGCCTTTGCCCCAGCTTCAGATTCTTGGCGTCCTTGACGTTGATGTAGGAGTAGATGCGGATACCTTGAGGCATCAGCACTTCCCCCAGGATATACGGGGTCTGGACGAGGGCGTACTGGGTCTTTCGGGTCATCACCGTGTAGCTGAAGAGGGTGCCTTCCTTGCCGAGGTCAACACTTTCCGTAACGGGTTCGGTGCAGGCGGCGCACCGGGCCCTGGGCGGGAAGAAGTACTTCTGGCACCTCTTGCACGTTGACCCAAGGAGCACATCCTCTTCCTTGCTCGATCCCACACGAAGAACGCTCGGCTCCAGGCTTACACGGGAACCTGTCATGGCGGATACAGCCCCCTTCCTTGTTGTAGTCTGGTTAGCATCGCACCGGGTGCTGGCCCTCCTCGGAGGCGCTGTCGCGCCGGCCTTCAGCCCGGAGGGGCTTTGGCTATTCTGCTATCGCATCTTCCACACCGGCTTCCGCTTTTCGGCGAAGGCCCGGGGGCCTTCCCTGGCGTCTTCCGTCTCGGCTAGCTGCTTCCTCAGGGCTTCGGCAAGGGCCAGGGTCTCTTCGGGTGACCTGCTCATCGAGGTGTACACCAGGCGTCGCACCGCCTGGTCGGCCAGAGGAGCGCACAGCTTTATCTTCTCCGCTATGGCCTCGGCCTCTTTCATCAGGGACTCCTTGTCGGGCAGTACCTTGCGGATCAATCCAATGCGATAGGCCTCCGCCGCGTCGATGTTATCTCCTGTAAGGAGTATGTAGAGGGCGTCCCCCACGGGAATCATCTTGGACAGGTTAAGCAGGGTGGGCCCACCGAAGGTGCCCATCCTGGTCACGGCGGCGCCGAGCTTGGACCGCTCAGTGGCCAGCCGGATGTCGCACTCCAGGGACAGGTAGAAACCTCCGGCCATGGCGTACCCGTCGATGGCGGCGATCAGGGGCTTCCACAAACCGAGGGATGTGGGTGTATTGAGGGAGCGGGTCCCGGCTGCCTGGCCCATGGCCGTCATCTCCTTGAGGTCAGCCCCCGCGGAGAAGGCACGGCCCGCCCCCGTAATGATGCCGACCAAGAGAGAAGGGTCGTCCCGGAAGTCCGAGAAGGCCTTGCCAAGGGCCTCATTCATCTCGTTGTTGAAGGCGTTCAGGGCCTCCGGACGGTTGAGAGTGATGTAGGCTACCTGGTTGCGTTTTTCGTAAATAAGTACGGACACAGCCCACCTTCTAGCACCAAGATTTGGATTCTGCCTTGCCGAGCCTCGGGGCCCGCGCCGGGAGCACCTCCAGCAGTCCCACCACCAGCAGGCGTTCTCTGAGTCGTCGGTGGCGTTTAGTCGCCGATTACGAGGACGCTGTGCTGTCCGCGGTATTGGACGATATATGGTGGCGGCTGTCTATCTTCCCTGTCTGGTCAGGAGCTTCTTCACCTCCCCCTCAGGGAAGCGGAACTGGCCCCCTGGTGTGACTATGCATGGTAGCTTACGCTCGCGGGCCCAGCGGGTTACCGTATGGGGCGACACCCCAAACAGGGTTGCCACCTCTCCTCGGGTTATGTATTTGATGATTCCTTGCATAGTTTACCTCTCTCCCAGTAGCAGAGTTATTCCCAGCATAAGATACGGTGTGGACAAAAGGGAAGGAAAGAGGCAAACGCATCATTTCGCCTGATGAGTTTGCATCAATCGAAGCCCCTTGTCAACCTGTTCGTGCTGCTTCCTGAAGGTGTGCGAGGAAAAGGACGAAAAAGCGCTTCGCTGCGGCGCCGTGCGGGCCTACTTGCCACCCAAAGGCAGGATGAACGATACCCTGGTCCCTTTGCCGGGTGTGGACTGGATTTCGAGATGTCCTCCCAGCAGTTGGGCCCGCTCCTGCATGCCCAGCAGGCCCAACTGGCCGCTGCCTGCAAAGTTGCCCCCGGGAGGAAGCCTGAACCCTACCCCGTTGTCCAGGACCGTCAGGCGGATGCTCCCTTCGTTGAAGGCTATAGTAGCGGTCACTTGCGAAGCCCTGGAGTGGCGTTCCACATTCCGCACTGCCTCCTGGACAATGCGGAATAGGCCCAGCTCCGCATCGGCTGGGAGGCGCCTCTCGTTCCCTTCTACCTGAAGGCGCGTCCTTGTCTGGGTCCGTTCGGTCAGGTCAAGGAGGAGCCTGCGGACGGAGGTCAGCAGGCCCAGGTCCTCCAGGGTGGGAGGACGGAGTGCCCTGGCAAAGTCCCTGAGGCCGCCCACAACCCCCTCAACGGTCTGCCTGGCCTTGCGCAGTTCTTCCATAGCTGTCACAGGGAAACTGTTGCCGGAGATCTCCACTGCGTCTAGCTGCCGGCAGAGGAGCACGAGGGTCTGGACCGTCTCGTCGTGAAGCTCCTGGGCGATGCGTTTGCGCTCGTCTTCCTGAGCCCTCAGGATGTGGGCGGCATAAGCCCTGAGACCCTCCTGCCTCAGCATCTCCTCTGTCACGTCGCGGAGGAGGAGCTGGGCCATGGGCCCGTCCGGCTCCTCTCTGATCAGGGTGAAGGCTGGCTCCAGGTAGATCTCCCGGCCTCCTCCGAACCTGAAAGTCCAGTGCCCATCCTCGTCACTGCCTCCCTGAGACAGGGTCATGAGCTTCTTGGAGAACCCCTCTCCAAGAAGCTCTCCGACGGTCATATTCTTGAGTTCCTCGGAAGGCCTGCTGAAGAGGGCGCCAGCAGCAGGGTTCGCTTCCAGGACCGCGCCGGCGGGGCTGAGGAGCAGCACGGCGACGGGGCTGGACTGGAAAAGGCTGCGGTATCTGGCCTCCGAGGCCTTCAGTGCAGAGGCGGCTGCCTCCGCACTCCGGAGGGCTGCCATCTCCCTGTCCACGCGCTGGCCCACGAAGAAGGCTAGGGCATCCACGATGGCTACCTGGGATATGCAGCCCACCCTTTCCACTCCTGTGTGGAACCAGATCCAGTTAGGGATCGAAAGAACAGTGCACCAGACCGCGGTCGGCGCTGACCCGGAGAGGCCGTAGTTGAGGGCGGCGTAGACGACAGGAATGAAGTAGAGGGCGGTAGGCCAGAAGAAAAGGGCTTCTACATGTATGACCCCCTGCATCTCCAGCGCCTCAAGGATGGTGTGAGTCAGGCCCACGAAGAGAACGAGGCCCTGGACGGCCCAGAAGCGCCAGTCTCTGACCCTGGGCCGGTAGGGGTACAGCCAGCTCTGAAACCGGGCCCAGGAAGGCCTCGCGGGTGCTCCCTTCATTCCCTCTCACCACCCTCCTGAGTAACCCACCCCTGGGACACCGCGTAGAGGACCGCCTCGATGCGGGAGGAGATTCCCAGCTTGTCGAATATGCCATTGAAGTGCCCTTCTACAGTGCGGATGCTGATGTGCAGCTTTTCGGCGATGGCCCTGTTACGCAGCCCTCTCGCCGCCAGCTCCAGGACCTCCCGCTCTCTGGGCGAAAGGGCCTCAGCGACCTGGCGCTCCATTGGCGACCGTGCCCGTTGCCATAGCTGGGCCACCTTCAATGCAATGGCCGGGTACAGGACCGGCTCACCCTGGTACACGGTGCGGACCGCGTCTATAAGCTGGGCTGCCCTGGCCGTCTTCAAAAGATACCCGGTGGCGCCGGCCTCCATGAGGGCAAGGATGTAGTCGTCATCGTCGTAGGCGGTCAGTATCAACGCCCTGGTCTGAGGTGAGGACTTCTTCATCTGCCGGACCACCTCGATGCCGCTGAGCCGGGGCATGCGGATGTCCAGTATGGCCACGTCAGGCTGAAAGCGCTCGATAAGGGACAGGGCCTCCTCGCCATCGCCTGCTTCCCCCACCACCACCATGTCATCGTACTGCTCCAGGATGCGTCGAGTCCCCTCCCTTACGAGGGAATGGTCCTCACCCAGGATGATCCGTATTGGCGTCATGGCTGTCTGCCCCCAGTTCTCATTTTAGCACCCCAGGGTTCAACGAGTGCGGTGTAATCACTCGTTCACTGTGAGTGTTTCTACGTGCTGGCAAACGGGGGTTTCTTCGGATGTGGCCGGCGCCCAGAATCTGGATAGTAGTTATGGGGGTAGTTGTAATACAGGTGGACTACTCAGCTAAGGACAAGATAGAGGAAGATATGGACCAGGGCGACAACCTCAGGAAGTGGCAGCTAAGCAGGCGGCAGGTGCTCAAGGCCGTAGGCGCCGCCGGAGTGGCTGCCCTGGCCGCTCCTCTGATGCCTGCCTTCCTTGCCAGGTCTGCTGGCAGCGGGCCGGAGGAGGGGTCCAAGGCCACTCGACTGCGCCAGTGGGTGCTGGTCTTTGACCTGCGCAAGTGTGAGGGCTGCATCACCAAGGGTACGCCTCCCAAGTGTATCGAGGGGTGTAATGCGGAGCACTTCGTCCCCGAGGGCCAGGAGTGGATCAGGGTCTTCCAAGTGGAGGGACCGGCAGGCCATAGCTACTTTCTCCCCCGTCCATGCATGCAGTGCGAGAACCCGCCCTGTGTGAAAGTATGCCCTGTAGGGGCCACCTACCGGAACGACGAGGGGATAGTGCTTATTAACCACGAGCGCTGCATCGGGTGCCGGATGTGCATGGCCGCCTGCCCCTACGGGGTCCGCTCCTTCAACTGGGACCAGCCGGAGAACCCGCCGGGGGCCCTCTTCGCCAACTACAGCCCCCAGTACCCTGTCCCCCATCGCCGTGGCACGGTGGAGAAGTGCATGCTCTGTGCCCATCGGGTGCAAGATGGCAAGCTCCCTGCCTGCGCTGAGGCCTGCCCCATGTACGCCATCTACCTGGGCGACCTGACCGAGGACATCGCCACCAACGGCAAGGATGTGGTGAAGCTCTCCCAATTGCTGGCCGACAGCAGCGCCTTCCGACTCAAAGAGGAACTGGGGACCAGGCCCCGGGTGTGGTACATCCCTGGGCATGGTCAAGAGTATGGCCATGAGGTAGGCGACGAGCGGCCTCCGATAAAAGCCCGCACCTGGCAGGAGCAGGGTGTAACCCTGGAGAAGAAGCGCGAAGGAGCGAGCAAGTGAGGACCCCAACTGCTGAGGAGCGGCTGGAGGAGAGGGTCTTTCGGCCATTGGTCCATACCTCCCTGGGATGGTACCTGTGGACCGCCTTCCTGATAGCCATTATAGCCTTTGGGCTTTTTGGCTACACCAACCAGCTACGGCGGGGCCTGGCTGTCACCGGCATGCGGGATACGGTAATCTGGGGCCTCTACATCTCCAACTTCGTCTTCTTCAGCGGTGTCAGCATGGCGGGCACCTTTATCTCCGCCATCCTCCGCATAACGGGGGCCGAGTGGCGCCGCCCGCTGACTCGCATGGCTGAGCTGACCACGGTGGCGGCCCTCCTCATGACCGCCCTGATGCCGGTGGTGGACATGGGCCGGCCTGACCGGGTCCTCTACCTGCTCAGGTACGGGCGCCTGGAGTCGCCCCTCGTTTGGGACATTGCTGTGATCAGCACGTATCTTACGGCCAGCCTGATCTATCTGTACCTCTTTGTAATCCCTGACTCCGCAGTAGTGCGGGAGCGGCTGCGGGGCAAGGTCTCCCGGCTGCGCCAGGGGCTGTACACCTTGCTGGCCCTGGGGTGGAAGGGCCTGCCGGAACAGAGGAAGAGGTTGGAGCGGAGTGCTGGTGTAATGATGCTGCTGGTCATCCCCATCGGCGTGGCCACCCACTCGGTGGTCTCCTGGATATTCGGGATGACCTACCGGGCGGGCTGGAACAGCACTATCTTTGCCCCCTACTTTGCGGTGGGCGCGCTCTATTCCGGCACGGCCATGCTCATCACCATCATGTTCCTTATGCGGCGGGTCTACCATCTGGAGGAGTACTTCACGGAGAAGCACTTCCGCTACCTGGGCTACATGCTGGTCGCCTTTGGCCTGCTGTACTTCTACTTCACCTTCGCCGAGTATCTGACCATAGGCTACAAGCTGCAAAGCGAAGACAAGCTCCTGCTCCAGGAGCTACTTTTCGGGCGCTACAGCTTCCTGGTATGGCTGGGCTTCATCGGTGGCCAGGTCGTGCCCCTGCTGCTGGCGGTACGCCGACGGACCCAGACCATACCACTTCTCTTTGTGGCCTCCCTGCTAGTTAACATTGGCATGTGGGTCAAGCGCTATGTCATCGTGGTGCCATCGTTGGCCAACCCCCTCATGCCGTACCAGTGGGGGTTCTACACTCCTACCTGGGTGGAGATGGCCGTCACCGCGGCCTCCTTTGCTGGCTTCGCCCTGGTCTTCACCCTCTTCTCCAAGCTATTCCCCCTCATATCGGTCTGGGAGATGAAGGAGGGGTGGGAGCGGGCCCGAGAGGTAGCGGTGCCGTCTCAGGCAGGCCTGGCCGCCAGGCCCGCCAGGCTTGACTCAGACCCAGGAGGCCCTCGCCATGAATAGATTGTTTCGCAGCATAGCCAGACTCGGGGCCCTCATTGCCGTGCTTCTCATCATCGCTGGGCCCCTTCACATGGCCAGGGCTGATAGCCCACCGGCACCCGGCACGGGCCATGCTCCGGGCCATATCAAGGTGGAGGTAACGGATCTGGGTTTCAACGGCAAGACCGATGGGCTGGTCATCGAGGTGGAGCAGGGGCAGATGGTGGAGCTGACCTTCACCTGGGCTCACCAGAGCTACCCCAGGGAGGAGCACATCATGGTCCTCCAGGGCTACGGTCTGGAGACGGACAGGCTCAACTCCTCCAACAGGGAGGCCACCCTCAAGTTCATAGCAGACAAGGCCGGCACCTTCAACTTCAAGTGCGACGTGGAGTGTGATGTTCACGACTACCTTCAGCAGGGATATCTGAAGGTGAAGCGGAGCGGCTCTGCCGCAGCCGATGGGAGCGCCAAGGCCACGTTCACCCCGACCACCCTCGCCCTCTCGCCCTCAGCCTGGGTTACTGGCGGGGAGGCCGTGACGCTTACAGCCGTCTTAAGGGATCCTGGCGGAGTGTCGGTGCCCAAGGCGGAGCTCAGCTTCTACCTGGAAGCCGAGTTTGGCGGCTCCAAGGGCAAGATGTGGTTCGCTAAGGCCAGGACCGATGCCAATGGGGTGGCCTTCCTGGAGTACAGGCCTATCCTGGAGGCCCCAAAGCAGACCATCACAGCCCGGTTCGATGGGATGGGCATCTACGCTGAGAGCGAGCAGGCCATCGAAGTCCAGGTAATAGGTGTCCCACCCTCGGCCTACGACATGGAACCCACCGGCCTGACAGGCCCTTCCCTAGGTGTCTGGCTGGGGGGCACACCCCCCCAACCGGCCCTTTCGGCCTGGTCCTGGGCCATCAGCAACTGGGGCCCCCTAGCCCTGGCTACTATGGTGCTGGCGATGTGGGGGGTCTTCGGCTTCATCCTCTACCAAGCCTTCAGGATATCTCGAGTGCGTCCCAGGAGGTGAGCATCAGGAAAAGATAGCGCAAGAAGAGAGCGTGCCGATGTGCTTAGGGAACCGAGATTACATTGGGAGGTGAACATGCTTAGCAAGGGTATTTGGAGGCTCGGTCTTATCGGCCTCTTAGGTGGTGCCTTGGTTGCCCTGGCAGCGTGCGGCGGTGGCGTGTCCCAGGAGGAATACAACAAGGCGAAGGAGCAGCTTGCCTCCGAGCAGCAGAAGGCCACTGTTCTCCAGCAGCAGCTTTCTTCGAAGATACAGGAGTCTTCGACACTGCAGCAGCAGGTAGCGGCCAAAGACAAAGAGGTCGCAGACCTGAAGGCCAAGCCCGCTGCGGCCACGGGCGTGAGAACCCTTATCGGGGCCCAGCAGATTCCCACGCCTACACCCAGGCCTACCGCCACGCCGCTGCCGCCCGGTGTCCCAACGCCGACCGCTGCACCGGCTGTGCGCGTCCCCCCTGAGATCGCCAATGAGGTGCTCCCCTTCGTTTTCTATGTGGAGACGTTGGCGACCACCAGCGTGGGGATAGATGGGTGGTCGTCGACCGTGGCGTGCGTTCCTAACACCGTCTTCAAGCGGGGGATGAAGCTGGTGTGGAGGTTCGAGGTCTTTGACACATCCGTGGGCAAACGCGTTACAGACCTCGAGGGGGCGACAGTCAAGATCAGGCTGTCGCATGGAGAAGATGTAACGGCGCGGTACTCCAGGCGTGGCGGCGTTGGGCCGTGGACGTGGGCGGCGGGTTGGAACATCCCCCTGGACTACCCACTAGGAGCTTTTGCCTATAAGATCAGCGTCACGACCAAGGACGGTCGGACGGGCACCTTCGACCCGGATAAGGTGGCCCTAGTAAGGGCTGCCACGGCTACGGCAGCCGGTATCGACAGCCGTGTGCAGATCATAGACTAGCGTTAGCGCAGCGGTACTCCAATTCGGGGAGGGGGTCACCCCCTCCCCGACCGAAAATGGGTGAAACCTGGGGTAAACCGAGGAAAGGGGTGCAAGATGGGAGTGCTATCGCGTCGCCCAGGTAGATGGAACAAGTACATTCGGGTCTTCTGCGGCGCAACCGCCTTGTTGGCGGCGCTCGGAATCCTGGTGGCCTGCAGCCAGAGCCAGCCACCTCCGCCAACAGTAGTCGCTCCCACACCGACCGGAGCACCAGTCGCCGCGCCTACCGCCACGCCAGTCCCACTGAAGCTGCTGAAGGTACAGCCCGAAAAAGGCTACATAGGCGACTCCTTTGCCATTACGGGTGAAGGGTTCCTGCCAGGCCAGGGGGTGGAGTTCCAGTGGGCCACCATGGAGGGAAGCTACCTGAACAAGGCAATAGCTACTGATTTGCAGTTCCATAAGCGCCAGTTTACCCCGAAACGGGTTCGCCTGGGGGGCGTAACGGCTGATGCCCAGGGGAAGGTTACCGCCTCCTTTAACGCCCTGGAAGACTTTGGCGAGACCCGGGAAATCTATGCCGTGGTGGATGGAAAGGATGTGGGCAAGGGAGGGTTCCGCATCCTCCGCACCGCTTCCATTACGCCCACCGAGGGGCCCGTAGGAACTCCTATCACCGTTACCATCAAGGGCATTGGGTGGTCGGCCTTCCAGAACACTATGGCCCTGCGCTACGATAACAAGCATATGGGCTTCATATCGGCGGTGACTACCAAGGGCACCGCCGTCTTCCAGATCCGTGCTGCGGGCCCTGTGGGCAAACACATAGTCCAGGTCACAGGCGCCAGCCCCACGCTGGCGTACCTAAACCTCCAGCAGTCGCCCGTAGGTTACATACCAATGGATTTCGCCTTCGAGTTCAAGGTGACGGGGGACAATGGCCCCCCACCGGTCACCCAGGTGTGGCCGGACAAGAAGTACGCCATTATTGCCGGGAGTGGTGTGCCCGGGACTATGGTGGAGAAACTCGTTACGGCGCCGGGGGTCTCGGCCAAAATAGAGCCCGGGCGAGGTCAGGTCCACTCCAGACCCGCGGTGAAGGCCAGTGGGCTCCCGCCCAATACCGAGGTGGAGCTGCGCTGGGTGACGGGCCGAGGCAGCGACTCCCTGGGTGTCAGGTTTCTAGCCGAGCTACCCCTTGTCAAGGCCGTCACGGACCAGCAAGGCACGCTGTCAGCCTCCTTTGAGGTCACCGATGACCGAGGCGGCTGGCAGGTGGTGAGAGTAGTTCGAGATAGCCAGGTGTTTGCGGAGCTGGCTTACTTTGTTGAGCGTACCGATGTAAGCGTGACCCCTACCAGGGTCAAGCTGGGCGAGAAGTTCACCATCCAGCTCAATGGCGTGGGTTGGACGGAAATGGACAAAGGGGTGGCAGTCACCTACGACAACGCTTACATAGGCTATGCGTGCGGCGTGAGCAGCAGCGGCACTGTGGTCATTAACCTGGTGGCTACAGGGGGACCAGGCACCCACATCATTGACCTCTGGCCTATGATATACCGCCAGCCTGGGGAGCACCCGCCCGAATTCTGGAACTTCCAGATGGCCCAACTGACTGGCCTTCAGGACCACCCGGCCCTGTCTCTGGGCTACTACCAACCCAACGTTCGGCTGGCGATCGAGGTGGTGGAGTAGGGGCTGGGCAGCGCCGGATACTTGTGGAACAGGCCCTACCCATTCGGGTAGGGCCTGTCTGCGTAATCCCTATTCCAGGCTAGCAGGAAGACTCCCCTGTTGGGTAGGGTAAAGTCCCGCGCGATTCAGTATAGTGAGTCAGTGTAGTGGACTGGCAAAGTGCGGGCTTCTGAGTACACTGAATCATACTCGTCTCTCCAAGCGGATGGGCCAGCTTTTCGGTGCTAAGGAATCCAAGCGAGGGTGGCAGCATGACGGAAGAGAAGAAGCAGGATAAGGGAGCCATCTCACGGCGCCAGTTCATCAAGGCCACAGGAGGGCTGGCCTTTGGGCTTGGGGCCCTGAAGGCGGCGGAAAGCCTGGGCCTGCAAGAGACCTGGGCCTCCGGGACGCTGGTTCCCCTTACTCAGCAGACCAATCCGCTGGAGAGCTATCCCAATCGGGACTGGGAGCAGGTGTACCGTGACCAGTACGGCTACGATAGTACTTTCACGTGGGTGTGCTCCCCCAACGATACGCACCACTGTCGGATGCGGGCGTTCGTGAAGGGTGGCGTGGTCCTTCGCTCGGAGCAGAACTACGATTCCGGCAAGATTACAGACTCGTACGGGAACCAGGCCACATCCCACTGGAACCCAAGAGGGTGTAGCAAGGGCTACTCCATGCACCGCCGGGTCTATGGTCCTTACCGGCTCAAGTACCCCATTGTGCGCAAGGGGTGGAAGGAGTGGGCCGACGCGGGCTTCCCTTCTCTATCGGACAACCCGCAGCTCAGGGATACCTACAAGTTCAACTCGCGAGGCACCGATACCTTTGTACGCCTTACCTGGGACCAGGTCTCTGACTACATTGCCAAGGCCATGATCGCCCTGGCCAAGACCTACAGCGGACCTCAGGGCGCTGCCCGCCTGGCATCCGATGGGTACCAGCCGGAGATGATTGCTGAGACCCTGGGCGCCGGCACCCGTACCTTCAAGCTCCGCGGCGGCATGGGGCTGACGGGTGTCATCGGCAAGTACGGCATGTACCGTTTCTCCAACATGCTGGCCCTCCTGGACAGCCAGGTGCGGGGCGTTGAGGCTGATAAGGCCCTGGGCGGCCGGAACTGGTCCAACTACACCTGGCACGGCGACCAGGCCCCCGGTATGCCCTTTGTCCACGGACTCCAGGCCTCTGACTGCGACATGAATGACCTGAGGAACAGCAAGCTCCACATCCAGGTTGGCAAGAACCTGGTGGAGAACAAGATGCCTGAGAGCCACTTCTTCAACGAGATAATGGAGAGAGGCGGCAAGATTGTAGTTGTCTCCCCTGAGTACAGCCCCCCGGCCACCAAGGCGGACTACTGGCTCTCCGTTCGCCCCGGCATCTCCGACACGGCCATTTTCCTGGGCATCTCCAAGATCATCATGGACAACGGCTGGTACGACGAGCCCTTCGTCAAGCAGTTCACCGACCTGCCTTTGCTGGTGCGGACCGACAACCTGAAGCGCCTGCGGGCCAGTGAGGTTTTTCCAGGCTACAGTCTGGGCCTCTCCAAGGACGGGCCCAGCTTCAGCATCCAGGGCCTGAAGCAGGACCAGTACGAGAAGCTGGGCGACTTCGTGGCCCGGGACAAGAAAACGGGCCAGCTTAGATCCATCACTCGAGACGATATAGGGCAGCGCCAGGCTGACAAGGGCATCGACCCCGACCTGGAGTGGAAGGGGACCGTCCAGCTTGTTGATGGCACGAGCGTCGAGGTGATGACCCTCTGGGAGATGTACAAGGTGCACCTCAGGGACTACGACCTGACCACCGTCTCGGAGATCTGCGGGGCGCCTAAGGAGCTGATCGAGCGATTGGCCAAGGACATGGCGACCATCAAGCCCGCGGCTATTCACATTGGGGAGGGGGTCAATCACTGGTTCCACGCGACGTTGCACAACCGGGCCACCTTTCTACCATTGATGCTTACAGGGAACATCGGCAGGCCCGGCGCTGGATGCTTCACCTGGGCCGGTAACTACAAGGCGGCCGTGTTCCAGAGCGCCCCCTGGTCGGGGCCCGGCTTCAAAGGCTGGGTTGCCGAGGACCCCTTCAATCCGAGCCTGGACCCCGGAGCCTCTGGAAAGGACATCAAAGTCAAGGGCTACACCAAGGACGAGGAGCCTGCCTACTGGGACCACGGCGAGATGGCCCTTATTGTGGACACGCCCAAGTATGGGAGGAGGGTCTTCACGGGAAAGACCCACATGCCCAGCCCGAGCAAGCTGCTCTGGTTCACCAATGTCAACCTGATCAACAACGCCAAGTGGGCCTACGGCGTGGTCAAGAACGTGGACCCCAAGATAGACCTCATCATCAACCAGGACATCGAGATGACGGCCACGGCGGAGTACTCAGACATCAGTCTGCCGGCCAACTCCTGGATGGAGTTTGAGACGCTGGAGGTGACAGCCTCCTGCTCCAACCCCTTCCTTCAGATCTGGAAGGGGGGCATCAGGCCCCTCTACGATACCAAGGACGATGTGATGATCATGGCCGGTGTAGCCAGGCGCCTGGGAGAGATCATGGGGGACCAGCGCCTTGCCAACTACTGGAAGTTCGCCCTGGAAGGACGGCCGGAGGTATACATCCAGCGGCTGCTGGACAGTTCCACGACTACGGCAGGCTACAAGGTGGAAGACCTGATGGCCGGCAAGTACGGCGAGCCGGGTGCGGCCCTCATGCTCTTCCGCACGTATCCGCGTGTGCCCTTCTGGGAGCAGGTCCAGGAGAACATACCCTTTTACACCGACACGGGGCGCCTGAACGCCTACTGCGATATCCCTGAGGCCATTGAGTACGGCGAGAACTTCATCGTCCACCGGGAGGGCCCAGAGGCCACGCCCTATCTGCCTAATGTCATCGTCTCCTCCAACCCGTACGTCAGGCCGGACAACTTCGGCATTACGCCGGCGATGCTCCAGGAGAGGGTGCTGGATGCGGACGTGCGGACCATCGCCAACAACAAGATGCCCTGGTCTCAGGTAAAGGCGACCCAGAACCCCCTGTGGAAGCAGGGGTTCCGCTTCTATGCCCTGACGCCCAAGACCAGGCATCGGGTCCACTCGTCCTGGAGCGCCGAGGACTGGCACTTTATCTGGGACTCCAACTTCGGCGACCCCTACCGCATGGACAAGAGGTCGGCGGGCGTGGGCGAGCACCAGATGCACATTAACCCGCAGGCTGCCAAAGACATGGGCATCGCCGACGGCGACTACGTCTACGTGGACGCCAACCCTGCGGACCGCCCCTACCTGGGCGCCTCCCCCAATGACCCCTTTTACAAGGTGGCCAGGCTTATGCTGCGGGTCAAGTACAACCCCGCCTACCCCTACCAGATCATCATGATCAAGCACTCTCCCTTCATGGCGACGGAGAAGAGCGTGAAGGCCCACGAGACCCGCCCCGACGGTCGGGCCGTCTCTGAGGATACGGGCTATCAGGCCAGCCTTCGCTATGGCTCCCACCAGAGCATCACCAGGGACTGGTCCATGCCAATGCACCAGACCGACACCCTGTTCCACAAGAAAAAGGTGGAGATGGCCTTCCTCTTCGGCGGCGAGGCGGATAACCATGCCGTCAACACCGTGCCCAAGGAGACCCTGGTAAGGATCACTGTTGCGGAACGTGGCGGGAAGGACGGGAAGGGCGCCTGGGTGCCAGGCACTACGGGCCAGACCCCAGGCAACGAGAACCCCTTCATGGAGAGATACCTGAAGGGCCAGGCTATAAACGTCGTCTAGGGGGGAAGAGGATAGGATGGTCAAAGAGTTCGAGCCTGAGGACCCCATGGAGCTGGTAGGCGTCGTGCTGGAAGGCGGCGACCCTGACCAGGCGCTGGAGACCATTGTGCAGGAGTACCTGCTTATGGGGTGGACCCCTGCCAGGATTCTGTCTCTTTTTCGCTCTCCTCGCTTTGCCGCCACTCACCAGATTTACAGGCAGAGGGGAGAAACCTACGTAGAGGGGAGGGTCCATCAGATGGCTGAGGAGTGGCGCCGAGGCTGGCTCACAGGAGGTGGCGACAATGCCTAAGGTCTACAACTGGCAGCTTGGCCGCGATATGTCCTATCCCTATGAGGGTCGCTATCCTGAGAGGCAGTGGGCCTTCGTCTTCAACATCAACCGGTGCATCGCCTGCCAGACCTGCACCTTCGCCTGCAAGAGCACGTGGACCTTCTCCAAGGGCCAGGAGTACATGTGGTGGAACAACGTGGAGACCAAGCCCTACGGCGGGTATCCCAAGTTCTGGGACATCAAGGCCCTCCAACTGCTGGACGAGGCCCATCGGAAAGCGGGGAAGGACGCACGGTGGAATACGGCCCAGCGGGACGGCGCCAGCCGGCCCTACGGTGTATACGAGGGTCTCACAGTTTTCGAAGGCGCGGAGCTGGAGAGCCCGCCCCAGGAGGTAGCCCTGGGCTATGAGCCCACCGATGAGGAGTGGAGCGGTCCCAACTTCTACGAAGACACGGCCACAGGGGCGAGGAGCTCTCTGGGGGACACTACTATCGAGGCGACCACCCTCCCGGAGCACAAGACGTGGTTCTTCTACCTCCAGCGGGTGTGCAACCACTGTACCTACCCGGCCTGCCTGGCGGCCTGCCCGCGCCAGGCCCTGTACAAGAGGCCCGAGGACGGCATAGTGCTCATCGACCAGGAGCGGTGCCGGGGCTACCGCAAGTGCGTCATGGCCTGCCCCTATAAGAAGAGCATGTACCGCCCTACAACCAGGGTCTCCGAGAA
Source organism: Chloroflexota bacterium (assembly GCA_016179845.1). Classification (GTDB taxonomy): domain Bacteria; phylum Chloroflexota; class Dehalococcoidia; order Lucifugimonadales; family JACPCK01; genus JACPCK01. Next base: position 12,110 of record JACPCK010000016.1, on the reverse strand, counting down.
GTGTGTGGCCTGCTACCCTCGCATTGAGGGGAAGGACCCCCTCTTCCCCGGCCAGCCCTTGGAGGCCCGATGCATGGCTTCGTGCCCCGGGAAGATACGCATCCAGGGCCTGGTAAAGAAGAGCCCAGACGGTAGCTGGACCGAGGACCGCTACAACCCCATCTACTTCCTGGTCAAGGTGGCCAGGGTGGCCCTACCTCTTTACCCTCAGTTCGGCACCGAGCCCAACGGGTACTACATCCCGCCCCGCTGGGTGCCGAGGCCCTACCTCCGCCAGATGTTCGGCCCCGGCGTCGATGAGGCCATACAGAGATACGCGGCCCCAGACCGGGAACTGCTGGCGGTGATGCAGCTCTTCCGTGCCACCCAGCAGATCATTTTTCGCTATGAAGTGATCCAGGGAGCCAAGGTCTTTGAGGGCACCGTTGCCGGAAGAAAGTGGGAGATGTTCAACGACACGGTGATCGGCTTCGGCAAGGATGGCAAGGAGGTGTGCCGGCTCAGTGTGGAGGAGGCCCAGCATTTGCGCCCAGCCAAACACTACAACTCTATCTAGGGGACGGATATGGCAATAGCGACTGACGGGACCCTTTGCCGTAGCGCCTTATACGAGCTCTTCTCCCTGGCTTTCCAGTACCCGAAGGAGGGCAGCGCGGCAACCCTTGCCTCAATGGGGCGAAAGGCGGCCATGGCTGCCTTCGATCTGGGCTGGCAGCAGATAGGGGAGGGCCTGGACGAGTTGAGCCGAAAGCTGGACGCGCTGGGCAATGATGGCCTCGTGGAGGAGTACGTCCGAGTCTTTGGACACACCAACCCCAAGGACTGCCCGCCCTACGAAGGGGAGTATGGGCAGTCTCACGTCTTTCAGAAGTCCCAGGTTCTGGCAGAGCTGAGCACTCTCTACCAGGCCTTTGGTGTCCAGCTCAGCCCGGGGTTCAAGGACCGGCCCGACCATGTGAGCGTGGAGTTGGAGTTCATGCGTCTCCTGACCCTGAAGGAGACCTACGCTGGTGTGAAAGGTCATGGCGAGGAGAAGGTGCGGCTGTGCCGCAGTGCCCAAGAGAGCTTCCTGTCTCGCCACCTGTCGACATGGGTCAAGGTGTTCGTAGGGAGGCTGGCTGGCAAGGCCCCGGAGGGGAGCCTCTATGGGCACCTGGCCCGACTTCTGGAAGGGTTCATGGAGAGGGAGTTCGCGGCTTTCCAACTCCAGGCTGCGCCGGTCTCTTCCACGAGCCCTGAAGCTCCTGAAGCTAAGGAAGAGGACTTCCAGTGTGGCGCGTAGCCGGTTCTGCCATGCGCCATGAAGGAGGAGTACCATGAAGTCCCTTGAGCGGGATGTGAGTAGGCGGCTGCTGCTGGTTGGCACCGCGGCGGGCGCCCTGGCGTGGCTGGTGCGGGCCAGGGCCCAGCCGTTGGGAGCCCAGGAGAAGGCTGTCCCCATAGCCGCGGTCAAGGTGTCCCGGGTCCCTCAGGACCCCACGGACACCCTGTGGGGCGATGCTGTCGGCGCTACCATCGCCCTTAACCCCCAGAACCTGTTCCTGCCGCGCCTGAGGGAAGCCGGTGCCAAGGCCATAGAGGTGCGGGCCGTTTACGATGAGGAGCGGGTTGGGCTCCTTCTGGAGTGGAAGGATGCTCACAGGGACGCCGACCTGGGCACCGTCCTATCATATCGGGACGCTGTGGCTGTCATGTTCCCGGAAGACCCATCCCTGCCGATCCCCGCGTTCACCATGGGGCAGGCCGGCAACGGCGTCACCATCTACCACTGGAAAAGCGACTGGCAGTTTGGGCCCCTCTACGATGTGGATGAAGCCTACCCGAACATGCACGCGGACTGGTATCCCTTCTCTGGTGTTGAGAGTGGGATGATCCCCGAGGCCAGGGACTATCTCGTGAGGGGAAGGAAGGAATACCTGACGGCTGCTGCTGCTGGCAACGCCTTGGCGGACCCTCAGGTGCAAGAGAAGGTAGGGCCTGTTCAGAAGATGCGCGCCGAGGGCTTTGGCACCCTGGAGCCCCACCCGGACCAGGACGCCCAGGGACGGGGCCTGTGGCAGGGTGGTGGCTGGCGCATTGCCTTTTCTGTTCCGCGCAGGCAGGCCAGGTTTGCCTTCAAGGAGGGTGTGGTGGTCCCTCTGGCCTTCGCCGTGTGGGACGGCTCCCGCCACGAACGCAACGGCCAGAAGGCCTACTCCGTCTGGTTCGACATGAGGATAGGTCCGGCGGTGAAGGCGCCGGAAGCTGGCGGCCTTGCCGTGCCGCTTCTCACTGGCCTGGGAGCCCTGGGCCTCGCTGCCCTTGCCGGTCTCTTGAGCCTCCGCTTCTGGCGCTCCAAGCAGAAATCGTCAGGGTAACTCAGACGTGTCCCGAAAGGCCCCGGGGCTGGACGACCCTGTTTTTCCTACGTCCAGCTAGTGTGGTGAATCAGTCTGGTGGTGAGGCTGCCTCCCCGCCAGATGCTTCACTTCGTTCAGCATGACAATGCAAGCCTCACATTATGCAGCGAATCTCTGACTCAGGACACTAGGGTGAAGAGAGCATCCGTCTGCATCTTTGCTGCCCTGTGGTAGAATTGCTGCAAGCTGGACGGTCTCTTTGGTGTGGAGAACTGCCGTGGTTGAGTCCCCCTCGCGCATTGCCCAGGTGGCTTGCCCTCATGACTGCCCCGACGCCTGTCTCATGGATGTGGTGGTCAAAGACGGCCGCGCCGTAAAGGTGACAGGAAACAGGCAGCATCCCTACACGCGGGGAGCCCTCTGCGCCAAGGTCAGCAGGCTCCTGGAGCGGGTGTATGCCCCTGAGCGGCTGCTTCACCCCGTCCGGCGCGTTGGCCCCAAGGGTCCCGGCGGCACATTCCGGCCCATCTCCTGGGAGGAGGCCATCAGTGACATCGTCGGCAGGATTCGCCAGGCCATAACAGAACACGGGGCCCAGTCTGTATTGCCCTACTCTTATAGAGGCAACAACGGGGTATACCAGAGCAACGGCATCGACCGGCGCTTCTTCCACGCTCTAGGTGCTTCCAAGCTGGCCCGCACCATTTGCACCGGTGGACTTCAGGGCGCCCTTGCCTATTCGGATGTCTTCCGGGGTTTTCCTCCGGAGGGCCTGGTGGAAAGCCGGCTCATCCTCTTCTGGGCGGCCAACCCTGTGGAGACTGGCCTCCACCTTTGGCCCTACGTGATGGAGGCCAAGCGCCGTGGCGCGACCCTCATAGCCATAGACCCCTACCGCTCCCGGACGGCCCGCTCCTGCGACCGGCACATCTTCATAAGGCCAGGCACCGATGCAGCCCTGGCGCTGGCTATGGCCAAGGTCATCGAGGCAGAGGGCCTGGTGGACCATGACTACGTCAGGCAGTACACCGTTGGTTACGAGCTCTTTGCGCAGCGCCTTCGCTCCCTCTCGATGGGTGAGCTCTCACAGGCCTGTGGTATACCTGCTGAGGTTATTGGGGAGCTGGCCCGCACCTACGCGACCACCCGGCCCTCCGCCATTCGAGTAGGCCTGGGCCTACAGCGCAGCGGCGGGGGTGCTGCCGCCGTGAAGGTCGTGGCCTGCCTGCCTGTTCTGACGGGCGCGTGGAGGCATGTGGGTGGTGGCCTCTCCACCACCTATGGAAGGGCCATGCACGAGGCGCAGGACCAGGACAGGGCCATGCGTCCCGACCTGGCTCCGGCGGACACCCGTGTTGTCAACATGGCCCGGCTGGCTGAGCACCTCCTGGACCCCGCTTTTCATCCCCCAATAAAGGTCATCTATGTCTACAACTCCAATCCCGCCGCCTCCCTGCCGGACCAGCGGCGGGTGCGGAAGGCCCTCCAGCGGCCGGACCTCTTCACAGTGCTCCACGATATGTTTCTCACCGATACGGCGGACTACGCCGACATCGTGTTGCCGGCTACCTCCCCTCTGGAGCACGAGGACTTCGTCCTGGCCTACGGAGGTGATTTCGGCAGCTTCAGCCCGCGGGCTCTCCCGCCCCAGGGGGAGGCCAGGTCCAACGCGGAGGTGTTCCAGCTTCTGGCCAAGGCCCTGGGGGTTGAGGAGGCCGCCCTTGGAGTTTCAGCGGCAGACATGGCTGCTGAGGCCCTGAGGGACGGCGTCCGGGTGGAGGAGTTCATCTCCAAGCCCTTTGTGCGCACCAGAAATCAGCCGGACCTGCGGCCCCGGGCGCTTGGGGGCTTCAACACCCCTTCAGGCAAGTTCGAGTTCTACTGCGAAAGGATGGCCCAGGACGGCCTGGACCCCTTGCCTGCCTTTGTTCCTCCCCACGAGACCCTGGGAAGCTCCCCATATCCCTTGAACTTCGTGTCGCGGAAGCACAGGGACAGCCTCAACTCCAGCTACACCCATCTGCCCATCATGGCGCGCCAGGAGGAGGCCCGCAGGCTGGAGATGCACCCCGTAGACGCGGAATCGAGGGGCCTTAAGGACAGCGACGAGGTCCGCGTCTTCAACGACCGCGGCGAGTTCGTTACCCGGCTAAGGGTGTCCACCAACGTGCCGCCTGGCACCGTTGCCGCCTTCTGGGGCTGGTGGGACAAGCTATCTGGCGGCAAAGGAAACGTCAACAACGTGACGTCCTCGGCGCTCACCGACCTTGGGGGCGGGCCCACTTTCTACGACTGCCGTGTGGGGGTGGAGCGCTTGCAGGGCAAGGCCCTGGCATAGGTTGAGTATGGAGGGCGTGCTCATCACCCATGTTCTGGATGCCCTGGTCCTTGCCGGGGGTGAAGGTAAGCGCATGGGCTCTCCCAAGGCCCTCCTCCCTTTCGGCAACACAACTCTTATTGGCGCTGTCCTTCGGGTCCTGAGGCCCATCTTCCGTAAGGTGCTGGTGGTGTGCAGGGACCCCGCGGGCCTGCCACGGCTGGGCGTCGATGTCCTGATGGACGACCGCCCACAGCGAGGGCCCCTGGTGGGGCTGGCCCGAGGTCTGGCCGCCAGCGATGCTTCCTGGTGCTTTGCCGTGGGGTGCGACATGCCCTTTCTTCGCCTTGCCGTTATCCAGCGGATGGCCGGGCGTCTTGAGGGATGCGATATACTGGTGCCCCATGTCATGGGCCGCTTACAGCCCCTTCACGCCTTCTACAGCCGGTCCTGCCTGGCTCCTGCCAGGGTGCTGCTGGACGAGGGGGAGACCTCTTTGCAGGCACTCCTGGACCGCTGTCGTGTCCGCACCATGACCGCAGGGGACTTTCTTGATGTTGATACGAGGCTGATGTCTTTCCTCGATGTGGACACCGCGGAGGATTACGAACGGGCACAGGGACTCCTGGACAAAGCACCCGATGGGGAGGTTGCGTCATGACGTCAACCCTAGCTATAGTTGGCCCTTCCGGAAGTGGCAAGACGCGGGTGGCGGTGGCCCTTGTCGAAAGGCTCAGGGCACGGGGGCATCGCGTGGCAGCCGTGAAGCATTCACCCCACGGCCACCAGGTGGACCGGCCTGCCTCTGACAGCTCCCGCCTTTTTGCGGCGGGAGCAGACAAGGTTATCGTCTCCTCTCCGGGACAGAGCACGGCTATTGAGCGGACACAGGGGGATGCCTCTCTGGAGGAGGTCGTTGCCACTCTGGACCCCAGCTATGACCTGGTCATCGCCGAAGGGTTCAAAGGCAGCACGGTGCCAAAGGTGCTGGTGGTGGGCGGGGAGGTGCTCTCACCGGCGCCGGGCAACGTCATAGCGGTCGTCGGTGCCGGGGAAACGGGGGCCCAGGTGCCCTGCTACAGCTTTGAGGAGCTGGACAGGCTGGCGGACCAGGTGGAGAAAGACCTGCTGGAGAAGGCTGGCGAGTCGCAGGCCATCTCCCTGGTGGTTGACGGGAGGCCGGTACCTTTGGGGCCTTTCGCTGCCTCCGCCCTGGCCGGGGTGGTCCACGGGTTCCTGAGCTCTCTCAAGGGGGTGCCTGCCTCGCCCCGGTGGGTCCGTCTTGGGCTGGGCCCGGATAAGCCAAAGGCCAGGCACCTTTAGCAGGGTGTTGAAAAAGGGAAGTCCAGATCCCGACAAGTCGGGATTGGCGGGGGTCTGGGGGTGTCCCCCAGATACAATCTCCATCCCCTTCCTGGCCAGAGCTTGTCCTGAGCTTGGCGAAGGAAAGGGGGCTAGGGGGATGGTCGAAAAGGGTTTTTCATAAGCCTGTTAGAGACAACTATTGGGTGCTGGACCCCCGTCGTGTGGTTGGGCTATCTTTTAGGTACTCGGCCACAGGTCGTCGCACATAGGTATGGTACAATGTGAATGGCCTTGTGCCTCCTGATGAGAAGCAGAGGTTGGTGTGATGCTCAGACCTGTTCTCTACAGTTATCCCCGAGATACGATGCTCGTCACGCTGGAGGCTGTGGACGATGCTTAACCTGACCCGTCTCTGGTGCGGTGTGTCCACGCCGGGGGACGGCATTCGCTACGGTGAGGCCTCCAGAGAGGGCGGGCCCCCGGCACAGGCGCGGGTGCATCACCGGCCCGTCGTGGTGTGGAACCTGACCAGGCGGTGCAACCTCTACTGCGCCCACTGCTATATCGCCGCCGTTAACCAGCCCGATCCAGAGGAGCTGGACACGGCCGCGGCCCTTCGCCTGGTGGACCAGTTGGTCGAATACCGGATACCGGTGCTTCTGCTGTCGGGCGGCGAGCCCCTGATGCGGCAGGACATCCTGGATATCTCCCGCTACGCGACCTCCAGGGGGCTTCGGGTGGGCCTCTCCACCAACGGTACGCTGCTGAGCCATGACGTGGTGCGGGGTCTCCGTGAGGCCGGCGTTGCCTATGTCGGTGTTTCTATTGATGGCCCAGAGGCGGTGAATGACAAGTTCCGCGGCAGCCGTGGCGCATTTCGGCAAGCCCTGGAAGGCATTCGAAACTCCCTGGCGGGGGGCTTCCGCGTTAGCCTGAGGTTTACCCTGACCCGCTACAACTATGCCTATCTGGGCGAGGTGTTCGACCTGGTGGAGCGGGAGCGGATCCCCCGCCTTTGCATCTACCACCTGGCCTATGCGGGACGCGGCGCTCGCATCAGTGCACGGGCCGATCTGGCCCATCAGGAGACGCGGGATGCCATAGACCTGTGCCTGGAGCGCACCGAGTACCTCCACCAGCGGGGGCTGGACACGGAGGTGCTCACCGTCGACAACCACTCCGATGCGCCCTATCTGGCCCTCAGACTGGCTCAGGAGCGGCCCCAGATAGCCCAGGAAACCATGCCCCTCCTTCTGCGGAATGGCGGCAACGCCTCGGGTGTCGGCATTGGGGCTATCGGGCCCAGGGGAGACGTCCACGCCGACCAGTTCTCCCACCACCGCTCCTTCGGCAAGGTTCAGGAGCGGCCCTTTGCCACCATCTGGGGGGACACCTCTCACCCGGTCATGGCGGGCCTCAAGGCCAGGCCCCGGCCTCTGGAAGGGCGCTGCCAGACATGCCCTGCCCTGTCGCTGTGCAACGGGAATCTTAGAGTCAGGGCGGAGACGGCTACCGGCAACGTGTGGGCCTCTGACCCCGCCTGCTACCTTAGCGACGCAGAGCTTGCCCGGGTAGGCGAGGTCCTCCGTGGCCTTTGAGGCGGGGGAGGCTGCCAGCCGCCGGTCAGCACAGGAGGCCACAGACTACTCTCAGGCCCCAGTAGTGGTCTTCTGGGAGATTACGCGGGCTTGCGCCCTGGTCTGCCGACACTGTCGGGCCGAAGCCCAGCCCAGGCGCCACCCTCTGGAGATGGCCACTGCCGAGTGCACTGCCCTCGTCGATGAGCTCACCCGATTTCGTCCATCGCCCATCCTAGTGATCACAGGAGGAGACCCGCTGATGCGGCGGGACCTCTTTCAGGTGGCCTCCTACGCGGTCTCTCGAGGTCTCCGTACCTCCCTCTCGCCCAGCGTCACGGCCCTGGTAACACCCAGGAGCCTGGCCCGGGCGTATGAGGCCGGGGTGAGGCACATCTCCTTTAGTCTGGACGGTGCGACCCCAGAGGTACATGACGGCTTCAGGGGTGCGAAGGGCTCCTACGAGCGTACACTGTGGGCTATCGGCGCAGCGCGCGAGGCGGGCCTCACCGTTCAGGTGAACACCACCGTCAGCCGTTGGAACGTAGGCCAGCTTGATGCCGTCGCCGAGCTGGTGGCGCGATCAGGGGCAGTCCTCTGGGACCTCTTCTTCCTGGTCCCTACCGGCCGCGCCCGGGCCGAGGACATGCTGTCTGCCGAGGAGCATGAGAGGGTCTTCCATTGGGCCTATGACGTTTCCAAAAAGGTCCCTTTCAGGGTGAAGACCACCCTGGGGCAGCCCTTCAGGCGTGTCACGGCGCAGCGGGCTGAGGGTGAGGGGGCCAGGGCGCTGGCAGCCGCGTCCACCAACGACGGCAAGGGTATCGCCTTCGTTTCTCACGTTGGGGAGATCTATCCCAGCGGCTTTCTTCCCGTATCCTGTGGCAATGTGCGTACCCACTCCCTGGTACAGGTCTACCAGAGCCATCCTGTCTTTCGGGACCTGCGGGACCCGGGGCGCCTCAAGGGCAAGTGTGGCCTCTGCCCCTTCAACAACATCTGCGGCGGCTGCCGGGCCAGGGCCTTCGCCTGCACAGGCGACTACCTTGAAGCCGAGCCGTGCTGCATGTTCCAGCCCCTTGCCGCTGGGAGGGACGCTGGCCTCCTAGCTACCCGTGCGCCCTGATGTACCAGTTTTCGGCCTACCTTCATCTCATGGCAGCCGTCGTCTGGCTGGGCGGGCTGCTATTTATTGCCATGGTCCTTGTGCCTATAGCCAGGGGAACCACGGAACCCCCCGGTGTGGCGGCGCGTCTACTTAGCGTCGCTGCGCGCCGTTTCCGTATCATAGGCTGGGCCGCCCTGCTCGTCCTTGTTGGGACCGGCGTCTGGAACCTCTTGGCGCGTGGCGTCTCCCCTCTTGAGGTTTTCACCGGCGGCGGATGGTTTATCCAGACCCTGCGGGTAAAAGGGGCCCTGGTGACCGCCGTGCTGGCGCTGAGCGCCCTTCACGACTTCCTGGTGGGCCCCAGGCTGGCCCGAAGGCTGGAAGCCCTGCGGGGCCCTCCAGCGGCTGACTCCTCTATTGCTCGTCGACGAAGGGTGGTCTCCTGGCTGGCCCGTCTCAACATGCTCCTGGCCCTGGCCATCGCGGCCCTGGGAGCCCTTCTGGTGCGCGGCATCCCTTAGCATGAGCGCCACACCCCGCAGCACGAGTGTGGACTGCTGCTGGTCCAGGGCTGCCGGACTTGACGGTTCGGCCCATCCGTGATAGCGTGGAGTTTAGGATATTCTAAATTCCTAATCCGATGGAAAATCAGCGGCTTTATGACCTGCAAGCAGGCATCTGCAAGACCCTCTCCAGCCCCCTGCGGCTGCGCCTCGTGGAGCTGTTAGGCGAAGGGGAACGCACTGTGTCGGACCTGGTGAAGCTTCTGGGAGTCTCCAAGAGCAACGTGTCCCAGCATCTAGGCATCATGAGGGAGAAGGGGGTGGTGGACTGCCGCAGGGAAGGTGGCTACGCTTTCTACCGCCTCTCAAACCCTAAAGTGCTGCAGGCGTGCCGACTCATGCGGGAGGTCCTCCTAGAGCAGTTCGAACGGGCGGGAGAGCTATCCCGCGTCGAACGTCAGACATCGTGATCGAAGCAGGAGTAGAGTCTATGCCTGTGGCAACTCGTCGGAAGACCCTGATCATCCTCAACGACCCTCCCTACGGCACCGAGCGCTCCTACAACGGGATGCGCCTGGCCAACGCCTTGAGCAAAGACTCTCAGGACGAGGTGCGAGTGTTCCTCACCGGCGATGCCGTGGTCTGTGGCAAGAAGGGCCAGCAAACACCTAACGGGTTCTACAACCTGGAGCGGATGCTGACGGTGGCCTCCCGGCAGGGCGTTAGTATAGGCGCTTGAGGGTCCTGTCTCGACGCCCGTGGTATTGGCGTCGCAGAGCTGGCAGAAGGGGTCCATCGAGGCTCCCTGGACGAGTTGACCGAGTGGACCCGGTGGGCCGACAAGGTAATCGTGTTCTAGTGCCACCTGGGCACGGGTATTCGGGTATTGTGGACGAAGAAAAGGAAGGTTCCAAATGAACACCGGTACAAGGACGGCTCTGGTAGTTGGTGGTACAGCTCTCGCTCTTCTTATAGGGGTCCCTCTCATCTGGGGAGCGGCAACTGGATGGCGAGGTTGGGGATGGGGTATGACGGGACCCGGCATGATGTGGGGGTTTGGCTGGATGTGGTTTATGCCGGTGTTCATGATCGCGTTCTGGGGCCTTGTCATCTGGGCCGTGGTCGCCCTGGTCCAGGGGCTCTCCCGGCCCGGCACCTCAGGGGGCCACGAGGAGTCGGCCCTGGAGGTCCTCAAGCGGCGCTACGCTGGAGGCGAGATCACCAAGGAGGAGTACGAGGAGAAGAAGCGGGTCATCGCCTAGCTGGTAGTAGAGAGAAGGAGACCTACCCAGCGGATGTTGAGAGCGCCCGCGGTCAGTAGGTGGATATGGTTGAGGAGCCCCTTGAGGGCTGCATCCCTGGTGTGGGGTTTGTGGCCATCGCTGCGCTGAAAGGCATATAGCAACTTCCGAAAGGAGAGCCAAGAAGTGGCAGGTAAGACTGTGCTGATCCTGGGGGGAGGTGTGGGGGGCCTTGTCGCCGCCAATGAGCTTCGCAAGCGCCTGGGCCAGGAGCACCGTGTCGTGCTGGTGGACAGGGAAGGCCGCCACATCTTCTGGCCTTCCCTTTTATGGCTCCAGGTGGGGCTACGCGAGCCCGATGGCATTGTGCGCGACCTGGGGCTGCTAGAAAAGAAGGGCGTTGAGGTTATCAAGGGGCAGGTATCAGCCATCGACCCTGAAAGAAGGGTTGTCCAGGTGGACGGTACAGAGCTTGCAGGCGACTACCTGGTGGTCAGCCTGGGCGCCGAGCTGGCCCCGGAGAACATCCCTGGCCTATCTGGGGCCGGCTACAACCTGTACTCCCTGGACGGCGCCACGGCCCTGCGGGATGCTCGGAAGAGCCTGGGGCGAGGCAATCTGGTGGTTCTGATCGCGCGGACGCCCTTCAAGTGCCCTGCGGCCCCTTATGAGGCCGCTATGCTGCTGGACTACGACCTGCGGAAGCGGAAGGTCCGGGAGCATGTGGCTGTGAGCATCTACACGCCTGAGACGGGCCCCATGCCCGTGGCAGGGCCGGATGTATCGGCGGGCGTCCGCGAGCTTCTGGAGGAGCGGGAGGTAGCCTATTACCCCGATCACCAGATCACAGAGGTGGATCCTGTCGGCAAGGCCATCCGTTTCGCCAATGGAGCCCAAGCCCAATACGACCTGCTGGTCTACATCCCGCCCCACGTGGCGCCCGCTGTCGTGCGGCAAGCCGGGCTTGCTGGGGAAAGCGGCTGGGTCTCTGTGGACCGCCACAGCATGGAGACCAGGTTCCCAGGCGTATACGCCGTTGGCGATGTGACCAGCATCCCTCTGGCTGCGGGCATGGCCCTGCCCAAGGCTGGGGTCTTTGCCCACCGGGAGGCGGAGGCGGTAGCCCAGACCATTGCATCTCAAATCACGGGTAGAGGAGAGAAGGGGGCCTTCGATGGTCACGGCGAGTGCTTCATTGAGGTTGGTAGTGGCAGGGCCGGCTATGGGCGTGGCAATTTCTACGGCGAGCCTAGACCCCAGGTCAGGCTCTACAAGCCAGGCCGCCACTGGCACGCAGCTAAGGTCCTCTTTGAAAAGAACTGGTTCCGAAGCTGGTTCTGAGGCCCTCCGCAGCGGGCAGACAGGTCTTCGGCCTCTTACCCTGGTACTTCCTTGCGAAAAAGAGTGATATAAAAAGGCGCTCATGGTGAGCTTGTCGAACCACGAGCGGCTAGGCCGAAGCAGTCGATGACACTCCAGGGCTCCAGGGCCTAGCCGCACCCTCCTAAACTCGATCGGTCTACGCTAGGGGACCAGTATCGGGGTTCCGCTGACGCGCTCGTTGGACTGCCCGCTGTAGGTCCGCAGCAACTCTCCATTCAGGGATACCTTGACGTTAACGGGGAAGGCGCTCCCAGAGGCTACCCTTGCACCCACGTGGACCTTGTGCCCGCCTTTGGGGTCTATCTCGGTGGAGGTCTGGGTAACGACGCCACAGCCC
>JACPCK010000015.1 GCA_016179845.1 Chloroflexota bacterium | reverse complement strand
GCGCTACAATCATCGGCGTCTTTCGGGACCAAAACAGGTGAAGACTTTACTCAAGCTGCTCCAAAGCTAGTCTGGTGGCTCAAATGGGACTTTACCCAAGATAAAATCCCCTGTTTTGACGGTTTCCATGCTTGCGAGAACCTCAGCGTTTACCGGTGGAAAATCAACCTTCGTAGCTCCATAGACCCCGCGCTCTAAACACTTGTTGAAGTTCTCTGCGTTGGCTAAAAAGATATGAGAACCCATTAAGTAGCACCTCTCTTCCTAAACCAAACGATGCCCACACCTCACAACCTCATCTCGCTCACATCCCTCGCCACCATCAGCCTTGCCTCCGTAAGCTCCTGCACCTCCGCCGCCGTCCAGCCGGGAGCTACCTCCCGCAGCACAAGGCCCTCTGCCGTCACGTCTATCACCGCCAGGTCAGTCACTATGAGCTTGACACACCCCTGTCCTGTCAGGGGGTAGGTGCAGCGGTGCACGATCTTGGGCCGGCCCTCTCTGGTGGTGTGCTCCATGGCCGTGATGACCTTCCGGGCGCCGACGGCCAGGTCCATGCCGCCGCCGATGTTGCCCACGCCGCGCTCCGGTATCATCCAGTTAGCCAGGTCGCCTCTCTCCGACACCTGCAAGGCCCCCAGGACGGCGATGTCCACGTGGCCGCCGCGGATCATGTCGAAGGCGTCGGCAGAGTGGGAGAAGGCCATGCCGGGGACTCGCTTGAGGAACTGGCCGCCGGCGTTGGTGAGGTCTACGTCCTCCTCTCCCTCTTCGGCCATAGGGCCGTAGCCGAGGATGCCGTTCTCGCCGTGGTAGATGATCTGGCGGCCCTCGGGGATGAACTGGGAGACCAGGGTAGGCAGGCCTATGCCCAGGTTTACCACGGCGCCATCGGGCAGCTCGCGAGCCACCCGCATGGCTATCGCCTCCCTCTCAAGACGTGACTTAGGGATGGCCATGTGCGCCTACCTAGATGAGTATCCTTCCTATGGCAAAGGCCAGGGCCAACAGCGCCAGAGCTGCCACCGACCACCAGGGAGGCCGGAGCGACCTGAGCTCGTCCCTTATTCGCCGGCCCAGGCGCCGGCGGCGGCGGCGGTTCAACCTCGTTCTGTACCTCAACTATCCCCCTGACTCCCCCTTGCACAACGAAGGGGGGGCAATATGGATTCAGCTAGTATACATCCCCTTTGACAGCCTCAGGAGGGTGCCCAGAACCCCGTCATAGGGCCCCCATCCCTTGGTAACCCCCGGTGTGAGAAGGCCGCTTCACAATCCGCTTGACAAAGATGCCTGTCGTCACGACTGCCTCCGGGTCCAGCTCGCCGGGCTGGACGATGTAGTCCACCTCGGCGATGGTGACCCGGGCAGCCATGGCCATGATGGGAGCGAAGTTGCGGGAGGTGCCGCGGTAGACCAGGTTGCCCAGTGTATCGGCCTGGCGAGCCCGGATGAGGGCGAAGTCGGACTTGAGGGCGCACTCCAGGATGTACTCCCGCCCATCGAAGACCCGCTTCTCCTTGCCCTGCTCAACGACGGTGCCGACGCCTGTCGGGGTGTAGAAGGCGGCGATGCCCGCTCCGGCGGCCCGCATGCGCTCAGTCAGGGTGCCCTGGGGCACGGTCTCCAGTTCCACCTGGCCGCGGCGATAGGCCAGCTCGAAGGCAGTAGGACGGGAAGGGGAGGGCGAGGTGGGAAAGGTAGTGATAGCCTTCCGTACCTGGCCGTTCTCCACCAGGATGGAGACGTCCACGGGGCGCACTCCCTTGGGCGTGCCGAAGCCCATCGCGCTGGCTATACCCATGGTGTTGGAGATGATGGTCAGGTCCCTGGCGCCCTGCTCCCTCAGGGCCAGAAGGAGGTAGTGGGGCATACCTCCCACACCGCCGAAACCGCCGATCATCAGCACCGCCCCGTCGAAGAGATCGGCGACGGCCTCCCTGAACGTGGCGCAGACCTTGTTTGTCGACATCCCGCTACACCTCGATGGCCCTCAGGTCCGGGGCCAGGAGCAGTTCTGGCTCAGTAAGCTCCTGGACCTCCTTCGCCGTCCAGCCGGGGGCCAGCTCTTTCAGGAGGAGGCCCCTGGGGGTTACTTCGATCACTGCCAGGTCCGTGATAACCAGCCTGACACACCGCCTTCCCGTGAGTGGGTAGGTGCAGCGCCGCAGGATTCGAGGCTGGCCGTCTCGGGTGGTATGCTCCATCAGGGCGATGAGCTTCCTGGCGCCGGCGGCCAGGTCGGCGGCACCCCCAATGCTGCCGATGCCCCTGGCCGGAATCATCCAGTTGGCCAGGTCTCCCTGCTCGGAGACCTGGTAGGCCCCCAGGATGGCCACGTCCACGTGGCCTCCCCGGATGATGGCGAAGGAGTCGGCGTGGTGAACAAAACACGCCCCCGGCTTCAGGGTGGCCATCTCGCCTCCGGCATTGACTACGTCAGGGTCTCCCTGCCCTTCAGGCGGAAATGGACCGTATCCCACGACGCCATTCTCGGAGTGGAGGATAACCAAGCGGTCGGGAGGGATATGGTTGGCGACGAGGGTCGGCATGCCGATTCCCAGGTTCACCACCGCGCCCTCAGGCAGCTCCTGGGCGGCCCGCATAGCCATGAGCTCCGGCGTGAGGCGGACCTTGGCCATGTTCAAAGCTCCACGACCAGGTTGGGCACGCGCTCCCTGAGTAGGGCCACGAAGGCCTCCTTGTCCCGTGGGCTTATCACCACGCGGGAGGCCCACCCCTGGCTTAGCTCGACGACTATGTTATCGGCAGAGAAGGCAAAGCGAAGGCGGGGCTCCCGGAATGATGTGACCTGGGCCCAGAGGCCGCCTCGCCTGACACGGACGACATGCTCCAGAGGGAAGTGAAATCGGATGGGGCCAAAGGCCACCGCGAGGTGAGTGGCGGTAAGGGCGTACCAGCTCCCGAAGAGGATCCAGAGGGTCATAATATCCAGGAACAGGACGAGCACAACGGCCCAGAGCTGCCTCTCCCGCGAGAAAAAGACTATCACCGTTACGAGCAGGAGTAGTACTATCAAGAATGCCAGGAGCCACCAGTCGCACTTGGGATCGAAGCGTCGAGTCATGCCCTCTTGCCCACCTCTACAAGGCGGTCCACGTAGACCTGGGGTGTTGCCACCAGCTCGGCGTCCAGCTCTCCTGGCCCCACGATCTCTTCCACCTCCGCTACCGTCACACGGGCTGCCGTGGCGATAACTGGGTTGTAGTTCCTGGCGGCCTTGCGGTACACCAGGTTACCAAAGGTGTCGGCCTTGTGGGCTTTCACGAAGGCGAAGTCGCCGTGGAGAGGCCGTTCCAGGATATACTCCTCACCATCGAATACCCGCCTCTCCTTTCCCTCCTCGAAAGGAGTGCCGATTCCTGTCCTGACCCAGAACCCGCCAATGCCGGCCCCAGCCGCCCTCATGCGCTCTACCAGGGTGCCCTGGGGGACTATCTCCACCTCCAGGAGTCCTTTCCGCCACATCTCCTCTACAGCCCCTACCTGCTTGGGGGAGCCGGAGACGGGGAAGGAGGCTATGAGCTTCGCGACCTGTCCCGCAGCCACCAGGGCTGAGACGTCGGTGAAGCCCCGCAGGTCGCCGGTGGCGCCGTTGCAGACAGCCGTGAGGCTCTTGGTGCCGCGCCGAAGGAGGGCTTGGATGAGGTTCACCGGTATCCCTGGGGCAGCGAAGCCGCCGAAGAGTACCACCGCTCCATCAAAGACGTCCTGGACGGCCTCATCGCAGGTGGCATAGACCTTGTTCTGGGGCATTCTGCCGCCTCCGAAGCTGCATCTCTCGTCCAGCGAGGAACAGGAAGGGCCTCTGATCCCTGGACCGGTTCTCTAGGTACTTGCCTGGACAGGAAGTATATCGCACGTATATCCTCTTGGCAGCCCCGATGGTAGCAGAGGTGTTACGGCATGGCAATCGCTGGTAAGGTTCGCCGCCATATGAAGGAGGCCTCCTGGATCCGCCGCATGTTCGAGGCGGGGATCGCCCTCAAGCAGCAGTACGGCCCCGAAAAGGTCTTTGACCTCTCTCTGGGGAACCCTATCCTGGAGCCGCCGGCCCGGTTTCAGGAGGAGATGGAAAGGCTAGCCCGGAGTCCTAAGCTGGGCATGCACCGCTACATGCCCAACGCGGGCTACCCGGAGACCCGGGAGGCGGTGGCGGCGTACATCAAGCGGGAGACAGGCCTGCCCTTCACCCTCAATGAGGTAGTGATGACCTGCGGCGCCGGCGGCGGACTGAACGTGGTGCTCAAGGCCATCCTTGATCCGGGAGACGAGGTGGTGGTCTTTGCACCCTACTTCCCTGAATACCCTTTCTACATCGACAACCACGGCGGGACCACCGTGACCGTCTCCACAGACAGGGCTTTCCTCCCTGACCTGGCGGCGCTGGAGAGGTGCCTGAGCCCCAGGACCAGGGCGGTCATCATCAACTCGCCGAACAACCCGAGCGGCGTCGTCTATCCCTCTGGCCATCTCAAGGAGCTGGGCGGCCTTCTGGAGCGGAAGATGGCACAGTCAGGAAGGACAATATACCTGGTGAGTGACGAGCCGTACGCCCGCCTTATCTATGATGGCCTGAAGTACCCGTACCCGTACCCGCACTATCGCCACACCATTGCTGCCACCTCCTACTCCAAGGACCTGTCATTGGCCGGCGAACGTATCGGCTACATTGCAGTGAACCCGGAGTGTCCTGGGAAGAAGGAGCTGTTGGATGCCCTGGTCTTCTGCAACCGGGTCCTGGGATTTGTCAACGCGCCGGCCCTGATGCAGCACCTGGTGGCACGGCTGGCGGACGTGACGGTGGACGTGGGCTGGTACCAGGAGAGGCGGGACCGGCTTTATGGGGCCCTGACAGAGGAAGGCTACCAGGTGATCAGGCCCCAGGGGGCCTTCTACCTGTTCCCACGATCACCCCTGGAGGACGATGTGGCCTTTGTCCAGGAGCTCCAGAGGAATCTAGTGCTGGCGGTGCCGGGGCAGGGATTTGGCACGCCGGGCTACCTTCGCCTCTGCTACAGCGTGGAGGACTGGGTGCTGGACGGGGCCATCGATGGGTTGCGGAAGGTGGCCAGGGGCATGGCCCATGGGAGCGGCTGACCTCCCATGAAATGCGACGAGGGCCCTTTCGGGCCCCCGTCTGCTCCCGCTTATCTAAGAAGGAAGGAGCCTGCTAGCAAGACTTCTCCTTCTCAGAAGTAGGAGCCGCTATGGGGTGGTTACTGTCACTACGCATCGGCTCTCACCTCCTTTCACTGTCGCCTATTCTCTCACAAAGGGCTGTTGGATGGCAAGACCACCGCAGGGTCTTCTGGTTGTCATTCTTGAGCCATAGCGAAGCGGAGGCGAAGAATCCGTGCCCCTTCGGTGGTTGCGGATCCTTCGGTCGTCCCGATAGGTCGGGACTTCCTCAGGATGACCATTCGGATGGTGGCGCGCTTAACAACCACCTGGCAAACGGACCTCCGAAAGACCCTGGAGACCACCGCACTCCACCTTGACACCCTCCAGATGGTGTGCTAGCTTGCGCCCGCATTGTAGCGACCCAAATTCCGCATGTCTACCGAAGGCTATTGCAAAGCTCTGGCATCTGTGGTACAAGCAGGCGCACGAGCAGGCATCCTCTGTGGAGGTGAAACGTGGGTCAGCTGTATAGGCACACGGAGACTAAATTAGAGAAAGAAGTTGGCACAGGCTTCAATTGGTGGGTTCTCCTCTTTGGCCCCTTTTGGTACTGGTACAAAGGCATGTACCTGCGGGGCCTTATGTGGGGTGTGATAGGCTATTTGACGCTAGGGATAGGGCTGGTCTTCGTAGCGTTCAAAGCTAACAAGGAGTACGCTGAGTGGCTAGTCGAAAAGGGATACAAGGCTGTCCAAGGCCAGTAGGTTTAGGCTTAAGCCACCTCCTCCCTACGGAATGACCTTCCCCGCCGCTGGTCTCGAATCGACGGGCATGCCGGGTTGCACGCGGGCGCTGTGGGACAGTGAGAACCCGTAGGACCTGTGGGAGGTGGCCTTGCCTGGCGGCCCGGTCCTGACTCCCCTGAACTGGCTTCTGGCCCTTCTTCCTATCCTCGTTCTGATACTCACTATTATCGCTCTGAGGTGGAGTGCACCTAGGGCTGGTGCCCTGGCGTGGCTGGTGACCGTCTTTCTTGCCTGGACGGTCTTCGGTGCGGACGCGCATCTCCTCGCCGTGGCCAGCAGCAAGGGGCTGAGCCTCACCCTCTTCGTCCTCTCCATCATCTGGACCGCAGTCTTTCTATATAACCTGCTCGAACGTCTGGGCGCTATCGAGGCCATAGGGAGGCAGATCATCGGTCTGGCGGGAAACCGGCTGAACCAGGGGCTGCTTCTTTCCTGGGCCTTTTCCGGCTTCATGCAGGGAATTGCGGGCTTTGGGGTGCCCGTGGCGGTGGTGGCCCCACTCATGGTCATGGCGGGCTTCACACCGGTGGTGGCCGCCGCCTCGGCCCTGGTCGGCCATGCCTGGGCAGTCAGCTTCGGCTCTATGGGCTCTTCCTACTACAGCATTCAACTGGTGACCAAGATACCCGGGGAGGAGATCGGCCCCCGGATGGCCTTGCTGTTCGCGCTACCGATTGTGGCCTCAGGCTTTGCTGTGGCCCACATTGTTTCTGGTACAGAGGGCCTCCGTAGGGGGGCAGGCGCCATTCTGGTCGCCGGTCTCCTGATGAGCCTCCTCGTATGGCTCATGACCCGTTTAGGGGCACCCCAGATCGCCTCGGTAGTGCCCGGCCTGGCTGGATGTGGGGCGATTTGGGCCATGGCCAGGGTTGGTGCCCTCAGGCGGGTGGCGCGGCCTGAACCGCCCGTGGCCGGGCTAAGCCCCTCGGGCGCTTCAGGACGGTTGTCGTTTCACCTGGCCTTCCTGCCCTATTACTTGCTGGTCGCCCTGACTGTCATCTCCCAGATTGGGCCGGTCAAGGAGGCCACCAGGGGCCTGGCCTGGGGCCTCGACTATCCGGCTGTGGCGACCTCCCTGGGGTTCCAGGTGGAGGCCGAGAGGGCCTACGCAAAGATCCGGCTCTTAAACCACCCGGCGCCTCTGCTATTGCTATCTACGTTCATAGCCGCCGCCGTCTTTGTCCTGGCAGGCCGGTGGAAGAAGGGAGCAGTCCAGGCCGCGCTGGCATCCACCTACCGACAGTGTGTTCCCACCAGTGTTGGCATTGCCACTATGGTGATGATGGCGCTGGTGATGACCGACGCCGGTATGACGTCCCTCCTGGCGGGAGGCATCGCCAAAGGGGCAGGGCCTGCCTTCCCGCTTCTCTCCCCATACGTCGGCGTCCTGGGCACCTTCATGACGGGCAGCAACACCAACTCCAACGTCATGTTTGGCCCGCTCCAGTTGGAGACGGCCCGCTCCCTGGGGATAGGGGCGACCACCATCGCGGCCGTCCAGTCCATCGGAGGCTCCCTGGGGAGCGCCATCGCCCCAGCCAAGGTCCTCATCGGCACAGCTATCGTGGGCCTCAGCGGCCGCGAAAGCGACGTCATTCGGCGTACGCTGGTCTACTGCCTTATCCTTGTGCTGCTCGTAGGCATCGAGGCATGGGTGTTCAGCTACGTTATAGGGAGGTAGGATGAGGCGGCGCCGGCTTCTATTCCAGGGCCTGGCCTTCTGGCTGCTGGCCGCAGCATTTCCTGTGGTCTACTTGGGCATTGCGCCCCCTGGAAGCGACCCCCTGATGTGGGGAGGCTTGGCGCTCCTATTTTCGGGGGCAGGTTTGGCCCTGGCCACCTACTGAGCAGTGCGCCGCGAGCCAACTAGGAAGCAGGTCCACCATCTCCCCGGTCCTGGGCTTCAGATACTCCCCTACGGGGAACATGGCTCACCCGTGTTCTGGGATTCGTAGCTGGACGCCAGAGCGCTCCTCCTGGAGAAGCGCCACCGCGTCTGAGTCCCGCTGGCCCAGGCCCCGGCTCTGGGCCTCCTTGTATTCCCGAAGCCCCAGGGAAAGCATCTCCGCGGGGATGTGGAGCTCCCTGGCCAGCTCCAGGCTCAGGTCCTTCACGGCCAGGTCTATGGCAAAGCCGGGGCTGAGATTGCCCTTGAAGAGGAAGCGGCTGAACCGGCCCTCCATCCGGCGGGTATTGCCGGTGCTCTGGCGCACCACGTTGAAGAGGGTGCCCAGCTCCACGCCGGCCTTGACGCCGATGGTCAGGGCCTCGGCCACCAGGACGCCTACTGACAGGCTGATCAGGTTGTTTACCAGCTTGCATACGCACCCGGAGCCAGCAGGCCCGCAGTAGAACACCTTATTGCCCATGACGTCCAGAACTAGCTTTACCCGATGAAAAGCCTGCTCGTCGCCACCTGCCATGATGCTCAGGTCCCGGGTCTCGGCGCCGTAGGGCCCGCCGCTCACCGGCGCGTCCAGGACGTGAATGCCCCTCTCTCCGAACCTGCGGGCAATGCTCCGCATGGTGGTGGGAGAGTTGGTTGACAGGTCCACGTACGTTTTCCCCGGTCCCATACCCTCCAGAAGTCCGTGCGCCCCCATTGCCACCTCCTCCACCTCCCTTGGCCCGGGGAGCGATGTGAACACTATATCGCTGGATTGGGCCACGGCTCTGGGGGAGGAGGCCCACGTAGCGCCCAGGGCCAGAAGAGGCTCAGCAGCTTTTGCCACCTTGTCGTGCACCGTCAGGCTGTGGCCCGCCTTTACCAGGTTCTGGGCCATGGGCTGGCCCATGTTCCCCAGGCCGATAAAACCTACGTTCATGGCCTTTCTCCCTTTACGACAATCAGTTTCCACCGACAGGATGGGGCTGATTATAGCACCCGAGGAGATACAGCCATGCCTGATTCACGTCTCGGCGTGTCCGTGGAGGTGATGGTGGACCCGGCCATGGCTGGCAGGCCGGTGTATTGGCCTCCCGCCCAGCATGATGTGGAACAGCTCCGAGGGCGAGACGCTCTTGACCCTCCGTACCTCCCGAATGTGGGGTAGGAAGACCACGGCCATGGCAAGTCGCAGGATGCCTGAAAGGAGGAACATGCTAAGGAGGGCTGATTCCGACAGCCTGGGCACATGACCGATGAGCACGCCCCCGGTCAACGCCCCCAGGCTACTTGCCAGGCCTCCTCCAGCGGAGTAGTACGCCAAATAGGACGTGCGATTCCGAGGATCGGTAGCATCGTACACGAAGTTGGTGGAGACCAGGTTGAAGCCTGCCCAGGCCAGACCGCTGTAGAACTGCACAAAGCCAAGGTACACCAGGTTCTTGGACAGAAGCCATAGTAACGGCACCAAGGAGATGAGGACCCCTGTTAGTAGCAGCATTCTGCGGTTGCCAGCTCGGTCCGCAGCAATACCCCAGTGGGTGACTGCCCAGGTTGAGGCCACTATGGACATCACCTCTAGGAGAGTGAAGGTGAGGTAGTCCATCTCTAATTGCCTGAGCATGTACGGCACAAAGAACGGGCCGGCTAGGTTCACCACAAAGCTTACAGAAAAGAGGTACAGGAAGACTCTTCCGAGATTTGAAGTAGGGAGCTGCGAGATGAAGGCTCTGAGACTCACCCGCTCCTCGTCCGTGGCCTGGTGCTTAGACTCCAGAAGGGTAGTGAGAAAGGCCACGGAGAGCATTCGGAAACCAAAGGCCAGGCCAAAGACCAGGGCGAAACCTGTCACTCCATGCCCTCGCAAAAGGAACAGCAGCCCTCCCGCCACAAGGAACGCTGCCATGTTGGCCAGCGTAGACCACCGACTGCGAAGGCCGAAGTAGCGGCCCCTTACACGGTTCGGGACTATCTCAACCATAATGGCACCCCAGGCAGGTACCACCAGCGCACTGAAGATGGTGTAGAGGCCAACAAAGGCAATCAGCCATACAGGAGCATTGGCTCCGAAGATGAGGCCCACGCTCAGGATGGGCAGCCACATGGCGCCGCTCAAGGCCGCGAATATGAGGACAACCCTTTTGCGGCCTCCTAGCAGATGTACCAGATGGGCTGAGGTGGACTGGGCGATGGCGCCCAAGAGACCGGGAAGAGACGTGAGAAAGCCAAGCTGGGTGTTGGAGGCGCCCAGGGCCACTGCATAGGCAGCAGTGAAATGCTCCCCGGTCCCTGACACAGCGCCGTAGGCCATGCCCTCAAGGGTGGAGAATCGGAGCGCACGCTCAACGCGCTTGATGACCTGATGGTTGAGCATTAGCCTACTATCATATCACCCCTCACCCCCTCTTTTGGCCTCCGGAAAATCAGGTATAGTAGTAGCGCGAGACCTAGCACCACAGGAGCAGGGCTTGACGCAGCCTCCCAGGGACTCCAGCCTTTGGCCTGACTCCCACGCCACACCCAGGAGCTTCTTTGCCACGACCCTGTGTCAGGACCTGGATCGCCTTGAGGCCCAGGTGGCCTTCCTGGGCGTGCCCTTCGACCAGGGCACCCTGGCCCGCCCTGGCGCCCGCTACGGCCCCAACGCCATCCGTGATGCCCGCGTCTACTCCTATGTGGACATCCACGAAGGGACGGTCGCCGGGGGGTACTGGGACCCCGCCGCGGGCCGCCAGCAGTTGGCCGGTGTCACTATGGCCGACTGCGGCGACGTTAACATCGTGCCTTCGGAGGTGGAGCGCAACTTCCTCCGTCTGACGCGCACCGTGGAGAAGGTCCTGGACCGGGGCGTCTTCCCGGTCATCGTCGGCGGTGACCACGCCATCACCTACCCCATCGTGCGGGCACTGGAGCGATATAAGCCCCTGGACATCGTTCACTTCGATGCTCACATGGACTATGTCCACGACTACCAGGGTGTCCTGTTCAGCCACGGCAGCCCCATGCGCCGCTGCTCAGAGCTTCCCTTCGTCCGCCACATCACCTCCATCGGCGTGCGTGACTTCAAGCGAAGGCCCTACCAGGAGGCCGTGGCCCGGGGCAACCTGGTCATCTCCGCAGACGAGTTCCGGCGACTGGGCCCCGCCGCTGTGGTGCAGCAGATACCCGCGTCCCAACATCTCTACGTGACTATCGACATCGATTGCCTGGACCCCTCGGTGGCGCCGGGAACAGGCACGCCCGTGCCGGGGGGCCTTACATACCTGGAGGTGCGGGACACCCTGCGCCTCCTTCCTGGCAAGGGCAAGGCGGTGGCCTTCGATGTGGTGGAGGTGGCCCCCAACTACGACTGGGCCGAGCTAACCTCTCGCGTTGCTGCCCGCCTCATCATCGAGTTCCTCACCGTCTTGTTTCCACCGACTGCGGAGTCCAAATAGGCTTTACTATGCTGTCAACGCAGACGTAGAATGCTGAGGCCGGTCGGCTTTGTTGACTTCTCCCAGGATGGGGGGGTTCCAAAGGGGGTTTCTCCCCCTTTGGCGGGGGCCTGGGGCCTGCCCTGAGCGAAGCCGAAGGGGTGTCCCCCAGGTACAAATTCCACCCCTTCCTGGCCAGGAAGGGGTAGGGGGATGGTCGAAAAGGGGTTTTCATCACCCTGCTCGAGGGAGGAATCGGTTATGGTCAAGTGCAAGCTTGCTGGACTCCTCTTGGACACGTGGAAGGACCTGGACCGCGTCCTCCGTGGGCTGGAGCCTGCCCAGGCTGTACAGCAGCTCCAGGGCGGCAGCTCCTTCGCCTGGACCCTGGGGCACCTCAGTAGCCAGGTCGACTCGTGGATCAACGTCCGGCTCCAGGGACGGTCGGCCCATACCCTTCTGGGCCACGAGCAGTTCCGCTTCGGCGGCACCGGCCAGGCCGATGAGTGGGAGGCTATCCTTCACGCCACTCAGCAGGTGAGAGACGCAGCCCGGCCCTGCCTGGAAAACCTGGAGGAGAAGGACCTGGAAAGGGTCTTCCCCTATGACGGCCCGTTCCGCCGTTTCCAGGAGACCGGCGTGACCCTCCGTTACGTCCTCACCAGGGCGTGTGTCCATCACTACTTCCACATCGGCGAGATCGCCACCAAACGCAATATCCTGGGACATCAGGTGGGAGACTATCCAGGCCCTCTATACGAGTGTGCCTAGATACCCAAGGCTTTCTAGCCGCAGGAGGCTTACATGTCGTACAGGCTCATCAAGACGGAAGAGAAAGAGGGCGTCTTCATCCTTACCCTGAACGACCCCGCCACGCGCAATGCCCTGGGTGTGGACATGGCGAAGGAGATCGTCGAGGCCCTGGACGGCTTTGAGGCTTCTGCCTCCAGGGTGCTTCTTATCACGGGCAGCGGGCAGGCTTTCTGCTCTGGCGCCAACCTCCGGGGCCTGGAGCAGATGGCACCTGTTTCGAGTCCTGAGGGCGCGGAGAGGTCATGGCAAGCCCTGGAGCATCGCCAGGCCCTTGAGCTGCGCCAGATGGGCCCCATAGACCACATCCGCTACGTCCCGTACCGTATCTGGCAGGTCCAGAAGCCTACCGTCGCTGCCGTCAACGGCCATGCTTACGGTGTCGGCTTTGGACTGGCGTGGAGCTGCGACATCGTTCTGGCCGCGGAGCAGGCCTCCTTCTCGGAGGCCTTTGTCCGCATAGGCCTGGTCCCCGCCGACGGCAGTTGCTGGGTCCTGCCGCGTGTCATTGGACTCAGTAACACTTTTCTCCTTCAGTACACCGCTGAGGCCATAGACTCGGCTGAGGCCCAGCGTATGGGCGTTGTGAGCCGGGTCTATTCTCAGGAGCAGCTCATGCCCGAGGCCCTGGCCCTGGCCACCCGCCTGGCGGGTGGCGCCACGTACGCCATGGGGCTCACCAAGTACCTGGTGCGGAGGTCCCTGGAGACAGGTTTCCGGGAGGCCTGGGAGACGGCGGGGGCGGCCCAGGACCTGGCCGGTCGCACTGAGGACCATCGGGAGGGCTTAAGGGCCTTCCTGGAGAAGCGTAGGCCCCAGTTCAAGGGCCGCTGATCCGGTCGTCAAAAAGAAGAGGGTGGGCTGAAAGCCCACCCTCTTCAGTGCATCCGCGGATCGGTGGCCGAAGCCACCTACCTATCTTGGGGCGTCCTAGAACTCGCCACCGCCACCGTGGGGTGGCATTGCGGGGGCCCCCTTCTCCGGGATGTCGGCCACCAGGGACTCGGTGGTCAGCACCATCCCTGCAATGGAGGCACCGTTCTCCAGGGCTGCCCGCGTCACCTTGGTTGGGTCCATTATGCCGAACTCCAGCAGGTGGCCGTACCGCTTCTTCTCCGCATCGAACCCCCAGTCATCCTTGTGTTTCTTGACCTCGTCCAGTACCACGGCGCCCTCTTGGCCGGCATTCGCAACAATAAGCTTCAGGGGCTCTTCCAGGGCCTTTCTCACGATACTCGCCCCGGTCCGCTCGTCCCCGTCTAGCTCCTTCTCCAGCTTTTCCAGGGCCTTGGTAGCCCGCACCAGGGCAACGCCGCCTCCGGGCACGATACCCTCCTCCACGGCCGCTCGGGTGGCCGAGAGGGCGTCCTCCACCCGGTTCTTCTTCTCCTTCAGCTCTACCTCTGTGGCTGCGCCCACCTTGATTATGGCTACGCCGCCCGCCAGCTTGGCCAGCCGCTCCTGGAGCTTCTCCTTGTCAAAGTCTGAGGTCGTCTCTTCGATCTGGGCCTTGAGCTGCTTGATCCGGCCCTGGATCGCCTGCTCTGAGCCGTGGCCCTCGATGATCGTGGTCTCGTCTTTGTTGGCCACTACCCGGCGAGCACGGCCCAGGTCCGAAGGAGTCACCGAGTCCAGCTTGCGGCCCAGCTCCTCGCTGATCACCTTCCCTCCCGTGAGGATAGCCATGTCCTCTAGCATGGCCTTGCGCCGGTCCCCGAAGCCGGGGGCCTTCACCGCGAGGCCGTTGAGGGTGCCCCTGAGCTTGTTCACTACCAGGGTCGCCAGGGCTTCTCCCTCCACCTCCTCAGCAATGAGCACCACGTCCTTCTTCCCCGTCTGGAGCAGGCGCTCAAGCACGGGCAGGATGTCGGACACCGCGGAGATCTTCTTGTCCGTCAGCAGAATGTAGGGCTCCTCGAGCACCGCTTCCATGCGCTCTGTGTTACTTATGAAGTAGGGGCTTATGTAGCCACGGTCAAACTGCATCCCCTCAACATACTCCACCTCATACCTGATGCCCTTGGACTCCTCAACGGTGATGACACCGTCCTTACCTACCTTCTCCATCACCTCAGCAATGAGCTGGCCGATCTCATCCTCGTGGGCCGAGAGGGAAGCCACTTGGGCTATCTGAGCCCTCCCCTCCACGGGCTTGGCCATCTTCTTGATCTCCTCCACGATAATGGAGACCGCCTTCTCCATGCCTCTCTTGAGGGCCATAGGGTTGGCTCCCGCCGCCACGTTTTTGAACCCCTCATGGACCATGGCCTGGGCCAGGACCACCGAGGTGGTGGTGCCGTCGCCGGCCATGTCATTGGTCTTGCTGGCGGCCTCCTTGATAAGCTGTGCCCCCATGTTCTCGAAGGGGTCCTCCAGCTCTATCTCCTTGGCAATGGTCACTCCATCGCTGCACACCTGGGGAGACCCAAACTTCTTGTCCAGGATAACGTTTCTCCCACTGGGGCCTAAGGTGACCTTCACCGCACCGGCCAGTTTGTCCAGGCCGGCCCTTATCTTCTTCCGGGCCTCTTCATCGAATGCAAGCTGCTTCGGCATCTTTGGTTGTCCCTCCTCCTAGCTTATCTTGGACAGGATGTCGGACTCTCTCAGGAACAGGTACTCGACGCCGTCCTCCTTGATCTCGGACCCGGCGTACTTGGCGAAGATGACCTTGTCCCCGACCTTCAACTCCAGCGGGATCTTCTTCCCCTCATCGGTCACTCTGCCAGGGCCCACGGCTACAATCTCACCCTCCTGGGGCTGCTCCTTCGCCGTGTCTGGGATCACGAGACCGCTGGTGGTGGTCTGGTCCTTTTCTATCCGCTTGATCACCACCCGGTCGCCCAAGGGCTCAAACTTCCTTGCCACTGCTACTCTCCTCTCCTAGACCTGGTCTCTCTTTCCGTTTTTCGTTAGCAGTTGAAGACATCGACTGCTAACGCTGCCCAAGATATTATCCGGTGCCCCTTGGCTTGTCAAGGCCGACCAACGGTAGTGTCCCAGACTTCACTTCATCTTCCCGTTGACTCCGCCTTGAGAAATTGGGTACAATTTCACTGAGCCGGGTTGCCCCGGCTAATTTTGGGCTCCTCGGGATGGTACTGCTCTTTGGATTTGGGGCCCGCTAGCTCAACTGGCAGAGCAGCTGACTCTTAATCAGCGGGTTCGAGGTTCGAGTCCTCGGCGGGTCACAGCTACGATTGGCAATGACGGGCAGGGTGGGGAAGTGGCGGAACGGCAGACGCGCAAGGCTTAGGACC
Organism: Chloroflexota bacterium; assembly: GCA_016179845.1. Classification (GTDB taxonomy): domain Bacteria; phylum Chloroflexota; class Dehalococcoidia; order Lucifugimonadales; family JACPCK01; genus JACPCK01. The sequence continues at coordinate 6,083 of JACPCK010000015.1, read as the reverse complement.
TTGTGCCGCAAGGCGTAGGAGTTCAAATCTCCTCTTCCCCACCAGGGCTCCTCCCCAAGGGTCTGATTGCCGCTCCCTTACAGCCCAGCATATTTCTCCTGGAGATGACGACAATGGAAGGAAGAGACCCACCAGGTATCCTCCTCGTCATGGCCGACCTTAACGGCCGTGACGAGGGCAGGCTCCTTCGGTGGCTCTTCACGCGACACCTGCCCGGCGCCCTGGCTGCCGGCGGCATCCAGGCCGCTTGCTTCTACAAGAACGCAGGCCGTCCCGGCGATACTCCCATCTCGTACCTTTTCATCTACGAGGTGGGTGGTGAGCCTATCAATGAGAGGCTGGCCCAGGTGGAGCAGTTCTTCCGCTTCCAGCTTCACCTGCCCAGCGCCCCTCCTCTGGACATCAGGCACCTGGCCCCGTACCACAGGGCCGGGCCCCCTTGCGCCACAACCGGAAAAAGCTCAGAGGTGCGGGCCCTCTGCGCCGCATTCATTGATGCTCCAAACGCTGCTCAGGAGAGTGGGCTGGACCGCTGGTGTGATCAGGTGCTGTTGCCTCAGGTTCCTTCTGGGGGGAGGCGCCTCGCTGCCTATCGCTTTCGTAATCTGAGGCCCGACGGCCAGCCGGCCCGGCACCTGGTCCTATGTGAGACGGCCCTTGACATAACGTCTCCCGCCAGACCCCAGCGCTCGGCTTCGCAGGAGCGTCAGGAATGCTTCTCCGAGTCCTTTCGCATTGTCCTGCAAGAGCTCTTTGTGCCTCTCCGCGCTGGGAGCTGAGCCCTTCTCGTTAGGCCTTGCCTATCTCCTCCTCCACTACCTCCTGTTGAATCCTGTCCCGCAGGGCCGTGAGTCCCGGGCTTAACTCCACCGGGTAGTGACGGGGGTCTTGTAGGACTTTGCACCCGGCAGGGAGCCGTGCGAACTCCTGAATGAAGCGTTCCTGAGCTTCCTTCAGCGTTGGGCTGGCCCCCAGTCTTCTGCCCCCTCTCATGACCTGTGACAGCAGGTGCTCCGCCGGGGCGCCATCGGGGGGTGTCTCATGGCGCAGGCCAATCACATCGTGGTGCAGCAGGCCTGCCTCGTCCCGGTAGCGGAACACCTGCTTCTCGTCGGGCAAGGTGGCCTTCCCCGTGCTCAGCTTGAGGACCGGCCGCCCCTTGTACTTCACCAGCTTGTAGGCGCAGTCGAGCCAGGGGGCGTCGGCGGAGACGCCCATCTTGGTCCCCACGCCAAAGCTGTCAACGGGGGCGCCGTTCTCCAGGAGGCGCGCCACCTCGTGCTCGTCCAGGCCCCCGCTGGCGACGATACGGACGTGGCTCAGCCTTGCCTCGTCCAGGATGCGCCTTACCTCTCTGCTCAGATAGGAGATGTCGCCGCTGTCCAGCCGCACGCCGCGGGCCCGCTTTCCCCTCGCCTCTAGCTCCAGGGCGACCACCGCCGCCTTCCTGGCCCCCTCCAGGGTGTCGTAGGTGTCTACGAGAAGGACTGTGTTGTCGGGGAAGCTGTCGGCAAAGGCCCGGAAGGCGTCGATCTCACGCTCAAAGGCGATGACGAAGGAGTGGGCCATGGTCCCCACGACGGGGATACCGTATTGCTGCCCGGCCAGGACGTTGCTCGTGGCCTCGAACCCGCCGATGAAGGAGGCCCGCGCCACCTTCATCCCTGCGTCGATGCCGTGGGTCCGGCGCAGGGAGAAGTCCACTACCCGTTTCCCTCGGGCCGCGAAGACGGTCCTGGACGCCTTGGTGGCAATCAGGCTCTGGAAGTTGGTCTGGTTGACGACGAAGGTCTCTACGATCTGGGCCTCAATGATGGGTGCCGTGACCTCTATTACAGGCTCATCGCAGAAGAAGAGCTTTCCCTCAGGCACAGCCCATACGTCGCCGGCAAAACGCAGCCCCTTCAGGTACTCCAGGAAGTTGTCGGAGAACATGGCCGTCGAATGCAGGTAGTCGATGTCGGCCTTGGTGAAGCGGATTTCCTCCAGGAAGTGGAGGACGTCCTCCAGGCCTGCGGCGACAAAGTAGGCCCGGTCGGGTGGGAACTTTCGGACGAAGAAGCTGAAGGTGGCGGGGGCGAACATGCCATGCTGAAAGTAGGCCTGAGCCATTGTGAGCTGGTACAGGTCCGTGAAGAGCGCCAGTCCTGTATTAGAAGCCAAGCTAGTCCTCCGTCCTTACTTTCCTTTGGACTATAGTTTGCGGAGGCGTATCAAGGGAGTCAAAAGCTCTGGCCTCGGGCGCGGGGTCGCCCTTTGGGCCTTGCCTCTTGGATTGTAGCCGCTTTGTACCAGTCCAGTATCTCGCTTCCCGTCATGAATAGGACTCCTGCATGGCCTTTGATGTACTGAAGGGCCAGGTCCAGGTACTTGATGCGGTGCGGCACGCCCGAGATGTAGGGGTGGGTGGAGATGGCCATGACCCTCGCTGAGCTGGCCCCTTCCCTGTAGACGGTATCGAAGTAGTCTCGCGCTCGCTTGTAAAGCTCCGGGGAGCGGTGGTTCTGCACCACATAGATGGGTATGTCGTTCAGCTCCACGGTGTAAGGAATTGAGTATAGGGTCCCTTTCTTGACCTTCATGGGGTACGGCTGGTCGTCGTTGACCCAGTCACAGATGTACTCGATCCTCTCTTCGGCCAGGATGTCCGGTGTGTCGAAGGTCTCAGCCAGGCCGGGACCCATCCAGCCCCTGGGCGCCTTGCCGGTAAACTCCTTGATGAGCTGGTTGGTCCGCCGTACCACGTCCCGCTCATCCTTCTCCAGGTTGATGGCCCGCTGGATATACCCGTGTCCCATAATCTCCCATCCGCTCTGGAGGCACGCCTCCACTATTCGGGGATAGGACTTGCAGATGTGGGCATTGAGGCTCACCGTAGCCTTTATGCCGTGCCGGTCAAGGACCTCCTTGATGCGCCAGAAGCCTACCCTCAGCCCATACTCGAACCAGCTATAGTTAGGGATATCGGGAATGACCTTTACCCCCTGGGGGGCGGGCAGCACCGTACGGGCCATGGGCTCGTTGATGTCCCACTCCTCCACGTTGACAATGACCCATACGGCCACCCTTGCGCCGTCGGGCAGCTTGATAGGCTTCCGGTCGATGATGGGTACATACTCGGCCCTTGGGTTGCTCACGACTGCCTCCTTATAAACGCATTAGAGTTATCACCGTGTCTTCTTCAGACGCGACACGCTCACAGATCAAAAAAGCAAGGAGAGGAAGGCTCTGACTGGCGTCGGATATCATTATCCAACTCCTTAGTGGTCACAAGCTTAAATGAAAGACCTTCTGACAACAAGTTGGAACGCGTCGTTCCGTCATCAAATCAGCCATGAGCTTGTGAACCTCTAGCGTGCATGCTAGCATAGCCTGTGATGGACCCGCGCTTCATCCGCAACTTCTGCATAATCGCCCACATAGACCACGGCAAGTCCACCCTGGCGGACCGCCTCCTGGAGCTTACCGGCACGGTTGACCCGCGCCTCATGACGGAGCAGTTCCTCGACCAGTTGGACCAGGAGCGGGAGCGGGGCATCACCATCAAGGGCAAGGCAGTCCGCATGGCCTACCGCCACACCGATGGTAATGAGTACCAGCTTAACCTGATAGATACCCCGGGCCACGTAGACTTCAGCTACGAGGTCTCCCGCGCCCTGGCCGCCTGTGAGGGCGCTCTCCTGGTGGTGGACGCCTCCCAGGGGATCCAGGCCCAGACCCTTGCCAACGGCTACCTGGCTTTGGAGAGCAACCTCACCATCATACCCATTGTGAATAAGATAGACCTGCCCACCGCCGACCCGCAGCAGACTGCCCGGGAGCTGAGCGACGCCTTTGGCTTCAAGCCTGAAGAGGTCCTCCACGTGTCGGCCAAGGAAGGGAGTGGTGTCAGGGAGCTGATGGCGGCGGTGATTCAGAGGGTACCGCCACCGAAAGGGCAAGCGGGAGCGCCCCTTAGGGCCCTTATATTTGACTCCAAGTATGACTCTTACAAGGGCGTCCTCGCCTACATACGGGTCTTCGACGGCTCCCTCAAGAGGGGCGACCCCATACGGATGATGTCTACAGGCACGGCTGCTGAGGCCCTGGAGACAGGGGTCTTCCGTCCTTCTCCCACGCCTGTTGACCGGCTCTCCCAGGGTGAGGTCGGGTACGTGGCTACAGGCCTCAAAAACGTCAGGGAGTGCCGGGTTGGCGATACCATAACCCTGGAGAGCAAGGCTGGGGAGAGCCCCCTTCCCGGCTACAAGCCCCTCAAGCCGATGGTCTTTTCCGGCTTCTATCCGGCGGAGGGGGAGTCTTACCAGGCGCTCCGGGATGCCCTGGAGAAGCTCCAGCTCAACGACGCCGCCCTCGTCTTTGAACCGGAGACCAGCTCCGCCCTTGGGTTCGGCTTCCGTTGCGGATTCCTCGGCCTACTGCACATGGAGATAGTCCAGGACCGGCTGGAGCGCGAGTACGGGCAGGGTATCATCGCCTCGGCTCCCAGCGTGGCCTACCAGGTAGTCCTCAACGACAACAGCGAGCTTTTGGTGGAGAACCCGGCTAACCTCCCACCGCAGGGGGAGACTAAGGAGGTGCGAGAGCCGTGGCTCAAGGTCACGCTTATCACCCCAGGCCAATACATAGGCCCTATGATGGACCTCATCAACCAGAGGCGGGGGGAGTTCAAGCGCATGGAGTACATCTCCTCTACAGGGCCTGAGAGAAGCACCTCAGGCCCTTCGACTGACACCAGGGTTGTGCTGGAGGCAGAGCTCCCCCTCTCGGAGATGCTGGTGGAGTTCTATGATCAGTTGAAGTCCAGAAGCCGGGGCTACGCCACCATGGACTACTCCTTCCTGGGATATAGGGCCGGTCCCCTGGTCCGGCTGGACATCCTGCTTAACAACAAGTCGGTGGATACCCTTTCCTTTATCGTTCATCGAGACAGGGCATACGAGCTGGGCAAGGCCCTGGTGGAGCGATTGCGGGAGCTCATTCCCCGCCAGCTCTTCGAGGTAGCCATCCAGGCGGCTGTCGGCAGCCGTGTCATTGCACGGGAGACGGTACGCCCTCTGCGCAAGAACGTCCTTGCCAAGTGCTACGGCGGGGACGTGACGCGCAAGCGCAAGCTCCTCGAGAAGCAGGCCGAGGGGAAGAAGCGCCTCAAGCGCATCGGGCAGGTGGAGGTGCCTAAGGAGGCATTCCTGGCCCTTTTCAGGATGAGGGAAAAGTAGGTAAGACGCCCTGACAGCCTGTGAGATGACTGCTCTAGGGCCTCCACGCCTTTGAGTTAGGCGCCAGGATGCCCGGCCCGTGCGCAAAAGGAGGGGTTAGCCCTCTCTACACTGCTTGTAGAGATTCTTACGCAAAGCGCTGGGCCGCCATATCCCCCACTCTCTGCACCGTTTCCCGTGCATGAAGAGGGGCCTTCTGCGCCTGGAGGCCCCTCTTCTGGCCAGAGCCTCTTGGCAGAGGCTGCCTCCTATTCTTAGCTCTTGTAGCGGTTGGGCGACGGGAAGCGGTACCGCCAGCCGAACTTATCGGGTATGTTCCAGGCGGGGTCCTTCTTGACGCCCAGGACGCGCGCCAGGTTGTCGCCCACCATCCACTCGGCCTCCTCGGCGGTGAAGCGGTAGCCCTGCTTGGCGGCGTTCTCCGGAAGGGCCCTGATCCACTTCACGGGTGTGCTCCAACCCTTGTGCGTGCTGCCGTCGGTCTCCTTGGTAAAGGAAGGCCCGTGGGCGTTGTCGGTGCCCCAGATGATCTTGTGGGCCCCCGCCGCCTTCTTGGCGAAGTGGAGCATGGTGATGAGTCCCTCCGGGTCGTCGTAGATGTTGGGATGGGCTGTACCTACTGCTGAGAAGGGCTCGAACCAGGTGTCAATCTCGAGGAAGCAGTTCATGTGGGCGGCGTTATAGCAGCACTTCTCGAACCAGCTCTGGTAGGGGTGTCCGACGTGGAGGATGATGACTCTGAGGTCGCGGAACTCGGACATCATATCGTTGACGCCGGAGGGGTCGTTGAAGCGCTCCATGCGGTAGCCGGTGCCGATGCCCTCGATGCAGAGGGCGACGGGGATATTGTTATCGATGCAGTAC
>JACPCK010000014.1 GCA_016179845.1 Chloroflexota bacterium | reverse complement strand
GAACCTCCTTCTGAACAGCAATTCTTATTGGAGCACGAAGCTCCTGGAACGGCTGGTCAAGAAAGCCGATGCCGTCACGGTGACCAATCCCTTCCTCCAAGCCAAGTTCGGCGGCATCATCGTGCCTAACGGTCGAGATACCGATGCCCTGGACCCGGCCAAGTTCGATGGGCACGCCATGCGGCGGCAGCTCGGCCTGGAAAGCGCCCGAGTTGTCCTTTTCCTGGGCTCTCCCCGGAAGCACAAGGGGATCGAGGACCTGATTGAGGCTGTTCGGCTGGCGGGAACGCCGGACCTGAAGCTGTTGCTGGTGGGCCTGGGAGCAGACCCCTATTCGGAACGGTTGCGAAGGCTGGCCCAGGACTCCTTAGGCCCCCAGGCCATCCTCGTGGGGCAACAGCCCTGGTCCCGGGTGCCGGAGTTCCTTGCCGCCAGTGACGTGGTGGCCATCCCCCAGATAGAAACGGAGGTAACTAGTTGGCAGGTCCCCATGAAGGTCTTCGACGCCATGGCCATGGGAAGACCTGTCGTAGCCACGCGAACCTCCGGCCTTCCGGAGGCACTGGAGGGATGCGGCTGGCTGGTGGAGCCAGGGAAGCCCGGAGAGCTGGCTGAAGCCATCGACCATGTGCTCACTCACCCGGAAGAGGCCCGCTTGAGAGGGATGGAGGCCAGGGAGAGATGCATTAAGGGTTTCAGCTACTCCAGCATGGCAGGAACGCTCATGCCTCTGGTGGAGGGATTGCTGGAAAAGAAAAGGCTGAAGGCAAGGGCAGCGGCACGCCATGAGGTATAAACTAGGCATCCTTACCACCCACCCGATACAGTACCAGACCCCCTTCTTCCGAAAGCTGGCAGAGCACCCCGAGCTGGATGTCACCGTTTACTTCTGCTCCCGCTACGGGGCTGAGGAGTACAAGGACGAAGGATTCGGACGGCGCTTGCAGTGGGACCTGCCCCTGCTTGAAGGGTACAGGCATATCTTTCTCCGCAACTGGTCCCCCTTCAACTCGATCTTCACGGCACCCCACGGCCTGGTCAATCCAGGTGTCGTGAAGGGCATGTTGGGAAGCTCTTTCGACGCCTTCATGATAGTGGGATGGTCCTATGCAACCCACTGGATGGCCTACCTGTATCTTCGCTTAAGAGGGGTGCCCATCCTCCTGTTCAGCGAGTCCAGCGCCCTGGAAAGAGGGCGTCAAAGCGGCATACTGAAGGGAACCCGCGATATCGCGCTGAAGCAGCTTTTCAAGAGGATCAGCGCCTTCCTGGCCGTGGGCACTCTGAACCGGCAGTTCTATCTACAGCACGGCGTGCCTGCCCACAAGATCTTTCCCGTGCCGTACGCCACCAACAACGACTTCTGGCTCGGCGAGGCCCAGAGGCTGAGGGGGCAGAAAGCAGCGTTGCGGGCGGAACTGGGCATACCTGATGAGTCGGTTGTCGTCTTGTTCTCCGGCAAACTCATCCCGAGAAAGAGGCCCATGGACCTGCTTCAGGCCTTCGCTAGCCTTGGGAAAGGCCAAGCCAAGGCTCTGGTTCTTGCGGGCGACGGGGAGCTCCGCCCTCTCCTGGAGCGATATGTGAGGGAAAAGTCTATTGAAAGTGTATATTTCGCGGGATTCGTCAACCAGAGCGGGCTCAGCAGGTTCTACGCTATGGCCGACCTGCTGGTGCTGCCATCCTCCTTCGAGCAGTGGGGCCTGGTGTTGAACGAGGCCATGTGCTTTGGACTGCCTGTGATAGCCTCAGACCGGGTCTCGGCGGCCTGCGACCTTATCGCTCATGGGGAGAATGGCTACGTCTTTCCTGCGGGGGATACGACGACGCTAAGTCAGCATCTTTCGGACCTGATGGTAGATGCTGAGAAGCGGGAGCTGATGGGCCGGAGGTCCTACGAATGCATACTTAAGCAAAACTATGAGGCTGGCGTGGAGGCGGTAGTAGCGGCCCTGCATTCAGTAGTAAAGCGTCAGCAAGGCATGAAGACATCCGAAGAACTTCACACATAAAGGCTGCGATTGGCATGGCTATCCTCAAACTCGGCAGTAAGATATCAAAGGGCCTGGTGCATCCTGCCAGGGCTGCAAGCCTGCTGCGCGCGGTCGCCTCACATCGAGCGTGGCTAGCAAGGCTAACGGGTGCGAGCAAGGACGACCTGGAGAAGTACGCGCAAGAGCTTCGCAGCGAAATGCTCTACGAAAGGCTGGTCAAATCCCTAGACGAGGCTGGGGCACGGCGGGGCGCCATGGTAGGTCCCTTCAGAGCGCCCCTGCTCTACATCATCTGCCGGGCCCTCAGGCCTGAGATACTGGTGGAGACCGGTACCTCCAGTGGACTCTCGACGGCCCTGATACTCTCCGCCCTGGAAAAGAACGGGCAGGGACGCCTTTATTCCATCGACTACCCCTTTGATGTCCACGGGACCACCCTGCCCCCCGGAAGGGAGACCGGGTGGCTCGTTCCTCAGCACCTCAGACAGCGATGGGAGCTGGTGATCGGAAAGAGCCAGGACAAGCTGCCCACCTTGCTCAAAGGAACAGGGCAGATAGACCTGTTTTTGCACGACAGCGAACACACATACGAGGCCATGCTCTGGGAGTTCAAGACGGCGTGGCCTCACCTGAGACCGGGGGGCATCTTGCTTTCCGACGACGTGCTGTGGAACAGGGCTTTCGTGGACTTCTGTCGCCACGCGCGGCCAGTGTACAGGAAGGTGTTCCATAGCCTGGGTGCAGAGCGGAAGTAGAAGGCATGACTAGGTCGATCCAAGACAAAAGAAAGACCCTTGTGGTGCTTCGCGCTTCTGTGGGGAACCTCAACATGGGCGTGCGTCCCTACAACCTCCATCGGGCCCTGGAGAGGTTGGGATGCAGGCTGGAGTACATAGATGGCCTGCGTTTGGGCCGCCCCCGGCCCGGCCCGATGCTGAAGCTGGCACGGCTTCTTGTGACTCAGCGCTCCCGCATCGGCGCCTTCATGCTAGCCCACGCCTTCGCGGCCCCCGTGGTCAGGCTCCTCAAGGCCACCGGCGTGCCGGTCATCCTTGACGTGCGGGATGACCCCAACCTCCAGGACGAGGCGTATGGACTGCCTGTTGAGCCCGATCTTTGGCGCCGGCGCCGCGCCCTGCTGCTGAAGAACTTCCGACTGGTGGACCGGGTTACCGTCACCTCGGAGACGTACCGGAGGATGTACCCCAGCGAGTTCCAGGAAAGAATGGTGTTGATCCTCAACGCCTCTGATCCTGAGCACTTTCGCTGCTCTGAGCTTCCCCAGCAGCGGCGAGTGGGTGTCCTATCGGGACTCAGCCCTGGACGAAACCTGGAGCTGCTGCTGGAGGCGGCGTTAACTCTAAAGACCGATTTCCCCGACCTGGAGGTGGCAATCGGGTATCAACCCTATAGAGATTGTGCTGACTACTGCCGGGACCTTGTGAAAAAATACTCGTGCTCTTGGATAAGCTTCACGACGGAGATAGACTACGGGAAGGCGCCTGATTTCTACTCCAGTTGCTACGCCACGGTGATCTCTCACCGAAAACACGAGTATTTCGATGCCATAACGCCGGTGAAGCTGTTCGATTCTATGGCCAGCGGCCGCCCGGTGGTCTCGACAGACTGCTCGGAAACAGCGAAAATCTTACAGGAGGAGCAGTGTGGCCTAGTGTGCGACTTCACCATCGAGGACATGGTGTCTAAGCTTCGCCTTCTGCTGAGAGACAGGGACATGGCCAGCAGGCTGGGGCAAAACGGACGCCGGGCCGTGGAAGAAAGGCACAACTGGCTGGGCCGTGCCCAGTCTATTCTTCTGGGGACAGGATTGCTGGAAAGGCTGTTGAGAGTTGGAACGTAGCTCTATTTCACAGCGTAGGCCAAGAGGCCCGCTGGCACCGCTAGCCGCCCTGGTATTGGCGGCTGGCGGCGTGGTGGGTGCCCTCATATCAGGGGTTGCCATGTCCATACAGCCCCTTCTCACACCGGCCCTGGTGACGATAGCGGGGAGCACCCTGATCTCCCTTCTCTGGCCAGAGGTGCTTCTCGGCCTAGCGCTAGTCACCCGCGGCCTCGTGGACACCCTGTGGCCCTACTATTTCCTTGAGGTCGGCGGCGAAAAGCAGAACCTTTTGCGTCTTTGGGGAGCCGCCGCACCCCTGGCTGGCTTCATGGTGATCTCCGTCCGGCGGATACCGTTCATGCGCTACTCCGTCACCTCTCCCATGATGGCCTTCTTCGCCTTGAACCTCCTGGGGCCAGCTTTTCTCTCCATCCCTTCAAACAGGTTTGGGGCCTTCATGGATCTTTTTCGTATAGCCGGCCCTTTTGTGTTCTTCATCCTGGCGGCCCACTCCTGGGGCAGCGAGAAGGGTCTTGGCCGCTACTTCAAGCTAGCCCTGGCCTCGGGGCTGTCCCTAATAGCTGTGCTTACGATGGCGGGGGTTTTTGGCATCGGCTTCGCTAACCCAAACCGCTACTCCGGCGGAGAAGCATTGAGGGAACTGGGCGTGGGAAGAATGGTCGCCCTCTATCACGACGCCTGGGTTGTGGTGGCTCACCTGCTGGTGGCGACTGCTGTTCTCTTGTTTTTCCTTGGCCGGGCCCGCACGCAAAGGCAAAAACTCCTCTTGCTGGGCCTGCTGGCTCTGGTAGCCTTTCTGATGTATCACACCTTCCTGCGCGCCGGATGGGTGGCCTTCGTCGCCGAACTCCTGGCGTGGTGCCTCCTCAAGAGGCATAGGGCTTTGACCATCTTCCTCCTGCTGAGCATGTTGATCTTTGTAGCGGTTCAGCGGGATTTCCTAGTCAACTTCTACGCGGACATTGTGGGCCTTTTCAGAGGGGGCTCAGCCTACTGGTCCGATACCATATTTCAGGGCCGGGGCCTCATCTGGCGCGCCCAGCTTTCATATTTAAGGGATTCGCCGATGGTCAACGTTCTACTGGGCCTGGGCCTGCGAACTAACGAGGACATCGCTGAGGCGACCTTTTTCGTCTACGGTAGAGCTGACGCCCACAACGATTTTATACGTATCCTCGTTGACAACGGGGTAATCGGGCTGCTGCTGTACCTGTGGCTGATGGTGGCCCTCTTCCGGCCCGCCTACCAACTGATGAGGCGGGGGTCTCAAGAGGTCAGCCTGGCTGCCATCAGCCTCCTCGTCATGGGTGTAGGCTATCTGATCATGAGCCTCACGGGGCGTCCCACACTTTTCCCACCCTTTACCTGGTTTCTTTGGGGACTCGCCGGCGTGCTACATGGCATCGCCGCTAAGGAGCGGGCTCCAGCGTCTCCAATGGGAATAAAGGAACCCGCCAAGGCAGGAGACGGATAGTCCTTGTCTGGGGCGCGTCCATGGGGGAAAGTCCGCGCCAGAGGGTGTGTTATTGACCATAGAAACATGGATGGAGCAGCACAAGTAACGTCTAACATAAGGGTCTTGCAGGTGCCACCCCTTCGTAGGGGCGGCGGGATCAGCTATATCACCAACCTGCTCAGGGGTTTCCTGAAGCACGGCCAAGGTGTCTCCATTCTAGTGGCTTGCCCCCCGGGCAGCTACACAGAGGCCCAAGCCAGAGAGCTGGGATTCCCTTGCGTCCCAGTCCCCTTCCAGGACAAGTTCGACTTCCGCTCAGTACTGGAGCTTCGCCGTATATGCCGTGAAGAGAGGATTGATGTAATCCACTCCCATGACATTCTCCAGACCTTCTTGAGCATGATGGCAGCAAAGATGACCGGGGTACCCCTAGTCGCCTCGGTCCACATGGTGGGGGCCAACAAGGGCCTAAAGCCCGGCGCTCCCAGGCGGACCAAGCTCTACGCTTTCTTCGAGTTCTTCCTCTTCAAGTTGGTGGACCGCATCATCGTCTTATCGGAGGCCAACAAGAAGGACCTGATCGCCAAGGAGCATGTGTCAGCAAGAAAGATCACGGTGGTGCCCGGCTGCATCGACTTCCCTGAGCCCTCTTCCACCGAGGCCAATGACGCAAGGACGTCTGATTCCACCGTAGCTGTCCTGTGTCCCACGCGCGCTGGCCTTGAAAAGGGCACCGATGTATTATTAAGGGCCGCGGCCCTGGTGCTTGAGGAGAGACCGGCCGCGGAGTTTCTTGTAGTAGGAGAAGGGCCCGCCTGGGAGCTGCAACTCCTTCAGAAGCTGGCCAAGGACCTGGACATTGAAAGTCGTGTGAGGTTCATGGGTTTCGTCGACAACATGGAGGAGCTCTACCGACAGGCCAGGGTTACGGTCTTGCCTTCGCGCACCGAGGGGTTGGGCATGACGCTCCTCGAATCCCTGAGCTATGGGACTCCCGTAATAGGCACCAGGGTTGGCGGCATCGCAGAGATAGTGGAGGACGGCGTTAACGGGCTTCTTGTCCCGTCTGAGGACCATCGGGCCCTGGCAAAGGCGATCCTTACGCTGCTAAACGATGATAATATGTGGCTCAAGCTGGCCCGTGCCGATACAAGGGCGATGCTTGAGCGGTTCCACATCCGTGGCGCGGTAGAGGCCCACAAGCGGATCTACCGCGATCTCCTGGGGAAAGATCGAGCACAAGAGCCGGGAGGCTGAGAGGTTAGTAGTGAGAATAGGGATTGACGGCATCGGTAAGCTGGGCGCGGATGCTGGGGGTGCCAGGACCTTCCTCCTGAATATCCTGGACGAGTTGAAGGGCCTCCAAGCTGATCATCAGTACTACGTCTTTGCTAGCCGGCGCGCCAAAGAGGTGCTGGAAAGAGCCCAGGGCAACGGGTTCCACGGAATTGGTGTGCCCGGGCCCATAGAAGGTGGCATCCCTAGAACTGGGGTGCGCCAGATGTTCCTACCGTCTCAGGCACGGCGGCTGGCCTTAGACGTCATGTACTTCCCCAACAACTTCCTGGTCCCCTTCTGCGGTCGCCCCACGGTAGTCCACGTGAGGGGGCTGGTGCAGTACATCTTCTCCGACTACCCTCCCCTTCTCAAGGCCCTGGGACGGCGGATGATGCTCCGCCTTTCAGTCAAGACGGCCACCCTGATCCTAACCAACTCCAACTTCATGAAAGCGGACCTCTGCCAGAGGTTTCGCCTGCCTCCAGACAAAGTGCAGGTGGTCTACCACGGCCTCAACCAGCAACTCTTCAACACCGACGGCACCGGTCAGACACCTGTGGACGGCCCCTACATCCTGTACGTCTCCGTATTAAGACCGTACAAGAACCACGGGCGCCTACTACAGGCCTTTCAGCAGCTTGTAAGCAAGGAAGGGATACGTCACAGGCTCGTGCTGGTGGGCGGCGGCGGACCGACCTATCAGAAGACCATGGAGAAGCTCGCCCATGACCTGGGGATTGGCAGCAAGGTCCTTTTCATGGGGAACCGTGACAACACGCAACTGCCTCCCATCTACCGCGGCGCCGACCTATTTGTCTGCCCGTCGCTCTTTGAGAGCTTTGGCCTCCCAGTGGTGGAGGCTATGGCCTGCGGTACGCCCGTGGTGGCCTCCAATCTCTTCGCTCTACCCGAAGTTACAGGAGGCGCAGCCCTATTGGCAGACCCGGAGTCCGTATCTGAGCTAGCGAAGGCCATGGGCAGGGTCATCAAGGACAGGGAACTGCGGGCGCAGATGATTGAAAAGGGACTTCAAAGGGCTGAGGTCTTCTCCTGGAGAAAGACGGTTCTGGGCATCCTGGAGACCATAGAGAAGGCTGCCGCGGCGGGATAGGCTTCAGGTATTGTTTCCGTGTATCGCCCTCTCTTGAGACGCTTCTCAATCCTGTTTTTGGCTTTTGTCGATAGGATCATCCTGAGGGCGAGTTCCCGTTATCGTCCTCTGTGGAAAGTTAGCTGTCGTATTCTCGCCCTGTCCCTGAGAGTTTTCTACCGCGTGAGGTTGGACCTCCTGAACTACACCAGGGTCGAATCAATAGCCGAGTCCCGTGAAGAGCGTTACAGACTGCTACGCGACGCTCTCCACTTCGCACGCCGGGCCCGCAGTGTGCCGCATTTAGAGCAAGTTTTGGCGGGGCTCTATCCTGGAGCTGATGATGGCGATCAAGCCGTGCACCAGGGCTTCGAGCTGTGGCGGGAAGGCCAGCGAGAGGAGGAGGCCTTACATAAGGTTTGGAGCACTGGCAGCAGCATGGGTATCGATGATGAAATGAGAATGGTCCGCTATCTTAACAGGTACCCCAACTACGCCCTGGGCAGCCTGGCTGACTGGAGCGTGCTTCCCAGAGATATGCTCGTCCGGCGCCAGCGGGTGGAATCGCTGATGGGAAACAGAACAGGGGCGATACTGGATATCGGGTGTTCGATCAACCCGTGGCTTGACCTCTACAAAGGTCGGGGGCCTTTTGTAGGCCTGGACCTTTCAGCGCCTGCCTTGAAGATAGGTGCCATCAGGGACCCTGCGAACCGCGGGCGGATGGTTTGGGGACACGCCGAAGGCCTCCCCTTCAACGACTGCTCTTTTGATATCATAGTGATGTCTGAAGTGCTGGAGCACCTTTCGCACCCGGCATTGGCGATCAAGGAGATGGCCAGGGTTATGGCGCCCGGTGCCATCGCCCTGGTGACCGTACCTATCCACATGGTAGACACCAGGGGCCACGCCCCCAAAGGCGGTGACCCGACGCACCGGGGGAGCTTTTACTCCTATGAAGAGCTGTGCCAGGAGTTCCGCCAGGCGGGGCTCACTATTGACAAGGTGATGCGAGACCCCTACTACATCTTCAAGCTGAGCAAGATGGCATGAAGCAGGTCGTGCTGGAGTACAGCGGGGGTGGAGTGAAGATAGTTGACGTGCCACTGCCAGCCATGGAGGGGGAAGGCGTGCTCGTCCGCACAGCCTTCTCCGTCATCAGCCCAGGCACTGAACGAGCCTCAGTGGAGATGGCCCGCCGGAGCCTTCTCGACAAGGCCCGCAGCCGCCCCGACCTGGTGCGCAAGGCATGGCAGTCGGTGAAGACCCACGGCCTAATGGAGACCTACCGCCTGGCGAGAGACCGCCTCGATGCCTACACGCCCCTTGGCTACAGCTCCGCAGGGGTGGTGCTGGAGTCCAGTTGCCAGGATTACGTCCCAGGCGACAGGGTGGCCTGTGGAGGGGTAGGCTATGCCAGCCACGCAGAGGTCGTCTACGTGCCAAAGAACCTGGCCGCCAGGATACCAGAGGGCGTGGCTCTGGAGGACGCGGCCTTCGCCACGCTGGGAGCGATAGCCCTCCAGGGAATACGGCAGGCAGGGGTGAGCCTGGGAGAGAGGGTGCTGGTTATCGGGCTGGGCCTGGTGGGCCAGTTGACGGTCCAGCTCCTCAAGGCCCAGGGCTGCCTCGCCTTCGGGGTGGACCTCTCGAAAGAGGCGGCGGCCCTCGCTCTCCGCTGCGGGGCTAACGGCGCGGTGGCCCGTGAGGCTCTAGCGCCGGAGGACACGGTCCAAAGGTTTACCAATGGCGTGGGCTTCGACGCGGCCATCATCACCGCATCCACCAGCAGCAATGACCCGGTCGAGGTGGCCAGCCAGCTCCTGCGAGACCGCGGCAGGCTGGTGGTGGTGGGCGCAGTGAAGGCAGACCTGCACCGTGAGCCCTTCTACTCCAAAGAGCTGGAGGTGCGCTTCTCCCGGTCATACGGGCCGGGCCGGTACGACCCTGTGTACGAAGAGAAGGGTATCGACTACCCTGTGGGCTACGTGCGCTGGACAGAGAAGCGAAACATGGAGGGCTTTCTGGACATGCTCAAAGGGGGAATGGTGCGGCCAGGTGGCCTTGTTACCCACCGGCTCCCCATCCAGGAAGCCGAGGCTGCGTATCGGACTATCGCGGGCATAGAAGGTGGAAACACCGTAGGGGTAATCTTTGAGTACCCCCAGGAGACGCCGGGGCCGGCGGCAGGACCCGTTGTGCTGCGCACAGAGGCAATACCACCGGTGAAAGCCACCGCAAACGTGGGGATTGCCCTGATAGGGGCAGGCAACTTCGCCAAGGGGTTCCTCCTGCCTCCCCTGAAGAGATCCAGCACTGAGCTGGTAGTTGTCGTCAACAGCTCGGGGCCGAGTGCCCGCAAGGTCGCCGAGAGGTTCGGCTTCAGGATGTGCAGCACAGACCCCAACGAGGCCCTGGCCCAAGACAACGTTCACGCAGCAGTCATCGCCACGCCCCACCATCTCCACGCCCGTCAGGCGGCTCTGGCCCTGAAGCGAGGCAAACACGTCTTCGTGGAGAAACCTCTGGCCCTGACAGAAGGGGAACTCCAGGAGGTCATGGAGACAGCGCTGGCATCTGGACAATACCTTGCTGTGGGGTTCAACCGCCGCTTCTCCCCCATGATCGCCCTCCTCAGGGAGTTCCTGAAGGAGAAAGGCGCCCACCCGCTGGTCATGAGCTACCGGGTCAACGCCGGCCCTCTGCCGCCCGGCCACTGGGCCCATGACCCTGACATAGGTGGAGGCCGCATCCTGGGGGAGGTATGTCACTTTGTGGACACCCTTTACTTCCTGTGTGGCCATCCCCTTCAGGAGATAAGGGCCTCTGCCCTGCCTGTGATAGGGGACACCCATCCGCCCGATAACCTGGTCGCTACCCTCTCCTTCGCCGACGGCAGCCTCGGCACCATTGTGTACACCTCTCGAGGAAGCCCAGCCTTGCCCAAAGAGCGACTGGAGGTCTTTGGCGGAGGCTGCTCAGCCGTAGTCGAGGACTTCCGCCTCCTTGAGCTGTTCCAGGGCCACCGGAGAGTCAGGAGGTGGAGCACTGGAAGTCAGCAGAAGGGGTACAAGGAGGAGGTGGAAAGCTTCCTGGACGTGGTCAGGGGCAAGAGACCTCCAGCTTTCAGTCTGGAGGAGCTGGCCGCGGTGACAAGGGCCACGATGGCGATCCAGGAGGCGGTCCGGAAGGGGAGGCCGGTGACTCTATAGCGATGGCTGTATCTCTCTTCTACCCGCTCCAGGACCCAGTCGCTGACCTGCTGCGCTTCGTCCAAGCCGAAGGCCACCGAGGGTATGACCCCTACGACGCCCTCAACAGCCCTATGATTCGTTGGCTGACCAAGCCAAGCCCCTGGCTCCGAATGGCTGCCACCCAGTCTCTTCGCCGCCTGCCTGTGAACGTCCGGCCCATACTTGGGATCAAGAAGGGATACAATCCGAAGGGTATGGGTCTCTTCCTGTCCAGTTATGTAAAGCTGTTTAGACTCACCCAGTCCACCCAGTACCTGGGAGAGGCCAGAACTGTAGCCCAGTGGCTGGTAGAGCACAGCACGCCCGGCTACTCCGGGTACTGCTGGGGCTACAACTTTGACTGGCAGAGCAGGGCGTTCTATCTCCCGAAGGGAACCCCTACCGCCGTGAACACAGCCTTCATAGGCCACGCCTTCCTGGATGCCTACGACCTCTTGGGAGAGTCCCAATACCTGGAGGTAGCGGAGGGTGCGGCCCGTTTTATCCTGAGCGACCTGAACCGATACGAGAGGGACGGCGCCATCTGTTTCAGCTACACGCCCCTGGACAGTAGCAGGGTGCACAACGCCAACTACCTGGCCGCCAGCCTCCTGGCCCGTACGGCCATCGTGGGCGGTCATAGAGAGATGCTGGCAACAGCCGAGTCCGCCTACGAGTACAGCAATCGCGCCCAGACGCCGGACGGGGCCTGGCCCTACGGAGAAGCCCCATACCAGCGCTGGGTCGACGGGTTCCATACTGGCTTCAACCTGGAGGCCGTCTACTGGCACCACCGCTGCGTAGACCCGGAGCGGTTCAAGGCTACCCTTGCAAGGGGGCTCAGGTTCTATCTTGATCACCTGTTCCTCCCTGACGGGACCCCCAAGTATTACCACGACCGGGTCTACCCCATCGACATACACTGTGCCGCGCAGGCGCTGGTCGTCATGAGCAGGCTCAAGGGGATGACGCCCAAGGCATGGGAGACGGCCCTGAGGGTGCTTGAGTGGACCCTGGATAACATGCGAAGCCCCAGCGGGGCCTTCTTCTTCCGCCGGGGCCGATTCCTCGTCAACCGCACCCCCTACATGCGGTGGGGGCAGGCCTGGATGCTCCACGCCCTGACTACCATGCTCTGGGAGGAGAGGAATTGAGGGTGACCCTTCTGTCCTGCCCCATTGATATCCTCTCCAGAGAGGAGGCCGTAGGCAGGATCAGACAGATGCTACAGACCAAAGGGGTGTCCCACCACCTCCTGGCCCTTAACTCCCTCAAGGTGGTGAGGGCTCTCAAGGATCAGGCGTTTGCAGACTACGTGCGTCAGGCAGAGCTTGTCTATGCCGACTCGGCTGGAATATGCTGGGCCCTTCGCTTCCTCTACGGTATCAGGCAGAAGCGCATCCCGGGTGTGGAGCTAGTGCAGGAGGCCCTGGGGTTGGCCCACGAAGAAAAGAAGGGGGTATACCTTCTGGGCGCCTCCCCACAGGTAATAGAGGCGACGGCCCGCTATGTCTCCCGCCAATACCCTGGCCTTCACCTTATAGGCTACCACCACGGCTACCTCAGCGATACGGAAGGCAAGGAAGTCCTGCGGCAGCTCAAGGAGCTATCGCCGGACTTCCTTGCAGTGGCCATGGGCGCAAGCCTCCAGGAGCGGTGGATTGAACGCATTCGAAAAGAGGTGCCCATTCCGGTCTGCATGGGCGTAGGTGGCAGCTTCGATATTCTCTCTGGGAGGCTGCCCCGGACACCCGCATGGATGGGCAGGATGGGGCTGGAGTGGCTCTTCCGCCTTGCTCGCCAGCCCCAACGTATTAGAATCATGTCGGGATTGCCCTATTTCATCTTCCTTGTGGTCAGGGCCAAGGTAGCGGGCCCCAAGACCACGGAAGAGCAGCTTGCCCGCCAGAAAGGGGCAACCCCACCTGCTCCCGATAGGCTGGAGAAGGGGTAGAGACATTGAAGATTCTGGTCTGTGTAGGGGCCAGGCCCAACTTCATGAAGGCGGCACCCCTGGTAAAGGAGCTAAAGGGGCTGCCGGAGACCACGGTGGTCCTGATCCACACGGGGCAACACTATGACGAGCTGATGTCGGACATCTTCTTCGCAGACCTGGAGCTGCCGCGTCCCGACGTCTACCTGGGCATTGGCTCAGCGAGCCAGGCCGTCCAGACTGCCAGGGTCCTGGAGAGGTTCGAGGACGTGCTTCTCAAGGAGCGACCGGCGGCGGTAGTAGTCGTGGGCGATGTTAACTCTACCCTCGCTTGCGCCCTGGCGACAGCCAAGATGGAGTATCCCGACGGCCCCGATAGCTATCGAGGTGAGAGGCCCCTGCTAGCCCACGTGGAGGCGGGGCTCCGCAGCTTCGACAGGACCATGCCAGAGGAGATCAACAGGCTGGTCACCGATGCCCTGGCCGACCTCCTCTTTGTGACTGAGGAGAGCGCCATCAGAAACCTGCGGGCGGAGGGTATCCCCGACGAGAAGGTCCATTTTGTGGGGAACGTCATGATAGATACCCTCAAGGCCTTTTCCGCGCGGGCGGAGGCCTCAGGAATAAGGGCACAACTGCACCTGGAAGAGGCGGAGTACGCCCTGGTAACCCTTCATCGGCCGTCCAGCGTGGACTCCCCCCAGGTCCTGGGGGGACTGGCCCGGACCCTGGTCGCCCTTGCCCAGCACATACCGGTGGTCTTCCCAGCCCATCCCCGCACCCTTCAGCGGCTGGAGACCTTTGGCCTGAAAGGCCAGTTCTGTGAGAGTAGCCCAGGCCCAGTAGAAGGGTCCATGAAAAGCAAGCCTCTCCTGCTCAGTCCCCTCGGCTACCTGGACTTCCTGCACCTGCTCAAGCACGCCCGGCTGGTCATGACGGATTCCGGAGGCGTCCAGGAGGAGACGACAGTGCTGGGTGTTCCATGCCTGACCCTGAGGGAAAACACAGAGAGGCCGGTGACTGTGACCCACGGCACGAACAAGATAGTGGGCCGGGACCCGGAAGTGGTCCTTGCGGAAGCCCTACAGGCCTTGTCCCACCCGTCCAAGAGGGGCAAAGCGCCACCGCTGTGGGACGGGCAGGCTGCCCAGCGAATAGCGGCGATCCTCGTGCAGGCCCTCAAGGAAAGAAAGGACAGATAGGGTTGTGCGGCATCGCCGGCATACTCCTTAAGGGGACGACAGCACTGGACCTGAGGGCCCCCCTGTTGAAGATGCAGGAAGCGATGGCCCACCGGGGCCCCGACGACACAGGTCTCTACGTAAACCCCGACGGGAAACTGGGTCTGGTGAACCGCCGCCTCTCCATCATCGACCTCTCCCCTGCGGGGCACCAGCCTATGCCCAACGAGGATGGCGCCTTCTGGGTGGTGCACAACGGCGAGGTGTATAACTTCCTGCGCCTAAGGGATAGATTGCAGCAGAAAGGCCACACGTTCCGCTCCAGGTCTGACACAGAGGTCATCGTCCATGCCTACGAGGAGGAGGGCCCGCAGTGCGTGGCGGGCATGCGCGGTATGTTCGCCTTCGCTGTATGGAATGAGAGGGCCAAGAGCCTCTTCCTGGCCAGGGACCGTTTCGGTATCAAGCCCCTGTACTACTACGAAGACGGCAACATCTTCGCCTTCGCTTCGGAGGTGCGGGCCCTTCTGCTCTCCGGCCTCATTGAACCCATAGTCGATCGGGTCGGACTCCAGGGCTTTCTGGCCTTCGGCAGCCTTCCTTCCCCCTACACCCTGATCCACGGCGTCAGGGCCCTGGAGCCCGGCCAGTACCTGGAAGTCGAGCAAGGCAAGGTCCAGGCACGTAGCTACTGGAGCCTCTCCTTCCAGGAGGGTCTCATCACAGAGGCAGACTCTGTAGACAGGGTCAGTGCCTGCCTGGAGGAATCGGTAAAGGCCCACCTGGTGAGCGACGTTCCCGTTGGCGTTTTCCTCAGCGGCGGCATCGATTCCACCGCCCTGGTGGCCCTGATGCGGCGGCACCACAACGGCCCCATCAGAACCCTCAACATATCTTTTGCCGAGAGCGAGTACGACGAGGCTCACTACGCCCGTCTGGTGGCCCAGAAATTCGGCACCGAGCACACAGAGCACCGGGTTGGCGTTGCGGAGGTCCTGGGCCAGATGGACTCCATCGTCGGCGCCATGGACCAGCCCACCATCGACGGCATCAACACCTATTTCGTTTCCCGTCTCTCCAAGGAGACTGGGACTGTGGTAGCCCTCTCAGGCCTGGGCAGCGACGAGCTGTTCTATGGCTACAGGACTTTCTCCAACGTCCCCCGTCTCCTGGCACTGAGGAGGGTCCCCGGCGCTTCTGCGCTGGCGGGCGGCGTGTCCCGCTTGTTGACCGAGACTGAAAAGACCAGGAGGCTCCGCTATTTCCTAGGACAGCGCCAGCCACTAGAGGCGGCCTATTTCTCCAGCAGAGGAGTCTTCTCGCCTCCGGAGATAGAAACGCTCCTGGACAAGGAGTGGGCCAGCAGCGCAGAACCCTTCCAGCCCGTGGAGCACCTTCAAAACCTCACTGCCTGTAGCTTCGATGGTGGCTCAGAAAGAAACGGACGGGAGGTAGCTAACTACGTCTCCTGGCTGGAGCTCAGGGCCTACATGCACAACCAGCTTCTTAAGGACACCGACGTAATGAGCATGGCCCACTCCATTGAGGTGAGAGTCCCCTTTGTGGACCATGAGCTGGCCGAGCTGGTAGCATCCCTCCCGATCAAGTTTAAAACAGATGGGGGTCCCAAGGGCCTTCTCATCAGGGCGATGGGGCCAGACCTGCCCAGGGAGGTGGTCAGCAGGCGGAAACAGGGGTTCGCCTTCCCGATGGCCCCCTGGCTGCGCCAGGAAGGGGCCGGGTACAGGAAAGAGGCCCTTTCCCTGGCACAGGGCGTCCTTGACCGGGACGGTGTGGATTCGGTATGGGACTCTTTTCTCAAAGGTAGGGTGAGCTGGGTGCGCCCCTGGGCACTCTATGTCCTGGCCAAGTGGATGGAGAGGTGGGGTCTCTAGCCCGATGGCCCCCGCTGAGTCGAGGGAACCCGCCTACAAGAGGCCCGTGGACCTGGCCATATTCGCGGTGGCCCACCTGCTCCTTTTGCCCATGTGGACGCTCATCTGGGGCCTTATACCGCTGGCTATCTTCCTGGACGACCGGGGGCCTGTTCTCTATCGCCAGAGGAGGATAGGGAAAAGCGGTCGCACGTTCTATGCCCTGAAGTTCCGCACCATGGTGAAGGACGCTGACAAGATAGGGGCCGTCTGGACCGCGGAGAAGGACCCCAGGCTCACGAGGGTGGGCCGCGTCCTCCGTCACACAGCCCTGGACGAGCTACCCCAGGTGATAAACATCCTGCGGGGGGAGATGAGCTTTGTGGGCCCGCGGGCCCTGGCGGAAGAAGAGCACCGCCACTGGGCCTCTCAAATAAACGGGTTCGAGCGCCGTCTCCAGGTAAGGCCCGGCCTCACCGGGCTCGCCCAGATCTTTGGCAACCGGGACCTTCCGCGGCAGAAGCTGCGCTACGACTTGCTCTACATCAAGCGGATGGGGCTTGGGGTGGACCTCAAGTTGCTTTTCCTGTCCCTTTGGATTACCTTCAGAGGCCGTTGGGAGAAGCGGGGCAAGAAGCTGTGAAAAGGCAAGTCGACAAGGCCCTCGTCCTGGTCGGAGGCAGCGGCACCAGGCTACGTCCGTTTACCTATAGCATCACCAAACAGCTACTACCCATCGCCAACAAGCCGGTGCTATTCTACATTCTGGAAAAAGTGAGAGCGCTGGGCGTCAGAGAGATAGGCCTAGTGGTCTCTGCTCCCCACGCCAAAGAGACCATTAGAATTGTCGGTGACGGGAGCCGGTGGGATGCCCGCTTCACCTACCTGGTGCAAGAAGAGCCCAGGGGCCTTGCCGACACGGTAAGGATCTCCCGGGAGTTCCTGGGGAGCAGCTCCTTCCTGATGGTACTGGGAGACAACGTATACGGCTTCGACTTCGCGGGGATTGTTGCTGATTTCTTAGCACATCCTTGCGACGGCCTGCTGGTGACCCAGAGGGTTGAGGAGCCTACCCGCTACGGTATTGTCGTGGTGCAGCCTGACGGTAGCGTCAAATCTGTGGTGGAAAAGCCGAGTGAAGCCTTGAGTGACCTGGCGCTGTTAGGCATCTACATATTCTCGCCGGAGATCCATCGGGTCATGGATAGCATATCGCCATCAGATCGCGGAGAGCTGGAGCTAACCAACGCCGTAATGGGGGTGATTAAGGCTGGCAGGATGGTACGCCATTTCAGTGGGGAGCATCCTCAGGGGCCCCGTGTGCATCGGAGAGGGCTGCCGCATAGTGAAGGCCACCCTGGGTCCCTACGTCTCCATTGGAGCGGGGACTTTCATTGAAGGTGCCGAGGTGATAGACTCTATAGCCCTGGAAGGGTGCCGGGTCACCGGGCCCTTGGTTATAAAGCAGAGTATGCTAGGCCGGAGAGTGAGTTTGCACGCTGGAGGAGAGCGCAGAATTGAAGTCAGGACTGTGCTGGGAGACGATTCTCAGATAGAGGTGCGCTCCAAAGGCGATGAGTCATCAGGAGAGTATGTCTACAGATAAATGCAGGTTGGGGTTCTCATGACGAACGACATACGGACAGTGCTGGTAACAGGAGGAGCAGGTTACATAGGATCTGTTCTTACAGGAATGCTTTTGGAGGAAGGGTATCGGGTCGTTGTCCTTGACCGCCTTTTCTTTGGACCTACGCTGGCCCATTTAGTGGGGAACCCGAACCTTAAGATAGTGAAGGATGACATCCGTTGGTTCGATCCTTCGATGCTGCAAGGTGTTGACGCTGTGCTGGACTTGGCGGCGCTGTCGAACGACCCCGTTGGGGAATTGAATCCAGAGAAGACCTACGAGATAAACTACAAGGGTCGGGTGAGGGTGGCCAATCTTGCCCGTCAGAAAGGCGTCAAACGCTATGTCCTGGCATCCTCATGTAGCATCTACGGCTTCCAAGAAGAGGTGGTTGACGAAACGTCCACCCCCAATCCCCTCACCACTTATTCAAAAGCTAACTACCAGGCTGAGCAAGAAGTAATCCCACTAGCGTCAAAGGACTTTGTAGTTACCGTACTGAGGCAAGCATCCGTATACGGAGCTTCCCTTAGAATGCGGTTCGACACTGTTGTTAACGGAATGACCGTAGGTCTATTCAAAACAGGTAAGCTTCCGATATTAAGAGATGGAAGCCAGTGGAGGCCGATCGTCCATGTCAAGGACACCTGCCGCGCATTTATAGCCGCATTGGAAGCTGAGCTACAAGACGTAAATGGTGAGCTTTTCAACGTAGGAGCTGATGAACAGAACGTCCAAATACTACCCCTTGCCGAGCGAGTGGCAAAGGCCCTCGGAAGACCTCTCCAGATAGAGTGGTATGGTTTTCCTGATCATAGATCATACAGGACCACCTTTAAGAAAATAGAGCAGAAACTGGGATATAAGACTCTCTATTCCATTGAAGACGGGGTCGGTGAGATATACACTGCTTTGGAAGCGGGGCGTATTACTGACGGGCCAACCACTCGAACAGTGGAATGGTACAAAACCCTTCAGCACTGGCAAGGTGTCATAAATTCCGTAACCCAAAACGGGGTAATCCTCTAGGATTGTAAGCGATGATCAAATTAATCAACGTTCATGATGGAGCAGGAACAAACCTCGTATGAACGTGGCTGTAATCGGTGCGTCCGGCCAGTTGGGGAGTGATATTTGTCGTGTCTTTGACGAGAGAACGTTCATACCCCTTCGACATCAGGATTTGGACATAACTGCGTTCAGTTCGGTCCGGGAAGGTTTGCATCGCCTTCGGCCTGATGCCGTGGTCAACTGTGCATCCTTCACCAATGTCGAAGCCTGTGAACGCGATGCACAGCATGCTTACCAGGTTAACACCATCGGGGCCAAGAACGTGGCTATTGTGTGCAACACCATAGGCGCAAAGGCAGTGTTCATCAGCAGCGACTACGTTTTCGGGGCCGATTCCCAGAGAAGTGAGCCGTACACCGAGTTCGATCCGGTGGGCCCCATAAACGTTCTTGGGAGGACAAAGGCGGCGGGCGAAGAGCTGGTGCGGCAGATGTGCCCACGCCACCTGATCGTGCGCACCTCCTCCCTTTTTGGGAGCCAGGGGAGCCGGGTGAAGGGGGGCAACTTCGTCTCTACCATCCTGCGGTTGGCCAAGGAGAGAGGCGAGGTGCGTGTCGTCAATGACCAAGTCATGAGCCCCACCTACACGGTGGACCTGGCGGCCAAGGTCCGCCAGCTTCTGATAGAGGACCAGTACGGCACGTTCCATGTGACCAACAGCGGAAGCTGCTCCTGGTTTGAGTTTGCTAGCCACATAATCAAGTCCGCGGGTATCCCCGCACAGTGCGTACCAATCTCTTCCAGTGAATATCCATCCGTAGTAAAGCGGCCGGGCTACTCTGTTCTCGGCCATTTTCACTTGAAGCTGCTGGGCATGGACGACATGCGGCCCTGGGAAGACGCCGTAAGGGAGTATGTGGCGACGCTGGGGGATCAGCGCTCTTAGAGCGCATGAAAGGAGGCACCTGGAAGATGCTGGTGTCAGGCCGAAAGTGGGAGGCCAAGAGGACCCGCAGGATAGAAGGTGTCCACGTAAAACAGCTACGGTGGATCACTGACGAGCGGGGCAAGCTGGCGGAGGTCTTCCGCTGCGACGACCCCTTTTTCCAGAAATTCGGACAGGTGTACATAACCACGTGCTACCCTGGCATCGTCAAGGGGTGGCACTATCACAAGGTCCAGACAGACAACATCGCCGTGGTCAAGGGCATGGCCAAGCTGGTGCTTTACGATCCACGGGAAGACTCTCCCACCAAGGGTGAGGTCAACGAGTTTTCCATGGGCGAAGATAACCCGCTGCTGGTCTCTATCCCTCCCCTGGTGCTGCACGGCAGCAAGGGCTACGGCACCGAGCCCGCCTTTATGCTAAACTGCCCAACGGAGCCCTACAGACACGATGATCCCGACGAGTACAGAGTGGACCCCTTCGACCCTCAGGTGCCCTACGACTGGTTCAAGGTCCATGGATGAGGGGCTTGGCCCATAGTCTGGAGGGCTGGATACAGGAATGATCATCTGCCAGACCCCATTGAGGATAAGCTTTGCCGGTGGCGGCACCGACATCCCTGAGTTCTACCGGGAGCACGGAGGTGCTGTCCTCACAAGCACCATCAACAAGTACGTCTTCATCATAGTGAACGACCGGTTTGAAAGCGGCGTCAGCGTCAACTATTATCAGAACGAGGTAGTAAGCTCTGTAGAGGAACTGAAGCACGATCTTGTGCGGGAAGCCCTCTTGATAACTAATGTGAGAGATGGCGTCAATGTGGTTACTATGTCCGACGTGCCGGCATGGGGCTCCGGGCTGGGCTCCTCTGGAGCACTGACCGTGGGCATTCTGAACGCCTTGTTTCTCTACCAGGGTGTCCAGCACTCACCAGAGTTCCTGGCGGAAAAGGCCTGTGAGATAGAGATACAGCGGCTTGGCAGGCCCATTGGCAAGCAAGACCAATATGCCTGTGCTTTCGGCAATTTCAACTACATCACTTTCGGCCCTGATGAGGATGTAAAGGTGCGTCCGGTGAAGCTGTCCGAGAAGGCGCGGGCGGGCCTGGAGGACTCGTTGCTGCTGGTGTATAGCGGCATTGGTAGAGATGCCGGGCATATTCTAAGAGAACAGAGAGAGAACATTCCCCAGAAGGCAGGGACCCTCGAACAGATGAAGGGACAGGCCCAGGAGGCCCGGAAGTGTCTTGAGGAGGGCCGCCTTGATGATCTCGGCCGCCTGCTCCACGAAGCCTGGCGGCTCAAGAAAAGCCTGGCTACAGTGATAACCAATCAGGTCATCGATGAGGTCTACGAGTGTGCCCGATCAGCGGGCGCCCTTGGTGGCAAGGTGCTGGGGGCAGGCGGGGGCGGCTTCCTCCTCTTCTACTGCGCCCAAGGAACCCGCGAGATGGTGAGGAAGGCCCTCAAGGACTACCGCACCCTCTCCTTCAGGTTTGTGGCCAACGGAAGCAGGGTACTGTTTCTTCCGGAGGAGGTTAGTGAAAAAGGATCCTGAGACCGACTTTCTCGCCCAATACATTACAGAGGTCAAAGAGGGCCTTGATCGCCTTGATCTCCAGAGCCTGGAGAAGATAAAAGAGGCCCTCCTTTCTGCTCATGCGAAAGGGAGCACCGTCTTTGTCCTGGGCAACGGCGGCAGTGCCACAACTGCCTCCCACTTTGCCTGCGACCTGGCCAAAGGCACCCTTGAAGATACTGACAAGAAGAGGAAAAGGTTCAGGGTAGTATGCCTGGCAGACTCGATCTCCCTCCTCACAGCTTGGGCCAATGACACGGACTACTCCCTGGTCTTTCGTGAGCAGCTAATAAACCTCCTCGGGCCGGAGGACGTGGTCGTGGCCTTTAGCACCAGCGGCAACTCCCCTAACGTGGTTCGGGCCATTGAGTATGCCAACGAGCTGGGCGCTCTGACCATCGGGTTCACTGGCTCTCCGGGAGGCAGACTGGGGCAGATAGCAAAGCTGAGACTGATCGTGCCCCTTGAATCTGTTACCAAGGTGGAGGACATACACATCTTGCTGCAACATGCCCTCTGTCTTCAGCTAAGACGGGAGCTATCCGCCAGGAAGGGCTAAATGCGTGGAGTCCCACCGAGGCAATTGCGTGCGGTGTTGCTGGACAGGGATGGGGTCATTTGCGAGAACCGCCAGGATTATGTCAAGACCTGGGAAGAGTTCCAGTGGATACCGGGTGCCAAGGAAGCTATCCGCTCCCTCAGGGACCTGGGCTACATCGTGATAGTTGTGAGCAACCAATCCGCAGTAGGCCGCGGCATCATAACCGAGACCAAGCTCGCTGAGATACACCGAAACATGGTCGAGGAGATTCGCGAGGCTGGCGGCGATGTAGCAGCCATATACTGCTGCACTCATGCACCAGTTGATGGATGTGGCTGCCGCAAGCCGGCCCCTGGACTCTTGCGCCAAGCACTGAGAGAGTTTCCGCTGGCTGTTGAGAAATCGTGGCTTATCTCAGACACGGCTGATGACGTGTCCATGGGAACTGAGGCTGGCTTGAAATGCATACTCGTGCTGACCAGCAGGGGTACCCTGGAGGCAGAGAAGGTCAAAGGCCGGTACCACGATGTTCCGATAGCGCAGAACCTGCAACAGGCCGTTAGATGGATGGAGAAGGCCGCCTTGAGAGACAGACAGCCCGCGACCCCAGCAGGCGGGCAGGGAACTGGCGATGGAAAGGTGCTATAATATGGCTCGCGTGAAAATGGCAAGGTCATATTTTTACTTGGAGTACTGCTTAGATGGATGAACAGCTAGATCCTCGCCGATACTGGCTGGTGGTTGTCCGCTGGTGGTGGCTGGTAGTCCTGATTACCACTGCGGCGGCGGTGGGATCATTCCTCTTTACTCAGACCAGGTCTCCTGTATATGAGGCCAGCACTACTATTCTGGTGCAGCAGACAGGGACGGCGCCATTCAGCACCCGGCAAAGCTCATCGGACATCCAGGCCAGCCTTTTCCTGACTTCCACCTACAGCAGGATTATTCCCACCCTCCCCATCATGGAGAAGGTGGCCGAAAAGCTACAGCTCAATACATCTCCCGCCCGTTTGCGGAGCATGGTCTCTACAACAGCCATACCCAACAGCCAGCTAATCATAGTCAAGGTCAAGGGCACAGACCCTGTCCTCGTCCGAGACGTAGCTAATGCAAGCGCCGAGACCTTTATCGAGGTGAACAGGGAACGCCGGCTAAAAGAGATTGATACGCTACAGAGCAAGCTTCAGGAGCAGGGGATCCCGCCCCAGCCGAGTCTCATTCAGGACCAACTCAACGCCCTGGGCAGCGTGGAGATAGTTGAAAGGGCCCAGACGCCAGAAAAGCCTGTTTACCCCAATGTGCAGACCAACGTGATGCTAGCCATGCTCTTAGGCGCCTTTAGCGCTTTTCTGCTCGCCTTCTTCCTCGAGTACCTCCATGATACCGTGCGGACCGCCGACGACGTGACCAGGGTGGGCATGGTCAGCCTGGGTGTGGTCCCATTCGCCCGTGCCAGCCGCGGCAACGGCAACCAGAACGGTGGGCTCCTCAGTACCCTCAAGGACACCTCCCAGGAAGCATACCGTTTGCTGCGCACCAACATCGATTTCTCCTTCAAAGACAAAGGCAAGAAGGTGCTGCTTGTCACCAGCGCCCAGCCCCTGGAAGGCAAGACCACTACTGCGGTCAACCTGGCCATAGCTATAGCACGGGCGGGACAGCAGGTGGTACTGGTGGATGCGGATCTGAGACGCCCGTCCGTCCACAACTTCTTCTCATTAAGCAACGAGCAGGGCCTCTCTAACCTGCTGGTGGACAGCCGGCTGCCGGTCTCGACAGTTGTTCAGCCCACCGATGTGCCGGGGGTCTCCCTCATTGGCAGCGGCCCACACCCTCCCAACACTGTGGAGCTACTCCAGTCGGAGCGGATGGCTGCCGTTCTCAAAGAGCTAAAGGACCAGTTTGACGTAGTGATACTGGATAGCCCCCCAGTCCTTGGGCTGGCCGATGTAGTCGTCCTCAGCCCCCTCTGCGACGGTGCCCTTATCATTGTAGATAGTGACCGCACTCGCCCCAAGACCCTCCAGTTAGCCAAGGAGAGCCTGGAGAGAGGAAAAGCCCGCGTTCTGGGTGTCGTCTTGAACAAGGTGGATATGAAACGGGAGTCCTACTACTATTACTACAACTACTACAACTACTATTACAAGGGCGACCGCGGTGAGGGCGAAGATCCTAAGAAAGGGATGCCTTCCCTACTGCAAGCCCCCGGCAGGCTGCTTGGGCTAGGCCGGGCCCGGCGCCGTAGTAGCGAAGACCGCCAGCCCTAGTCCTACCCCATCCATCTGTTTGCCTGGCGACCTACCGTCGTAATAAGACTGCTGCAAGCCTGGCGGCCTTCGCCATATCTATCTGCCGAGGTCCAGTCTCCTCACCTTCAGGAAATATTTCTTGCCTCCCCAGCTAGTACAATGGTAGTCGAACCTTTGCGTCAGTGTCGAGGCTCTTGCTATTTCCTAACGTGAAACTAGTGGTCCGTCTGGCCACCCTGCTCCTCCTTGTGGGGATAGACGCTGGCGTCTTCCTCTACTCCCATTCCCTCTATGCCCAGGTTTCCAACACTATCAAGGCGGGCCAGAAAGTGAGCCGCGAGCTAACTGGACTATCCAGCATTCTGGATGAGCACCAGGCTAGGGCCACCCTGGCCGAACTCAGGGGGCTGGAAAACCGGATAGCCAGTCTCCAGCGCAGCACACGGACATTCCGCCCTCTGGCCCACGTGTCCATTGCAGGGACGTATTTGAACGAGACCTTTCAGGCCCTTGACTCCTCTGGCCACCTTGTCCGCGGCGGCCGTCTAGCCCTGGAGGCCTACGTCATTGTGCTGGGAACCGGGAGCAGCCCGTCGCCGCCAACCTCCGAAAAAGCAGGCCTGGCTGCCCTCAAAGAGAAGCTTGAGTCAGTAGAACCGGGGCTGCGGGAGGCGCAGGGGGAGATAAGGGAGGCCTCGCGTATCAGGCAACAGCTCTCCGGGCGGCTGCCTTTCGTCTCGCAATACCTGTCGCAAGTAGATGAGGCTTTACCCCTGCTTAACCACTACGTGGAGCTGGGCCTCCGTGCTCCCGCCATGCTGGGGGACATACTATCCATTGAGGCCAGCTTCACAAAGCTGGAAGTGCTCTCCAGGCTATCTCCCGCTGAATCTCTCAAGGAGGGCCGCCTGGGCGAGGCACTCTCGAATCTACAAGACCTGGATTTGGCCCTGAGCAGACTAAGGGGAAACCCCGAGGAGATGCTGCGGCTGGCTATGAAACTGGCCAGTGTCTACAACGGGGGAACTCCCGGGGACTTAGATGCCTATGCAATGCTGGACAACGCCCTCCACCTGGTGAGGGCCAGCCAGTCTGTGGCCGAGGGTGCCATCCCCCTTGTGGAGGCGCAGAGATCGCCGGGGCCCCTCTGCGACACCGTCAAGACTGCCCGCGATGCCGCCAGGAAAGGCGAGAGGAGCTTCCTCCAGGCCAGAGAAGAACTGGAACAGTTTCAGCCGGAGGTGTTGGCAAGCATAGGTGATACGGGCTTTATGCCAGGCTTGGCCAAGGCATCCAAGTCAGCCAGTGAGCTAGCAAGGCTCCTTCAGGCCACGACCCTCCTGGGACTTGCTGCCGAGCGCGGCATAGCCTCAGTGGAGACGCTAAGGTGTGGCCCCTTATACGACGCGCTTGGTGTCTCGATTCAAGACCCGGTGGCAGGCATATGGACGCTGGCCACCGCCGGTGAAGAGCTCGGTCACGTTGCCAGCGCCGCAAAGGACCTGCTTGGGCTGCTGCTGGACATCAAGGCTCCCTTGCAGGCCCTGGGCCTGGGCGATGCGTATCAACCGTTGGTGGACGCGGCGGACGCGCTAGCGACGGCCGTTGATGGAGCCCTGGGAGTGCAAGAGGCCGTCAGCCAGGAAGGCTTCTTGTCGCCGGCTGCCGGCGGAAAGATGGCTTCCGCCCTGGAGAAGGCACGTAGGGGCCTGAGCGAGGCCTCCCAGGTGCTGCCCCAGCTACGGCGGATAGTAGAGAACCCCCTTGCAGGCCCATTGCCATTCCTGGGAGCTCTTGGCGGGGAGCTGGACCGCCTGGGTCAGATAATAAAGCGTGGAGAAGAGGGGCTAGACCTATTTTCTAATGTCATGGGCTTCGATGGGCCAAGAACCATTCTTGTGCTGGGGCAGGATGAGTCAGAGATCCGGGCCACCGGCGGATTTATCGGAGGGGTAGCAGAGGTCCGGCTGGAGAATGGTGCGCTAAGCGGGCTGCGGAGCTTCAAGGGACACCAGGTGGACGGCTACCCTTTCAAAAGTGGACCCCTACCCCCCGCGCCTTTGTACAAGTACATGTGGAACGCGGTGTGGTTCTTTCAGGACACGAACTGGAGCCCCCACTTTCCCGCTGCCGCCGAGACGGTTGCCTACTCCTACTGGGAGGCCCAGGGTGTGTGGCCCGACATGATCCTGGCCACCGATCGGTGGTTCCTCGCGTCGTTTCTGGATGCCCTGGGAGGAGCCAAGCTGCCGGAGTTCACCAAAACCCTCCCTGGCAACGAGGCTCTCCTCTATTTCGGCTACTACGGCCCGGGATACGGGCCTCAATACCCGGAAAAATACACGTACACCTGCCGACCGCGCCACAACTCTACTGCACCAGAGGTATGCTTCCTGCAGGACCTGCTGGAGTTCCTTCTCTCCGGCCTCCGCAAGGGGCTAGGGGGAGAAGGCGGCTCTCAGCTATCAGCCCTGGTCAGCAAGGCTCTTGACGAGAAACACGTGCTGGTAGCCACCAAGGACGAAAGTCTCGCCAAGGTCATCAGGACTCAGGGATGGGACGGCGCTTTAGTAAGGGGCGATGGTGATTTTCTGGCGGTGATAGACAGCAACCTAGGCATCAACAAAGTCAACCAGGTTGTGGAGCGGCGGCTCCGCGGCAGGGTATCCTTGTCGCCCTCAGAGGGTATCTACTCTGACTGGGACCTGGAGTACAAGAACTCCTTCCCGCGGGGCTCTGCCCCCTGCGACCAGGGCGTGCCCTGGTGCTATTGGAACTACCTGAGGGTCTATATCCCCAGAGAGGCAAAGGCCATCAGCATGCCGGAACTCCTACTACCCAAGGAGAGCTTCATGGCCAGGGCGGCCCACGCCTCCTTCGATACCACCTCAGTGACACAGGGGGCCCTCGCTGGCCTGACAGAGGTGGCCGGCCTCGTGCTGGTGCCGGGCGAAGAAAACGGCAACGTCAGGGTGTCCTATCAGCTACCGTGGAGCCTGGTGCAGCAGGTGGGCGAGGGCCACTATATATACCGCCTACACCTGCACAAGCAGCCAGGCACCGCCGGTGACCCGTTCATCATCACGGTAGAGGTGCCTCAAGGCTACAGTATCCTCCGGGCAGGACCTGGGGCCGCGATGCCGAGCCAGAGGGTTGCGATCATCTCTGGCAAGCTCACTACCGACCTAGACTTTGAGCTAGAGTTCAGAAGGCAGTAAGGCGCGAGCTTCGCCCCGCCTGCCCCACCGGCAACTGGTGCCGTGTCCCCGAAAAAGGACCCAAATTGTCGTTGCGAGGAGCCGCAGGCGACGAAGCAATCAGGCGGGGAGAGCGGAGCGCCACCCCAGATTGCCACGGCCCTCCTTCGTCGGGCCTCGCAATGACCGCCCGGCGTGAGTTTCCTTGGCGAACTTCAGGGACAGGACACTAGTACTCGGTCCCATAAGTTCGCGTGTACGAGGTCCACACCAGCCCCACTCACTCTGATCCCGACGGAGTCGGGACTGAGCCTGCCCTGGGATTGCCGAACGGGTAGAAGGGTCCCGATGGAATCGGGAAGCGAAGCCGAAGGGCTCACCATGAGCGGCTTTTTCTATCGTGCTTTTTCGCAATGTCATTCTGAGCGCCAGCGAAGAACCTGGGGAGGCGGCCCCCACCCCACCAGATGCTTCACTTCGTTCAGCATGACAACGCGGTGCTGCGGGCCAATTCAGCGAATCTCTGACTCAGGACACTAGAGCGGCGCTCATCGAGCAGAAATGACGAGGGGGAGGGCTAACCCTAGACACGCCTCCGATGGCCCTGCCGCATGTAATACAACCCAGCCAGGACCAGCACGCCACCGGCGATGAAGAGGCCCAGCAGCATGGAAGACGTGGGCGTTACGTCACCCACCTTGGGTAGCCCCGGCGTCGGTGTAGCTGTGACCGTCGGGGTGGCTGGTGGCTTGGGCGTTGGGGTAGGCGTGGCCGTCGGAACAGGCGTGGGAGTAGGCGTGGGTGTTATGGCACCCGCGGGCACCTCAGTGCCAACGCCGAAGAGGCTGAAGGCAACGGTCTGGGCCATGAGGGTCTTGTTCACAATATCCACCTGGGTGAAGAGGCCAATCCACCTCTTGGCACCCGCGTCGTAGCGGTAGACCTTGAGGAACTGCGGGTTGCCTGAGGCGGCCTTCACATCGGCATCGGTGTAGGCGACCGTAAGGGTCGCCGGCCTGCTGAGGGAAACGATTGCCAGCTTCGTGCCCGTCTCATCGTAGAAGGAGATATCCCTCACCGTGGATATGGTAGTGTCCTTTGGCGACGTCGGCACATCCTTGGTCTCGATGGTGGACACGGTCAACTGGGCCGTCTTATTCAAGGAAAAGGCCTGTATCTCTACCTTGATCTCCTTATTGGGGGTGGTGACCTCCACCCTCTCGGCCGGCTGCACTATCACGGCCACCTGGACACCCGCCTTACCTGCCGCCACCGTAGGGACGGGCGTGATGTTGACCACGGCGATTACCGTTGGAACAATGACCGGCGTAGCGGTAGGCGTGGCCGTAGGCGTAGGCGTAGCCGTGGGAGGAACGGGTGTAGGCATAGGGGTACGCGTGGCCGTAGGAGGAACGGGTGTAGGCGACTCTACAGCCAGGGGGGCTGCGCTAGCCGTATTGGACACAAGGCTTATGTTAAGAAGCAGCAGGAAGAGGAGCCCGGTAATCACCAGGCCACCTATCATAGCAACCCTTGCCAACGGCATCTTCATCTACCTAGACCTCCTCGTTACCCTTAATCCTTAGAAAAGTTCAAGCAATCAAAGGGAAAGTGTAAGACGTTTGGCTAGACCTGTCAAGGCCAAGTACGCTCTATTTCGACGCAAAATCCCCTTTGAGACTGGCGGCCTTTGGGGCCGGCCTCCAGCTATTTCTCGTCGGCACTGATCCAGAACCCCCCGAGCGGCCAGACCCTTCGCGGAGTTTACCCTGAACCGGATTCTTCTGTCGTCCCGATACGTCGGGACTCCTTCAGAATGACAGTGAAGGGCTCAGGGTGACAATGACAAGGCCGCGGCAGGGGTGTGGCAGGAAGGGCCTTCGTATGGGAGAATAGAAGGGTACAGCAGATGTAAAGGGTGTAAAGACTTCATGCCGAACAGGCTTGCCGGAGAGACCAGCCCCTATCTCCTTCAGCACGCCCACAACCCCGTCGACTGGTACCCCTGGGGTGAGGAGGCCCTTCAGCGGGCCAAGGAGGAGGAGAGGCCCATCCTTCTCAGCATTGGCTACTCCTCCTGCCACTGGTGCCATGTGATGGAGAGAGAGTCCTTCGAGGACCCAGAGATAGCGCGGCTGATGAACCAGCTCTTTGTCAACATCAAGGTGGACCGGGAGGAGCGTCCCGACCTGGACGCCATCTATATGCAGGCCGTCCAGGCGATGGCCGGCCAGGGGGGATGGCCCCTCACCGTCTTCCTGACTCCAGAGGGCAGGCCCTTCTTCGGCGGCACCTACTTCCCTCCAGAGGACCGGGGAGGCATGTCCGGCTTTCCCAGGGTGCTTCAGGCCGTGGCCCAGACGTACAGGGAGCGAAAGGGAGACGTCGAGGCCATGGCCGGGAAGCTGCTGTCCCACCTGAGCCAGACATCAAGCGCACCACAAGGCCTTATACCTCTGACAGCAGACCTCCTGCACCAGGCCTTCCAGGGGCTGGCGAGCAGCTTCGACAACCCCCGCGGCGGCTTCGGCAGAGAGCCCAAGTTCCCTCAGCCCATGGTCTACGAGTTCCTGCTACGTTACTACCACCGCGCCAGAAGTCCGACGGCCCTGGAGATGGTGGAGAAGAGCCTACAGGCGATGGCCCACGGCGGTATCTACGACCAGATAGGGGGAGGGTTCCATCGCTACTCGACCGACGCCTTCTGGCAGATACCCCACTTCGAAAAGATGCTCTACGACAACGCCCTTCTGGCCCGCCTGTACCTGCACGCCCATCAGGTTACAGGCAACGGCCTGTACAGGCGCATCGTGGAGGAGACCCTGGACTACGTGCTACGGCAAATGGCAGGCCCCGAAGGAGGCTTCTACAGCTCTCAGGACGCCGATAGCGAAGGTGAGGAAGGCAAGTACTACCTGTGGTCCCCTGCCCAGGCCAGAGGGCTCCTGGGCGATTTGGAAGGCCAGACCCTCTGCCGGTACTTGGGAGTTAGTGAAGCGGGCCATCTACAAGGGATGAGCGTGCTGCACCTACCCCAGGACCTGGATAAGGCGGCCCAAGCGGAGGGGGTCCCCGCCGAAGAGCTCAGGGCAGCAGTGGAAAGAGGCCGGCGGCTCCTCTTGCAGGAGCGGAGTCGACGGGTACCCCCGGCGCGGGACGAGAAGGTGCTGACGGCCTGGAACGGCCTGTTGATGGGGAGCCTGGCCCAGGCTGCGGCTGCCCTTCAAAGGGAGGACTACCGTCGGGCCGCCATCGCCGGCGCCACATTCCTGCTGGACAATCTGCGGGTAAATGGGCGCCTGTTCAGGTCCTACAAGGATGGCCAGGCCAGGATCAAGGGATACCTGGAGGACTACGCCTTCCTTATCGATGGGCTCCTGAACCTGTATGAGGCTACCTTCGACTACCGATGGCTCCAGGAGGCCCTGTCTTTGGGCCGGGACATGCTGGAGCTCTTCTGGGAGGAGGGCGAGGGCCTCTTCTACGACACCGGCAGGGACCAGGAGGCCCTGATTATCCGGCCCAGGGACGTCACCGACAACGCGATGCCCTCTGGCA
The DNA here is from genome assembly GCA_016179845.1 of Chloroflexota bacterium. GTDB lineage: Bacteria > Chloroflexota > Dehalococcoidia > Lucifugimonadales > JACPCK01 > JACPCK01. Next base: position 33,330 of record JACPCK010000014.1, on the reverse strand, counting down.
GCTCCATGGCCTGCGATGTGCTGCTGAGGCTTGGAACGCTGACAGGGAGAGCGGATTTCACAGATAAGGCTGTCAGGGCCTTGCGCTCGGTACAGGAGCTTGTGGGACGACACCCCCTGGCCCTGGCCCACTGGCTGTGCGCCCTGGACTTCTACCTATCCACCCCAAAGGAGATAGCCATAGTGGGGCCCAGGGACCATCCCAACACCAGGGCCTTGCAGCAGGTCGTCTCCAGTCTGTACCTGCCAAACAAGGTGGTGGCTGCCTGCGAGCCCGGCGAGGCCTTCGCCCAGGCGCTGCCGCTGCTGGAAGACAAGGGCATGGTCAGGGGCAAGCCGACAGCGTACGTTTGTGAGAACTACGCGTGCCAGTTGCCTGTTACCGAGGCGGAGGCCCTGGCAAGACAGCTAGGGAGCTGAGGGACCGGCGGAGTCATCATCGGCTATGCCAGGTCCGGGCCAGGGCCCGTGGCCTAGCGCCGTTTGATGAGGGTCATGCAGAGGCGAGCCCTAGCATGAGTCCTTTTGATTCGGCTTTCTTAAGCTAGCTGCCATTCAAAGTTTCAGGTCAAGAGCAAAGGCAATGGCTTTTGCCACCGCAGCCATCTTCTCCTGAGACAATGTGGTGATTCGCTCAGTCAGTCTGGACTTGGGAATAGTGAGGATGTCGTCCAGATTTACCACACACTTTGCTGGCATCCAATCCTCTTGCTCGAGAAGCACTTCTGTAGGGATGTTCCGAATGGTGCGGGTGATTACAGCAACGGTCGCTGATGTTCTGACGCTATATGCGGCATCCCTCGACAACAAAAGAGCGGGGCGTCTGCCGATAGGCTGAGGCAGCTCAGCCCACCATACCTCGCCACGGCGCATTTACCACGACTCCCTGGACATGAGCTCGCTTGACAGGGCTATCTGTATCTCCCCTGTCTCTGGCCCTTCGGGGATTCTCGTGTACCCCTGCTGATAAAGCCTGTCTAACTCTTCGTATTCGACCTCTTGCAGATAACGAAGACACGCCTGGCGGATCAGCTCCGACCTAGCTTTGTGCTGCTTCTTGGACAAACTATTCAAGTCCTTTAGGAGTTCTTCATCAACAGGAACCTGTATCACTTTCTTAGCCACCTGGTTACTCCACAATATACCTACGTAATACTATACACATAGATTCTACACAAAGTCAATCTCGGTGCTCTACCTAAGATGCGGCACAGATGCTGAGGTACTTTTGAAGGCTGCTCTGGGGTTGGATATAGGCAGATCGTCTATGTGAAAGCTAGCTAACTCTTGCTGAATTCTGTAAGCAGTGGAGATGGGGGGACGATATTAAGAACTTTCAGCCTGGCATCCAGCCTCTGAGCAATGACACAAATTCTTCAACAGTCAGTCCTGCCTTACGGATAAGACTTTTTAGGGTGCCCCGACGTATCTCTCGATGGTCAGGAATGGAAAGTGTGGCTGTCATTCCTGCCTTGGTCAGGATGATGTGGCTTCCTTCTCTGCGTGATACCTTCCAGCCTGCTCGTTCAAACACACGAGCCGCCTCTCTGCCCGAGATAGCAGGCAACCGAGGCATTACACGGCTACCTCTGCCGGTAGCTCCACTTCGCGGGTCTCTATGGTGAGGGGCAGACCATCTTCAGCCCGGTCCGCCAATATCTGCCGAATCTCCTCAGTTACCATCTTCGGGGTTTCCCTACGTATGGGAAGACTCTCCTCCCGCCGCACCTTTAGCACCCCGAGGATAGCCTCTTTAATGTTATCCAGGGCTTCCTCAAGACTATCGCCCTGACTGGAGCAGCCAGGCAGCGCCGGGCAATGAACCGAGTAGCCTCCATCTTCCTCGGGCTCTAAGATCACAGTGAACTTATGAGGATACTGATTACCCATCTTTCAGCCTCCGAAATGATGGCTTACGAGCTTGTCAAACAGCGCATCGCCCAACTTTGGATAGGCTGTGGCAAATGAAAGCCGCATAGCGGAATAACTGGCTGCGTAAACATCAGCTTTCATCGGGACTGGATATCGCCCGCCCCAGTGTATGTACTCCTCAAGGCGTTTAAGGTATTGCATTTCTTCCTCCGGCAAAGCTAACCCAAGATCTCGTGCGAATCTGGTAAGACTGTGCCTGCCCTTCCTAGCGCTGAGCCTAGCGTCGAACGTGAGCTTCGGAGTCGCCTTGTGCGCTGTGCCGGGGTCCACTCGCAAGAGATTGCATTTCGCCGCTATCGCCTTGAGCAAGTTTTCAAAAGCAAATCCGGTCAGAAGCATGTAGCCCCGAACGTACGCGAGTTTTTGAAGTCGGACTCCGGGACGAGTTTGCGGTTCGTGAAGTATGCCAAGCAGGCTTTGCAACACTGGCTGGGCGGCCGCCCTCATTGTCTGAGCGTGCTCAAGCCATGAGAACGGATCCTTAGCAATGAGAGCAAACATTTCTTCAAACTGCTCGCGCTCTTTTGTCATTCTATTGCTGGAGTGAGCACCTGCTCCGAAAGAGCTATCATTTGCAGTTGTTCAACAAAAGTATAGCAAAAAGTGGACCAGGGGGGATTCGAACCCCCGGCCTCCTCAATGCCATTGAGGCGCTCTCCCAACTGAGCCACTGGCCCACTGCCAATACTATACCAAGGAGGAGAGGGGCAAAGCAACCTGGGAAATGTTGGGTACAGCCCTTTGCAGCGTGACATGCATTGTGGTAGGATAATGTCCAGCGCATTTGAACCCTTTGTACCAAAAAGTCTCTGGCCCAAGGAGGGAGTAATGATAACGGTGACGCCCATGGCTATAGACAAGATCAAGGGCATCCTGGAGGAGGAGAAGGCCCCCGGCTCCGCATTGCGGATCCTGATGATCCCCTCTGGCCACGGGGTCCAGTACATGTTTTCCCTGGAGAGCGAGACCAAGGAAGACGACGTCGCCGTAGACGCCGACGGGGTGAGGATCCTCATCGATCCGGATACAGCCCCGCTTCTTCAGGGCTCCTCCATCGATTACGTGGAGAGCCTCATGCGCAGCGGCTTCGTCATCCAGAACCCCAACATCCAGCCCTCTGGAGAGGGATGCGCCTGCGGGGGCCAATGCTCCTGCGGCGGTCACTAGCGGAAGACCTGAGCTTAGTGGAATAAAGGGGGGGCCACTTCGGTGGCCCCCCCTTTTTCCTGACCGGTAGTAAGGGGCTAGTAGCTGAGGACTACCCGCTTACCCTCCCGCGCAGCCCGGAAAACCGCCTCCGTCACCTGGCATACCCTGAGGCCATCCACCCCCGATGCATCCGGTTCCTTCCCCTGGAGAACAGCCCTGTGGAAGGCCTCCACCTGGTTCAGGTACATGTCGCCTTCAGCGTATTCGGCGGTGGTGTTGATCTGATTGCTGACGACCTTCAAGTGGCCGCCGATGTCGGTGCTGAGGGTGCCCTCGGTATGGGTCCGTCCCAGGCTCCCATACACAAGCAGGTCGTTGTGGGGGTCCGGTATGCGACGACTGACGTACATGATGGCGAAGGCCCCGTCAGTGAGTCTGAACTGGGCTGTCACCAGCCACTCCAGGGGGTGCTCAGGGGTACCTCCGTCGGAGAGGGCCTGCACCTCGCGGACCTCCTGGCCTGTCACAAACCGGATCAGGTCGATGAGGTGGACGCCTGTGCCCATCATGGTGCCGCCGCCCACCAGAGAGTGGTCCATCCACCAAGCGAGAAGCCCTGTACGAGGAGGGGGCTCCATCTCGCCCCTTGCGCCGGAGGCCCAGCTACCTTGAACCAGCCACACCTTCCCCAAGGTTCCCCTCTGCACCAGGTCCCGGACCTCCCGGTGGCCGGGATGGTGCCGAAGATGAAACCCCACTCCCAGCTTGAGGCCTCTCTTGTTCGCCGCCTCCACCATGGCCTCGCAGTCGGCGGGGGTGAGGGCCATGGGCTTCTCCACCAGGACGTGTTTCCCCGCAGCAAGGGCCAGCAGGGTGTGCTCCCGGTGAAGGGCATTGGGTGAGGCGATGTAGACACAGTCCACCCCGGGGTGCCGCAGCAGGGCCGGAATGGTGTCGTAGGCCCCCAGAGCACCGTGCCTCTCGGCAAAGGCTCGGGCCCGGCCTATATCCCGGCTGAAAACGGCGACGAGCCGGCTGTCCCTGGCCTTCGTAATGGCCGGGGCCATCTTCCGGTCCGGGTGTCTGCCTATGCCGATTATCGCCCAACCTATGGCCATGCCTGCATCTCCTCAGGATTAGGATAGTGTCTTTTGCGCCCGAACCTTTTCGGTGCTTAACAGGGTGATGAAAAACCCTTTCGACCAATCCCGACTTGTCGGGATCTGCACTCCCCTTTTTCAGCAGCCTGCTAAGGAAAGCCGCTAATGGAGAACCAGAGGAGTGCCCGGACGCCTGTGGAACAACCCTTGGGGGTCACGAATACTAGGCCCTCCCTGTCCTGGCCGCCTCTGCATGGCGGGACTCCGCCTCCGCCAGAAAACGCTCAGCGTCGATGGCCGCCATGCACCCGCTCCCCGCGGCGGTGACCGCCTGGCGGTAGACCCAGTCCTGTACATCGCCGCAGGCAAAGACGCCGGGGATGCTGGTCCTGGTGCCGTCATGGGTCAAGATATAGCCGTTTTCAGTCATCTGTAGCTGGCCTGCGAAGAGCTCAGTGTTTGGCTTGTGACCAATGGCGATGAACACCCCGCCGAGGGGCATCTTGCTCATCTGCCCGGTCTTCACATTGCGCAGACGCACGCCGGTGACATGGCCCTCCTCGACGCCCAGGACCTCTTCCACGACAGTGTTCCAGATGAAGCGTACTTTAGGATTGCTAAGGGCTCGGTCCTGCATGATCCTGGAGGCCCGTAGCTGGTCCCGCCGGTGTACAATGCTGACGCTGGTGGCAAACCGGGTGAGGAAGAGGGCCTCTTCCACAGCCGTATCGCCACCCCCCACCACGATAACCTCCTGGTCCTTGAAGAAAAAGCCGTCGCAGGTAGCGCAGGCCGAGACGCCCCGGCCCATGAGCGCCGACTCTGAGGGAATCCCCAGCATCTTGGCGGAGGCGCCCGTGGCGATGATGATGACCTTTGCCAGGTGTACGTCCTCCTCGTCGACGGTGACCTTGAAGGGTCGCTCCGAGAGGTCGACAGCGCTGATCTGACCAAGGATAAAGCGGGCCCCGAAGCGCTCTGCCTGGGCCTTGAAGATGGTCATCAGCTCAGGGCCCTGGACACCCTCTACAAAGCCAGGGTAGTTCTCCACGTCGGTGGTGATGGTGAGCTGGCCCCCTGGCTGAGCGCCCTCGATGACAAGTGGGCTCAGCTCAGCCCGTGCCGTATACAGGGCCGCCGTAGCCCCTGCGGGGCCGGAGCCAATGATTATCACGTTCTCAGTCTTCTTCTGCTCCATGGGGTCTCCTTGGGTCTCTAGTTTCACCGGCTCAGGAGTCGTTGGCCTTAAAGTACTCGACAGTTAGACGAAGCCCCTCCTCCAAGGGAACCCTGGGCTTCCATCCCAGGCCAGCTCTGGCCTTGGAGACGTCCAGATGGATCTTGAAGACCTCCCCCGCCTTGGCCGGGCCGTGGATGGCCTCTCCCTGGTATTGTACAGCGCTCTTCAGGTGCTGATATATCTGGTTGACGGACGCGCCCTGGCCGGAGCCTATGTTGTAGACCTGGCCCTGGCCTAGCTCCAGAGCTAGCAGCCACGCCTCCACAGCGTCGGATACGTAGAGGAAGTCCCGCTCCTGCTCGCCCGTGCCGTTGATCTGCGGGCTCTTCCCCTCCAACATAGCCTTGGCAAAGATAGCCACCACCCCCGCTTCCCCGTAGGGATCCTGGCGAGGCCCGTACACATTCCCCAAGCGGAGGACAGTGTAGTCCAGGCCGTGCAAGTGTCTGAAGATGTCCAGATACGCCTCCACGACGTACTTGGAGGCGCCGTAGGGGGCTAGAGGGTGAATGGGGTGCGCCTCGTCACAGGGCAGGTATTCCGGCTCTCCGTAGACGGCCCCTCCGCTGGATGCGTAAATAACCTTTTCAACCCCGTACTTGAGGCAACTCTGCAAGAGGAACAGGCTGCCCAGTATGTTCTCCTCGGCATCCCTTATGGGGTCTCTCACGGAGAGGCTGACGCTCATCTGCGCAGCCAGATGACACACTATCTGCGGCTTCTGCTCCTGGAGAACCTTTGGCATGTCGGGATCCCGGATGTCCATATGATAGAAGGCGGCTTTGGGGCTCACGTGCTCCCGCTTGCCCGTGCTCAGGTTGTCCACGACGGAGACAGGGAAGCCCAACTCCACAAGGCGATCCACCAGAGCCGAGCCGATGAACCCTGCTCCTCCAGTGACCAGGAGCCTCTTAGTCACCGCACCCCCTTTGCGGAACCAGAGATTACCAGGCTAAATAGTACACGGCTTTTCGAGAAATTGCCAGTTTGTAAGCATGGAAGGGGCGCTTGCGCTTTGCTTTCTCACACCCCCCATTTGTAGTAAGATGAGGCATTGACGCCCCATGCCAAAGGAGTCTCCAAAGGGACAAAAAGACCGCCTGGATTCTGGATGACCCAAGCCAGCTTCGAAGGAGTTGGAGAAAAGAGATGGAGACGCAGAGGGCCCACGGCTATAACATAACCATCCGCGCCGAGTATTCCAACCGCATAGGCATGCTGGGGAAGGTTACTTCTCTAATTGGCGAGATGGGCGGCGATATCGGGGCTGTGGACCTGGCCTTCTCCAGCCGTGACAACATCGTCAGGGACATTACTGTGCGGGTGCGGGACAACCATCACGCCCAGGAAATCGTGCGGGACCTGAAGAAGGCCCTGGGAGTGCGCGTCATCAACCTGTCGGACGCCACCTTCCTGGCCCACCTGGGAGGCAAGATCGAGATACACAGCAAGATCCCCCTCAAGACAAGGAATGATCTTTCACTGGTGTATACGCCGGGCGTAGGAAGGGTCTCCATGGCCATCCATGATGATCCCAAGGCTGTTTGGAATCTGACCAGCAAGGGGAACACGGTAGCCGTCGTAACAGACGGCACTGCCGTACTGGGCCTGGGAGACATCGGCCCGGCCGCGGCCCTGCCTGTCATGGAGGGGAAAGCCCTTCTCTTCAAGGAACTGGCCGGCGTGGACGCCTGGCCCATCTGTCTGGACACCAAGGACCCCGATGCCATAGTGGAGACGGTCCTTCAGCTCTCTCCCGGTTTCGGCGGCGTGAACCTGGAGGATATCTCAGCGCCCCGCTGCTTTTACATTGAGGAGCAGCTCCGGGAGAGGATGGACATCCCCGTCTTTCACGACGACCAGCACGGGACGGCGGTGGTGGCCCTGGCAGCCCTGACCAACTCCCTGAGGCTCGTCAAGAAACATATCGACGAGATCAAGGGCGTCATGGTCGGGGCAGGAGCGGGGGGCGTGGCCACGGCCAAGATCCTGGTCTCCGCTGGAATGAAGAACCTGCTGGTGTTTGACCGGGAGGGGATTATCCACCGAGGCAGGAGCTATGGCACCAACCCTGGGAAGACATGGTTGGCCCAGCACACCAACCCTGACAACCTTACCGGTAACCTCGCACAAGCCATGGAGGGAGCTGACCTATTCATCGGCCTCTCGGGTCCTGGGGTCGTGACCACAGAACATGTGAAGCGAATGAACACCGACGCTATTGTCTTCGCCATGGCCAACCCCGACCCGGAGATCTACCCGGAGGAGGTGGAGTCTTACGTTCGCATCATGGCCACAGGTCGCTCCGACTACCCCAACCAGGTGAACAACGCCCTCTGCTTCCCAGGCCTCTTTCGTGGGGTCCTGGACGTGAGGGCCCGGCAGATAAACGAGGAGATGAAGCTGGCAGCGGCCAGGGCCATCGCCAGCACGGTTGCGGCCTCTGAGCTGAACGAGGAGTACATCATGCAGGGGCGTCCCGACTTGTCGGGATGCCAGGGGTCTGGGGCCTGCCCTGAGCCGAAGCCCTGAGCCTGCGAAGGGTCAGCCGAAGGGGTGTCCCCCAGATTTCTCTTTTCACCCTCTCCAGCAGGAGAAGGGGCCTTATTGGGGGTGAGGTATCTGTCTTCAGAGAGGACGTGATTTCTCGGGAGGCAGCCTCCACTTTTGTAAAGAACTAAGGATACTTCACTCTAGGTGCGCAGGCCCTTGATGACAGGCCCTGCTTATGCTATGTTCTATATGACCCGATAGCAGCTAGGCTCTGCAAAAGGGCAGCCTTTAAGGACAGCCCCGTGAGGCTGGTAAGGCAAATGGCTAGCAAGAGAGCCCGCAACAGAATAGCTCGATACCGTGCGAGACTCCTTGCCGGAGGTCGGCAAGGGGTCTTTTTTGTGAGTAGCGGTGGCTGAAAAACCACTTATGTCCAGCGAGGACATAAGGAGAGCCCTATCTCGCATCGCTCACGAGGTCCTGGAGCACCAGCGCGGGGCCCAGGACCTGGTCCTGGTAGGCATGCAGACCCGTGGTGTCCCCCTGGCGCGGCGCATAGCCGAGCGGATCAAGGAGTTTGAGAGCATCGAGGTGCCGGTTGGAGCCCTGGACATAAGCCTCTACCGGGATGATGTATCCCTGCGACGCTCCAGGGTCCGGCCTACCGATATCCCTGTGGCCATCGACAGCAAGAAGGTGCTCCTGGTGGACGACGTTCTTTTCACCGGCCGGTCTATTCGGGCAGCTATGGACGCCCTCACCGACATGGGACGCCCCAAGAGCATTCAGCTCGCCGTTCTGGTGGACCGGGGCCACAGGGAGCTTCCCATCAGGGCGGACTACGTGGGCAAGAACGTGCCCACGGCCCTGGATGAAGAGGTCCAGGTCCGGCTTGTAGAGACTGATGGAAGGGACGAGGTAGTCATCCAGAAAGGAGGTGGGGCCCCATGAGGACAGTGCAGATTCCGGAGGCTACCACGGTGGGGCAGCCCGCTGAGCGGGTAGCCTGGAACAAGCGGCACGTCCTGGACCTGGACGAGTTCTCCCGCCAGGAGATGGAAGCCGTCCTGGACACCTCATCGGCTATGAAAGATGTGCTGCATCGGGACATAAAGAAGGTGCCAACGCTGCGCGGCAAGAGCATCCTAACCCTCTTCTACGAGTCCAGTACCCGCACCAGGGTCTCCTTTGAGCAGGCGGGCAAGGTCCTCAGCGCCGACGTCATTAACATCTCCTCAGGAACGAGCTCCGCTGCCAAAGGGGAGTCCCTCCTGGACACGCTCCTCACCCTCCAGTCCATGGCCGCCGACGTCATCGTGATAAGGCACCCTTCCTCGGGGGCCCCCTATCTGGCGGCCCGGCACCTGGGCCATGCCTCCGTGGTCAACGCGGGGGACGGGACCCACGCCCACCCCACCCAGGCCCTCCTGGACGCCTTCACCATCCGGGAGAAGAGAGGCCGCCTGGAGGGCCTCCGGGTGGCTATCGTGGGCGATGTGGCCCACAGCCGGGTGGCCCGGTCCAACCTGTGGGGCCTCACCCGAATGGGAGCCCACGTGGTCCTCTGCGGGCCCCCAACCCTCATGCCCTGGGACCTTCTCAAGGGCCGCGAAACCACCCCAGGGCATCCCTTCGGCGCAGTGGAGGTGGAACTGGACTTGGAGAAGGCTCTCCCGGATGCAGACGTGATCATGGCCCTGCGGCTCCAGAAGGAGCGCCAGCAGATGGGCGCCATCCCATCGCTGAGAGAGTATGCCAGGCTCTGGCAGGTGAACACAGAGCGGCTGGCGCTTTGCAGGCCGGACGTTCTCCTGATGCACCCAGGGCCCATGAACGAAGGAGTAGAGATTAGCCCGGAGGCGGCCCACGGGCCCCACTCAGTAGTACAGGAGCAGGTGACCAACGGGGTTGCCGTCCGCATGGCCCTCCTGTACCTGCTGTGCGGGCCAGCAGAGAGCTCCTAGCGCCTTGAAGGACAGATACGGACCATGAGAGAGCAGAAGACAAAGGCTGACAACGGAACCCTTCTGATCAGAGGGGGCAGGGTCATCGACCCCGCCCAGGGCCTCGACGATGTGCTGGACGTTCTGGTGAGGGATGGCCTAGTGGCTGCCATTCGCAAGCCTCAGAACGCCTCGTCCACAGAGGCCCGTTCAGTAGTTGACGCATCCGGCCTGGTGGTATCACCCGGCTTCATCGACCTGCACTGCCACCTGCGGGAGCCCGGCTACGAGGACAAGGAGACCATCGCCACCGGGACCCTGGCAGCGGCCAGAGGCGGCTTTACTGCCGTATGCGCCATGCCCAACACATTGCCTCCTATAGACAGCCGCTCGGTAGTGGAGTTTGTGCTCCAGCGGGCCCGAGAGGAGGGCCATGTCCGGGTGTTCCCCATCGGCTCCATTACCAGGGGCCGCAAGGGCAGGGAGCTGACGGAGATGGCGGAGCTGGCCAAGGCTGGAGCGGTAGGCTTCTCCGACGACGGCGACCCCGTGGCCGACCCCTACATGATGCGCATGGCCCTGACCTACTCCAGAGTCACCGGACTTCCGCTTATCGAGCACTGTGAAACTCCTGAGCTCTCAGGGGGGGTCATCCATGAGGGCTGGGTGGCCAGCCGGCTGGGGCTCAAGGGCATCCCTTCTCAGGCCGAGGAGGCGATGGTGGCCCGAGACCTGGCGCTGGCAGAGCTCACCGGGGGCAGGCTGCATCTGGCACACCTGAGCACCCGGCAGGCCCTGGAGCTGGTTCGGAGGGCCAAGGAGAGGGGACTTCCCGTCACCTTTGAGGTCACGCCCCATCACCTCACCCTTACGGAGGAGGAGGTGCTGGGCCTCCGGGTCAGGGCCTCCCCCTTCGAGTCTCTCACGCCACTGGCCTACGACACCAATGCCAAGGTGAATCCGCCCCTGCGGGCCAGGGAAGATGTGCAGGCTCTTGTGGCAGCCCTAAGAGAGGGCCTGGTCGACGCCATCGCCACCGACCACGCTCCCCACACCCTGGTGGACAAGGTCTGCCCCTTTGATGAGGCGGCCTTCGGCATCAGCGGTCTGGAGACGGCCCTCGGCCTGGTGCTGACCATCTACCACCAGGGTCAGGTGCCCCTGTCCAGAATCGTGGAGAAGCTAACCGTTGGGCCAGCCCTGGTCCTGGGGGCGAAAGGACAAGGACTGGGCACCTTGAAACCCGGCACTGTAGCAGACTTAGTTATCTTCGACCCGGAGGAGGCATGGACGGTAGACCCCCAGAAGTTCGCCTCCAAGGGCAAGAACACCCCCCTGGCGGGAGTAACCCTGAAGGGCCGAGTCAAGTACACCGTCCTGGAGGGGAAGGTGATCTATGACGATGGAAGATAAGAGCGTGAGGTCTCTCCCGTGAGCAAGAAGGCCTGGCTGGTCCTGGAGGACGGGTCTACCTTTGAGGGGGAGGCCTTTGGCGCCGAGTCCTCTGCCTACGGCGAGGTGGTGTTCAACACCTCCATGACCGGCTACCAGGAGATGCTCACGGACCCTTCCTATGCAGGACAGATCGTCGTGCCCACCTACCCCCTCATAGGGAACTACGGCATCAACCAGGAGGACTTCGAGTCTCGTAGGGTTCAGGTTGCAGGCTTCGTAGTCCGGGAGCACTGCCAGGCCCCCAGCCACGGCCTCAGTACGGCCACTCTCCACGAGTTCCTGGCGGCCCAGGGTGTGCCGGGCATCAGCGGCGTGGACACCAGGGCCATCACCCGCCGCCTCAGGACCCAGGGCGTCATGATGGGAATAATCGCCACGGACGAGGGCCCGGAGGAAGCCCTGAGCCGCCTCAGAACCCTGCCCCGGTATGACAACATGGACTTCGTCCCCGGGGTGAGCACCCCTACCCTTTACCGGTGGGACACGCCCACCCCAGCAGGGGCAGGGCGTCGTATCGTCGTTACGGACTGCGGCCTCAAGTTCAACATCCTGCGCAACCTTCGCAAGCGGGGGTGCGAGGTCATCGCCGTGCCTGCTCTCTACACCGCCGAGGCCATCCAGGAGCTCAAGCCTAACGGCCTGGTCTTCTCCCCTGGCCCCGGCGACCCGGCACTCCTGGACTACATGGCGGCCACAGTGAGAGGCCTGGCTGGGAGGCTGCCTATCATGGGCATCTGCCTGGGCCACCAGGTCATTGGCCGGGCCTTTGGCGGGCGCACCTTCAAGCTCAAGTTCGGCCATCGCGGGGCCAACCACCCGGTCCAGAACCTGACCACCGGCCGGGTCCACATTACGGCCCAGAACCATGGCTACGCCTTAGACGCCGACTCGCTACCGCCTGAGGTGGAGGTGAGCCATGTGAGCCTGAACGACGGCACCGTGGAGGGGCTGAGACACAGGAGCTACCCCATCATGAGCATCCAGTACCACTCGGAGGCCTCGCCCGGCCCGCGGGACAGCGAGTACCTCTTCGACCAGTTTCTGGAGATGGTGCACTCAAGTGATGTATAATAATGGTGTATTATTTTGATGGAGGACTCTGATGCGCACTACCCTGGACATTGACAAGCGGTTGCTTGAAGAGCTGGTCAAAATCACGGGTGAGAGGAGCAAAAGCAAGGCCCTGAACAAGGCCCTGGGGGAGTACGTCCGCAGGAAGAAGATCGACGAGCTTTGGAGCATGGCTGGGAAGATGGACCTGGTGGACAACTGGTATGAGCTTCGCCACATGGAGCCCAGGTAGTTCCGTGGTTATCGTGGATACATCGGTCTGGCTGGAGTTCCTTAAGGCCGGTAAGGCGTCTGTGAGGGCCGAGATGAACCTTCTCCGGTCCAGGGGCGAGGTCGCCATGGTGGGCGTTGTCATGGCGGAGCTTCTTCAGGGGGCGCAAAGCCAGCAGGAGTTGGAGCAACTTACCGATTGGCTAACAGCCCTCCCGTATTTGGCAGAAACAGAGGAGACGTGGGCTCGTGCAGGGAATCTCTCCTTCCAGTTGCGTCGGAGAGGCGCAGCGGGGTCATTGCTGGACCTCCTCATTGCGGCTCTGGCCATCGAGCATGGCTGCGAGGTCTACACTGCGGACGAGCACTTCCGGCGCATCCCCGGCGTGAAGCTCTACAAGGCGGGAGGGTAGCGATGGAGCAGGCACCGGGACCGCAGGCGGAGATGAGCGCGTTGCTGGCTGAGAGGGAAAAACTGTAGTGGATGCCTACCTGGACATTGAGACAACAGGTCTTTCTCCATATTCCGACAAGATAACGGTCATAGGCATTGGCCTGAGTCTGGGTGAGCGGCTCCAGGTGGTTCAGTTGGTTGATAAAGAGGTGACAGAGAGAAGGCTGACCGGAGCTCTCGAGGGTGTAACCAGACTTTACACCTATAACGGCGCCCGCTTTGACATCCCTTTTGTCCGAGGGTTTCTGGGCCTGAACCTGAGTGATCGTCTCGACCACCACGACCTTATGCTGGACTGCTGGAACAGAGGTCTATTTGGGGGCTTGAAAGCGGTGGAAGAGAACCTGGGTATACCGCGACAATTGAAGGGGGTAACAGGGCTGGACGCCGTGAACCTGTGGTACAGATACAAGGAGCATGGCGATGGAAAGGCCTTGCACATTCTCCTTGAGTACAACAAGGAGGATGTCGAGAATCTATTGCACTTGAGGAGAAAACTTGAGAATAACCCAATGGCAGGCAGGCCTGGCCTATGACGCCTAAACCTTCCAAGGTCCTGGTCATCGGCTCCGGGCCCATCGTCATAGGGCCCGTGAACTGTCATTCCGAGCGGAGCGAGGAATCTGGGGTGGCGTGTTCTCCCTACCCCGGACCCTTCGCTTCGCTCAGGGTGACAGGCAGCAGGCCGTCCGGATGACAGGCCGAGAGGTGGTCGTGGTCCCAGAAAAGGACACTCAGGCTGGAATAGACAGATGACCGCAACTGCTAAACCTTCCAAGGTCCTGGTCATCGGCTCCGGGCCCATCGTCATAGGGCAGGCGGCGGAGTTCGACTACGCCGGCACCCAGGCCTGCAAGGCCCTGCGAGAGGAAGGCGTGGTCACGGTGCTGGTCAACTCCAATCCGGCCACCATCATGACGGACGAGGGCATCGCCGACATCGTGTATATCGAGCCTCTTACCGCCGAGGTCCTGGAGCGTATCATCGCCCGGGAACGCCCTCAGGGCGTCCTGCCCACCCTGGGGGGCCAGACGGGCCTTAACCTGGCTGTTGAGCTGGCCGAGAAGGGTATTCTGGAGAAGCACAACGTCCGACTTCTGGGAACATCCCTGGAGACCATCCGCCGCGCCGAGGACCGGGACCTCTTCCGCCAGCTCCTCCATGAAATAGGGGAACCGCAGCCTCTCAACGCCACTGTCAGATCGTGGGAAGAGGCCAAGGGGGTCGCCTCGGAGCTGGGGCTGCCCCTGGTAGTGCGCCCAGCGTACACCTTGGGAGGCACCGGAGGCGGGCTGGCCTGCACCTGGGAGGAGCTGGAGCAGATAGTGAAGCTGGGCCTGGGCGCGAGCCCCATCAGCCAGGTCCTGCTTGAGCGCTCCCTGGTTGGCTGGAAGGAGATAGAGTACGAGGTGATGCGGGACAGTGCCGACAACTGCATCACCGTATGCAACATGGAGAACCTGGACCCCATGGGCGTTCACACCGGCGACAGCATCGTGGTGGCGCCCAGCCAGACCCTCACCGACAAGGAGTACCAGCTCCTGCGCTCTGCCAGCCTGAGAATAATAAGGGCCCTGGGCATCGAGGGTGGGTGCAACATCCAGTTCGCCCTGGCCCCCCACCCCATCATCGCTAACAGGCTACCCGAAAGCTCCCGCCCAAGGAGCAACCTGGACTACTACGTGATAGAGGTGAACCCCAGGGTCAGCCGCTCCTCGGCCCTCGCCTCCAAGGCTACGGGCTACCCCATCGCTCGCGTCGCCGCCAAGATCGCTGTGGGCAAGCGCCTGGACGAGATACCCAACGCTGTCACCAAGAAGACCCAGGCAGCCTTTGAGCCCGCCCTGGACTACTGCGTGGTCAAGATTCCGCGCTGGCCCTTCGACAAGTTCCCCCAGGGAGACCGCACCCTGGGCACCCAGATGAAGGCCACCGGGGAGGTGATGGCCATAGACCGCTCCTTCGAAGCGGCCTTCCAAAAGGCCGTCCGTTCCCTGGAGCAGGGCGCCCGCAGCATCCTGTGGGAAGCCTCTGACTGGAGAACGGTCAAGGAGTGGCAGGAACTGCCCCTGGCCCCCACAGACCAGAGGCCCTGGGCTATGCTGGCCGCCCTCAGAAGGGGCGCCTCCCCCGAGGAGCTGTCTTCCGCCACAGGTGTAGACCCGTGGTTTACCAGGGCCTTTGCACGTCTGGTAGCCCTGGGCAGGCGTCTCCTTTCGGAGAGCCTCACGCCAGCCCTCCTGCGGGAGGCCAAGCGCCAGGGCTTCTCTGACGAGGTGATAGGCACGCTGGCCGATGTGCTCCCCGAGCGAGTGAGAGATCAACGCAGGGCCCACGGCATCAGGCCCGTCTACAAGATGGTGGATACCTGTGCCGGCGAGTTCGAAGCCCTGACCCCTTACTTCTACAGCACGTACGAGCTGGAGAACGAGGCGCTCCCTCTGCCGGGGCCGAAGGCCATCGTCATCGGCTCGGGCCCCATAAGAATCGGCCAAGGCATCGAGTTTGACTACTGCTCCGTCCACGCCGCCTGGACGCTCCAGGAGGCGGGCATCGCCAGCATCATGATCAACTCCAATCCGGAGACGGTCTCCACCGATTTCGATACCAGCACACGTCTCTACTTCGAGCCCCTGGACGAGGAGGGTGTCCGGGACGTGATCGAGAACGAGGCGGGAGCTTCGCAGAACGGGGGCACGGAGAGCCGCCCACCATCAGTTGTGCAGTTTGGCGGGCAAACTGCAATCAACCTGTCCCAGGTCCTGGACCGGGCAGGCCTACCCATCCTTGGTTCCTCTGCCAAGGCCATCGATATGGCGTCCGACCGGCGCCGCTTCGAGCACTTCCTGGCAACCCTGGGCATTCCTCAGCCGCCGGGTGCGGCGGTGACCACGGCGCAAGAGGCCCTACAGGTAGCCGAGCGCATTGGGTATCCCGTGCTGGTTCGGCCCAGCTACGTTCTGGGCGGCAGGGCCATGGAGATACTGCAAGGACCGGTGGAGCTGGCACGGTACTTGGGCGCCGCCGTTGAGGCCGGAGGCGGCAGGGCTATCCTCATCGACAAGTACATGGAAGGGCGGGAGTGCGAGGTGGACGCTGTGTGCGACGGTGAGTCGGTGGTGATACCAGGCGTCATGGAGCACGTAGAGCGGGCGGGCGTTCACAGCGGCGACTCTATGGCCATCTATCCGGGAGTCACCATTACTGATGAGGAGGTCCAGACCCTGGTAGACTACACCATCCGTATCGGGCTGGCCTTGCAGGTGAAAGGGCTGATGAACATCCAGTTCGTCATCATGGGAGGAACGCCCTTCCGGAGCCTCTACGAGCCCCGAGAGGCAGGCCCCTCATCAGCGGTGTATGTACTGGAGGTGAACCCCAGGGCTAGTCGAACAGTCCCCTTCATCTCCAAACTCACCGACATGCCTTTGGTGAAGCTGGCCACCAGCGTCATGCTGGGCAAGACCCTCAATGAGATGGGGTACAGCTCGGGCCTTGCTCCCAAACGAGATCTCGTCGGCATCAAGGCCCCAGTCTTCTCTAGCGCCAAGCTGGCAGGCGTGGACAGCTACCTGGGTCCCGAAATGAAGTCTACCGGAGAGGTTATGGGGGTTGACAGGGACTTCCGAGGAGCGCTGGCCAAGGCCCTCATAGCCGCCGGGAACCAGGTCCGCAGAGGGGATGCTGTCCTGCTCTCCCTCACCGACAAGGACAAGGCCGAGGCCCTGCCTCTCATTCACCTGGTGGCAGAGGCAGGCCACCGCCTGTACGCCACCGAGGGTACCGCCGCCGTCATCGCCTCCCTGGGGTTCAGGGATGTGGTGCCCGTGAAGAAGCTTGGCCAAGGCCATCCCAACACGGTGGACCTCATCCTCGGGCGGCAGGTGCAGGCCGTCATCAACACCGTCTCAGGGAGCCGCGTCCCCATCCGGGACGGCTTCGAGATCAGGAGGGCTGCCGCGGAGCAGAGAATCCCCTGCTTTACATCCCTGGACACGGCACGGGCCGCTTTCGAGGCCCTCCTGAACGGCATGGGCACCTTTAATGTGCGGCCCCTGACAGAGTACGTGAAGGGGGATGCGGCTAGGCCTTGACGGCCACAATGGCAAGCCAGTTGCGGGGTACCGACTGGATGCCCAACTCCTCAAAGGTCCGGGTTACCCCCTCCTGAAGCACCTGGCGCGCTATGGACAGGGGCAGGCCCGGCAGGATGCCCTCAATGAAGTCCTGGTAGCTACTTATGTCGAGCCACGCCTCCAGAGGCACCGGGACCTCCTTGACCTCTTTTCCCTTCAGTTGTAGGCTGTGCCCCTCTACCAAGGCCACATACTGCTCCGGCGTCAGGTAGCGGCGCGCCTCAACCTTCTGCCCGTGCGGCAGGCTCAGGCCGTGCTTCTCTTTAAGGATACGCAGGGCCTTAAGCATCCAGCGCCGGTAGAACTGCTGGGTCTCCGGCGGCTGAGCGCCCTGGAAGAAGGAGGTGTTGAATGCGAAAGTGCCCCCCGGCTTGAGGGTCTGTGAGACACGCTCCACAAGGGTCTCTTTATCCGGAATATAGTGAATGCCATTACAGAAGATGACGGCGTCCACCCTCCCTTGGACCACCTTGGGCAATTCCTCAGCCTTGCTCTGGATAAACTGCACCGCCGAGGCTCTGACGTTCTTCAACTCCTCCATGGCCTGTTTTATGGCCAGGGCCGAGTGGTCTATAGCGATGACGAGGCTCTCCTTGGCACCACGAAGCCTTTCCAGGATAAGGCGGGTTACTGCTCCGGTCCCACAGGCCAGCTCTACCACCCTCTGACCGGGCCCGATCCCGGCCTGCTCCAGCAGGTCCAGGTTCACCTTCCCATAAAAGGTGTGCTGCGCAAAGCTTCGAAAGGAAAAATCCTGATCCAAGGGCATGTCCCCCTTTTCGCCTACCATCTCTTCGGCCTTTCCTAACAGCAATTTTATCAGCATCTGCAGAGGGCGTCTAGATCATCTCGGCCAATACAGAGGGGGCTGTTACGACAGGCGCACTTCGCTTTGCAACCTCTTGGCTCTGGCGGAAAAGCTGCCCAATTTTCCCCATCTGGCCTAAGAAGGGGCCTAAAATCATTGACAACGGTTGCGGATTCTGCTACGGTTTTCTGGCGAAAGGGGGTGATAAACGTGCGTGCCAAGAAGGGAGCAAAGGCCGGCGGTAAGAAGCCCATCACCAAGAAGAAGTAACGAGAACCAAGATCGCCCTGCGTCGCCCGTTTGCGGTGAATTCACGCAGGGCGATTTTTTTGGGACAGGCCCACACTATGCCTGAATCTCCTCCCCCGTCCGTCAGGAATATCCCACCAGGAAATTCTACCTTTTTGATGCGGCCTTAACAGGGTGACAAAAAACCCTTTCGACCATCCCCCTAGCCCCCTTTCCTTCGCCAGACTCAGGACAGGCTCTGGCCAGGAAGGGGGTGGAAATTGTATCTGGGGGTGCCCCCCAGGCCCCCGCCAATCCCGACTTGTCGGGATCTGGACTTCCCTTTTTCAGCAGCCTGCTAAGGGTACTATCCCTTCCTATTGCGCCAGCGCAGGTCCGGCTGGCGGGCCGCCTTCGCCTCATCCAGACGGGACACGGGCGTATGATGAGGGGCCAACTTCAAGACCTCTGGCTTCTCCTGGGCCTCTTTGGCCACCTGCCTCATAACATCGATGAAATAGTCCAGGGTCTCCTTGCTCTCCGTCTCCGTGGGCTCAATCATGAGAGCCTCTTCCACCGTCAGAGGGAAGTACATGGTCGGTGGGTGGATGCCAAAATCCAGGAGGCGTTTTGCAATGTCCAGGGCCCTCACTCCACCGGCCTTCTGATTTCGGGCGGAGAAGACCACCTCATGCATGCACCGGCGGTCGTAAGGCAGGTGATAAACATCCCTCAGGCGGCTGAGGAGGTAGTTGGCGTTGAGCACCGCGTCCTCGCTGGCCTGCCGGAGCCCTGCCTTTCCCATGGAGCGGATGTAGCAGTAGGCCCTCAGCAGCACGCCGAAATTGCCGTGGAAGGCCCCGGCGAGTCCTATGGACTGCTCCGGCGTGGCAAAGCGGTAGCAGCGCTCATCCGTCGAGCGAAACTCCTCGACCACGGGGGCTGGAAGAAACTGGGCAAGATGCTGGGCCACACACACGGGCCCGGCGCCAGGGCCGCCACCACCGTGGGGCGTGGAGAAGGTCTTGTGCAGGTTCAGGTGAACGATGTCAAAACCCAGGGCGCCCAGTGTTACCTTCCCCAGCAGGGCGTTCATGTTGGCCCCGTCGCCGTATACGAGGCCGCCACACCGATGAACGATCTGACATATCTCCCGGATGTGGCGATCGAAGAGGCCCAGAGTGCTGGGCAGCGTTATCATCAAGCCGGCCACCTCCGGGGAGGCTGCGCTGCTCAGGGCTTCCAGGTCCATGTCGCCCTGAGCAGTCGATGGGATGGACACCACGGAAAACCCGCCCATGGCCGCGGAAGCGGGGTTGGTGCCGTGGGCGCTGTCGGGTATCAGTATCACCTTTCTCTGGCGGTCCCCTCGGTCAAGGTGGTAGGCCCTCATCATGAGGACGCCAGCCAACTCCCCCTGCGCCCCAGCCAGGGTGGACAGGGAGCTCTCGGCCAGGCCCGCGATCTCGCATATGTACCTTTGAAGCCGGTACATGAGCTCCAGGGACCCCTGTACCGTCTCCTCAGGCTGGAGGGGATGGATATCGGCCATGCCCGGCATGGCCGCCACGTCGTCATGCCACTTGGGGTTGTACTTCATGGTGCACGAGCCCAGCGGGTAGAAGTTGGTATCCACCGAGAAGTTCATCTGGGAAAGTCGGGTGAAATAGCGTACGACCTCTGGCTCCGATACCTCTGGAAGAGGTAGGTCCCGCCGCAGCAAATCGTCTGGTGGCAGCTCCTGCGGCGGCACATCCAGCTCCGGCAGCGAGGCGCCCACGCGTCCGGGCCTGCTCTGGTCCATGAGCAGGGTGAGCCCCGACTCACGGCAGAGGCCGGACTCCTCCCCAGGAGGCTGCCTCATCTCGCCTCCCTGGCCGCCCAGGCCAGAGCATCTCGCAGGGCATGGATCTCTTCCTTCGTGTTCATCTCGGTGACACAAAGGAGCATGCCGTTGGGAACCAGGTCGCTGATGTCGAGGCCACCGATGATCTTCCTGTCCAGGAGACGGCGGTTGATCTCCTTGACAGGGGCAGGAACCTGGACAATGAACTCCTTGAAAAAAGGCGCTTGGAAAGGAAGCTTGTACCCCGGCACCTCCCGGATGAGGGAGGCGGCGTAGTGGGCCTTGTGATAACAAAGCTCGGCGACGCGTCGCAGGCCCTGTCTGCCAAGGGCGGCCAGGTATATGGCAGCGCTTGTAGCGACGAGGGCCTCGGAGGTGCAGATGTTGCTGGTGGCCCTCTCCCGGCGGATGTGTTGCTCGCGGGTCTGGAGAGTGAGGACGTAGCCAGTTCGCCCCTGAGAGTCCGTTGTTCGACCTACGATGCGCCCCGGCATCTGCCGCACGTACCGCTCCCGGCAGGCGAAGAGGCCCACGTAGGGCCCGCCGAAGGAGAGGCCGATGCCCAGCGGCTGGCACTCTCCGGTGACAACATCGGCGGCATACTCGCCGGGGGACTTGAATAAGCCGAGCGCAATAGGGTCCACGGATACCACCAAGAGGGCCTTCTTCTCATGGGCCTTCCTCTCCAGGAAGGCCAGGTCCTCTATGTTGCCGAGGAAGTTAGGGTACTGGGCCACCAGACAGGCTGCATCATCCGGCACCTCAGGCACGGTGAAGGGAACCATATCCACAGTGATGCCCTGAGGACGCACGTAGGTCTCTATCACCCTCTTGTAGCGAGGTGACAGGGTGTCCAGAGCAATCGCCCTGTCACGGCCCGTAACCCGACAGGCCATGAGGACCGCCTCGGCCAGGGCCGTGGCGCCGTCGTACATCCCCGCATTGGCCACATCCATAGCTGTGAGCCCACAGACCAGGGACTGGAACTCGTAGGTTGCCTGAAGGGTGCCCTGGCTTACCTCAGGCTGGTAGGGAGTGTAGCAGGTAGCCAACTCCCCTCGGCTGGTGATCCTGCCCACCAGGCTGGGGATGAAGTGGCGATAGGCCCCCCCTCCCAGGAAATAGGAGTAGCCCCCCGGCGAGGCGTTCTGACGGGCCAGGGCCTCCACCTCCCGCCTTACATCCAGCTCGGCCGCGGGAGTGGGCAACTGCAAAGCAGGGTTGAGCAGCTCGTCAGGGATGTCGGCGAAGAGGTCCTCTACAGAGGAGACGCCGATGGCGCGGAGCATCTCCTGCCGGTCAGAGGGTGTATTGGGCAGGTAGGGCCAACTGGGACCGGGGCCTTCCATGAGGGCTCCTGCCACGGGCTAATGCCTCTTGGTCCCGTCAGCAGCCAGGAAGGCCTCATACTCCTGAGCCGTCATGAGGTTCCTGACCCCTCCCAGGTCGCCAGGCTTCAGCTTTACCAGCCAACCCCTCCCATGGGGCTCCTGATTTACCACCTCCGGGTGGTCCACGGCCTCCTTGTTGACCTCCAGCACGGTCCCGCCCAGCGGTGAGAAGATGTCGGAGACCGCCTTTACCGACTCCACCTCTCCCAGCTTAGCGAACTGGACGACAGAGGTCCCCGGCTCAGGCAGGGCCAGGTAGACGATGTCCCCCAGTTGCTCCTGGGCAAAGTGGGTAACGCCCACCACAGCGGTGCCGTCTTCATCCAAACGCACCCACTCATGCTCTTTGGAGTAGCGAAAGGCCTGTGGGTAGCTCATCGGGCTGGCCTCCTGGCATAAAAAGGCAGAGGTACTACCTCCGCCTCCACTTTTCTACCTCTTATGTCTACCTGTAGCCGGGTGCCGACGGCTGAAAGCGTCAATGCAACATAGCCCATGCCGATATCCATGTCAAGGGTAGGCGAATAGGCCCCGCTGGTCACCTCGCCTACCACCCTCGTTCCGTTCAAGATAGGATAGCCGTGACGAGGGATGCCCCGAGCCAGCAACCTGAAGCCCACCAACCTCCGGCTGACACCTGACCGCTTCTGGTCCCTCAAGGTCTGGGCCCCTATGAAATCCTCCTTGTCCAGGCTGACAAAGCGGTCCAGCCCGGCCTCCAGGGGCGTGGTAGAAGGGGTAATGTCGCTGCCGTGAAGCATGAGCCCCGCCTCCAGACGCAGCACGTCTCTCGCCCCCAGGCCACAAGGCGCCGCCCCCATCTCTTGAAGGGCCCGCCAGATCAATGGGCCCGCCTCGGCGGGCAGAATGAACTCCACCCCATCCTCACCGGTATAGCCGGTACGGGCCATCATGCACTCGCTACCCAGTATCTGTGTGCGGGTGAAGGTGAAAGGCCGAAGCCCATCAAGCAGAGGACTCAGCGATAGTGCCAGAGGCAGGGCTCGGGGCCCCTGGAAGGCCACCATGGCCGTGCCAACGGTTCTGTCCTGCACAGCCACAGCTCCCTGCGGGGCAGCCCAGCGTCCTATCCACTCCAAGACCGCAGGGCGGTTGGCGGCATTGCACACCAGGATAAAGGAGTCCCGCCCCTCCCTGTAAAGGATGGTGTCGTCTATGATGCCGCCCCCCTCGTTAAGCAGAAACGAGTAGCGGGACCTCCCCTCCTGCAAGGCCAGGACATCGGCGGCGAGAAGCTTGTGAAGCAAGGATGCAGCCTTGGGCCCCGTGATGTGTATACGCCCCATGTGGGAGACGTCGAAGATGCCACAGTGACCTCGAACGGCCCGCACCTCAGCCAGGATGCTGGTGTACTGGAGGGGCATCTCCCACCCACTGAAGGGCACCATACGGGCTCCCAGGGCCACATGGGCGTCGTAGAGGGATGTCCGTAGCAGGGGCTGGCTATGTGCCTCAGCTCTCAAAGGGCCTCCGCGGCGGAGGGCTCAATCGATGTTATCTGCCCTTTCGTTGGGATGTCAAGAAAGTCCTCAAGGTGGTCATGTTTGTCCTTCCATCGGAAGTTGAATACCCTCTGGGAGTTTCTGCGGAAGCGCAGCCGTCCGAACCCGCTCCATCAACTCCTGTTGGTCCTTTTCCGTGTTGACATTGACATTCATCTCGCGTCTACCCACACTCGCTCGAGGATCGTCGCCTAGAAGGACCCCAAGCAGCTGTCCAAGCATAGGGAATACTCGGCCTGTCAAAGAGTCCCTGTCGCGCCAATACCGGAACACGCCACGCGTTACCGCATCCAGCAACTCCTCAAATGTGAAAGTAAGCTGACTCCCCACTGGACCCCTGCCTAACCGGGCGAGGAGCTCAGATCGAACTTTCTCTCTGAAAGCTGTAAGGTCGGTTTCTTCTGGGGCGTCCGGTATCCACGGGATAATGTAAAGGGGTCTGGGGTCCTCATCCGACTGAACTGCCACAACCCTTTTCTCTGGGACACAGGAGCGTGGCATCTGGCTAGTGCCCTGCGGATTGCTCGGCAATCCCAGATAGACACCGTCCGCTCTCAGTGAGAGACCTATCGGCGCCGTTGAGCATGTCGGAAGGCCCTGTGCCGCAACCTGCCCGGCAAGCTCTAGGAGGGTGCGGTCTACTGCCCCGGCGTCCTCCGCTGGCACCAAGTAACACGCTTCTGCCGTAAGGTGACCACTCAGTCCCAGTCGTGCCGCGGCGTTTCCGCCGGCTACGATAATTCCTCTCGCCTGCGGAGCCCACTCGGAGCCAATCCCAAAAGACGAGGGTTTGCATTCAACGAGCACGTATTCTCGTCTCGTGTCCTGATGAAGCACCACGTCCACAACGGGATTCGGCCGGATATCTATAGCAGCGCTGCGAAGGCGTGCTAATTCCGCAACCCCAGCGTCAAGCGGTTGTTCTACAGACCAGAGCCCGTAGCCAGCGTTAAAGAGGACTGGTGTCACGGGCGCACTCGCAGGTTGCGGCGAGCATGCCCAAAGCAAAACATTCAGCTGAAACAGGTTGTCTCGCGCTAGTGTTGAATCAGCCACTGGTAGACTCTCCGCTGGTCTGGTTCACTGGGGCATTGGCGATGAACGCCTCGTAGGATTGGTCCCCTATGTAGGTCTCTAACTTTGGGTCAACAAACCTCTGGATGTTGGTCACAAGGCGGTGGATCGTGTTCCCACATGTTCCGGAAGGCAGCATGGCATACAAGTGATCCCTTGTAATCTCAAGGTCGATCGGCTGCCACAAATGCGCGTCTACGGCATACAGATGAACCTTCCCTTTGCTCAGCTCAATGGGATTGCCCCACAAGCGAAACCGATTGTTCTTCCTCTTCAGTGCGGCGATCCAGCGCTCGAATGTAGCCTGTTCCAGCCTTTCACTAAACTTCACCAGAAGCGGGGCGCCCAACGATATGGGCCCTCTGGTTGTCGTGACATCGGAGCTTTTCGGCCAGGAGGCCTCCTCCGCTGCCTCGGTAGTGTGACGATAGATGTTTGTGACCATTCCCACTGTTTGACGCAGCGATGTCATAGAGTCGCTGCGGTTTGTGAATCGGCCGTCGAAATAGACATCGTGGCCCCCTCGTCGCGGCGCAGGGATGCGGAGGCGAACTATTGATTCTAGCGGCTCATACTCGGGGCGCATTCTCGACAAAGCCTTGGCTAGCTTGCCAATCCGTTCTGTGATCTGCATGCGTGCACGGCGACGCTCCACCTCGATTCTATCCTGGGTGTCTTGGACGTCTTCCTGATCGTCATCATCACCGGATGCCAGGTTAGGATCGTCCGCAAAAGCCTCGAATAAGCTCTCGTGCTCAAAAACAATCTGGCTGAATCGGTGCTCGGGGAAAGCCTCGATTACTACCTTCCAAAGACGCTGAAACATAGGTGCCGCAAACCATGCCCGGTCAAGCAAAGGTGAGGTGTTGAGTATGTGGTCGACACGGCGGCCGGCCTCACGCGAGTCCAGGGCTGTGTACAGCACAGGGTATCGTTGGTCTTCAACCTCGACTAAAGCCCATTCTGTGCCTTCCCCAGACCAGCTTAGCCGGTAAAGGGTGTCATCTACTTGGCTTACATCCTGAAGCGCTGAACGAAGAGCAGCAATAGCGTCCCGAGCACCATTCGACCGAGACGTCTCCAGCAAGTACGCTTTCACCAATGCGCGATTGGTCATGTGCGCCCGCAGGTCATCGACAGTCCCGACCGTCCAATGGTCGAGGTAGTCGAAATACTCCCGCCGAGTACTGAGGCGAGGTAACAAGTTCTTTACAGGCTCGTCAGGGGTTCTGTTTGCTTTAGGTATTTGGCTCACAGACTACCCCTTCTGACTCTAAGTTGGGTATTCCTAAGTGGCCTCACTTGGAAGGTTCTATCCCTCTCCGTCCTAGCCCGCATATGAGAGAATGGTCTTACATCCAGTCTAGACACATCTTCCCAGTCTGATAGATTGGGCTATATCTTGGCCTTCTGTGCTGACGTCTTACCCTACAAGGCTTCGCGAGGCTTAAAGAAGTTGTAGTGGAGTCGCCACCCGTCCATAAATAGCTGGGCTGTCTCACGACTTTTTAGGCCCCGCATTACCTTCTCACGCTGCCTTATGGTGCTTTGTAGCCTACATCCAGAGGCAGGTCACAGTGGCAGTGACCCCTGGGACCGGCCTTACCTTGTGGCGAACGAGGGCGGTGACGTCCTCCGGTGTATCTGCCTCCAGCTCCACAATTATGTCGTAGGGCCCCAGCACCTCCCGGACGATGGCCCCGGGGATGCCCTTCAGCCTCTCTAATACCGCCACTGTCCTGGGGGGGTCCACATTGACGAGGACATACGCGTTGGCGGCCATCGGTTCCTCCTTGCCCCAAATCTCGTCTCACCCAGAGGCATTGAGTACTAGTATAGTACCAAGGGCCCTTCTGTAAACGCCCCTCTTTCATGGTAAGGGGAATGGACAGGGGGAGTCGCGGAAGCTCCTCGACTGATACTCAGGACTATTGAGAGCAGCCAGCCCTAGCGCTTTGGGACAGGATACAATAGCTCGCCTCCTCCTGTCTGGAGAGAGGGCTGCCGGTGGACTTCGGCGCCCTTGGTCTTCCAGAAGGTCTCAGCGATCTTCTGGACAGTGGCGAGAAGCTCCTGGGCTGCCGCCATGTTGACCTCCTGGCGCACCTTGGAGGCCTGCTTCATGGCATTCCAGAATTGGGTGTGCAGGTCCGGGTGCTGCTGAAGGTGCTCAGGCTTGAAATAGTCCCCCCAGATGATGCGCAACTCGTGCTTGCAGAGCTCGGCGTGGTGCTCCTTGACCGCGATGTAGCGCGCAAGCTTCGCCTGGTACGTTTCGACCTCCTGGGCAGAGGCCGGGGAACCCGGCTTGGGCAGCTCTTGAATGAGCTGGTTCATACGCACCGTGCTCAGGGCTGCAATCTGGGCCAGGTGGGGATCATAGATCCCGCAGGGAATGTCGCAGTGGGCATACGCCGCCCGAGGAGGGGAGACCCGATCCAGGAGCCGAAAAGCCAACGCTGCCAATCTCATAGCTTCCTCCTTCACTGGGTGGATAACACAAAGGGTACAAAAAGAGTCTACTCTCGGCAAGCCCCTCTCAGCAAGGACGGGCCCAGGGAATCCCTATGATACAATAGAGCTAATCTGCCCAGCGGTACCTGGAAAGGCGGCCCCATGAGACGGATAGCATCCTTAAGCCTCTTACTTATAGTGTTGATGGTTGCGGTGGCGGTTGGATGCAGGGCAAGGTCTGCAGTCCAGCCAGAGGCAATGTCCACCGCGGCTCCACCTATTTCCATCATTGTGCCGCAGGACGCGCCCGCGGAGATGAGGGCGCTCTGGGAGATCTACAGCATCCTCCTCAACGAGCACGCAGACAGGGCAAAGCTTGATCCCAAGGAACTGAGTGAGGGAGCTATCCAGGGGCTACTAAAGACCCTCAACGACCCCCACACGTCCTACATACCCCCGGAGGACTACCAGTTGGAGCAGGAGGACATCAGGGGGACGTTTGAAGGGATCGGCGCCGAGGTTACGATGAGGGGTGGACGCCTGATAATCTCGCCTCTCCCTGAAGGGCCAGCCGAACAGGCCGGCCTGAAGGCCGGCGACGCGATCCTGGAGGTGAACAGCGAGCCCACAGAGGGCTGGTCTATCCGCCAGGCCGTGCTGAAGATAAGGGGCCCCAAGGGGTCCAAGGTTCACCTCAAGGTGCTGCACCTGGGAGCAGCAGAGCCCGTCGAAGTGGATATCGTGAGGGATACTATCCCCTTGAAGAGCGTCTTCTGGAACATGATGAAGGACAACATCGCCTACCTGCGAATCAGGATCTTCTACGGCAATACCGACGATGCCGTGCGGCAGGCCCTGAGGGAGATACGAGCAAAGGGCGCCTCCGGCATTGTCCTGGACCTGCGGGATAACCCCGGAGGCCTCCTGGAGACCACAGTCAATGTAACCAGTGAGTTCATCCGCGAGGGCGTGGTCCTGTCTGAGGTAGACGGGAAGGGCCAGCAAAAGGAGTGGCGCGTCAGGGGAGGGGGCCTGGCCGTCAATCTACCTTTAGTCGTCCTCGTCAACAGCTTCTCGGCCAGCGGGAGCGAGGTGTTGGCAGGGGCACTCCAGGACTACGGCAGGGCCAGGCTGGTAGGCGTCAAGACCTTCGGCAAAGGTAGTGTAAACCTGTTCCGCCGACTCAGCAACGGCGGAGGGCTCTACTACAGTACTGCCTACTGGTATACCCCCAACGGAAGGCTCATCCACCAGACAGGGTTGGAACCCGACGTGGAGGTCAAGGCCATCCCCGGCGAGCAAGGAGACACCCAACTGGTGAGGGCCGTAGAGGTCCTCAAGAAGGAGATGGGCATCACTGCCGTGGTGCCCTAGGCGAAGTGGCGAAGAATCCCCACCCACAGCCTAAGGAGAAGCCTGAAACGAAGGTGATAGCCCTCAACCGCAAGGCCTACTACGACTACAACATCCTGGAAGTGGTGGAGGCAGGCCTTGTCCTCAAGGGCACTGAGATCAAATCCATTCGAGAGGGGAAGGTGAATCTGAGGGAGTCCTACGCCAGGCCGGAGGGGGGGCAGATATGGCTGTTCAACATGCACGTAGCCACGTATCACGCCGGGAGCGTACACAACCACGAGCCTACCAGGCCCCGCAAGCTCCTTCTCCACAAAAACCAGATACTGCAACTAGCCCAGCAGACAGACCAGAAGGGTCTTACTCTGGTGCCATTGAAGCTCTACATCAAGAGGCACCGGGCTAAGGTAGAGCTGGGCGTGGCCCAGGGCAAGAAACTCTATGACAAACGCCGTGTCATGGCCGAGAGAGAAGCCCGGCAAGAGACTCAGCGGACATTGAAACAACATAGAGAATAAGAGCGGGGCGCCTAGGCGCCCCGCTCCTGGCGTAAGGGTAAGGGACGGGAGCTATTACGGCGCTCGGACTGAACGAGCCCTCTCATCCCATCTTCCTTGTGCCCGAAGTAATCCTCCACCCAACAATGTCTACAATATCCATTCAGCCCCATTTGTAGCATTGCTCAAGACCCGCCACCACACAGAGACATCTAACAGGCTGCTGAAAAAGGGGAGTGCAGAGTCCCGACAAGTCGGGATTGGCGGGAGTCTGGGGCCTGCCCTGAGCGGAGCCGAAGGGGTGTCCCCCCAGATATAATTTCCATCCCCTTCCTGGTCAGAGCCTGTCCTGAGTCTGGCGAAGGAAAGGGGGCTAGTGGGATGGTCGAAAGGGTTTTTCATCACCCTGCTAAGGCAAGGCGATGCGTTACTAGGCCCTTACGCCACACTACACAGCTCTCCCACAAGTCATCTCATGGTGATACAATAGTAGGTGTCTGGGGACGCATGGGTTCGACAGGGGATGGCCCTGGAGGATCGCAGGCCGAGGTGCCGTCCACCTCGCTAATCAGGCGGCGAAAAAGTAACTGGCGAGCGCGAATTCGCTCTAGCCGCTTAAGAAGCGGCTCGTCTGCCCCCGTCTCCCCCGAAGGCGGGAAGCAGGCGACACAAAATCGGGGTGCAGCCTAGCCCGACGCCTCTGAGGTAAGGCCCAAGAAAGAAGAGGCTGGCCCTTCCCTGATTCCGCAGGCCGAAGCGGGGAGGGTGAGAATAAAAGGCCTGACAAGCCTGTAGCATATCCTATCGGGGAGTCTTCTGGACGGGGAGTTCGACTCTCCCCCGTCTCCACCAGAACATGTGTACTGCTATCTGAGGTTGCTCCTTCAAGTGCCTCCTTTAGCGGGAGCTTAGCGACAACAGCTCGGCAACTGAACCTCAGACCGCACACTTCAGACAGCATCAAGGGACCCGCTAAAGTCCTGCGAGATAGCTCATGAAGCGCAGCCTTGATACCTCTCTTCAGACAGAGTACTTTCTTGGTCGTCTGAAGCACCGTGGACGTCCACATGACAAGCTTAGACAGGTAATGGTACGTCAGCCCCGCTAGCGCCTTCTCGCTACCCTGCCTTGTGCAGCGAGTCCTCCCCTCAACCGACATCGGCTTCCTCCATCTGAGGTTTGCCGAGGGCAAACCATCGCCGCCAGGCCTCCGCCTCGTCATTCGTCCAGACCCAGAACTTGCCCTTCTTCCTGGGCAATGGCAGGTCTATCCTGCCCTGTTTCGCTGTCGGTATCCACTTCACAGCGATGGTCTGGGTAGCACATCGGTCGTAGCGGCCAAACAGGCGTCTGAGATTCGCCTCCTGAGCGTAGGCCAAGCGATACCCATCTCCCGCGAAACCTCCTGCCCATCTCGGCCTTTCAGCATCGTCTCCACCAGCGGAATCTGAAGGGGAGCGTGGGAACCATTAGATACAGAACACCTTGCCTCCCCTACTACAAGTGCTGCTGTTACTCCTTGACTGTATGGTTTGTCGAAGTAGAACCTGGCGCTTTTCCTGGATGCCCATAAGCCCGGTGACGCAGGTGCTCCAAGACCTCGGTAGTCACTTGGTCAAGCCCTTGCTGACGAACATGGGTCTCGGCTGACTGCTTCACCCGCCCCCGGATGAAGAAAGGTACCCGGCCCAGCCGCTCCTGGGCCTCCGGTGTCCAGACGACAGTGGCCTGAAGGGTCGGCGGAGCACCCCCGTCCTGGGCGGCCTTTCCATCCAGGGGAGCTGCTACCGGTGCCGGCTTATAGAGGCACCAAGGGTCGGCTGTAAGGGCATCTCCGGCTAAGGAGAAGGCCCGGGCCCGACACCCCACACAGAGAGGGTCTTCACCCTGGCTGAACGGGCACTGACCACACTTGCCCCCGAGCCGACGCTGAGGGACCCTGAACTGCGTCAGCACGGGCGACATGGCCCATATCTGCTGGAAGCTCCCTTCCCGGACATTGCCAGCCCTGGTGGGCAAGTAGGGGCAGGGGGTCACATCGCCCACTGGCGATACGCGGCAATAGCTGGTGCCCGCCAGACAGCCAGCACTCCCCATGGGCGGCACCCCTCGTTCAACAGCCAGTCTTCCGATGTACGGCGCACACCGGGCCCGCACCATCATCTCCGGGTACTGCTCCTGAAGGTCGAGGAGGAGAGAGAGGAGGGTCTCGTACTCCTGGGAAGAGAGGTCCGTGAGCCGCTCGCCGCGGCCTGTGCATACCAGGAAGAAAAGATGGAAAGCCCGGGCCCCCTGATCGTGGGCAAACTTGATGATGTCCGGGATCTCCTGCTGGTTCATCTTCAGAGCTGTGGTGTGGACCAAGACCTCCAGGCCC
Organism: Chloroflexota bacterium; assembly: GCA_016179845.1. Lineage (GTDB taxonomy): Bacteria > Chloroflexota > Dehalococcoidia > Lucifugimonadales > JACPCK01 > JACPCK01. The sequence continues at coordinate 2,597 of JACPCK010000014.1, read as the reverse complement.
TCTCCGCGGCACGCCTGTATGCCGTGGACGGCCCGCTGCCAGGCTCCCGGGAGGCCACGGAAAGCGTCGTGCTTGGCCGGGTCCAGGGAGTCGATGCTGATGCCAGCCGCCGCCACACCGCTCTCTTTCAGGACCCGCACTCGGCCCCGATTGAGGAGGGTGCCGGTGGTGCCCAGCGCCACGTGGATGCCCTGGTCCGCGGCGTGACGGGCCAGGGCCGGTAGGTCCTGGCGCAAGAGAGGCTCCCCTCCCGTGAGGATGAGGATCTCCGTCCCCGCCTCGGCCATCTGGTCTATGAGCCGGAGCCCCTCCTCAGTGGTGAGTTCACCAGGCCAGCGGCGGCGGGCGTTCAGGTAGCAGTGGGCACAGCGCAGGTGGCAGGCGCCGGTGATGTTCCAGGAAACGATGCGGGGCCTATACTCCATGCCGCCTCCTTAGCCCCTGGCCCAAGGGCGCCAGAGGGCTTTGCGGCGGCTCCACATGGAGGGGTAGAGCCGGCGCATGGTTGGCGTTTGCAGATAGAGGATGATGGCGATGTCCACCACCAGGGGCAGCCAGTGGGCCAGGCGGGCCGAGCGGAGGATATCGAAGGTGAGGAAGGTGTAGGTGGCAAGGCGGGCCCTGGGACTCCTACGCCAGAAGAGGTAGGCAGCCAGTGGGCCAGCCAGGACGTAGGCGGGGAAGTTGGGCCAGGGAGGGGGGCCGTAGTTCATGAACGGTATGGCCCCCAGGAAGTAAGCCCACCACTGAAGGGGCAGCCCTGCGAGCAGGTAGAGGGCCATCAAGGCAACGTCAGGACGTAGGGTCTGTGAGAAGGCTCTCATGGACCCGCCTCCTCCGCCCTGGATGGGTGCTCCGCCTGCCTTTGGGTGCCCGGCGCTTCGGGCAGATGCCGCAGGGCGAACTCCAGGGTAATGACAGGGATTTTGCGGTAGCGGGCCTCCTTCTCGACGCGAAGTCGGGCGCGGCTGCGCTGATATGGATCGGGGATGCTCCGGAGCTGTCCCAGAGCTGCCCGCGCCCAGCGGAGAATCGTCCCGTCGAAGGCCTGCTCCTCCTGGATGCCCCCTTGGCCCTGGGCCGTGCCCTCCAGGGTGTCGGGGTCCACCTCCAGGAAGTCCTCTCCCTTCTTCCGGCACACAGGGCAGGTCACAGGCCGCTGCCCACGGACAGCATGGCCGCAGGCGCGGCAGAGATAGACCATCCCTGGCTGCCGGCGGAGGGCGTTGACGGCCACGGAGAGAGCAGCCTCTCCCATGCGCCGGGTCTCCTCGGGCCGGGGCCGCAGGACCGCCATGGCCTCCCCTACCAGGGAGGCGGTCACCACCGTGTGCCCCCGCTCCTGGGCCTGACGCTGGACCAGCAGGCGGAGAGCGCCCCGGTACTCCTCAGGGACGCGCCCCAGCGCAGCCTCGGCCTCCTCGGTCCACCGGAGGGTGGAGGCGCTCCACAGGTCCAGGGGCGGGCTCACGCGGCGGCTAGCTACCAGGAGGTTGCACGGGGCGAAGCGGAGCAGGTGCTCTGTGATGCTACCGATGTCCATTTCCTCGCGGCTGTGGACGCCGATGCGCCCTAAGAGTAAGAGCCAAGGGTGAGTCCTTTCGACGTAAGCCAACACCTCGTCGGCGGCGCGGCCGGTGAGGAGGGTGGTGGTAAGGCTCACGCCCTGGGCCTGGGCGAGGCGTTGGGCCACCTCCAGGTGGGCCTGGTACAGACGAGCCAGGCCCGTGTCGATGATCTCCTCGTGAAGTTGCTCCTGCTCCTTGAAACGGAAAAGGCGGGCCGCTTCTTCGGAGAGGACCTCAACCATGCTGTGAAAGACGGCGTAGTGGAAGTAAGGGTCATAGGCGGCGACGGCTTCTACGGGCCGGCCGTAGGCCTTGCCGAGGGCCAGAGCCGCCTCCAGGGCACCGAAGGCCTCCTGGCTACCGTCCAAGGCCACCAGGATGCCCCTTCCTGCCCCGTCCTGGAATATTTGCGTGTCCTTGATTACCAGGGTGTCAGTCCTGGTACGCCGGAGCACCCTCTGGCAAACGCTGCCTACGGTGTCACTCCTGGTAGCGCCATGCCCGCGAGCCGCCATCACCACCAGGTCGTACCGGGACCCGTTGATCTCCTCCACAAGGCGTTGCCAGTTCTTCCCCTCCAGGGTCTTGCGACTGAAAGGGACCTCGGTCTCCTGGCAGCGCCGCTCCAGGGTGTCCAGGTAGCTTTCGGAGATGAGTTGGAGACCCAGAGCGATGAGGGAATCGTGGATGGTGCGCTGGCGCTCCAGCTCCTTGTCCGCCAGGTATTCCTCTGGCAGAGTCGCCTCCAACTGGCGAAACCGGCGCTCATGCATCCGAGCGGCGTACACATGGCACCCTATCACCTCTGCCCCAAAGGCCTGGGCCAGGGAGACCGCTGCTGTGCTGCACGCCTCGCTGTAAGGGGAGTTGTCCAGAGCCACCAGGAGCCTCTTATACACGGCCTCCTCCCCTCGACCCCTCTGGCTTCTCCTTCCGCCTTTGCACCGACATACGTCCTCCCAAGACGCTCCCGACCACGCTGGCCACGAGCATGAAAAGCGGCGTGACAAAGAAGAAGGTAGAGTCACC
>JACPCK010000013.1 GCA_016179845.1 Chloroflexota bacterium | reverse complement strand
ATGAACCCTACACGGCCCAGGTTGACCCCCAGGATGGGCACGCCCGGGGGGCCAGCCACTCGCACAGTCCTCAGGATCGTCCCGTCGCCACCCACCGTCACTACAATGCGGGTGAGCTTCATCGCCTCCTCAAACAGATCCACCTCGGTAGCTGAGGCCACCCAGGTGGACGCCTCTCCACCGGCCTTCCTGGCTATGGCCTCAGCCAGCCCCCTGGCCTCGGCCACTCTTGGATTGAAGACGATGCCAACTAAGCCTTCCCGGCTCAACTTCTTGACCTCCCAAGGTTACAATTCAGAATAGCACAAAGCTATGGCCCCTGAAAGAACTTCCCCTGCAAAAGTTGTCACTGATCTACTTGGCGAGGAGGTTCTGTTTGCTTTCAAGGGAAATGGCGTAGAATGAGCGCATGGGTAATCTCGTTCAAGAAGCATTCCATAGCCTTGTTATTACTCTTGTTGTCTCTGGGGTGGCAGCAGTGATCGCCGCCGTCCTTGCCTGGCTCAAACGGCTGCCTGCTGCTTACGTTTATTTGCTGTGTTTGGGAACGGTGGCTATCTCATTGTTCGGCATCAATCAAACCAGAAACTTATTGGATGCTACCGCAACACCATTGGCTCAACGTAGTGACCAAGAAATTGAGCGCACATTGCGAGATTGGGCATTCAAACGAGGAATGGGTATTGAGCCAGATTCTACCCCTGATACCGTGTTCTCTTTTATAACTAGAGACCCTCAAGGAAGAAGAGTAACTATTCAGAAGCCACGCAAAGACCCTACGCTACTTGTGATGGGGACCAAATTGATGTTCAGCCCCCAGGACAAGGCTGTCTTTGATAAGTTACCCAAGCAGGTACAAGCCAAAATACTCAGGGATATGTCTGTAGAGATGGCACGTCTCGGTATCTATTATCAGGTTGGAGACCCCGATAGTTTCACCTTCTATACCGAGGTATCATTGGATGAATCTATGAATGAGGCGCTATTATTAGATCGCATATTGTTTATTCGTAGGGCTGTTACTCTGGCACAACTGATCATTGAACAAGGTCTCCAACAAGTCCATGAGGCTTCGCCATGAATCCCGACTACATTCGCTACGGCACCTACAAGGGCAAGCCATGCAGAAGCAAACGCACCACTAGAAAGCAAACAGAACCGGCGAGGACAAGCGGTAGACACAGGGAAGCTCGGTCGCTATAATGCGGTCACATTGAGGGGTCAAAGGGCAGGAGTCTCCAGCCGGGCAAAGACCTACCGTTGGAGAAGGGTTCTTAAGGCAAGCGATACCAGCCTCCCGACTGGCAGGAGAGGCACTTCTCATTAATAGGACTGACGGGCGCATCGCGGACCTGGCCACCCTGGAAACCATAGCCCTGACCCTGCGTCGGGACGTGGTAACGATGACTGCCGAGGCAGGCAGCGGGCACCCGGGCGGCTCGCTATCGGCCTGCGAGATAGTAACGTCCCTATACTTCGCACTTCTCCGCCATAATCCACAGAACCCCCGCTGGCCCGAGCGAGACCGCTTCATCCTGAGCAAGGCCCACGCCTGCCCCATCCTGTACGCGGCCTTGGCGCGAGCAGGCTACTTCCCGGTAGAGGAGCTTATGACCTTCCGGAGGATCGGAAGCCGTCTTCAGGGACACGCCCACATCATGACTCCCGGCGTGGAGATGTCAGGGGGATCCCTGGGGCAGGGCCTATCCTTTGCCGTAGGCACGGCCCTGGCAGGCCGCCTGGACAGGCGGGACTACCGGGTCTACGCCCTTCTGGGGGACGGCGAGTGCGACGAGGGGCAGGTATGGGAGGCGGCCATGTCTGCGGCCCACTACAAGCTGGACCGGCTGACCGCCATAGTGGACCGGAACCGGATACAAAACGACCGCTTCACCAGTGAGGTGATGGAGTTGGAACCCCTGGCCGATAAGTGGCGCGCCTTCGGCTGGCATGTCCAGGAGATCGACGGGCACAGCTTCCCTCAGATATTGAGGGCCTTTCAGACGGCCGGTGACATCAGGGGGCAGCCCGGGGTTATTATCGCCCATACCGTCAAAGGCAAGGGCATCAGTTTTATGGAGAACAACGTCGACTTCCACGGACGAGCGCCCAACAAGGAGGAGCTGGCCCAGGCCCTGAAGGAGCTGGGCGAGGCCGAGAGGCTCTTCCGGGAGGGGCACGCCTAGATGGCGCCTAACGCGTCCACAAGGGAGACCTACGGCAAGGTGCTGGTGGAGCTGGGCAGGGAGAACCCTAACATAGTGGTGCTGGGGGGAGACCTGAACAAGTCCACCTTCACCTATCTCTTCGCCAGGGAGTTTCCTGAGCGCTTCTTTGACTTCGGGCCGGCGGAGCAGAACCTCCTGAGCGTGGCAGCGGGCCTGGCCTCGGCTGGCAAGATACCCTTCGTCAGCACCTTCGCCGTCTTTGGCACGGGCCGCGCCTTCGACCAGTTGCGGGTGGGCATCGCCCAGCCCGGCCTCAACGTAAAGCTGGTGTGCACCCACGCTGGAATCATAACGGGGGAGGACGGCACCTCTGCCCAGTCCATCGAGGATATCGCCCTTACGTGCAGCCTGCCTAGCTTCACGGTGATAGCTCCCGCCGACGCCGTGGAGACCGCCCACGCAGTGCGGGCAGCGGCCAGCGCTTCCGGCCCCTTCTACATCCGTCTATATCGGCCGTCAATGCCGGTGGTACACCGAGATGGGTGCAGCTTCCATACAGGGAAGGCTGAGGCCATGCGCCCGGGGAGAGATGTCACCATCATCGCCTGTGGAATTATGCTAGCGGCAGCCCTGGAGGCGGCCCAGGACCTCAGCGCCGAAGGCATCGAGTGCCGCGTCCTGAATATGCACACGGTCAAGCCGCTGGATGAGGAGGCCCTGGAGGCCGCCGCCAGGGAGACAGGGGCGATAGTGACGGCGGAGGAGCATTACCTCAACGGCGGCTTGGGGAGCTTGGTGGCGGCGGCCCTGGGGCGACGCTTCCCTGTGCCCCTGGAGACGGTTGCCCTCACCCGCTACGCCGAGTCGGGGAAGCCGGAGCACCTGCTGGAGAAGTACGGCCTGACGGCAAAGGACGTAGAGAGAGCGGCGCGGCGGGCCGTCCAGAGGAAAAGGCGCTAGGCTCTGCTTTTGGGGCCTTGGCAGCAGTAGGAGAGAGCGGTGGAGGTACCGGTTGCTTTCAAATGGGTGCTGACCCTTTCCCTCAGCAACGGCCAGGAGGCCAGCCACTCCTACGACATGTCAGTCAAGGCGCCCATCGACCCGGACAAGAGGGAGATAATGCCGGGTGAAGAGGAGAGTTTCTTCCAACGGGTCCAAGAGTGTATCCGGCCTGTCGCCGAGAAGATCGAGCGAGCCTTTGCTGGGCAGAGCAGCGTCCTGCTCCTGTCAGGCCCTCATGTTGCCTATAATCCTGCCCACGTGGTGAGCATCAGGTTCGAAGTGGTCGGCGAGAAGCAGTTCCAGGAGATCCTCGACCGGGCCCAGAGGAGACTGGGGTTTGTCCAGGAACAGGGAAGCGAGGCTTTCCAGACAGGTCCAGGCTAGGTATCCTCATGGCGATAAGGCAGGTGCCCCCGAGATGACCCTTCCGAAGGCGCAGATAGTAGTGGCTAAGAAGATACCAGGCAGGTCCAAGGTGGCCGTAGTCTTCACTAGGCCTGAGACGGTGCTGGAGGACATCGGCAGGGCCATGCGCCTCGCCGAGTACCAGGACCATCTCCCCAGGGAGACGGCTACCCTGCTGAAGATCAACATCTCCTGGCAGCACTGGTACCCGGCCTGCTCTACCACCCCCTGGCAACTGGAGGGGGTCATCAAGGCGCTGAAGGAAGACGGATACACTAATCTGATACCTGCCCAGAACGGCACGGTGGTGGTGGACTCCTATGAGGGCGAGGCAAACAACAAGCACAAGCCTGTCATCGACCAGTACGGCCTCAAGGCCGTGCACCTGGACGTGCCACCAAACCGGTGGGTGCCCTACCAGCCTCGGGGGAAGATGCTGGTGCTGGACAGGATCTTCCCAGAGGGCCTGACTATCCCCGAGACCTTCCCGGGGAAGAACATCATCCAACTGCCCACGATGAAGACCCACGTGTTCACCACCATGACGGGGGCCATGAAGAACGCCTTCGGCGGGCTGCTTAACCGAAAGCGCCACTGGACCCACTCGGTGATCCATGAGACGCTGGTGGACCTGCTGACCATCCAGAAGGAGATCCACCCTGGCCTCTTTGCGGTGATGGACGGTACCTTCGCCGGGGACGGGCCCGGCCCCCGGGCCATGCGGTGGCACGTGAAGAACGTGATGCTCGCCTCGGCGGACCAGGTGGCCATCGACGCCATCGCCGCCAAGATGATGGGGTTTGACCCGCTGTCCATCAGATTCATCCGATTGGCCCACGAGGCGGGCCTGGGCTGCGGCGACCCCACTCAGATAGACGTGGTGGGCGACGACATCGCCGGAGTCAACTACCACTTTGTAGGGGCAGAGAACACCTTCGCCAGCCGTGGCCAGAAGCTGATCTACTGGGGGCCCCTGAAGCCCCTGGAGAGCCTTCTGCTGCGCAGCCCCTTCGTTCCCTGGGCATACTTCGCCTCGAACGTGTACCACAACGGCTACTGGCTGAACCTCATCGGGAAACGACGCATCCGTAAGGCCCTGAAGACCGAGTGGGGCAAGCTGTTCCTGAGGTACTAGAGCAGCGCGGGCTACAGAGCGCCACGCTCAGGGTTACTCAAGCGGGGGACTGACAGCCAAATTGCCGTCTGGGATTGAGGTTCTCGGCGTAACTGACTGGATGGAACGGCTGCTCAAGGCTGCTTAGCACGACCTGGACGAGCACCAAAACGGGGTGGCCTTTGTTAGCTTGGGCTACCCATTAATTTTCCCGTTTCCTAAAGAATGGCGAATATATATTTCAAGCCTAGGCTCCAGGTATATTATCTACTGTAACATGTGTAACATGCCTGTCGTGTTTCAGAACATTTCCCAGGCTACATTCAATTGGAGGGGCTCACATGCGTATGAAAGGGTTGGTGGCAATTGTAACGGGGGCAAGCCGAGGCATCGGTAGAGCTATAGCAGAAGGATACGGAGCAGAAGGAGCTAGGGTAGCAGCGATTGCCCGCCCCAATTCACCCGCTGGTCTGCCGGGCACCGTATATGAAACTGTGAAGAGGATTGTGCAGGCAGGGGGTGAAGCCATAGCGGTGCCGTGTGACGTGACCGATGAGAAGCAGGTAAAGTCTATGGTGATGCAAGTGTCCGACCGATTGGGCCAGATAGATGTGCTGGTCAATAATGCTGCGCTTTTCTTTGTGCGCATGCCGTCTTGGGAAATAGAGCCTGAAAGGTGGCAGCAACTAATAAACGTGAACTTGATGGGACCTTATCTCGTCTGCCGAGAAGTAGTGCCGCTGATGATAGCCCGGCGCAGTGGGAGCATCATTAACATCGGCTCTCAGGCTGCTACTATAGCGAGACCCGGGGGAGCTGATTACTGTAGCAGTAAAGCCGCTCTTCATATGTTTAGTCTTTCCCTGGCGCAGGAAGTGCAGGAATACAACATCGCGGTCAACGTCCTGTGCCCAGGAGGCATAAAGACAGAGACAGCGCTTGTGTCTGGTTGGCCTCCAGCGTGGCACGAGAGGGTAGAGCCAGAGGAAGTAGTACCTAGCGCAATTTACCTGGCATTGCAGAGCGCCAAAAGTTTCACAGGCCGAATAGTAAGCCGAACCGACTTTGGAAAGAATTGGCCTTGGTGAGTATACCTTAAAGTCAGGTAACGGTGTGCTATACTGATGGTAGCAGAAATCTATGAATGGAGCTACCTCGATGACAAACAATTCGATGCAGCCTATCGGGATGGGAACGGGCATTCCTTCATCCGAGTCTTTGCCAATGCACATCGCAAAACAGTGGGGATTCCCTCTGCAATGGCATGAACGTGAAGGGATGGTTTTCTACAATATCAAAGACTGGATTGCAGGTCTCACTGGCAGTAATCAGGCGAGCCATATGTGGGCGAACTACAACAGTAGGCATCCAGAAGACCCTATCCCTTCAAGGGAGATGGACTATCACGCTGAGAATGGGCAAACGTTTACGGTAGATTTCACGACTGACGAGGGTCTCTATAGACTGACAATGGCACTTCGTATAACTAAGGGTAGGACAGCGTTAAAAGCCATTAAAGACTACTTGGCAAAGGCAGGAGTGTTTGTTGATGAAGCAAGGCGCGACCCAGAAACCGCCGCCGAGAAATTAGGAGTCGCACGGCGTATGCAGGCAGTCCGTAGAGGGAAATCTGAGGAATGGATTGCTACTAGGGAAGAGGGGGTCACTACCCGAAAGCAATTTGTGGCTCGTATCTATGCACTTGTTCGAGACAAGAGGGCTTTTAGCCTAATCATTGGTTCCATCACGAATGAAGTATACAGAGGTGCATTCCAATCAGATGTAAAAGGGTTGCGGGAACGCTTAGGTATCTCCTTGAAGGAGAACCCCCGTGACCACTTTAGTCGGATCGCCCTCGCCTACACTACCATTGCTGAGGAGTCTATACGCATTCATCTGGGGCAGCTTAGCGACAACGATTTCGTGCCCGTCTCCGTAATCCATGATGTGGTGAACTCTATCGCTGGGGCCATCGGGGCACAGACACAGGTGATAGCCAAGGCCCTACAGATTGACATCGTTACAGGACGTAAGATGATAGAAGGCCCATTGACCAAGAGGCAGTTTGAAGGACTGCTGATTCAGTCCGCTAAACCTATTCGCAGGGACCCCAACGGTTAATCAGGGTAAGGAACAAAGGGGTATCGTCATCCCGATGATTATATCGGAATACATAGGAGTCCAAATAGGATTGAAGGTGTTGGGGGCTGACCGAATGGTTCACCCCATCCAATCCACGTTTGATGTTGCTCCAAAGGCTTTCCACGTTGTTGACGTGGGCCGCACCATTGACATATTGCTTGGCGGCATGTTGGATGGTTTCGTGGGCATATCCGAGCTTGCCAAGCCTACCATAGCTGCGAAGCTCGTCGGTGTAGATAATTGTGCCAGGAACAGTGGGGATATGCTCCTGGATGATGGGGAGCAAGGTCTTGGCTCTCACATCGGGAGTAACCTGGGTGTAAGCCTTCCCACCCCGCTCCACCATGCCAAAGACGATGGTCTTGTTCGCCGCGCCCCGGCCAGGCTTGCCAGGGCGCTTCCCACCGATGTAGGTTTCATCCACCTCAATGGCCCCAAAGAGGCTTTGTTCAGTGGATTGGGCCATAAGTTCCCGAACCTTGGAGAAGATGCGCCAAGCTGTCTTGTAGGTGACGCCCAATTCCCGTTGAAGTTGCTTGGCAGAAACGCCAGTGCGTGTCTGAGCCATCAGGAAGATAGCATAGAACCAGGAACGGAGCGGGGTAGAAGAATGGTCGTAAATAGTCCCCGCCGTAGGCGACATCTCATGTCCACAAAATGCGCACCCGTAAACTTTCTTGGAGCGGATGCGGAAGTGCTTGGTGACTCTCTGGCAAGTCTCGCAAAAGACACCATTGGGCCAACGGGCGTGAAAGAGGAAGCCAAGGCAGGTAGCATCATCAGGAAACTTGACATTGAAGTCGTTCAAAGTGAACTTTCGCACCGTGCCACCTCATATCTAATCTAGCTATGAGTATAGCACAACAACTACCTGATGTCAAGGGATATTCACCTCTTCCCATGCCTGCCCTTTTCTCAGTCGTTGGCCACCATGGCTGGCTGCCTGACCTTGGCCCAAAGGCCAATCAGGTCCTGATATTTGACCACAAAGCCGTAGGACCGGCCCATCGTGTCCAGGGAGCTGTAGTGGCCGGCCTCGTCGGGCTGGGCGCAGCAGTCCTCCACGGTGATGGTGTAGAAGTCGTTGAAGAACAGATCCCGCGTTGTGGCCTCCACACAGCCAGAGGTGGCCACGCCCGTCATCACCACCGTCTTGATCCCGTTGCTGCGCAGGATGGTCAGGAGGTCCGTGTGCCAGACGCCGCTGAAGCGGTGCTTGGTCACAACTACCTCCCTGGGGTGGTTGGGACGTGGGCGGATGTCCCCGTAGAAGTCGGCGCCAGGAGTACCCTCAATGCAGATGTCCCCGTAGAGACCCTTGCGCTCAAGCATGAAGGCCCACGGCTCCGATAGGTATTTGGGGTCATAGGTGGCCCGAATAAAGACGATCAGGAGGTTGGCCTCCCGCGCCGCCTGGAGGAGCTTGGGCAGGTTTTCCAGCATCCGTGGTATGAGGGGTTCGGCCTTCCAGACGTCTCCTTTGCTATGTTTCCCCAGGCCATCAGGCTTATACAAGCACAGCTCAGGGTGCACAAAGTTGTTCTGGACATCAACAATCAGGAGGGCAGAATGCTTCGGGTCTGCCTGGGCCCCCACGGTGCGGAGAACCGTTGGCCTCGGGTCCTTCTTGAAGTCGACACTGGCCAGGTAGTTACGGCGCGTCTCACTGTCGATGGAGGTAGCCAGCACACGCTTTGATTCCATATTATCCCTCCCTATAAAGTGGCATGAGCGTGTATATCATACCACTCTCCTTGTGTCAACGGCACCGGAGACCGTAGCAGCGCCTAGCACCATCTCCATCAGGTCAGGTAGAGGGAGCTGGCTCACTGAAAGCTGTCGTCAGAGGCCCGCCTGGAGGGATTTGAACCCCCGACACCTGGGTCCGAAGCCCAGTGCTCTATCCGCTGAGCTACAGGCGGAACTGGCCTGGATAATAGGCACCTTTAGGCCTAGAAGCACAACAGCTAGGCCCGTCTGAGAGTACGCCTTGCCTACGAAGGGTGAGCGGTGGGATTCGAACCCACGATCTCCAGGGCCACAGCCTGGCGCCTTAGACCACTTGGCTACGCCCACCGCGGCTAGCTAGAAAGATTCTATCACAGGCCTCATATCGGGTAAACCGCTTGTACGAGCGCGAGTGGGCCTCTACAGAGGCTTTCTGGAGCTTTCGATCCCCTCACTGGCCAGAGGCCGGGGGCAAGAAGCTGCGGCTGGTCTACCCTGGTAGTGGACAGGACAGCTTGGGACAACAGCTTGAACTAGTTCGAGAAGTGCTGCTATTCAGCAGCCCACATCAACTGCTACGTCGAGATGGACCAGTGGTTCGACTGGCACTACGATATAGGCCACCCCAACATCTTCGACGCTTGCCTCTCTTCCAGCAGCAACTGGTGTTCTCAAGGCGGGCTAGTGCCTTGCCGCGAGGAGCACATGCTCCCTTAAGCCCACTTATCTGGGAGCTCTCTCCCTTATGGTTGGATAAGCTCGGCGCACGGTTTAGATTTGCGGCGCCGACGCCGCTCAGCTTTGAAGGTATTGGCTATCGCCTGCTTCCCTTGCTAGGCCCTCCTAGGCACCAGGAAGCGGCGCCTGAGGGTCAGCACCTTGACGCCGTTCTGGTTGTGAGCCCTGGTCTCCACGTAGATGATCCCGCGGTCGCCCTTGCTGGTGGGCTTGACGTCCAGGACCTCTGTCTCCGAGTAGATGGTATCGCCGTGGAAGACGGGGCCGTCGTGGGTGATCTTCTCGTACTCCAGGTTGGCCACAGCCTTGCCGGAGGTGTCGATCACGCTCATGCCCACGGCAATGCTGACGACCAGTAGGCCCACCACCAAGGGCTTGCCGTGCTGGTGGCTCTCCATATACTTGTGGTCTATGTGGAGGGGGTTGTGGTTCATGGTGAGGAGGCAGAACTGGTGGTTCTCCGCCTCGGTTATGGTCTTGCCCGGCCAGTGCTTGTACACATCGCCTGCCTTAAAGTCCTCCAGGTACTTGCCATACCTCTCTCTACCATCGACAACAGCCATGTGAGTCACCTCCTTTGGAAAGTGCTATGACCTCTTGGATTTTCCTGGTGCTTTTCACTGCGCTATCCCTTTTAGCCGGGTGGTTTTAAGCTAGCCCTCACCCCCTGGGTATCCCCCTCTCCCACTTGTGGGAGAGGGGGAGGAAAAAACCTTCTGGGGCACATCCCCAGACCCCTGCCAGAGTCCCGAGGCCTCGGGACTCTGGACACCCCAACTCGTCGAATCCGACAACCCGCTCAGGCGTTAGACCTGAGTACGGGAGAGCCCTATATCTTGTACCGCTGGAGAAGCTGGCGGGCGATGAGGACGCGCTGGATCTCGTTGGTCCCCTCGCCGATGATCATCAGAGGAGCGTCACGGTAGTAGCGCTCCAGCGGGTACTCTTTGATGTAGCCGTAGCCTCCGTGGATGCGCATGGCATCCAGGGTCACCTGCTGGCACACCTCGCTGGAGAAGTACTTGGCCATGGCCGCCTCCATATCGGCCCGTTCACCGGAGTCCTTCTTCCGCGCCGCATCGTAGGTCATAAGCCTGGCCGCCTGGATCTTGGTGCCCATCTCCGCCAGCATAAGCTGGATGGCCTGATGCTGAGCGATGGGCACGCCGAAGGTGTTCCGCTGCTGGGCATACTTGATGGCAGCCTCAAAGGCAGCAGTAGCGATGCCCACCGCCCTGGCAGCGATGTTGATGCGCCCCGACTCCAACCCACTCATGACCTGGCCGAACCCCTTCCCTTCCTCACCACCCACCACATTGGCCGCCGGGACGCGATAGTCCTGAAAGATGAGTTCGCAGGTGTCCACGCCCTTGTAGCCCAGCTTGTCCAGGTCACGCCCCACGGTAAAACCAGGCCCCTTCTCGGCAACGAAGCAGCTAAGCCCCCTGTGCCGGGGCTCCGCCTTGGGGTTCGTCACAGCTAGCAGGGCAAACACGTTCCCGTTTCGGCCGTTGGTGATAAACAGCTTGCTGCCGTTCAGCACATAGTGGTCCCCTTGGCGCACCGCCCTGGTCTGGATGCTCTGGACGTCGCTGCCCGCGTTAGGCTCGGTGAGGGCCAGGCCGCCGCGCAGCTCGCCGCGGGCCATGCGTGGAAGGAATCGCTTCTTCTGCTCGTCGGAGCCAAAGTTAGCGATGGTGTAGGCAAGAATATGGTGGGTGCCGAGAGGACCGCACAGGGCGCCCATCCACCCTTTGGCCAGCTCTTCAAAGATCATGGCAAAGGTCGTGTAGTCCAGGCCCAGCCCACCGTACTCCTCAGGAATGTTCATGCCGAAGAGCCCCATCTCCCGCATCTTTTCCAGAAGCTCGACAGGCCGCTCATCGTCGTGCTCCATCTTGCTGACCACGGGCAGCACGTCCCGCTGCACAAACTCCCGGACCGTGGCCAGGATCTGGCTCCTCGCCTCCAGCGTCGCCTTCTCTTCCAGGACCATCGCTCGCCTCCTGCTTAGACCTTCTTTTGCTGTGTCTGGGACTGGATACGCACGGGCAGGCCGTAGATCTTGATGAAGCCCTCGGCAGCCATGTGATCAAACTGGTCCCCCTTGCCGTAGGTGGCCAGCCCGAACTGATAGAGGGAGTAGGGTGACCTGCGTCCCACGACGGTGCAGCTCCCCTTGTGAAGCCTTACGCGCACCGTTCCTGAGACGAACCGCTGGGTGCTACGAACAAAGGCGTCCAGGTCCTCCCGAAAGGCGGAGTACCAAAGCCCGTTGTACACCAGGTCGGCGTACTGCTGGGCAAAAAGGGCCCTTAGCCTCTGCTGCTCCTTGCCCAGGGTCAACGTCTCCAGTGCCCTGTGGGCTGCGTGCAGGACGACCCCCGCCGGGGCCTCGTACACCTCGCGGGACTTGATCCCCACCAGGCGGTTCTCCAGGTGGTCTATTCGGCCCACTCCCTGCTCGCCTGCCAGGCTGTTCAGTTGGTTGATCAAGGCCACGCCCGAAAGCTCCTCCCCGTTGAGGGCCCTGGGAACACCCTCCTGGAACTCGATCTCCAGATAGGTTGGCTCCGCTGGAGCCTTGTGGACGGGAACGGTCCAGGCATAGGCGTCCTCAGGAGGCTCACGCCACGGGTCCTCCAGGTCCTCACCCTCTATGGCGCGGCCCCAGAGATTTTCGTCCACGGAGTAGGTATGCCTCCCCTGCTCCTGGGGGATGGGGATGCCCCTCTTCTGGGCATAGGTCTTCTCCTCATCGCGGCTCATGCCCCACTCCCGCGCGGGGGCAATGACCCTCAGGTGAGGGGTCAGGGCCTGGACGCCCACGTCAAAGCGGACCTGGTCATTCCCCTTGCCGGTACACCCGTGGGCCACAGCCCAGGCCTCCTCCTGGAGGGCCGCCTCCACCAGGTATCGGGCCAGAAGGGGCCTCGACAGAGCGGTAGCCAGCGGGTACTGCTCCTCATATATAGCGCCTGCCTGAAGGGCCGGCCACACGAACTCTCGCACGAAGGTCTCCCGGCCGTCCACCACCACGGCCCGAACGGCCCCCGTTTGGAGGGCCTTCTGGCGAATAGCCTCCAGGTCCCGCCCCTGGCCCACATCTACCGTGACGGTGACCACCTGGGCGTCGTACTTCTCCGCCAGCCACGGGATAGCCACGGAGGTGTCCAGCCCGCCGCTATAGGCAAGAACTATCTTTCGCTTCACCATACTCGCTGCCCCTCCACATCACCAGGGATTTGCTCAGACGCGCTCCCCAGCATCTCTCCAGCCTGTCACCCCGGCTGAGGCACCGCCTTCTGGCCCTCTTCCTTCAGCACCTTGCCCAGAGCCCGGTCCAGCCGGCGGACCGCCTCGTCCACCTCCTCTGGGGTCAGGGTCAAGGGAGGCATTAGCCGGATAGCGTTAGGCCGTACCGGGTTGACCAGGAGGCCTTCGCTATTGCAAGCTGAAACCAGTTCGCCGGAGATGTTCTCCCAGAACTCCACGGCCAGCAGGAGGCCCAGGCCCCTGACCTCTCGAATGATTTCGTATCGGGCTCTCAGCAGCTCCAGCCTCCCCTTCAAATACTCCCCCAACCGGGCCACGTGGGACGGAATGTCCTTACCGACGATATACCGGGACACCGCCAGCGCCGCCGCACAGGCTACCGGGTTGCCTCCAAAGGTGGTGCCGTGGTCCGATGGTTGAAGGGCTACGCACCTTTCCTTGGCCAGGAAGGCCCCAATAGCTATGCCGCCGCCCAGGCCCTTGCCCAGGGTCATTACGTCCGGCTCCACGTTGAAGTGCTGGTAGCCAAAGAGGGTGCCCAGGCGCCCCATGCCCGTCTGCACCTCATCCAGGATAAGGAGGAGTCCCTTCTCGTCACACCACTGGCGCACCTTCTGGAGATAGTCAGACGCAGGGATTATGACCCCCCCTTCGCCCTGCACCGGCTCCAGCATGATAGCGCAGGTCTCTCCGTCAGTCGCCTCCTTTATGGCCTCCACGTCATTGAAGGGCACATGAACAAAGCCGGGGGTAAGGGGCGTAAAGGGCTCCTGGTAGTGGGGCTGCCCGGTGGCCGACACCATTGTCAGGGTGCGGCCGTGGAAGGAGTTGAGGGCGGTGATGATCTTGTAGGCTCCACCCAGGTGAACCTTGCCGTACTTGCGGGCCAGCTTGACAGCCCCTTCGTTGGCCTCGGCCCCGCTGTTCTGGAAGAAGACCCGGTCCAGGCAACTGTTCTCCGCCAGGAACTGGGCCAGCTCCAACTGGGGGAGCGTGTAGAACTGGTTAGAGGCCAGGACCAGGGTGGAGACCTGCTTCTCCACGGCCTCCACTACAACCGGATGGCAATGCCCCAGGCTGTTGACGGCCCACCCCGCCACGAAGTCCAGGTACTCCTTGCCCTCCTCATCCCACACCCTGGCGCCCCGTCCTTTGACCAGGACGATAGGCTGCCGCCTGGTCACCGGCATGTAGTATTTCTTCTCCAGATCTATCCAGCGGCTCATTTTCCTGCCTCTGCCAGCTCCGCCAGACGCTTCAGGGCATCCTCTAGCTGCCCCAGGCTAGCCTTCATGCCTTGGAAGGCCTCCGCCAGCACCTTCATCTGCTGCTGGAGGGTGGAGCCAGGCGCAGGGGGCGGCCTCTCTCCGGCCGGGGGCTGGACTACTGGCCCAGTCGGTGCGCCACGGGTTATGGCCGCCAGGGAGGAGTCTAGAGAAGACTCCATGACCACCTTCGTCCCGTCAGCCACTATTACCCGCTTCAGCTCAGGAAAGCTCACAGACGCCGACTGGAGGTAGACAGGCTCTACGTAGATCACTGTGTCATCCACAGGCAAGACCAGCAGGTTGCCCCGTAGCACCCTGGAGCCCACCTGGCCCCAGAGGGTGAACTGCTGGGAGATGGTAGGGTCGTTGTCGATTCGCGCCTCCACCTGCGAGGGACCGTCAATCTGGAGACCTCTGGGGAAGACGAAGGCCACCAGCTCCCCGTAGTGGGGCTCATCGGCTCTGGCAGCCAGCCAAGCCACCAGGTTGGGCCGATTGGCTGGTGTGAAGGGCAGGATGAGGACGAACTCCTCCTTCTCCTCCCCAGGCAGGCGCATGATGACGTAGTAGGGCTCCACGGACTGCGAGGCGCCGAAGAACTGCTCCTGCGGTACGCTCCACTGGTCCTCCTTGTTATAGAACACGTTAGCGTCTGTCATGTGGTACTGAAGATACTTGAGGGCCTGGACCCTGAAGAGGCCCTCAGGATAACGTATGTGGGTCCGCAGGGAAGGGGGCATCTGGTCCAGAGGCTTGAAGAGTCGCGGAAAGATCTTGCTGTAGGCCTGAGCTACCGGGTCCTGGGGGTCCGCAATGTAGAAGTCCACCGTTCCATCGTAGGCGCTGATTACAATCTTGACGCTATTGCGCATGTAGTTTACCCCGCCCTCAGAGGGCTGAGAGTAGGGGAACTGGCTGCTCACCGTGTAGGCGTCCTGGATCCAGTACAGGGCCCCTTCAGCCACCACCAGATACGGGTCCGGGTCCAGGCGCAGGAAGGGCGTGATGGCCTGCACCCTCTCCTGGATATTACGCCGGTACTGGATGCGGCTCTCGGGCGTTATCTCACCGCTGATGAAGACGTTGAAGTCCCGGAACTGCCAGGCGTAGGCCAGACGCCTCAGTGCCGAGCTTAGCTGGACGCCACCTTTCCCGGCGTACCGCGTGTAGACGGGGGTGTCCTCCTTCGTAGGGTAGTCGAACTCAGGTAGCTTGCTATTCACGACGACGAAGCTCTCCTTGTTCTCGCCGTGGTATATCTCTGGCCGATTCAGCTCCATAGCACCGATAGGGGGGATGTCCTTCAGGAAGAACAGGGGTCTACCGTCAGCGGTAAACTCGGTGACGGGGGACATGGTAGCCCCGAAGCCGTGGGTAAACTGAAGCTTTCGGTTTACCCAGCTCTGGGCCTCCGCAGGCAGCTTCTCTGGGGAAAGCTCCCGGGCAGCCAGCATCACCTGGCGGTACCTCCCCTCCACCACGTAGCGGTCCACGTCCACGTCCAGAAAGTCGTAGTAAAGCCGGAAGAACTGGATCTGGTTCAGCAGGTCCTTCAGGGGGCGATGGTCCCAAAGTCGGATGTTCTCGAAGATACCAGGGTTCCTTGCCACCATCGGCTCCGAGAGCGCGGGGCTTTTGATGGGGTAGGTCAACTCCTCCATCTGTGCCAGGCCAAAAGCATAGCGCGTAAGCTGTATGTTTCGTTCTATGTAGGGGCGCTCCTTGGACAGCTCGTTGGGAATCACCTGGAACCTCTGCACCAGGGCGGGATAGAAAACGCCGATTATCATGGACCCGCCAATCCACAGGGCGGCGGCCCCTATGGCTAGCTGAAAGCCCTTCTGGAATGCCCCCACCACAAGCAGGATCCCAGCGGCCGTTGCCAGGACCATGAGGATGCGGAGGGCCGGTAGCCGAGCATGGAGGTCCGTATAGGTAGCCCCAAAGACAGCCCCCTGAGTGGAGAAGACCAGCCGCTGGATGTCTAGCCAGTAACCGAAGGTGAACAGGAAAAGGAACAGGGCTCCCAGAACTGCCAGGTGAATCTTAACCCCGCGGGTCAGCAAGAACATGGCGCCCCTCAGGGAGAAGCGCAGGAAGTACACGCCCGAAACGGCCAGGGCTGTTACAACGACAGCGCCAAGCAGCCATCCCCTTATCCAGGCAAGGAAAGGCAGCTCGAAGACAAGGAAAGAGACGTCCCTGCCGGAGACCGGGTCCGCAATCCCAAAGGGGGTAGTGTTCAAGAAAAGGAGCACCTTCTCCCATTGGCCCGAAGCTACCGCACCGAAGATGGCAGCCAAGAGGAGGGTGAAGAGGACAACACCCAGGAGCATGACCCGTCTCATGAAGCTCAGCACACTGGGAGGCACCGCCAGAACCTGCTCACCACGGGAGAGGCGGTAGGCCAGAAAGACGTTCAGGCTCAGGAACAGGCAGAAGGCGGCCGTGCCAGCCACGAAGAGCAGCACGCGCCACTGGAGGGCCGTCTGGTACACGCTCAGATATTCCACGTTGCTGAACCATAGCCAGTCGGTGTAGACAGTCCGAATGAATGCGAGAAACACCAGAAGAGCTATGAAACCAAACAGCAGGCCACCCCAAACAAGGGCCCCCAGGGCCCCCCGAGGCACCTCATGCCCATTGCCGGGAAACTCAAACTGCAACCAGCTAGGCTCGCGCGGATTTTGTCCCATGCCACTCCCCCTCTATGAGATCATAGTCCCCACAGGATTGCCATCAATGCAGTCCAGAAGGGCCTTTGGCCTCCTCCCGTCAAGGACGAAGCACCGAGCGCCGGTACGCGAGGCCCGCAGGCAGGCCTCCAGCTTGGGTATCATGCCGCCAGAAACGCCTCCGCCCTCCACAAGAGACCTGGCCTGGGCCACCGTCAATCGGGGGATGAGCCGCCTGGAGGAGTCCAGAACCCCCTCCACATCCGTCAGAAAGACCAGCTTCTCCACCGAGAGGGCCGCCGCTAGCTCTGCGGCGGCAGTGTCTCCGTTTATGTTAAGCAGGGAGCCCGCGCCTTGAGGGCCTGGGGAGTCCCAGATGGCCACAGGCGCCACCACAGGCATGTAGCCCTCCTTCATCAGCCCCAGTATGGGCTCCGGGTCCACGTGGGTAACCTCGCCCACTAGCCCCAGCTCAGGGTCCTTTTGGGTGGCCTTGAGCAGGCCTCCGTCGGCGCCGCTTATGCCTACCGCCCTGGCGCCCATCGCCGTCAGGGTGGCTACCAGACCCTTGTTCACCAGGCCCGCCAGGACGGCCACCACCACCTCCATACTCCTCTCATCGGTCACCCGAAGCCCCCGGACGAACCTGGGCATGGTGCCCTGGCGCTCCATCCACTCGGTGATGACCTTTCCGCCGCCGTGGACCACCACAGGGACAAGGCCCCGCTTACTCAAGGATACCAGGTCTTCCAGGGTGGTGTCGTGGGCACCCAGGGTGCTGCCGCCAATCTTCACCAGGATCCTGCCCTTGATGGCCCTGCCCTCTGCTTCCCAAGGCGTTTGCGAGGCCTTAACTACCTGGCCACCTTTCGCCTCAGGTGGTGTAGGCACTGTTGAAGGTGACGTACTCTTCGCTCAGATCGCAGCCCCAGGCCCGCGCCGAAGAGTCGCCCAGGTTCAACTGAATGCGGAACGATACCCGAGTCTCGCTCATGATCTTCACCACAGCATCCCTTAAGAAGGGAATTGGGCGCCCCTCCTCCAGAATGCAGACGTCGTTGATATAAAGGGCCACCTTGCCCTCTTCTACGTAGGCCTTGGTCTTCCCCAAGGCCATCATGATACGTCCCCAGTTGGGGTCGTTGCCGTGGAGGGCCGTCTTCACCAGGCTGGAGCTGGCTACACTGCGGGCTATGCAGCGGGCATCTTCCAGGGTCCTGGCCCCCTCCACAACGACCTCCAGCCCCTTCGTCGCCCCCTCCCCCTCGTAGGCGATGGCCTGGGCCAGGGTTACGCATACCGCTTCCAGCGCCTGGCGAAAGGCATCCCCCTGGGGTGTCCCTTCCCTGACTTCCTTGTTGCCTGCCGTCCCGTTGGCCAGCAGGAGAAGCGAGTCGTTGGTGCTGCTGTCGCCGTCCACGCTGACCATGTTGAAGGAGGCGTCCGCAGCCTCCCTTAGCGCCCGCTGAAGAAACCCCGGTTCCACCGCCAGGTCAGTGGTCATAAAACAGAGCATGGTGGCCATGTTGGGGTGGATCATGCCGGCCCCCTTGGCGATGCCTCCGATCGAAGCCTCCACCCCATCTATAGTGAAGGAGACACCAGCTTCCTTGGGCCTGCTGTCTGTAGTCATGATGGCGCGGGCCAGGGCATGCCCACCGTCGGCGGAGAGCTGGACCTTGGGTATGGCCTGCCGCAGCAGGGCCATGGGCAGCTCTACACCTATGAGCCCTGTGCTGCAAACCAGGATCTCCTCCGCGGCCACTCCCAGCTTCCTGGACGCTATGGCGACCACCTCCTGGGCGTCCTTGAGGCCCTGGGGCCCCACGCAGCAGTTGGCGCAGCCACTGTTGGCCACGATGGCCCTGGCATACCCTGAGGCGATATGCCTCTTGCTCAGGGTTACAGAGGGCGAGACGATGTGGTTGGTAGAGAAGACCCCCGCAGCCGTCGCGGGCCGCTCTGAGAAGAGGATGCCCAGGTCCAGCTTATCCACGCCGTAGGTCTTGAGGCCAGCGTAGGTAGCCCCCGCCAGGAAGCCGCGTGGCGTAGTTACCGTTCCGTCTCTTATCTCCCTTGGCTCGGCGACCATGAAGGCGAAGCCCCTCCCTCTGAGTGTTGTGAAGTATATCACAGCGACATCTGCCCACAAAAGGGCGAGGAAGAGCTGCGCTGGCCCCTACGACCCCCTCCCAGTTGCAGCTTCGCCGCACCCTGTGGCATAATCGAGATGCGCCTAGCCGTAGGGCTTTTGTGTTGCGCCCCTCACCAATCCTATTCTAGCGGGAGGCTCCTCACCGATGGCCAATCGCTCCTTGAAAGAGACAGCCAAGGCCACCCTGCACACCTCCAGAGGCATCTACACCTACTACGGCCTTCCCTCCCTTGAGCAGGCTGGCCTGGTACGCCTCTCCAGCCTTCCTTTCTCCATCCGGGTCCTGCTAGAGAACGGCCTTCGCAACGTGGACGGCTACCTGGTGAAGGAGGAGGAGGTCCTGGCCGTGGCCCGCTGGGACCCCAAGGCTCCCCCTTCCGGGGAGTTCCCCTTCATGCCTGCCCGCGTACTGATGCAGGACTTCACCGGTGTCCCCGCGGTGGTAGACCTGGCAGCTATGCGCTCCGCCATCGCCCGGCGAGGCGGCGATCCCCGAAAGGTCAGCCCCCTGGTGCCGGTGGACCTGGTCATAGACCACTCGGTCCAGGTGGACTACTTTGGAGCCCCCACCGCCTTTCGCCTCAACGTCCAGAAGGAGTTTGAGCGCAACGGGGAGCGCTACGCCTTTCTCCGCTGGGCCCAGAAGGCCTTCCAGAACTTCCGCGTCGTCCCTCCGGGCACGGGCATCGTCCACCAGGTGAACCTGGAGTACCTGGCAACGGTAGTCACAGCCCAGAGAACGCCCAATGGCACCCTCGCCTTCCCCGACACCGTGGTGGGGCTCGACTCCCACACCACCATGATCAACGGCCTGGGCGTCCTGGGCTGGGGAGTAGGCGGCATCGAGGCGGAGGCGGTACTCCTGGGCCAGCCCTACTACATGCAGCTACCCCAGGTAGTGGGCTTCAAGCTAACGGGGGCCCTGCGGGAAGGGGTCACCGCCACGGACCTGGTGCTGACCGTCACGCAGATGCTCCGACAGAAGGGTGTTGTGGAGAAGTTCGTGGAGTTTTACGGCAAGGGACTCAGCCGCCTTCCCCTGCCCGACCGGGCCACCATCGCCAACATGGCCCCCGAGTACGGCGCCACCTGCGGCTTCTTCCCCATTGATCACATCACCCTGGAGTACCTGCGGGGCACCGGAAGGGACCCGGCCCAGGTGGAGCTGGTGGAGCAGTACGCCAGGGCCCAGGGCCTACTGCGGACCGACGAGTCCCCTGACCCCCTCTACTCCGACACCCTGGAGCTGGACATGGCCCATGTGGAGCCCAGCATGGCCGGCCCACGCCGGCCCCAGGACCGGGTGGCCCTGGCGGACGTGAAGAGGAACTTCTTCATCAGCTTCCAGGAGCAGTTGCAGGGCACAGGCAAGACCCCCACAGCCCAGGCTCCCAGTGGTAAGGCCGTAGAGGTGACCCTGGACGGGCATAAGGTGAAGGTAGACCAGGGCTCCGTCGTGATAGCGGCCATAACAAGCTGCACCAACACCTCCAACCCGTCGGTCATGATAGGCGCCGGGCTCCTGGCCAGAAAGGCGGTGGAGAAGGGCCTGGAGCGAAAGCCCTGGGTCAAGACCAGCCTGGCCCCCGGCTCCCAGGTGGTCAGCAGCTACCTGAACTCCTCCGGCCTGACGCCCTACCTGGAGAAGCTGGGCTTCCACACCGTCGGCTACGGCTGCACCACCTGCATCGGCAACAGCGGGCCTCTGCCAGAGCCCCTCTCCCGCGCCGTCAATGAGCACGACCTGGTCGTCGCCGCCGTCCTCAGCGGCAACCGCAACTTCGAGGGCCGGGTCCATCCGGAGGTGAAGGCCAACTACCTGGCCTCCCCCATGCTGGTGGTGGCCTATGCCCTGGCCGGCAGCGTGGATGTCGACCTGACCAGAGACCCCCTGGGCCAGGACAGGGATGGCAGGCCCGTCTTTCTACGGGATATATGGCCCTCCCAGAGGGAGATCGCCGACACCGTTGGTCGTTCCCTCAACCCGGAGATGTTCAGGGCCCGCTACGGGGAGGTCTTCACCGGGCCCGAGGAGTGGCGCCGGCTGCCCGTTCCAGAGGGAGACCTCTACCAGTGGGAGCCCGCCTCCACCTACATCCAGGAGGTCCCCTTCTTCCAGGACATGAAGATGCAGGTAGGGGAGCCGGGGGACATCGTGGGGGCCAGGGTGCTCGCGATGCTAGGGGACTCCATCACTACCGACCACATCTCGCCGGCAGGCTCCATCCCCGCCAGCAGGCCGGCAGGCCAGTACCTCATCAGCCAAGGGGTGCAGCCCGTCGACTTCAACACCTTCGGCGCCCGCCGCGGCAACCACGAGGTCATGATGCGCGGCACCTTCGGCAACGTCCGCCTCCGCAACCGCCTGACGCCGGACAAGGAAGGCGACTGGACCGTATACCTGCCCGACAGCCAGGCCACCAGCATCTACGAGGCGGCCATGAGGTACATGGCCAGGGGCATCCCCACCATAGTCATCGGCGGGAAGGAGTACGGCTCAGGAAGCTCCCGCGACTGGGCGGCCAAGGGGCCAAGGCTCCTGGGGGTAAGCGCCGCCCTTGCCGAAAGCTACGAGCGCATCCACCGTAGCAACCTGGTAGGAATGGGCGTGCTGCCCCTTCAGTTCAAGCCAGGCCAGAACGCGGCGTCACTGGGCCTCACGGGACGTGAGACCTATCACATCAGGGGCATCGCCAGGGGCATGAAGCCGCGACAGGAGCTTGAGGTACAGGCCGTCAGGGAGGACGGCAACACCGTCACCTTCAGTGTCCTGGCTCGCCTGGACACCCCGGTGGAGGTGGACTACTACCGCAACGGCGGCGTCCTCCATACAGTGCTCCGCAGAATGCTCCGAGAGGGCTAGCTCCGCTCCTTTACCACTTATGGTTACTTGAGCTAGGCATGCTAAACAGTTTTGCAGGTGTTGGAGACCCTCAGGGTTTGGGGGACCCTTTGAGGGGGACTGCTGGATAACAAGGTTTTGCACGCAACAATTCTGAGTTAGGGGCATAAATGACAACGCTACCCCGAAGGTGTGTTTACTCCTTTCTTTCATTGCTCATTCTAGTCTTCATTGCTTCCTGTGGTGGATTTGACAGCAACGAATTCGGCGGACCCTACCCGATACAAGAAAGTCTTATTGGTCCGAAGGTCAAGGCCTTCGGAAGCTATTTCGCTACCGAAATGTTTTTCTCAAAGACAGGGAAATTAACACTCGGGGTGCTGAAGGACGGCGTTGTTAATAACCGCGATGCGATGCCTTTTGGCCAAGAGTATCAACGTTACAATTTCGTAATTGCTCTTAATGGTGATATTTTGATTGCAGTATGGGAAGAAAATGCTGACAAGAAGTTCGACGAGACCTGGATCACAACGTATTGCGAGGGAGGTAGCAATTTTTAGGGTAAAGTCCCATTTGAGCCACCAGACTAGCTTTGGAGCAGCTTGAGTAAAGTCTTCACCTGTTTTGGTCCCGAAAGACGCCGATGATTGTAGCG
>JACPCK010000012.1 GCA_016179845.1 Chloroflexota bacterium | reverse complement strand
CCGGACCCTCCAGCTCTTGGTGTGTTGGCACCGAGGGCATCTGA
The DNA here is from genome assembly GCA_016179845.1 of Chloroflexota bacterium. Lineage (GTDB taxonomy): Bacteria > Chloroflexota > Dehalococcoidia > Lucifugimonadales > JACPCK01 > JACPCK01. The sequence continues at coordinate 35,441 of JACPCK010000012.1, read as the reverse complement.
TCTTCTCTCCCATGCCACCATTCTCCCACAGGTGGCTCTTTTGCGACTATACCCTCATCTATCAAACGTAACGGCGTAGTAGTGCGCTTAAATTGGTGCAGTAGAACCCAAACGAATGTTGCAATAACCAGCCCCTTGTCACCAAACAGGCGAGCGAAGAAGCCCCTTGCCGTCTCTTCCAAGAAAGGCCAAATAATTACAGTACCAAAGGCAATGCCGGGCATATCCTTCCAAGGTTGTGGTTCACCCAGTCCGCGCCGCCATATTTCAATGATGGCGAGTTGCCAAGCCAAGGCTGTGGAGCCAAATAGTAAGAATGCTAACCAAAATGGCTTCTTAGATTCGATAGGCTGCCAGACTAATTGCACTAATACTTTGGTACGGCCCTTCATTACGCGCCGCCTTGTTACAAGAATCTACTGGAGCGTTCCTTTATCACCTATCACCTACTTTTCTCCTCTCACCCCACCACTGCCGGATGCGCTCCGACACATCCTTCTCGTACCCCTGGTCGGAGGGCTCGTAGTAGTGGCGGCCCTTCAGCTTCTCCGGCAGGTTGTCCATGGCGGCAAAGTGGCCAGGGTAGTCGTGGGCGTACTTGTATCCCTTGCCGTAGCCCATCTCCTTCATGAGGCGCGTCACTGGGTTGCGCAGGTGCAGGGGCACGGGGTCGTTCCGCGTGTTTTTCACGTCCTCCCTGGCCCGGCCCAGGGCGGCGTAGGCCGAGTTGGACTTGGGGGCGGTGGCTAGGTAGACCGTAGCTTCAGCCAGGGGGATGGCTCCCTCCGGCATACCCACGAAGTGGACCGCCTGCTGGGCTGCCACGGCCACCGGCAGGGCCAGGGGGTCGGCCATGCCGATGTCCTCCGCCGCCAGGATGACGATGCGGCGGGCGATGAACAGCGGGTCCTCGCCCGCCTCGATCATGCGGGCCAGCCAGTAGATGGCCGCGTCGGGGTCGGAGCTGCGCACCGACTTGATGAAGGCCGATATGGTGTCGTAGTGCTGGTCGCCGGCCTGGTCGTAGAGGAGGTGCCGCTTCTGAAGGGCGTCCTCCAGGGTAGGCAGGTCTAGTCTCCGCAGGCCTTCCTGGTCGGGCCGGGTGGCCTGCGCCGCCATCTCCAGGGCGTTGAGGGCGATCCGTGCGTCCCCGTCGGACATGCGCACCAGGAAATCCAGGGGCTCCGGGTCCAGGAGTACCTCCGTGGAGCCCAGCCCGCTCTCCTTGTCCTTGAGGGCCCGCTCGACGATGGCCCTGACCTCCTCATCGCTGAGCTGCTTGAGGGCAAAGACGCGGCAGCGGGAAAGCAGTGGTGCGATGACCTCGAAGGAGGGGTTCTCCGTGGTGGCGCCGATGAGGGTGACGGTGCCGTTCTCCACGTGGGGTAGGACCACGTCCTGCTGCGACTTGCTGAAGCGGTGTATCTCGTCGATGAAGAGGATGGTCCGCTGGCCGTGGAGTGAGCGGCGCTCCCGGGCCTCCTCGACGATGCGCCTCAAGTCGGCGACGCCTGCCGTTACGGCGGAGATGGGCTCGAAGTGGGAGCGGGTCACCTGGGCGATGATGTGGGCCAGGGTGGTCTTTCCTGAGCCAGGCGGCCCCCAGAGGATGATGGAGGGGAGCTGGTCCGCCTCGATGGCGCGGCGCAGGACGCGGTCTGGGCCGACGATGTGCTGCTGGCCGACGAACTCCTCGAAGGTCCGGGGCCTCATGCGGGCCGCCAAGGGGGCCTCATGCTGTATCTGCTCCCTGCGAGCGTGCTGGAAAAGGTCCACGATACGCCTCCCCTGAGCTCAGTTTAACCCAAAGGGGGTGTGCAGGAAAGGACAAGCTCCGTGACCTCCCGCCCCCTTGAAAAAGGCGGCCCTTTGACGCAAAGTATCTCTCGCCAGGGAGGGCCTGACATGGCGGACCGTAAGCACCTGCGGGTGGTGAAGAGTGGCCGCAGTGCCATCGGAAGGTGGCAGTGGAGCAATCCCGGAGTGTTGCTAGACCTCTCTGGGGCAGACCTCTCTGGGGCAGACCTCTTGTGGGCCAATCTTACCGGGGCCAATCTTACCGAGGCCGACCTCACCGGGGCCAATCTTGACGGGGCTAACCTCTCAGGGGCATATGCAGGTTTCACTACCTTCGCACGCTGTGACCTGAGCGAGGTCAAGGGTCTGGAGAGCGTGATACACAAGGGCCCCAGCACCATAGGCGTGGATACCATCATCCTCTCTCAAGGTAAGATCCCCCGGACCTTTCTGGAGGGCGCCGGAGTCCCCGACACCTGGATAGAGTACATACCCTCGCTTACCGTGGCACCCCTGGACTTCTACTCGGCCTTCCTGGCCCACTCCCACAAAGACCAGGAGTTTGCCGGCAAGCTGTATGCCGACCTCAAGAGGAATGGCGTGCGGGTCTGGTACTTCCCTGCCGACGCCCGAGGCGGCCGCTACTTGGAAGAAGAGATACCCCACGGGATCAGGTTGTACGACAAGGTCATGGTGATCTGCTCCAGGGAGGCCCTGGCCAGCGCACCCGTGAGGGACGAGATACGCTGGGCTGTGCAGAAGCAGCTAGAAACCCCCGAGCGGTGGGTGCTTCTTCCCATCGCCATGGACAGTGTTGTTTACGAGGAGGACAGCGATACAGCGCGACGCCTGCGTCAGCACGTCATCGAGGACTTCCGCGGCTGGCGCCAGCCCAAGGAGTACGGTAAGGCCTTGGAGAGGCTGCTGAGGGACCTCTCCAGCAGGGAGCCGCCGCCGGCCCCGTCGAAAGGCTAGCCCCCAGCCGCCGATGGTTCGACAGGCATGTCCTGAGCGAAGCCGAAGGGCTCACCATGAGCGGAAATAATAGCCGCTTACCCTGAGCCTGGTCGAAGGGTCCAAGGGTGAGCCAAGTTTCCAAGCAAAACACAAGGGTCGTCTACCGAAAATGGGCCGAAAGCGGAGGCTTTCTCTATTCACTTTTTTAGAAAAAACATATACTATGTTTCAGCACGCGGGCCGGGCCTGGAACCGGCCTCCTGAGCAGGAGAGGCCATGGGTAGCCTCCCATCGATGCATGAGTTTGTGCTGGCTATTGCTGCCGCCTTTGCGGGCGGCTTCATTTTTCGACACCTGCGCCAGCCGCCGGTCCTGGGCTTCCTGGTTGCGGGCATCATAGTAGGCCCCCACGTCACCGGGATCATCAAGGACGTGGCGCAGGTCCAGAACATGGCCCAGATGGGCGTGGCCTTCCTGATGTTCCAGGCCGGGACAGAGCTCTCCTTATCTCATCTCCGCAAGATGCAGCGCGCCGTCCTCCTGGGACCCTTCGTGCAACTCCTTCTCTCCGCCCCCTTCGTGGCTGCGGCTATCCTCCTCTCCCAGTGGCCTGCCAGCCAGGTAGGCTACCTGGCCCTCATCTTCTCTCTATCCAGCACTACTGTAGCCATCAAGCTTCTCAGTGAGAGGGGCGAGCTGGACTCGGTCCATGGGCGGCTGGCCGTCGCCTTCTCTATCGTCCAGGATATCCCACTGGTCCCGGCCATAGTCCTGGTAACCTCGCTGGCCAGCCCCTCGGGAGGGGAGGTCACGGCTGTTCTGCCCGCTCTGGGCAAGGCCCTGGCCTTCGTGTTCGTAGGCTACACCCTTGGCGCTCGCCTGGCCCCACCCCTCCTCAGGAAGGCTGCCTCCTATGGACGAGAGCTACTAATCCTGTGTGTGGTGCTCCTGGCCCTGGGCATGGCCTACCTGACGGGAATAATGGGCCTGTCCCTTGCTCTGGGCGCCTTCATGGCAGGCCTGGTGATAGCCGATTCCGAGGTTAGCCGCCACGTGCTGAGGGAGGTTTCCCCCATAAGCGACATCTTCATCACCTTCTTTTTCGTGTCCGTGGGCATGCTGCTGGACATACCCTTTGTACTGGGCCACATCCCAGCCATCCTGGCCCTGGTCCTGGTGATCGTGGTCGGCAAGGCGCTTCTCATAGGTCTCATACCGATGCTGTTCCGCCACTCGGGGAAGGAGGCCCTCCTCACGGGCTTGGTCCTGGCCCAAATAGGGGAGGAGGCCTTCCTGCTGGCTCAGGTAGGCTTCAACCTGGGCTTCTTGAGCGGCGATACCTACTCCCTGGTGCTGGCCGTGGCCGTGATCTCCATCGTCCTCAACCCATTCCTTTATGAATCGGCGCCGGTCTTGCTGCGGGGTCTCAAGGCCCTGCCCATCCTGGGCCAGGCCTTCCAGGACAGCCCCAGGGCCTTTCTAGGGCCTGGGCGCCAGGGGCTCAAAGAGCACACCATCTTATGCGGATATGGAGAGGTAGGCCAGCAGGTGGTCCAGGCGCTGGAGAAGAGGGGCCTCCCCTACACGATCATCGAGCTGGACCCCCACCGTCTGCGCCAGGCCCGCGATCAGGGCCTACCCTGTATCTTTGGCGATGCCTCCCGGGAGGACACCCTGCACGAGGCCAACATCATGGCGGCCAACAGCCTGATAGTCACCATCCCCGATCCGGCGACTGCCGAGCGTGTCGTAAGGTCAGCGCGGCGCCTCCGCAAGGGCATGGATGTCCTGGCCAAGGGCTACAGCGAAAACGGCGCCAGGGACCGCCTGGCCAATGCGGGCGCCACCGAGGTGGTCCACCCCAGCCTGGAGGCCAGCCTGGAGTTCATCCGCTGCGTCCTCCGCTGCCACGGCGTGTCCCAGCGGGAGGTGGAGAGGTTTATCCTGGCCAAGCGGGCTGGCTTCTACAGCTAGCTGGCCGGCCTACACCGAGCCGGTGGGGGACAAACGGTTCCGTTATCCTGGAGGCAAGGAAAGAAACTGAGGCCTTTCAAGGTTGTGGTTTAGCAACAGGTGCGAGCGGCTCAGGCCAGCCCTGTGGCCAGCGCCAGGGCCAGCAGGCCCAGGAGCACCCCTACCAGGCTCCGGATGGTCTTGATGGTGAGCTTCTTGAGGAAACGGCTGCTGAGGTAGGTGCCGAAAAAGGCCGCCACTATTGCCGCAAGGACCACTCCGAGGCTGCCGCCTTCGAATATAGTGGCATAGCTACCGCTGAAATAGCCGGCTCCGTACACCACTACCCGCGCCATGTCCACCATAACAGAGGCCACCGAGCCCGTGCCCACGAAGGCCGCTGGGCTGAGGCCGACGTTGGAGAGAACAGCGGACCTCAGCGCGCCCTGGTGGCCTGAGAGGCCGCCGAAGAACCCGGACATCGCTCCGCCAAGGGCCAGGTAACGCCGTGGGAAGTGCCACTTGGAGAAGGCCGGGCTAAGCTCTAGGACGGCGAAGCTGGCGATGAGGGCTGCCACCACCAGCTTCACGGTGGTCACCGAGAACTCGCGACTGCCCAGGTGGTAGGTGGCCAGTGGGCCGACTGAGGACACCCAGACCAGCAGTAATGCGCCGAGCGAGGCAAAGAGAACACCGGGCACTCCGAAGACCAGGGCCACTCGCCAGTCGGCATGGCGGCCGGTGAAGCCGATCTTAAATACGTTGTTGGCCAGGTGAACCACGGCGGTGGAGGCCACGGCTGTCGGCACAGGGAAGAACAGGGCAAAGACGGGCATGAGCAGGGTGCCCAGCCCAAAGCCGGAGTAGAGGACCAGGGCCGAGAGCAGGAAGGCAACGGCAGAGACGACCCCATACTCCATTAGGACAGGGCCCCCTTCACTGCCTGCACCAGGATTTTCTCTTCCTCCGGGAGCACAGTCCGCGGGTCCAGCACAAGCCTCTCGTCCAGGATTCGGGCAACCACAGGTGGCGTGCTGGCTCTCAGGCTCGCTGCCAGGCCCTCGGCCCCAACCGGCAGATCCGTGCAGGGGATAGCCAGGAGCCAGGTGGGCAGCACCTCTCCCGGCAGGCTGCCGCCGCCGATGGTGGACTCCCCTTTGAGGATCATCGCTGGCGGGCCGATCAGGGCTGCCCATCTTCGGGCCTTGGCCTTCAGGTCTTTTTCCATCGCGGCAACCATGCGCCATACCGGCACCTTCTCTACTGCCTCGTCCTTGACGTAATGCAGCAGGGTGGCGGAAAGGGCTGCCAGGGACAGCTTGTCGATCCGCACCGATCGCGCCAGGGGGTGTCTGGAAAGCCTCTGCACGAGCTCCTTCTGGCCCATCAGAAGCCCGGCCTGTGGGCCGCCCAGCAGCTTGTCCCCCGAGAACATAGTCAGGCTCACACCTGCCGCCATCGCCTCCTGAGGCATGGGCTCGTGGGCCAGTCCAAACCGGACCGTATCCAACAGGCACCCCGACCCCAGGTCGTATATCACTGGCAGTGCATGGACCTTTCCCAGCTCCACGAGCTCACTCAGCTCAGGAGCGTGAGTGAATCCGCTGATGCGGAAGTTGGAGGCGTGGACCTTCAGCAGGGCCGCCGTGTTGGGGGTGATGGCCTCGGCGTAATCAGAGATATAGGTCCGGTTGGTGGTGCCTACCTCCACCAGCGTCGCCCCGCTCTGGCGCATCACGTCGGGAATGCGGAAGCCGCCCCCTATCTCCACCGCCTCCGCGCGGGAGACGATGACCTCCCTCCCCTGGGCCAGGGCCGCCAGGGCCAGCAGCACCGCCGAGGCGTTGTTGTTCACCACGAGGGCGTCCTCGGCACCCGTCAACTGGGCCAGCAGGTGCCTGATGTGGGCCTGTCTGGAGCCGCGTTCCCCGTCCTCCAGGTCGTATTCCAGGTTGGAATACCCCCTGGCCGCCTGTAGAATGGCTTCCAGGGCCTCCCGGCTAAGGGGTGCCCGGCCCAGGTTGGTGTGGATGATCACTCCCGTGGCGTTGATGACCGGCCTGGGACCTGATTGCCACATAGCCTTGGCTTTGCTTTCCACCCGCTCCGCCAGCGTCTCGGCGGACGGGGCCTCACCCCCGCCGCTGACCGTTTGCCGCGCCTCATCGATGACCTGCCGCACCAGGTCCGTCACCGCCTCTCGGGAGTAGCGTTCCGCCAGCGCCCTCATCGCCGGGTGAGAGAGCAGCCGGTCCACGCTGGGGAGGCGCCTATAGCCTGTTGCCAACCTAGCCTCCGGTGAGCCTAGTTGGCCTATGCGAAGGCTTTTCTTTGCATAACCAGCTTTGAAATTGTCCAAGCTGAAAGTACCGAACCATGCTGTGCTTTTTCAGGTAGCCCCGTTGCTGGTTTAATTGAGACTCAACCAGATTGTTGTCCCAGAGAAGTCCGTAGGTTCTAATTACGGCAGGCATACTCCCTCCGAAAAGTAAGGCTAATCCTGGAGCCATCGAGCAAAGGTCTCAGCATCTACTCCTATCTGCCTAAGGATGTTCATCAGCGTCCCTGGTGGAATAACTCGGTCCCTGTGGACTGGGATGACGACTGGAGTTCCTGTTTTCTTGTGTCTGTAGATGTAGTGGCTGCCACGAACTCTAGAAAGCCCGAAGTCGTGTCTCTCCAGAATCCGGATAACCTCTTTTCCGGAGACTCGAGGCAGCCGTGGCACTACACTCTTACCTTGACTTGCTCCAGGGTCTCCTTGGGAGGTGACTCACCTCGCGCCTCCAGGTCCTCCAGGTACAACTCGATGGCTTCCCTAATGTTCTTTAGCGCCTCTTCCTTATTAGCTCCGTAGCTGAAACAACCGGGTAGAGCAGGGGCGATGACGTTGTAATACCCAGGAAACTCAGGGTCTGCCTCCGGCTGCAAGATAACGGTATACTCCACGACACGTCCTCTTTTGATCACGGCGCTCTCTCCACTAGGTATTATACTGCCTTCACTTGGACAGCTAACAGATTAGCGCACGCGGTGATCCTCTACCCAAACCCCAGGGCCTTCTCCTTCATGCTGACGAAGCGGTTGCCCTTACCCACTACTATATGGTCCAGGAGCTCTATGTCCAGCAACCTGCCGGCCTCTACCAGGTCCTTGGTTATGGCGACGTCGTCCCGGCTGGGCGCCGGGTCCCCTGAGGGATGGTTATGGACAACAATGATAGAAGGGTGGTTCTCGCGGATGGCCGGACGAAAGACCTCGGCAGGCCTCACCACCGCCGAGAGGACGTTGCCTACATAGATCTCGCTGATGCCCATCACCTGGTTGCGCGTATTCAGCAAGACCACGCGCAGGTGCTCCTGCTCCAGCAGGCCCATCTCGGCTGCGACCAGGTTGGCAACATCCTGGGGCGAGGTTACCACAGGCCGCTCCTGGGGGCTCAGGGAAAGCATCCGCCGGCCCAGCTCCAGGGCCGCCAGCACCTGGCTTGCCTTGGCCTCGCTAACGCCGTGCATCTCGCATAGCTCCGACAGGTTGGCCCTGGCAAGGCCCTCCAGCCCCTGGAAACGGGCCAGGAGCCGAGAGGCCATCCCGACCACACTCTCACCCCTCACGCCTGTCCGCAGGAGTATTGCCAGGAGCTCTGTATTGTTGAGGGCGGAGACCCCGTAGGCCTTCAGCCGCTCGCGGGGCCGCTCCCCCTGGGGCATGTCCCTGATCATAGGCTGGTATTGCGCTCGACCCGCCAGACCCTGGCCGGTGTCCGCTGTCATACTTCCCTTCCTGACTAGCTTCTGTTCACGCCGTGAGCAGAGACTCCGTGTATTGCCAACAAGCAGACCCAGAGAGCGGCTGGGCCTTGAAGCCCCCTGCTAGTGTGGTGAATCAGAAAACCGCTGCCAAAATGTCATTCTGGGCGTCAGCGAAGAATCTGGGGAGGCGGCCCCCACCCCCGCCAGAGTCCCGATGCATCGGGACTCTGTACTCCCCTTTTTCAGCAGCCTGCTAGGCCAGCTTTATACGGCTATCGAGCTTCTGGACCTCCCGCAGGAACTCCAGGCAGATGCGGGTCCGCAGGTCGTTACGGCCCCGCACAGGTGTGACAAACTTTCCCTTGAGCCATATCTGCTTGGGCTCCACGTGCACCAGCACACGCGGGTCGCTCCTTACCTCTTTCATGAAGTTGGGGTAGGAGTCCCCGAAGAGGGCGGCGGCCTTCTCCACATGGGCCTGGTCCTCCCGCTTCAGGATATCCTCCAGAAGGGCCTTGGCCTGCTCCACGTCGCTATCGGAGGTTATGGGTATGCGAACCTCGTCAAAGATGTAGTCCGACTGGATCAGGCGGTCCTTCACCGAGTAGTCCTTGGAGTAGTTGAGCACGGGCTGGTCCAGGATAATGAGGTTGGGGATGTGGAGTATACGGCCCGTTAGCTCACCTCCCAGCTTCTCGTCCTCGCCTACCTCCTCCAGGATGGTGTGTAGCAGCCCAATGCGTCGCACATCTCCCTTGATGGACCCTATGCGTATGCGGTCTCCGATGCTAAAGACCCGGGCGTAGCGGATAACAAAGTAGCCGAAGAAGCTGGCCACGTACTTCTGAAGGGCCAGGGCCAGCCCCACGGCCACCACCGAGATGTAGATGGTCAACTCCCGAAAGAGTGCAACGCTGGCGAGGATGCCTCCGAGGGCTGCCAGGGTCAGGGCCGTCATAACATACAGCTTCATGTGCCTGGCAGACCTAACCCTTCGTCTGGCCCCTCAGGAGCAGTTCCCTGGTCCTGGCAGGCCAGACATACGTACTCCTCCGGCTTCATCTTCAGCATCCCGGAAGGCACGTTCCGCCTGCGCCCGCAGCTAGTGCAGGTCAGGTGGACTAGCGGGGTATCCTCCGGCCTCACGGGCTCTCTTTCCCGGCCCCGGAAGCCCAGATATTCCGGATGACTCCGCCGCATGGCCTCCAGACGTTCCGCGTCCTTGCGCTTGCTCATAGTCGCTATGTCGCACGAGGGGCTACCTCTGCCTAACCCCCGAGCCCGAATAGCCCTACCAAGAAACGGGCCGCCACCTTCACCATGTCGGATAGGGGAACAGCCACTACTCCACAGCCACCTTGGCTCCGGCGCCTTCCAGCTTCTGGCGGAACTTCTCCGCATCCTCCTTGTTGAGCCCCTCGCCCACGGCCTTGGGAGCGGCCTCCACCAGGTCCTTGGCCTCCTTGAGTCCCAGGTTGGGCACCAGCTCCCTCACCGTCTTGATGACGTTGATCTTATTGGGCCCAATCTCCTTCAGGGTGACGGTGAACTCCGTTTTCTCCTCAACGGGAGCGGCTGCGGGCACCGCAGCGGCTCCCGCCTGCGGGGCAGCGGCCACTGCCAAGGGTGCTGCACTGACTCCAAAGCGCTGCGATAGCTCCTTCACCAGCCAGTCCAGGTCAAGCACCGATAGCTCCAGGATTCCACCCATGATCTGCTCTTTGTTCATTGTCATGGCTCCAAGTCCTCCCTCTATCTGTGTTTTGCACTTGTATCCCTTTTGATCTGGTCCACTGTTGTTCCCTATTCCTGTGCGCTGATGGTCTCCACCCTCCTTGCCAGGACTAAGGCAAGCCCCTGGAGAGGCTGGTTCAGCAAGTACAGCAGGTTATAGAAGGGCCCCTTGAGCTGGCCCACCAGCCGTGCTGCCATCTCCTGCCGGTTCGGGAGGGTCGCCAGGACCGCCACTTCCTGCGGTGTAAGGACCCGGCCGTCGGTCACGGCGCCTCGCACAGCCAGAGGAAGGCGCAAGCTCCTGATCAGCTCGTCGAGGGCCCGGGCAGGCTCCGTCGGGTCGCCGTAGCCCAGCACGAGGGCGGTGGGTCCCTGCACAACCTGCCGGAACTGGGGGCGCTGGGCCTTCTCTGCGGCGATATAGGTCAGGGTGTTTTTTACAACGTGGAGCTCTATCCCCTTCTCACGGAGGCGGCGCCTCAGGCTGGTCATCGCCTCCGAGCTGAGGCCCTGGAAGCTGGTGGCGATGCCGATGGTGCATCGTCTCAGCCTGGCCTCAAGGGCTGCCACGGCCTGGAGCTTCTTCTCTGTTGGCATGTCTTTACCTCGCACCCCAAAAAGTTGCCCCGCTCCGTAGACGCGGGGCAAACACTCAACATAACCTGTTTGCACCTGCCTCGGCGGGCCTGCTAATCTTTAAGGCCCGAGGGCCACCCGCTGTCTACGGCGATGGTAAACCTAACGCTCTATTCTACCTTTTTCGATAGGGCTTCCTCAACATTGACCTTGACGCTGGGCCCCATGGTAGACGTGAGGTACATGCTCCTGATGAACTGTCCCTTGATTCCCGATGGGCGCTCACGAGCGATGGTGTCTACCAGCAGGGAGAAGTTCTCCAGGAGCTGGTCCTGGCTGAACCCGGCCTTCCCTATAGGCATGTGCATTATGGCGGTGCGGTCCATGCGGTATTCCACACGCCCCAGCTTGGCCTCCCTGATCACCCTGGGCAGGTCTTGGGGCTGCACGACCGTCCCTGCCCTTGGGTTGGGCATGAGGCCCCGTCGGCCCAGGATACGGCCCAGGCGGCCTATCTTGTTCATCATATCAGGGGTGGCCACTGCTACGTCGAAATCCAGCCAGCCACCCTCGATCTGTTTGGCCAGGTCCTCATCGCCCACATAGTCGGCCCCTGCCTCTCGTGCTGCCCTTGCCCCTTCTCCGGTAGCAAATACCAGGATTTTCACCGGCTTACCCAGGCCGTGGGGCAGCACAACCACGCCCCTGACGAGCTGATCCGCCTGACGGGGGTCAGCACTGGTCCTGATGTGCAGCTCCATCGTCTCGTTAAACTTAGCCTTGGCCGACTCCTTGGCCAGCCGGATGGCCTCTGCCGGCGCATAGGAGGCAGCTCTGTCTATCTGTTTTGCCGCATCCACGTAACGCTTGCCGCGTCTAACCATAGATTCTCCTTGTCAGCAACCGCGCGTTTACTCTGTCACCTGGATACCCATGCTGCGGGCCGTCCCCTGGATGATGCGAACAGCCCCCTCCAGGGAGGTGGCGTTCAGGTCGGGCATCTTGACCTTAGCTATCTCCTCAACCTGCTTGCGCGTTACTGTTCCCACGTTCTGATGAAGACTGGAACCACTCCCTTTCTCCACGCTGGCCGCCTTCTTCAGCAGCGAGGCAGCAGGAGGCGTTTTTGTTATAAAGGTAAAAGAGCGGTCGTCGAAAATGGTTATGACGACTGGGACCACCGTCTCGCCCATAGAGGCGGTGCGGCTGTTAAACTCCTTGACGAAGGCCATGATATTGACGCCGTGTTGGCCCAGGGCAGGGCCGACCGGGGGTGCCGGTGTGGCCTTGCCGGCCGTCACCTGAAGCTTTACCAATGCTTTTATTTTACGTGCCATTTCCCTTCACTCCGGCTTGTTCAGAGGGTCACCAGGCAGGCCTGTTCTATAGCTTCTCCGCCTGCAAGAAGTCCAACTCCAGGGGGGTCTCCCGGCCAAACAGGGAGACCAGCACTTTAACTCTCCCCTTGTCCGGATATATCTCGTCCACCACGCCAATAAACTCCTTGAAGGGCCCGTCCGTTATCTTTACGCTCTGCCCTTTCTGGAAGCCCACCTTTATGCGTGGGGTATTGGACTGCATCTGCTTGAGGATGGCCTCCACCTCCTGCGGCTCCAGGGGCAAGGGGCGTTGGCGTTTCTCCTTCTCGTCCTCGGCCGAGACGAACCCCGTTACTCCTGGCGTGTTTCTGACCACGTACCAGGACTGGTCGTCCATGATCATGCGCACCAGGACATAGCCTGGGAACAGCTTGCGCTGGACCAGGGTTCGTTTACCGTCCCTTATCTCGACCTCCTCCACCGTGGGGATGACCACCTCAAAGATGCGGTTTTTCATGTCCATGCTGGCGATCCGCTGCTCCAGGTTGGTCTTGACCCGCTCCTCCATTCCCGAGTAGGTATGGATGATGTACCAGCGGCCCTGCTGGTCCTTGGTCTTGACTGCCTCTTTCTGTGTCATCACTTCTGGCCTCTTCCCTAGCCTCCGAGGAGCACCCGGTTGACTAACACGTTGAAGATGAGATCGATGACGCCAAGGGTTATACCCACGCAGGCCGACAGCACAATCACCAGCATGGTGAGCCTAGTGGCCTCTTCCCGACCGGGCCACTCGACCTTCTTGAGCTCTGTCCAGGTCTCCTGCATAAACTGCCAGCGGAAGAGGCGCCGCGTCGCTTCCGCTGTACCGGTCTGGAGACCGGGCCTGCCTGCTCCAGCCAACTACCTTACCTCACGGTGAGCGGTAGCGCGTCGACAGCGGCGGCAGTATTTTCTCAGCTCCTGCCGGTTCGGGTCGTTGCGCTTGTTCTTTTCCGTGGTGTAGTTGCGCTCGCGGCAGTCGCTACAGGCCAGGGTGATAATGGTCCTGGCTTCCCCTTTCTTGGCCATGCCTATTCCACAACCTTAGTGACAACGCCGGCGCCTACCGTCTTGCCACCCTCGCGGACAGCGAAGCGGAGGCCCTCCTCGATGCCTATGGGGTACATGAGGGTGATGTGCATCTTGGTGTTATCGCCTGGCATGACCATCTCCGTGCCCTCAGCCAGACGGACGTCGCCGGTAACATCGGTGGTTCGGATGTAGAACTGGGGCTTGTAGCCGGTGAAGAAGGGGGTATGGCGGCCTCCCTCCTCCTTGGTGAGGACGTATACCTCAGCGTCGAAGCGGGTGTGGGACTTGACGCTCCCCGGCTTGCAGAGGACCTGGCCCCTCTCCACATCCTCACGCTCTATCCCTCTCAGCAGAGCGCCGATGGCGTCTCCCGGCTCGGCATTGTCCAGGAGCTTGTGGAACATCTCCAGGCCCGTGACCACCGTCTTCCTGGGATCATAGAAACCCACTATCTCAATCTCTTCACCAATCTTGACCATTCCCCGTTCCACACGGCCGGTGACCACCGTGCCCCGGCCCTTTATAGCGAAGACGTCCTCAATGGGCATGAGGAAAGGCAGGTCTCTGGGCCGATCCGGCAGCTGTATGCTCTCGTCCACAGCCTTCATCAGCTCCAGAATCCCTTTCTCCGCCTCGGGGTCCCCCTCAAGGGCCTTCAGCCCTGAGACTCGCACGACGGGCAGCTTGTCCCCGGGGAAGCCGTAGCGGGTGAGGAGCTCTCTCACCTCCAGCTCCACCAGGTCCAGCAGTTCGGGGTCGTCCATTGCATCCACCTTATTAAGGGCCACCACTATGTAGGGTACGTTTACCTGACGCGCCAGCAGGATGTGCTCCCGGGTCTGGGGCATGGGGCCGTCCGGGGCGCTGACCACCAGGATAGCGCCGTCCATCTGGGCTGCCCCGGTGATCATGTTCTTGATGTAGTCGGCGTGGCCGGGGCAGTCCACGTGGGCATAGTGACGCTTCTGCGTCTCGTACTCCACGTGGGCGATGTTGATGGTGACGCCCCTGGCTTTCTCCTCCGGCGCCGAGTCAATGGAGTCAAAGGGCCTGTAATGGGTAGCCCCCCCCACGCTCTTCTCCAGGACCTTGGTTATGGCAGAAGTCAGGGTGGTCTTGCCGTGGTCCACATGGCCTATGGTGCCCACGTTGAGATGAGGTTTGTTCCTAACAAACTTCTGTTTGGCCATTGGTCAGCTCCTCCTTAAAGGTGGAGCCCACAGCCGGATTCGAACCGGCGACCCCGTTCTTACCAAGAACGTGCTCTACCGGCTGAGCTATGTGGGCCCTTTCTCTTTCAGCCTCTCTGCCAGCTTTCAAGCCTTTTCCCTTGCGCCACAATGGAGGGGGTAGGATTCGAACCTACGAAGCCCGACGGGCGCCAGATTTACAGTCTGGTGCGATTGGCCACTCCGCCACCCCTCCCTGAAGGCTGTAATAGTTTAGCATACCCCTATCTGACAGCCAAGTCCACAGGGCCAGGAGGCGGGCCGTTGTCTCAGCCCCAGAGGGGAGTCGAACCCACCAACCTACCGATTACAAATCGGTTGCGCTGCCATTGCGCCACTGGGGCCCGCCGCGCTTGCACCCGCTGAAGCCGCCCCAAAAGGCAGGAATAGTGCCTTTTCGAAATCAAGTATGATATTGCTTGCGAAGAAAGTCAAGCAGCGATTATGGCCCTCTTAGCTGCCTGATATCCTTTCCGCTGCCTCTCGGGCCACCGTCCTCATGACCTCCTGCAACGGCATGCGCCTGGAAAGGGCTATGGTGCGGCAGGCATCGTACTCGGGGGTTACCCCGAAGACGCGGCCCCCAACTCTCTTTACCTTCACCGGCACTTCACCCAGGGTAGTCTTTACCACCACCGTCTCGCGCTGGGCCTCGTGGCGGAACACAGGGCGGCTCCGCACTCCCAGGGTGGTGGTCTCCCTCAAGATGAGCTCCACCATGATCGCCTCCAGATGAGCCGGCGCCAGGGCGCTCAGCAGTACGGCGGGGCGGTTCTTCTTCATCCCTATGGAGGTGAACCAGGCGTCCAGGGCGCCGTGAGCTAGCAGGCGCTCCTGAACGTATCCCAGTATCTGGGGGGTCATGTCGTCTATGTTGGTCTCCAGGAGCACGAGGGTAGCCACTGCCTCCTCGTCCACCTGCTCCCCTAGCCAGAGGGCCAGCACGTTGGGAACATCCTTCCACTCTCGGAAACCCAGACCCCAGCCCACCTGCTCCAGGCGCATGGCAGGACGACGGAACTCGGCCAGCGTGGTGAGGATGGCCGCCCCCGTAGGCGTCACCATCTCCCCGGGAGCATCCTGCTCAGGGCTGGCTGTGACGGCCCCTGCCTCCCGTAGCAGCTCAAGGGTGGCGGGCACCGGCACTGGCAGGATACCGTGGCCGGTGGCGACGGTGCCCCGCCCTACGGGCAGGGGGGCACAAAAGACCCTCTCTACCTTCAGCTCGTGGAACCCTGCCGCGGCCCCTACTACGTCCACCAGGGTATCCGGGCTCCCCAGCTCGTGGAGGGTCCCTTTCCCCAGCTCGGAACCGTGGGCCACGGACTCGGCCCTGGCCAACCTCTGCAGAATCCGCGAAGAGCGCTGCTTCACAGGCTCCGGCAGAGGGCTCTTCCCCACAAGCTCCTGGAACTGGTCCCAGGTGTAGGGCCCCCCTCTCCCCGCCCCCACCTCTACAGTCACCCGGGTGCCGCCGATGCCGCCCCTTACCGCTTTCTCGGCCTTCAAGCCAACGCGCTCCAGACCCAGGGCCTTTACGGCCTCCTGCAACAACGTTAGGGAGGCACCGGCGTCCACCAGGGCGCCGAGCACCATGTCGCCGCTGGCGCCGCCAACGGGCTGTAGATAGGCGCATCGAGGACTCAGGGAAGACCTCCTAGCGGAGAACCAGGCGGATCTTGTGGATTGACCACAGCGCCATCATCAGCTCCCGGTCCCGCAGGGGATAGTCGGAAGCAGGTTGGGTGCCGTGAAGGAAGACGATGACAGCAGGGTACTGGCGGGTGAAGCAAAGGGCGGCACCAAGGGCAGCTCCTACCTTGGCCTCGGTGCCCTGGGCGGAGCGCGCGGCCGCGATGTGGAAGGCCACCGTGGGGCTGCCTTCCACGTCTATCGTCAAGTCTGGCACAAACACTGCGCCCAGGGCCGGAACGGGCATGATACCGTCGCTGCTGCCGGGCTCTGCCACCCCCTGCCAAACGCTGTAGCCTATTCCTGAAGGCTTCAGGCTTCCCTCCAGAAACTGCTCAGCAACGGCCTTCACCGCCTGGCAAAGCTCATCCTTGCTCGTGTACCTCCTGGCCCAGGGAGCCGAGGCCAGGCTATCTGCCAGCCCGGTGATGAACTCGTTCAGGCCCATGTAGCGGGAGACGGGGCTCATAACACTTAACCTAGCCTTTTTCCTTTTTGAGGGCTGCGTTCAGGCTGCCGGACCGGTAGCCCTCCAGGTCCAGGGCTATGTACAGGTAGCCCAGCTCCTTGAGCCTGACCACTGCCCTCTCTCTCACTCCTTCCTGTGCCAGGAAGGGGATGGCCGAGGGGGTTACCTCCAGGCGGGCAAGGTTGCCGTAGTCCCTCACCCGTACCTGCCCCAGGCCGAGGGACTTCAGGAAGGCCTCTGCTTCCGATATACGTTGCAGGGCCTCCAGACTCACTGGGGTGCCATAAGGGATTCGGGATGAAAGGCAGGCCTCCGCCGGCTTGTCCCAGGTTGGCAGCCCCCTGCGGCGAGAAAGCTCCCTAATCTCCTCTTTGCTCAGCTCCGCCTCTACGAGAGGGCTCCTCACTCCGAACTCTCTCGCAGCCTTGAGGCCCGGCCGAAAGTCTTTCAGGTCGTCCATGTTGGAGCCGTTGGCGATCCAGGCCAAGCCCTCCTTCTCGGCAAGGGTCTGCAGCTTGGTATAGAGCTCTACCTTGCAGAAGTAGCAGCGGGTGGGCCCGTTGGCCAGGTAGTCGGGGTCAGAGAACTCCTCCGTATCTATGATCCGGTGGGGGAACCCCATCTCCTGCGCCAGCTTGACGGCCGCCTCCAGCGAGCTGGAGGCCAGGCTGGGAGACCGGGCGGTGACGGCCAGGGCGCGGGAGCCCAGCAGGTCGTGTGCGGCGACGGCCAGGAAGGCGCTGTCCACACCCCCTGAGTAGGCCACCAGCAAGGAGCCCATCCCCGCCAGAATGGAGTCCAGGCGTTCCTTCTTTACCAGGAGCCCCTCCATCTCATCGCCTCCCCTGCTCTCTCTAGTCCGAGCCCAGGGCCCATCGCAAAGCCTCCCTGAGGGTGGACACGGGTACAATCTGCACCGAGCCACCCCTGACCTCAGCGCCGGCGGGAACAAGGGCCCGCCTCAGGCCCAGCCGGGAAAGCTCCCTCAGGCGCTCCTCCAGGCGAGGCACAGGCCGCACCTCACCGGTCAGGCCCAGTTCCCCCAAGGCTGCGGCTCCATCAGCCATAGGCACGTTTCTCAGGCTTGAAGCCAGGGCTACGGCAGCGGCCAGGTCCGCCGCTGCATCATAGACCCTGTATCCTCCTGCCACGTTCACCGCCACGTCATGGGTTCCCAAGGGCAGGCCGCCGTGGCGCCATAGGACGGCACAGATCATCGCCACGCGGTTGGGGTCGAGGCCGGTAACCGTGCGACGGGGGGATGGCAGTTGGGAGGGCATCACCAGGGCCTGCACCTCTACCACGAGGGGCCTTGAGCCCTCCATCAGGGGCACAATGACCGAGCCGGGCACCCCTTCTCGCCGATGGGAGAGGAACAGACTGGAGGGGTCCAGGACCTCCTTCAGGCCTCCTTCTCCCATGCTGAAGAAGGCTACCTCATTGGTGGGGCCAAAGCGGTTCTTCACCGCCCTGAGGACCCTCAGGCCGCTGCTGGGCTCCCCTTCCAGGTACAAGACGACATCGACCATGTGCTCCAGGAGCCTGGGCCCGGCGACGTCCCCCTCTTTGGTGACGTGGCCGGCCAGCAGCATGGGAGCGCCGCGGGCCTTGGCCCAACGGATAAGGATACCGGCACACTCCCTCACCTGGCCCACGGTTCCGGCGCTGGACTGTATCTCGGAGGACTCTACGGCCTGGATGGAGTCAACGACGACCAGGCGTGGCCTCACCTCCTCCAGGCATTGGAGGATCCTCTCTATGTCCGATTCTTGAAGAATGAGCAGGTTGCTCCCTTCAGCGCCAAGGCGCCGCGCCCTGAGCTTGACCTGCTGGGCCGACTCCTCCCCAGTGGCGTAGAGGACCTTGTCCCCTTGACCTACCCCAGCGGCAGCCTGAAGCAGGAGGGTCGACTTCCCGATGCCGGGGTCCCCGGCCATGAGGACCACGGAGCCCGACACCAGGCCTCCACCGAGGACGCGGTTCATCTCACCGAAGGAAACGCTCAGCCGGGGCCCTTCCTCCAGGGGGATCTCTGCCACACTCTTGGCCCCCTCGTTAGAAGGAGCAAGCCAAGGTCCCTGCCCGCGGGCGGAGCTGGCAGGCGCCTCCGCCATAGAGTTCCACGCCCCGCAGCCGGAGCAACGGCCCTGCCACCGTGGGCTCTCCGTTCCGCACTGCTCGCAGAAAAAGACTCTGACCTTTCGCTCTCGCGCCACTGCGCCACCCGCTGCCCGTCAAATCTCGCTGTATTGTACCAAATGGGCGGCGCCAAGTCCTGGAAGCAGAAGAGGGAGCAGCATCTGCTCCCTCTTCTGCACCTGTGCGACCAGGCGGCTAGCTGACAGAAGCGGCAGCTACCTTCTGTCTTATCTCAATCCTGTCCTCCTCGGCATCCACCACCACCGTGTCCCCAGTGGAGAAGTGCCCCGCCAGGATCTCCTCGGACAGCTTGTCCTCCACCATGTCCTGGATGACGCGCCTGAGGGGGCGGGCGCCGAAGTTGGGGTCGTAGCCCTTTGCCCCCAGGAGCTCCCTGGCGCTCTGGGTTATCTCCACGAAGATGCCTTTCTCCTGGAGCTGCTTGGCCACGATATTCAGCATCAGGTCCACGATCCTGAGGATATGCTCCTTGCTGAGCCCGTGGAACACTACCACGGCGTCGATACGGTTGAGGAACTCAGGACGGAAGAACCGCTTGACCTCGTCCGTCACCTTCTCCTTCATCCGCTCGTAGGCATCCTGGGCCGACTTGGCCTCATCGCTCTTGAGGGAAAAGCCAAGACCAGTCTCCTTCCTGATGAGGCTGGAGCCGAGGTTGCTGGTCATGATGACTATGGCGTTCCTGAAGTCCACTCTTCTGCCCTTGGCATCGGTCAGATGCCCGTCGTCGAAGATCTGGAGCAGGATGTTGAAGACATCGGGGTGGGCCTTCTCGATCTCGTCCAAGAGCAGCACGCAGAAGGACTTGCGCCTGACCGCCTCCGTGAGCTGTCCGCCCTCTTCATAGCCTACATACCCCGGCGGTGCCCCCACAAGGCGGGCCACCGTGTGCCGCTCCATGAACTCCGACATGTCCAGGCGAATCATGGACTCATCGGAGCCGAACATGAACTCGGCCAAGGCCCGGCCTAGCTCCGTCTTCCCTACCCCTGTGGGTCCCAGGAAGATGAAGGCTCCTATAGGACGCCGGGGGTCTTTCAGGCCGGCGCGGGCTCTTCTGACTGCCTTGGCTATGACCTTGATGGCCTCGTCCTGCCCCACAATACGCTGATGGATGACCTCCTCCATCTTCAGGAGGCGCTCCGTCTCCTCTGTGCGCAGCCGGGTCACGGGTATCCCGGTCCACATGGCCACCACCTCTGCGATGTCCTCTTCCACCACCGTGAGCTTCTCCGGGGTCTGCTCCGACTGCCACTCCTTCTCGATCTGTTCCAGCTTCTCCATCAGCTTCGTCTCGCGGGTGCGAAGCTCAGCGGCGTACTCATAGTGCTGCTGCTCGATGGACTCATCCTTCTCCCGTCGCACGCTCTCCAAGAGCTTCGTGGCCTCTTTGACTGAGAGGGGCGTGGTGCTGGCCATGATCCTGACGCGGGAGGCCGCCTCGTCCATGAGGTCTATGGCCTTGTCGGGCAGGAACCGGTCGGGTATGAAGCGGGAGGCCAGCCTGACTGCCATTTCGACGGCCGTGTCCTCGATAGTTAGCCGGTGATGCTCCTCGTAGCGTTTCTTCACGTGTTTGAGGATCATTATGCTCTCGTCCACTGTAGGCTCTTCCACCAGCACTGGCTGGAAGCGTCTCTCCAGGGCCGGGTCCCGCTCTACATACTTGCGGTAGTCGTCCAGCGTTGTGGCGCCAATGGTCTGGATCTCCCCGCGGGCCAGGGAGGGCTTGAGAATGCTGGCAGCATCGACTGCCCCCTCAGCGGCGCCGGCCCCCACCAGGGTGTGCATCTCGTCGATAAAGAGGATGCAGTTGCCTGTCCCCTTCAGCTCCTCCAGGACTTTTTTGAGGCGCTCCTCAAACTCCCCGCGGTACTTGGTGCCAGCCACCAAGGCCCCCATATCCAGGGTTACAAGGCGTTTTCCCTGGAGGGTCGCTGGAACGTCACTGTTGACGATTTTTTGGGCTAGGGCTTCTACTATGGCTGTCTTGCCGACCCCGGGCTCCCCTATGAGGACCGGGTTGTTCTTGTTCCGCCGGCTTAGGATCTGGATGACTCTCTGGATCTCCTTGTGGCGTCCCCAAACTGGGTCGAGCTTGCCGGCGCGGGCAGCCGTCGTCAGATCTACGCCCAGCCGGTCCAGCGTGGGCGTTCTTGTAGCGGCGTGGCCGGCAGGATGCCCCTGGGCCACGTTCTGGCTGAGGATTCTCTGGACCTCCGCCCGTACCTTCTCAAGGGTGACGCCCAGGGACTCCAGGACCCCGCAGGCCACGCCTTCACCTTCCCTGAGGACGCCAACGAGCAGGTGTTCCGTGCCGATGTAGTGCTGGTTGGTACGCCGGGCCTCATCCACCGCCAGCTCTATCACCTTCTTGGCACGCGGCGTCAGGCCTATGTTCTCACCGGAGACAGGCCGGTCACCCTTGCCAATGATGAACTCCACCGCTGATCTCACCTTGGCGAGGTCTACCCCCAGATTGCCCAGGACGCGGGCGCCAACGCCCTCCGACTCCCTGACGAGGCCCAGTAGCACGTGCTCCGTGCCAATGTAGTTGTGGCTGAACCTCTGGGCCTCCTCCTGGGCAAGAGAGAGGACGCGCCTTGCCCTCTCGGAGAACTTCTCAAATCCTCTACTGGACATCTTAGTCTCCCATTCCCCTTAGTTGCTCTCGGGAGAAGATTGCCGGCCTCTGGGACGGGTCAAGTGGGAAGCCGAAGCCCCGATAGTATTGCCCGTCCTGGAAACACGCTTTATAGCTAATCCCATTATAGGCTGCCCGGTATTTGGCTGTAAAGGTGGTTAACACCCTGCCGCCGTGTCCTACAGGGGGATATAACAGCATATTGTAGCACCAAGCGACCGCAACGGGAAGCAGTTTTTGGCAAAGTTTTATACAAATTTCGAAGGCCTGTATATCGAAGCAGGCTCGTCTCAGCGAGCCAGGACTTCCCGGCGACGAAAAATGGGAGGCCCGCTCATCTGAGCGGGCCTCCCATGCAGCCCCCCGGCAGCGGCCTATTTTCCCACCCCGTTGCCAGGGCAGTATCGTAGGCGCTGGTGCGTTTCACTTCCGTGTTCGGCATGGGAACGGGTGGTTCCACACCGCTCTGGCCACCGGAGGACATTTCCTCTGTGGCTGCTAAAAGGCAGAAACTTCCAGAGTCTGACACAGGTCAAGCCCTCGGTCTATTAGTACCGCTCAGCTTAATCCCTTACGGGACTTCCACCTGCGGCCTATATACCAGGTAGTCTTCCTGGGACCTTACTCCTTCCCTTGCGGGAAGGATGGGAGGCCTAATCTTGGGGTGAGCTTCGCCCTTAGATGCTTTCAGGGCTTATCCCTACCGTACTTGGCTACCCGGCGATGCCCTTGGCAGGACAACCGGCACACCAGAGGTACGTCCCTTCCGGTCCTCTCGTACTAGGAAGATACCCCCTCAAGCCTCCTACGCCCGCAGCAGATAGAGACCGAACTGTCTCACGACGTTCTGAACCCAACTCACGTACCCCCGACATCGAGGTGCCAAACCTTGCCGTCGATGTGAACTCTTGGGCAAGATCAGCCTGTTATCCCCGGAGTAGCTTTTATCCGATAAGCCACGGCCCTTCCATGCGGTACCGTGGGATCACTTTGCCCTGGTTTCCCACCTGCTCGGCTTGTCGGCCTCACAGTCAAGCCCCCTTATGCCAATGCACTCGACGGGTGATTTCCATCCACCCTGAGGGGACCTTTGGACGCCTCCGTTACCTTTTAGGAGGCGACCGCCCCAGTCAAACTGCCCACCTGGCATGGTCCCCCGTTCCTTGCGGGGTTAGGACCAGAGTCAGCGAAGAGTGGTATTTCAACGGCGGCTCCATCCGCCCCGCGAGGCAGACTTCCCAGCCTCCCACCTATACTACGCATCCCTGACCCCAGTCCAATGCCAAGCTACAGTAAAGCTTCACGGGGTCTTTTTGTCCCGCTGCGGGTTGCCCGCATCTTCACAGGCCCTGCAATTTCGCCGAGCCCCTCGCTGAGACAGCGCTCAAGTCGTTACGCCATTCGTGCGGGTCGGAACTTGCCCGACAAGGGACTTCGCTACCTTAGGACCGTTATAGTTACGGCCGCCGTTCACCGGGGCTTCGATTCAGGGCTTCGGGGTTGCCCCCTGACTCCTCCTCTTAACCTTCCGGCACTGGGCAGGCGTCGGCCCCTATACCTCGGGTTACCCCTTGGCAGAGACCTGTGTTTTTGTTAAACAGTCGCCCGAGCTGCTTCGCTGCGGCCTCCCGGAGCTCCAGGCGCAAGCCCTTCACCCCAGGAGGCGCCCCTTCTTCCGAAGTTACGGAGCCCTTTTGCCTAGTTCCTTAGCGAGGGTTCTCTCGTTCGCCTTGGGACTTTTACCCCAGCCCACCTGTGTCGGTTTGCAGTACGGACACCCCTGCTCCTGGCCACGAGGTTTTTCTTGGCGGCATGGGTTCGGCGGAGTTCCCCGAGGCGTACCTCAGGGTTCTCCCGCCCCTCAGCTCATAGCGCCAGAGTGGATTTGCCTGCCCTGGCTGGCCTTCAGGCGGAAACACACCATGTCCATTGGGTATGCACCGCTTACCCTTCCGCGTCCCCCCTTGGCTCGTAACGGGACAGAGATGGTGCAGGGATATTGACCTGCCATCCATCGACTAGGCTTTTCAGCTTTGCCTTAGGTTCCGACTAACCCTACGCCGATCAACGTTGCGTAGGAAACCTTGGGCTTTCGGCGCCGGGGATTCTCACCCCGGTTAGCGCTACTCATTCCGGCATTCTCACTTCCCTGGCTTCCAGCAAGGCTTACGCCTCACCTTCACCAGCCAGGGGACGCTCCCCTACCGTCCTTCCCAGAGGGAAGGACCCGCAGCTTCGGCGGCAGGCTTAGCCCCGCTAAATTTTCGGCGCCACACCCCTCGACCAGTGAGCTGTTACGCACTCTTTGAAGGATGGCTGCTTCTGAGCCAACCTCCTGGCTGTCTGGGGAACATGACTGCCTTTTACACTTAGCCTGCACTTAGGGGCCTTAGCTGGCGGTCTGGGCTGTTTCCCTCTCGACGATGGAGCTTATCCTTCACCGTCTCACTCCCAGGGTCCACCTTGGGACATTGGTGGTTTGGTTGGGTTTGGTAAGCTCACGCCCCCTAGCCCATCCAGAGCCCTACCTTCCCAAGCTATTTCCTGAGGCTGCACCTCAATGCATTTCGGGGAGAACCAGCTATATCCGGGCTCGATTGGCATATCACCAACTACCCACAGCTCATCCCATCCTTTTGCACAAGAAACAGGTTCGGGCCTCCACCCCGGGTTAGCGGGGCTTCACCCTGGCCATGGGTAGCTCGCCCGGTTTCGGGTCTTTTGAACGGGACCTGCGGCCAGGGTTGCCCCTGGACGCTGCGCCCTATTTAGACTCGCTTTCGCTGCGGCTCCGGGAATCCATTCCCTTAACCTAGCCCCGCCCAAGAACTCGCCGGATCATTCTTCAATAGGCACGCCATCATTCCGACGAATCGGAACTCTGACTGTTTGTAGGCCCACGGTTTCAGATCTATTTCACTCCCCTCTCGGGGTGCTTTTCACCTTTCCCTCACGGTACTGGTTCACTATCGGTCGCCAAAGGTATTTAGCCTTGGAGGATGGTCCCCCCAGCTTCCCGCGGGGTTTCTCGTGTCCCGCGGTACTCAGGTACCTGCCGGGAGTCCCTCCCCTTTCGCCTACGGGACTTTCACCCTCTATGGTGGTCCTTTCCAGGACCTTTGGCTAAAGGAGGGATTTCTGACTCCCTGGAGCAGCCGGGGCCGCTCCTGGCAGGCCCTACAACCCCCCGAGGGCATAGGGCTCCGGCCCACTCAGTCCTCGGAGTTTAGGCTCTTCCCCGTTCGCTCGCCGCTACTAAGGGAATCTCTTTTGATTTCTCTTCCACGGGGTACTAAGATGTTTCAGTTCCCCCGGTACCCTCTACCTGGGTTGGACCCCAGGAGTACTCCTGGCTCAACGCCTGGAGTGGGTTTCCCCATTCGGGAATCCCCGGCTATGCCCGCTGGACGGCTCACCGGGGCTTTTCGCAGTCGTGCCGCGCCCTTCTTAGGCCTTTGGCGCCAAGGCATCCACCATGGGCCCTTTCATAGCTCGACCTGTATCAGAGCCTGGAAGTTTCTTTAGCCCTGAGGGTCCAACCCCCAGGGGCCACATCCATATTCACTTCTTAAGGTACAAAAACGGCGGCCGATTTGCTCCAGCCGCCGTTTCGGAGTAATCAGCTTAGTGGGCTATATCAGTGGCGAGACCTCAAACTGTTTTCCCTCTCAAACCCTATATATTGTGCATCCCATCACTTCATATGTCAAGCCCTGGGAGAGACCGGTTCAGGGCCTTTTAGTTATCTGCTACCTGCCCCGTCACTCCACGCCCTCATCCCCCATGACCCCCTTCTCTCAAGTCGGGAGAAGGGGGTGGTTGTTTGTCTCCGAGGGGGCGTCAGCCCCCTCAAGCTCCCTTGTCTCTGTCGGATTTGGAACACTAAAAGACCCTGGAGACCGGTTCCTGCGGGAAAACCCTATCTGGTGGGCGCTTCCACAAGGGTGTGCTACAATAGCAACAAGCCTCGTCTTCAGAGGGCAGATGGCTACTTCCCCAACGGTCCGCAAGGACCTGGAAATCAAGATCATCGAGGCCCAGGGCCTGACCTGGGTCAACGTGGGGCACCCCTCCCTGGCGGAGATGGAATACCTGAAGGCCCGGTACAGCTTCCATCACCTGGACTTGGAGGACTGCCTGAGCCGTGTCCAGATACCCAAGGTGGACGAGTATCCCAACTACCTATTCCTGGTCGTCCATTTTCCCGTCTTCAACCGCAAGGCTCGCGTAACCCTGCCCAGCCAGGTGGGCATCTTCGTGGGCGCTGACTTTGTGGTCACGGTCCACCGGGGCGACCTGCGCCCCCTGGTCAAGCTCTTCGAGGACTGCCAGGGGAGCGAGGCCATACGGCACGAGTGCATGGGGCAGAGCTCAGGCCATCTCCTCTACCGCATCCTGGACCATCTGGTGGACTACTGCTTTCCCGTTCTCAACAAGATCATCGAGCAGGTGGACCGCTTGGAGGAGGGCATACTGGAGCCCCACTCCGGCATAGTGCAGGAGCTATCTATCGTCCGTAGAGACGTCATTGCCTATCGGCGGGTCATCAGGCCTCAGATCGAGGTCATGGAGTCCCTGGAGGCCAAGGAGTACCCTTTTCTCCGAGTTGACCCCGATGTCTACTTCGGGGACCTGGCCGACCACACCCGCCGCATATGGGTCGAGCTGGAGGAGTTGAAGGAGGTAACCGAGGGACTCAGCGACACCCTCTTCACCCTCAACTCCCATCTCACCAACGACGTCATGCGTATTCTCACCGTCCTCTTCACTGTCATGCTGCCCCTCATCGCCGTCTCGGGGCTCTACGGCATGAATGTCGCGCTTCCCTTCGCTGGTCATACATGGGCCTTTGCCATCACCTTCATCCCCTCCATCATCATGGGTGCTCTCCTTTTCCTCTTCTTCCGCCTCAAACGCTGGATCTAGCAGGCTGATGACCCCCCCTTTTCGACCATCCCCCTACCCCCTTTCCTTCGCCAGACTCAGGACAGGCTCTGGCCAGGAAGGGGGCGAAAATTGCATCTGGGGGGAACCCCCAGACCCCCGCCAGAGTCCCGATGCCTCGGGACCCTGCACTTCCCTTTTTCAGCACCCTGCTAGCGGCCTGTCATGAGGGTACGGGTCCTCGGCGCCCACAACCAGGAGACCCTGACCACCCGTCTGACGTGCCTTCTGGTAGACGAAAGGCTGGCCCTGGATGCCGGGGGACTCACCTCAACGCTATCCCTGGGCCAGCAGGAGAAGATCGACGCCCTTCTACTTACGCACCGCCACTATGACCACGTACGCGACCTGCCCATGCTGGCCCTCAACACCCTCCTCTCAGGCAAGACCCTCCAGGTCTTCGGCCTATCGGATACTCTAGACCGTCTCAGGAGCCACTACCCTGACTTCACTGCCAGGCCGGAGCCTTCCAAGCCCAGGGTGCGTCTCAATCCGGTGGAGCCCGGCCTGGAGTTCTCCTGGGCGGATTACCGCATCCTCCCCCTGGCCGTACCCCACGGGCCCCCGGCGGTGGGGTACAGGGTCACCAGCTCTGGGGGCAGCTCATTCTTCTATTCGGGGGATACCGGCCCCGGGCTGGCCGAAGCCCTGCACAAGGCAAGGGCGTCCCTTCTGCTTTTAGAGGTGACCTTCCCCAACTCCATGGAGCGGGCGGCACGGAGCGCCGGCCACCTTACCCCAGCCCTCCTGGAGGCGGAGCTCCAGGCACTGGCCTCCTCCGGAGGTTCCTTGCCTCGAAAGGTCCTGGCAGTCCACATGACCCCCGGCTTTCAGGCAGAGATAGAGGGCGAGCTGTCAACCATATCCGAACGCTTGGGTCTCCCCGTGCTTCCGGCGTCCGAGGGCATGACCCTTCAGGTCCCGCGCCCATGATACCGGCAGCGCCACGCTTCATCGTAGACCTCAATGTGGGCCGCCTGGCGCGATGGCTGAGGGTCCTGGGCTACGACGCTCTCTTCTTACCGAGCGGCAGCGACGACGATCTGATACGAGTCGCCTGGCAACAGGGGCGTATCATCCTCACCAAGGACCGCGGGCTGCTCCAGCGCCGCGCCGTCACCAGGGGCCCCGTCAGGGCACTCCACGTTCGTAGCGACGATGTGTGGGAGCAGCTTCAGCAGGTGGTGGGAGAGCTGGGGTTAGAGATGCGCTACCTCTTCTGCCGCTGTATCGAGTGCAACGAGCCCCTTTCCCCCGTAGAGCGGCAACTCGTCGAGGGCCGGGTGCCGCCCTACGTGCTCCAGACCCAGCGCCAGTTCATGGAGTGCCTCTCGTGCCGCAGGGTCTACTGGAAGGGCACCCACTGGCAGAACATGCAGGCCGAGCTGTCAAAGGTCCAGACCTGGCCAGCCTCCCGGTAGGGCCTGCCCGCTCATGGTTTCCAACCTCTGCAAGCTGCTCGTAGCGCTGTGTCACTCTGTTCGCAGGCCATGCCAAGCCCTGGGGCCGCCCCTAGCAGGCTGATGAAAAACCCTTTTCGGCCATCCCCCCTTCCCCCTTTCCTTCGCCAGGCTCAGGACAAGCTCTGGTCAGGAATGGGGTGGAAATTATATCTGGGGGTGTCCCCCCAGACCCCCGCCAATCCCGACTTGTCGGGATCTGGACTTCCCTTTTTCAGCACCCTGCTAATGGGTCTTTCTCCCGGTGTTCGGGCAGTTTATAGGGGGTACCCGATGTGAGGCCGCCTAGCTAGAAGGAGTGGGATACGACGTTCGTCTTCTTGGTGACCGTGGATGGGTACACCAAGTTTTGGAGGATAAGCTTGCCATACACCTCATCCACGCCCCAGTCTTCGTCTAGGACCCCTTCGCCCACGGTTACATCGAAGGTCCGATCTTCTGAGGCAGCCGGCGTCACATCAGGGAAGTAGTAGACAGTGGAGTATGTATAGAGGTAATCGTCGGCCCCTGTGAACCCGGAGTCCTCTCCCCAAAGCTGGCACTTCAGTTTGAACCAAGTTCCACCGAGCTTCATGAGAGCCAGCTCAGCCGTGGTAAAATTCACCTTGCACTTCACAATGGGTCTAGCTGTCTTCTTTGTGTGGTTGTGGGTTATTGTGAGCGTTGCGTTTGTGATTGATGCCATGACTATGCCCCCTCCCAAAAATCGGTAACACTACCGTAGTGCATCAATCGTTTGCAGGCGGTTTGTGAGGCAGTTGGAACTCGTTGCATACTGAAGCTATACACAGGAACACTGTGACGCCTGGCAGTAATCGTCACTGTTTGTTCGTGGGTGATGGTTTCAGACCTCGTGGCTGTGCATACGCAGGTATTGGGAGTGCTGGGGGTTGTTGGGGAACCCCTGGTGGGTAAAGTCGATTCCCCGCCGGGGTACACACACCCCCGAAGAGGTCGCATCACCTAAAAGGAACATATATAATAAAAGGGACATGTAAGCCAACGTAGTTTGGGGGAGTGAGGCTCATGAGCAACTGCTACAGGCGCGTCTACTTGCCACGCCTTTTAGCAGTTGCTATCTTCCTGGCAATGGCGGTGTTCGCAGTCATCATGGTTGCGGGATGTAGAAGTGGTGTCAAAGGGTCCGAGGCTCCCGAGCTAGAAGGTGCTACCGGCTGGGTCAATGCCAAGCCCTTTACTCTGGCGAGTCTGCGGGGGAAAGTGGTTCTTATCGACTTCTGGACGTACACCTGTGTGAACTGCATCCGGACATTCCCGTATCTCCGGGAGTGGCACGAGAAGTACGCTGACAGGGGACTGGTGATCGTCGGGGTACACAGCCCGGAGTTCGAGTTCGAAAAAAAGACAAGCAACGTGGTTAAGGCGGCCGAGACCTATGGTCTCAGGTACCGCATAGTCCAGGATAACGATTTCAAGGTCTGGAATGCCTACGACAACAACTACTGGCCGGCCAAATACCTCATCGATAAGGATGGGGTGATCCGCTACACCCACTTTGGAGAGGGTGACTACGCCGAGACCGAGGCCAAGATAAGGGAGCTTTTGACCGAGGCAGGGTTCCAGGTAGGAGGAGTAGAGGCTGGAACTGACGCTGGCCCCAAGCAGGCCCTCGGGGCTAGCCGAGACCCTGAGACCAGGCAGACGCGGGAGCTATACGGTGGATACCTACGCGGAAACTCCCTCGGGGGGCTGTACGTGGCAAACCGTGAATACTATGATGCACAGGACAAGGCCGTTGCATATACGGACCCTGGCAACCATCGCAACCATCTGATTTATCTCCAAGGGCCCTGGATAAATGGGCCCGAGAGCCTGGATCACGGAAGGGCAACCCAAAACTATGAGGACTACCTTGCGATCAGGTTCTCCGGCGCCAGCGCCAACGCGGTCATTGATTTCTCTGAGGGGACAAAGCCCTTTAGAGTAGTAGTCACCCTGGACGGGGGTGCTCTCCCCAGGAGCCACTTCGGCGCTGACATTCGCGTAGACGAGGACGGGAAGACCTTTTTCCTGGTGGACGAACCGCGCATGTACAGGGTAGTAGAGTCCCAGGAGTTTGATAGTCACGAGCTTGCTCTTAGCTCCAACTCTGCGGATTTTGCCCTCTTCGCCTTCACCTTCGGCTCCTATGAGCAGGGGCCGTAGGAAGGCCTTACCTGGAACTATGAGGTTCTTGATACTCTTGGCAGCTCTTCTGGCGGCATCGATGGCGTGTCGGCCTTCTGGTGGGCTGCCATTCGCGCCCTCTCGCAATCAACCTGGCCGCGTTTCGGAACAGGCCACGAGGCCTTATCTGGCGCCCCTTGTTGAGGGCAAACGGTCTCGGGATGGTCTGCAGGCGATCCTGGGGACGGCAGACCTGGGAGTAGGAATGAACCGTGTCGGATTTCTTCTCAACTCTACCGAGGGGATCGTCACTGTCCCATCGGTAGAGGTCTCTTCTAGCTATGTTGGCCGAGAGGGGTCAGCAGGCGAGATGAAAGAGAGGGTAAAGGCGACCTTTCACCAATGGCCGGTTGGCACCCGTGGCCTCTATACCGCCTGGTTGACGTTTGACAAGGTAGGGCGCTGGGCCCTTGATATCGAGGTGCGGGAGCCAGGAGGCGGCGTGGCACGCACCGATATCAGTTTTCTGGTCGGTGAGATACCATTGGCCCCCGCGGTGGGTTCTCTGGCGCCCAAGAGCGAAAGCAAGACCCTGGCGGATGTCAAGGGCTTTGAAGAGCTGACCACGGGATCGCTCCATGACCCAGACCTATATATGGTGAAGATAGCCGTAGCTGTGACCAGTGGCAAGCCCAGCGTCATCACCTTCGCCAGCCCGGCCTTCTGTGCCAATGCGGTGTGTGGACCCCAGGTGGACGTGCTCCAGGAGTTGAAGAACAAGTACCGGGAGAGAGCCCACTTCATCCATGTGGACTTTTACGATAACCCGGAGGAGGTCCAGGGTGATCTGAGCAGGGCTCGCATCTCTTCCACGGTGTTGGAGTGGAAGCTGCCCAGTATCGAGTGGTCCTTTGTGATTGACGGGCAAGGCAGAGTGGCGGCGCGATTCGAGGCGTTTGCTACATTAGAGGAACTGGAGGCGGAGCTGCTAAGGGTGTTGTAGCTGCACCCTGCTTGCTCCCAAACCGCTCGTCATCCAACGGCGCAGCGGGCGGCTCCCTGCTGGCCTCATCGTTGGCCGTGGCAAGAATAGATATGTTAGAATCTGGCGCACAAAAGGGGCCCTGTCCAAGCCTACCTTAGAGTCGAAAAAGCTGCTTGCCCACGTGACCTGAAGTATGGCTTGGGCTCCTGAGAGGTTCCATTTGCAACGCCAGAGGAACGAATCGCGAGCCACCGACGGATCAGTGGTGCGAGCTATGCCGTGGCCACTTGGCCGGTGGAGAGTCCCCTTCTTCTACGGCTGGATCGTCGTGGGGGTCGTCTTCCTGGCGGAGTTCGCCAGCTCAGGCATGGGGGGTCAAACCGTTTCCCTCTTCTTCAAACCGATGAGGGATGACCTGGGGTGGTCCCTTAGCCGGCTCGTCGGCGCGGTGACGGCCCAGGCCATCGCAGGCATCATCGTCGCCCCATTCCTGGGACCTCTGCTGGACAGATTCGGCACCAGGCCCATCATGCTCTTCGGCGCTATCGTCGCAGGGGGAGGGCTTGTGCTCCTGATGGCGGTCCAAGCGGTCTGGCAATTCTGGTTGCTCTACGCCATCGTGGGCGCCCTGGGACTGAGCGAGCTGGGGCAGATTACGGGACCCGTAGCCATCGCCAAATGGTTCGTGCGGCGCCGGGGTCGGGCCATGGCCCTGGCCACCCTGGGACAGCCGGTGGGCGGATTGGTCATGGCCCCCATCATTGGCCTTCTGATCGCTGCGGTAGGGTGGCGAAACACCTGGGCGCTGATGGGCGGGACGCTGCTGGCTCTTATGGTGCCAACGCTCTTTATCTTCATGCGCAGCAGGCCGGAAGACATGGGGCTCAAGCCAGACAGCGAGAGCTCCGGTGGAAGAGCCACGGCGGACGGTACGGATGTGGTCACGGCTGCGGCGGCGGAGCCGGTCTGGACCCTTCGTGAAGCCATGCTCACGCGGAGCTTCTGGCTGCTGGTCATAGCCCTTGACCTGGTGAGCCTCTCGGCGGGGGCGATAAGCGCGAACCTGGTGCCCTTCCTCACCGAGCAACAAGGAATGTCCAACGCGAGGGCGAGCTGGGTGCTCACTGCCTTCTTTGGAGCCGCCATCTTCTCGAGGCTGGGCTGGGGCTTCCTGGTGGAGCGTGTCCCGATGCGGGTATGTCTGGCAACTTTGATCGTGTGCCGTTGCGTTGGCACACTGGCGCTCCTGGTAGTTCCTTACCCCTTCAACATTGTCTCTTACGTGGTGGGAGTAGGGCTCCTGGGAGGCTCCTTCGGCCTGCTCCAGCCGATGGTCTTCGCGAACTACTACGGGAGGGCCTTCTTTGGGACCATCTCGGGGTCCCTGCGGCCGTTCCTGGCCCTCCCTCAACTGGTCGGCCCTCTTTTCGTGGCCGTCCTGTTCGACCTTACCGGTTCATTCAACCTCGGGTTCTTCATCATGGTTCCACTGGGATTGCGTGCATCCCAGGCCCCACGCTCCCGCCAGGTCATAACCTGAGAGGCCGTATCATGAGTATCTACAACCTGGACTGGGGCCTCATGTCCCTCGGCAGCCTAATCGCCTGGCATCCCTTGCCTGCATAGCCAGCCTGCGCCGGGTTTAGCCACGCCCGAGCTAGCTAACTCCTGTCCCACACTCCTACCGCAAGCAGGGTCCCTTATCCCGCTTGTCCTTGCTTAAGCGGGGTATGGGATTTAGCCTTGGGCACGCCGCAGCCCCAGCTGTGCAGGTATTGGTAAGCTCAAGGGTGACCCCTTGACGGACGAGCGGGATATGAGGCCATAATTTAAGATGGATGAACGCTCATTGCGTCAGCTCGATAGCACCCGGAGAGCCAGGAATTGCTTCTGAGTGGACGTTTTGAACTAAAGCTAGCAGAGGGTTACTCATGTCTAACGGGTGTTTGCACTCGTAGCGTCAACACGTTATGAGAGACCAGTTTGTGCAGATGTTAGACCGAAAGCAGCTAGAGGAACTCGACCGGGACATCGATCAGGTCACTGGCCGACTAGCGATCTTCTCACGGCCGCGGGACATCGCGGTTTTACATGTTCTATGGTTGTTTGAGAGGTACCTCTTTGACCATTTCGAGGAAAGCACAAAATACAGACGTTCTGCAGACTATCCAAGCAATCTCGCAAACCCCCACGATTGGCTGGCATTCGCCCTTCCTTGGATTTTCGATTTCTGCTCTGCACCAGAGAAACCCAAGGTGTACAAGCCGAAGGGTAGCGTGGAGGCGGAAGCTTTGGAGCTATGTCAATCGGCTAGTACGTATTGTGACATCTGGACCATGATGACGCGGCTGTTTAAAGATTGGTCTACTGCCCATTGGGCTTCAGATGGCACGTTGGTAGTGAATAAAGTGCAGCCGCCCGGTCCAGACTCTACGATGGCCGATTACTTCATGAACGCAGCCGACCCACCAGAAGCAATGGCTGCTGCTACGATTCGTAGCGGGGTCGACCGCTTAAAACGCATAGTCCAAAAGTACGGAATTAGCAGGTTATCTGCGCAAGCTCCCCGCATGGATTATCCGAACGACCTAATCGACTCCATCCGGCAGGTCGTAGTTGCTGGGACTGCTCATCTGTGGGAATTTCCTGAGAGCTGGGATCTGGGTGGTTACACGCTACACGATTTCAAAGCGGTTTGGACAAGCCTTGTATCTATAAGCCAGATTATCAATACGTTAAACGCGGCTGACACCGGACGTAAGCCTGCCGAATCTACACCTGTAATGGGTATGCGGCGGTGGATTCGCAAGGTCTCTAACTGGAGCGGCGTCGATGCATGCACGGTAGCGCAAATCCTGAAAGACATAACTTTTGAAGGCGTTACAAAGTCAAAGAATCGCTCCAGGATTGACATTTCCATACAGCCTTTCATCCCCGTGTTTGAAGACGTACTCGTATTCAGCCCTGCACTAGCTATGTTGGCTAACCCAGAACGAAACATCCTCCTGCTGGTGAATGCGAAACGTCCAAGCGTGCATGCGGACCTGAGGAACAGGAAGGAGGAACTTCAGCGGCGATCCTTGAAGGAGATATTGAGGCAGCGGGGAATATACGGCGTTGGCCCTCTTCCTTACACCACGAATGGCAAAAAGCGTGACCTCGACCTGTTGCTTATTGAACCTGCGCACAAATTTGCTGTGTCCTGTGAGCTCAAATGGCTGAACCCAGCAGACTGGTTGAATGAGGTGATAGCCAACGAGGAGCAATTAGCAGACGGTCTCATCCAGGCAAGAAAAGCGTGGAAATGGCTAATAGCGGGTGGCCGACAGAGTCACTATGAAGAGGCCATCCAGCGAGATAGCGTGCTGGAGGAAGGGGACAAACGGTTACTGCTGAACGAGCACATCGCCGACTACGAATTTAGACCTCTATTACTTTCTCACAATCAAATTGGATCGGGATTTGCCTTTGATCCAGATATTCCGATTCTGAGCGACCGGATGTTGCACTGGTTGTTGCTTGACCCACACCGGTTGAGCCTTAAAGGCTGCTGGACGGTTGGTAAGGAGCGAAGGTGGTGCGTACAGGAGGGGATCCACTACATACGAAGCGATAAAGTGAATGAATATGCGGGTCTCAAGATTCGAGCACCAGGGCAAGGCATCACACCAAGGGAGGCTTGGAAGCCAACTACAGGCTTCGAACTGGAGGGTATTCAGTAAAGCAAAGCCTCATTGAAACCTGTGCAGCCTAATGCTGGAATCGCCGCAAGACACGCAGGTATTGCCTGCCTCATCCCACCTTAACCCGTCCAATACCTGCTACCGCGCCCGGAGATAGTGCAGGTATTGCTTTGCTTGTCCTTATGCCCCTGTTGGGGCTCTACCTCAATCTGTGCGGCGCTTCAGGTAGCTGAAGAGCGCGGGGTGGACCTCCGCGCACAACTCCAGGAGCTTCTCCATCACCATGCGCAGGGAGAAGTGGGTCTGGGGACTGGTGCGCAGCTTGAGCAGATGATAGCATTCCCTCAGGTTCATGCGGGCCAGGACCCGCCGTTGGTGGGCGTGCGTAGCCACGTACTGAGCCAATACGGGGTCCATCTCCTCTATCTGATGGTAGGCCCTCTCAGCAGCGGCCACGGCTTGATCGAACACGTCCTGGAGGCCCGCCTCCTGGATCAGCGGTGGTGTCACATACCCCAGATGCACCGTCAGGGGCTGGGACACGTAGGACTGCATCCGGTGCCGTTTGAACTCCCGATAGGCCCCGTAGTCCAGCACCAGGTCAAAGGTATACTCCGCGTACTCCGCCTCCCTGACAGGCGCATCGAAGGGGCCGAGGCGGCCCAAGGCCTCCTGGACGACGCCCCGCCGCTCCTCGTCAGACATACGCTGAACCCGCTGCCACACCTCAGCGTAGGACTCCCGGGCCCAACGGTAGAGGAAGGCCGCGGCCACCTTGTGCTCCGCCAGGGGATCAAAGTGGACCAGGGTAGCCTCCCTCGCAGGACTCCCCGCTGCGACGGTGGGCCGGGACGACAGCCTCTTCTGAGCCTTCCTCGTCTCCACCAAA